>CANFLV010000007.1 GCA_947448025.1 Oxalobacteraceae bacterium | reverse complement strand
AATATCAATACCGAACATTTCTGGATGCCGTTTTCGGCGAATCGCCAATTCAAGGCCAAGCCGCGCATGATGGTGGCAGCGAAAGGCATGTATTACACGACCGATGACGGTCGTCAGATCCTCGACGGTACCGCCGGCCTGTGGTGTTCAAACGCCGGTCATTGCCATCCGAAGATCGTCGAAGCAATCCAGCAGCAAGCGGGCAGCATGGATTTTGCGCCGGTGTTCCAGATGGGCCATCCGAAGGCCTTCGAAGCTGCCAGCGCGCTGGTAGCGATCGCGCCGGAAGGCTTGAACCGCGTCTTCTTTTGCAATGACGGCTCGGAAGGCGTGGACTCGGCACTGAAGATTGCACTGGCCTATCACCGCATGCGCGGTGACGGCTTGCGCACGAAACTGATCGGTCGCGAACGCGGCTATCACGGTGTCGGCTTTGGCGGCATCTCGGTGGGCGGCATTGCCGGTAACCGCAAACATTTCGGTACAGCCTTGGCGGGCGTGGACCACCTGCGTCATCCACTGAACATCGCCAAAAATGCATTCTCGCGCGGCTTGCCGGAACATGGCGTAGAGATGGCCGACGAACTCGAGCAACGCATCCTTGCGCTGCATGATCCGGCCACCATCGCCGCGGTCATCATCGAACCCTTGCAAGGCTCAACCGGCGTGATCCTGCCGCCCAAAGGCTATCTGCAAAAGATTCGCAACATCTGCGATAAGTACGGCATTCTGCTCATTTTCGATGAAGTCATCACCGGCTTCGGCCGTCTCGGCACCGCCTTCGCGGCCGACTATTTTGGCGTCGTGCCGGACATGATCGTCTGCGCCAAGGGCCTCACGAACGCCGCCGTGCCGATGGGCGCTGTGATCGTGCGCCAGGATATCCATGACACCTTCATGAATACGGCGCCCGAGAATACGATTGAATTTTTCCACGGTTATACCTACACCGGCCATCCGCTCGCGGCAGCGGCGATGCTGGCGACGATGGACGTGTACAAGGAAGAGCAGCTATTCGATCGCGCGGCCAGCATGTCATCCTACTTTGAAGATGCGGCGCATAGCCTGCAGGGTCTGCCCTACGTGACGGATGTGCGAAACCTCGGACTGGTGTGCGGTATTGAACTCGAAGGCGTGCCGGGCAAGCCGACAGCGCGCGCGTTTGATGTTTTCCTCAAGGCCTTCTGGGATAAGGGTGTGCTGCTGCGTACGACCGGCGACATCATCGCGCTATCGCCACCGCTGATCATCGACAAGGCGCAGATTGATCAACTGTTCGGTGCGATCGGCGATATCCTGAAGGAACAGAAATTGGTGCCGGAAGCGGCCATCGCATAAGCCTGTCAGTTTTATACAGTGACCAGCCAATAAAAAACCCGCCGAGGCGGGTTTTTTATTGGGCGAACCCTGCGAAATTACGCAGCGTCGCGGCCGGCCTTCTTGCGCTCGTGCTCTTTCAGGAAGCGCTTGCGCAGACGAATGCTTTTCGGCGTGATTTCAACGAGTTCGTCGTCGTCAATGAATTCTACAGCGTACTCGAGCGACATCTGGATCGGCGGCACCAGACGCACCGCTTCATCGGTACCCGACGAACGCACGTTGGTCAATTGCTTGCCCTTGATCGGATTCACGACGAGGTCATTGTCACGTGAGTGAATACCAATGATCATGCCTTCGTAGACTGGGTCGTTATGCACGACGAACATGCGGCCGCGGTCTTGCAGTTTCCAGATCGCGTAAGCAACGGCAGCGCCGTCATCCTGCGAAATCAGTACGCCGTTACGACGGCTGGCCATTTCGCCCTTGCTATTGTCGACTGGTGCGTAGGCATCAAAAATGTGGCTCATCAAGCCAGTGCCGCGTGTCAGGGTCATGAATTCGCCCTGGAAGCCGATCAGACCACGTGCAGGAATACGGTACTCGAGACGCACCCGTCCTTTGCCGTCCGACTCCATGTTTTGCAGATCACCGCGACGACGACCGAGTTCTTCCATGACGCCGCCCTGGTTCGCTTCTTCCACGTCCACAGACAACAATTCAAACGGCTCATGACGCACGCCATCGACCATCTTGAACACGACGCGCGGACGCGATACGGCCAATTCGAAACCTTCGCGACGCATGTTTTCGATCAGGATCGTGAGGTGCAATTCACCACGGCCCGATACTTCGAAAATTGTGTCGTCGTCAGTCGGTGCAACGCGCAAGGCGACGTTGGCTTTCAATTCACGGTCAAGACGCTCGCGCAATTGACGGCTCGTGACGAACTTGCCTTCACGGCCAGCCAATGGCGAATTGTTCACCATGAAGTTCATGGTCAGAGTTGGCTCATCGACTGTCAGCATAGGCAATGCATCTGGCTTTTCTGGTGCACAGATGGTGGTGCCGATACCGATCTCTTCGATACCGTTGATCAGTACGATGTCACCGGCGACAGCTTCATCGACGAGAACGCGGTCGAGACCTTTGAAGTTCAATACCTGATTGATACGTGCCTTGATCGGCGTGCCTTCAGGACCGTCCATGATGATGACGTCTTGCAGCGCGCGGATACGACCGCGGGTAATGCGGCCAATGCCGATCTTGCCGACATACGAAGAATAATCAAGCGAAGTAATCTGGAATTGCAGTGGGCCATCCTGGTCGTCGTCACGAGCTGGAACGTGTGCCAGGATCGCTTCGAACAGCGGTGTCATGTCGCCTTCGCGTACTGTCGGGTCGAGGCTGGCATAACCGTTCAGGGCCGATGCGAATACGACCGGGAAGTCGAGCTGCTCTTCAGTGGCGCCGAGCTTGTCGAACAATTCAAATGTGGCGTTGATCGCCCAGTCTGGACGTGCGCCCGGACGGTCAATCTTGTTAATGACGACGATAGGCTTCAAGCCCAGCGCCAATGCCTTGCGCGTAACAAAACGCGTTTGTGGCATCGGACCTTCCTGTGCGTCGACGAGCAGCAAGACACTGTCGACCATCGACAGGACGCGCTCAACTTCACCGCCGAAGTCGGCATGGCCCGGCGTATCAACGATGTTGATATGCGTGCCCTGGTATTCGACTGCGCAGTTTTTCGACAGAATCGTGATGCCGCGCTCTTTTTCAAGATCGTTGGAATCCATCACGCGGGCTTCAACTTGCTGGTTCTCACGGAATGTGCCGGACTGGCGCAGCAATTTGTCGACGAGGGTAGTTTTGCCGTGGTCAACGTGAGCGATGATGGCAATGTTGCGAATAGCGCGTTTTGTATTTGACATGATGGACTTCAGTGGGATTTCAGAAAGGGGCGAATTATAGCATGTTGCGACGCACGAATTCGCTTAAAAATGCTTGAATTTCAAAGAGTTGCACCTATGGGTGAGAGGCGCTGCGTGGTTTGCGCCACAGGCACTCAAATACTGGTGGATACGAGTCGCTCCGGCGCCAGCACGCCGTACTCGGCCAGCTGCGCCGTGCCGAGCAAGACATTGTCGGTATCGCGATAGACCCGTACACGTCCAGCCTGCGGCAAGACCGGCATTTCCTTGGCCAGCGCCAGACGTTGGCCGTGCAGAAAACGCTGTGCGAAGTCATCGTTCAAACGCAGCTCGGGAAAGGTAGACAGCAGTGCATCGACCGGCGCCAGGGTAGCCGCGCGCTGTGACTCTTCGACTTCAGCGAGACCTTCAAGCGTGACTGCGCCATCGAGCGTAAGACTGCCGACTACCGTGCGCCGCAAGGCTTGTAAATGTCCGCCACAGCCGAGGGCTGCGCCGATTTCTTCACCGAGCACGCGGATGTAAGTCCCTTTGCTGCACTTCACGCGCAGGGTCAACAACGGTGACGTGAGCTCGAGCAATTCCAAGGTATGTATCGTCACCGCGCGGGCTTCACGCTCCAGCGTAACACCGGCGCGCGCATATTCGTACAAGGGTTTGCCATCGCGTTTGAGCGCCGAATACATCGGTGGCACCTGCAGGATAGGTCCGCGAAATTGCGCGAGGACGGCTTCGACCTGTTCGCGCGTGACGCTCACTCCCGCTGTCGCGGTGATCTCGCCTTCGGTGTCACCAGTGGTAGTGACTTGACCGAGATGCACGACGGTCTCGTAGGTCTTGTCGGCTTCGAGCAAGTCTTGTGCGAACTTCGTCGCTTCACCAAAACACAGTGGCAAGAGGCCAGTGGCAAACGGATCGAGCGTGCCGGTATGGCCCGCCTTCATCGCGTTCAGCAGACGTTTGGCCTTGATCAGCACATCATTACTGGAATGGCCGGCCGCTTTATCAAGCAGCAGCACGCCATTGACGGGCACGCGTACGCGTTTGGGGAAATGGGTCGCCATAAAGTCGAAGACTCAGTCTTCCGCATCCTTGGCGCGGCTGGCATTGGCCTCATCAATCAGGCGCGACATATTGATGCCGCGCGCAGTCGACGTATCGTGCACGAAATGCAGCATGGGCGTTGCATGGATCGTCAGGCGCCGGCCGAGCTGGCCACGCAGGTAACCGGAGGCCGCGTTCAAGCCATTGATCGTATTTTCAATCACGTCCTTTTTGTCGCTCAGCAGAGTGAAGAAGACTTTCGCATGCGCGTAGTCCGCCGTGATCTGCACTTCGGTAATCGTGACCATGCCTACGCGCGGGTCTTTCAACTCGAAGGCGATGATTTCAGACAGATCGCGCTGGATCTGGTCAGCGACGCGAAGACCGCGTCCGGGGATGGATTTACTGTGTTTGGCCATGATTCAATTTCTATTATTGAGGGACTGAGTTTGTGAGGCGCCGCAGCGCGACTAGCTACTCTGTCCCCAACTGACTAGAAGCGAACCAAAGATAGTGAGGCTCAAAAAGCACATCACTTGAGCAACTAGGAGGGGCTGCGCATTAAAGCGGCAGCCCGGGACACTAAAAATACAGCGTTAGGGGCCGGCGCATATACGCCGTACCCCATCCCGCTTTCTATTACAGCGACCGCGCGACTTCCTGAACTTCGAAAATCTCGAGCTGATCACCGATCTGAATGTCATTGAAATTCTTCAGTGACAGACCGCACTCGAAGCCGGCACGGACTTCCTTGACGTCATCCTTGAAGCGTTTGAGCGACTCCAGCTCGCCGGTCCACACGACGACATTGTCGCGCAGCAGACGCACAGAGGAGCCACGCTTGACCAGACCCTCGAGCACCAGACAGCCGGCGATCGAGCCGACTTTGCTGACCGTGATGACCTGGCGGATTTCGACCATACCCAATGCCTGCTCGCGCTTCTCTGGCGAGAGCATGCCGGACAAGGCGGCTTTGATTTCGTCGACCGCATCGTAAATGATGTTGTAGTAACGAATATCGATGCCATTGCCTTCGGCCAGCTTGCGCGCCATTGCATCGGCACGGGTGTTGAATCCGATGATGACCGCTTTCGATGCCAGCGCCAGATTGACGTCGGACTCGCTGATGCCACCCACGGCGGCATGCACGATCTGCACGCGCACTTCGGAAGTCGACAGTTTTTGCAGTGACTGAACCAAGGCTTCTTGCGAACCCTGGACATCGGTCTTGACGATCAGTGGCAGGTTCTTCACTTCGCCTTCGGCCATTTGCTCGAACATGTTCTCGAGTTTCGCGGCTTGTTGCTTGGCCAGTTTCACGTCACGGAATTTACCTTGACGGAACAGGGCGATTTCACGCGCCTTGCGCTCGTCAGTCATGACGGTCATTTCTTCACCAGCCGCTGGCACATCGGTCAAACCCTGAATTTCTACAGGAATCGATGGACCCGCTTCGGTAATCGATTTGCCATTCTCATCGAGCATCGCACGAACGCGACCATACGATGAACCTGCCAGGACGACGTCACCGCGCTTCAGCGTACCGGTTTGCACCAGGATCGTTGCGACCGGACCGCGACCTTTATCGAGACGCGCTTCAATCACCAGACCACGCGCTGGCGTGTCGACCGGTGCTTTCAGTTCCAATACTTCGGCTTGCAGCAAAACTTGCTCGAGCAGATCATCAATGCCTTGGCCGGTCTTGGCTGACACCGACACGAATGGCGATTCGCCACCATACTCTTCAGGCAGAACTTGTTCAGCGACGAGTTCTTGCTTGACGCGATCCAGATTGGCTCCTGGTTTGTCAATTTTGTTAATAGCGACTACGAGCGGCACGCCAGCTGCTTTCGCATGGGCGATCGCCTCACGCGTTTGCGGCATCACGCCGTCGTCAGCTGCAACGACCAGAATAACGATATCGGTCGCCTTGGCGCCACGGGCACGCATCGCGGTAAACGCTTCGTGACCTGGCGTATCAAGGAAAGTGACGATGCCACGTGGCGTTTGCACGTGGTAAGCACCAATGTGCTGGGTAATGCCACCGGCTTCACCGGAGGCGACTTTGGCACGGCGGATGTAATCGAGCAGCGAAGTCTTACCATGATCAACGTGACCCATGACAGTGACCACAGGCGCACGGTGCACGGATTCGACGTCAGCATGATCGGCGCCGTCTTCAAGCAAGGCTTCCGGATCATCGAGCTTGGCCGCATGCGCGGTGTGGCCCATTTCCTCGACCAGGATCATGGCTGTTTCCTGATCCAGTACCTGGTTAATGGTGACCATCTGGCCGAGCTTCATCAAATGCTTGATGACTTCTGATGCCTTGACAGACATCTTGTGTGCCAATTCGGCGACGGTAATCGTTTCCGGCACGTGCACGTCTTTGACGACGGCTTCAGTCGGCGCCTGGAAATTCGTTTCACGGTCATCGCCATGCGCATTGCGGCGGCCCTTCGGACCACCACGCCAGCCATCACGTCCCGCAGGACCCGATGGTCCGCGCGTCTTGATGCCGGCACCACGTTTTTTCGCGTCATCCTGCCATGTCGAGGAGACATTGGCAGACTTGATCGATTTCTTGTCGACCACGACGGCCGGCTTCTTGTCGTCTTTTTTCTCACCTGACTTTTTATCGGCCGGCTTGTGCAGCGTACCTTCAGCGGGCTTGGCCACCACTGGCGCAGGCTCTGGCGCCTTGATGACCTTGCGCGGCGCATTCATCATCGCCTTGATCTGCGCGACTTCGTCAGCGACGACTTTACGGGCGCGCTCTGTCGCAGCGGCTTTTTCGACCGCTTCTCTGGCGACTTCCTTGGCGGCGTCCGCTGCTTTTTTCTTGGCTTCTTCCGCTGCGAGACGCTTGGGCTCATCGTCTGGTGCAGGGGCTTCTTTCTTGACCTCTACGGGGGCGACGACCGCAGCCGCTTTCTTGGCGTCGTTTTCAGCTTTCAGCATGGCTTTGGCTTGCGCTTCCTTTTCCGCTTCCAGCTGTGCCAGATGCTCTTGCTTGGCGCGCAAGTCTGCCTCCTGACGCGCAATCAGTTCAGCCTGGCGACGTGCTTCTTCGGCACGGCGCTCAACTTCGGCTTCATCAATCACGGGAGCCGCGACGACGACAGGTTCGGCGACGACTTCAGCGACCGGTTCATCGCGCTTGACAAAGGTGCGCTTCTTGCGCACTTCGACCTGAATCGTGCGCGACTTGCCACTGGCGTCGGCTTGCTTGATCTCAGTCGTTTCCTTGCGCGTCAGCGTAATTTTCTTCTTTTCGCTGTCCGGCACGGTGCCGTGCGAACGGCGCAGATGCTCAAGGAGCTTGTCCTTGTCTTCCTTCGACAGCACGTCTTCCGACGAACCCTTGACAACGCCGGCAGCGCTCAGTTGCTGCAGCAGCAAATCGGCTGGCATCTTCAGTTCGGTAGCAAATTGGGCTACGTTGTTACTCGCCATTCAGTCCTCTTTTCTATGTGGCACGATGATCATGAAGCGTCTGCTTCACGACATTTATTTCACTTCCGCCAGACTCCATGCCTTGGCCTTCAGGGCCTTGGCACGATCGTCGTATTTAGCGTCGATGAGCTTCATTTCATCATCGGTCACATCTGCAAATTCATCTTTAATCAATTGGCGCGCGCGGTCTGCTGGCAATGCCAGGATCGCACCAAACTCGTCATAGGCCAGTCCGCAAAACGCTTCGAGCGTCTTGATACCGGCCAGTCCCAGTTTGCCCGCTGTCAGGCGGTCAATGCCATCCAGGTTCGCCAGTGCATCGTCCATGCCTTCGAGGCCTTCTTCGGACGCGATCGCTTCCGTCACCAGCGCATCGCGTGCACGATTACGCAATTCATTGACGGTGTCTTCGTCGAAGGATTCGATTTCCAGCATTTCACTGATCGGCACGTACGCGATTTCTTCGAGGCTGGCAAAACCCTCATCGGCAAGGATGTCAGCGACTTCCTGGTCAACGTCGAGCTTTTCCATGAACAAGGCGCGAATCGCTGCTGTTTCGACAGCCGACTTATCGGCCGACTCCGCAGCCGTCATGATGTTGATCTGCCAGTTCGTCAACTCTGCTGCCAGACGCACGTTCTGACCGCCGCGACCAATCGCGATGGCCAGGTTTTCTTCGTCGACGACGACGTCCATCGCATGCTTTTCTTCATCGACCATGATCGACGACACATTCGCCGGCGCCAGTGCACCGATGACGAATTGCGCCGGATCTTCCGACCATAAGACGATGTCGACGCGCTCGCCACCGAGCTCACCGGTCACGGCCTGGACGCGCGAGCCGCGCATGCCGACACAGGTACCAATAGGGTCGATGCGCTTGTCGGCAGTGAACACGGCAATCTTGGCGCGTACACCAGCATCGCGGGCAGCTGATTTAATTTCCAGCATGCCTTGTTCGATTTCAGGCACTTCCATCTCGAACAGCTTCATGATGAATTCAGGGGCGGTGCGCGACAAGATCACCTGTGGTCCGCGTGCATTGCGATCGATGCGCAGAATGTAGGCACGGACGCGATCACCGATACGCAGGTTTTCTTTCGGGATCATCTGGTCGCGAGGCAGGCGGGCTTCGATTTTGCCGGACTCGACGATGGCGTCGCCGCGCTCCATGCGCTTGATCGTGCCGGTTACCAGTGAGTCGCCACGCTCGAGGAAGTCGATAAGGATTTGCTCGCGCTCGGCATCGCGGATACGCTGCAAGACAACTTGTTTGGTGTCTTGCGCAAAACGGCGGCCGAAATCAACGGATTCGATAGGCTCTTCGATGTAATCGTCGACTTCGATATCGGCAATTTGTTCGAGTGCTTCAAAGTGGAGGACTTCCTGGTCGGGCAATTGCAGGCCAGCTTCATCGGGAACGACATGCCAGCGGCGGAACGACTCAAATACACCGGATTCCCGGTCAATCGAAACGCGGATGTCGACATCGCCTTCATAGCGCTTTTTAGTGGCTTGCGCGAGCGCATGCTCAAGCGCTCCGAAGACCACATCTTTATCGACATTTTTTTCACGTGCCAGGGCATCGACCAACAATAAAACTTCGCGACTCATGCTTTGCGACTCCTAAAATCCACTTTCGGCACCAGTTGTGCCTTATCCACATCGGCAAGCGTAAATTCAAGCATTGCCGGACCATCTTTCCCTTCAAACTCGAGCTTGAGGCTCTCGCCTTCAGGTACTTGTAAAATGCCTTGAAACGATTTGCGGTTTGCTGCGCCCGGCATCGGCATGCGTAATTTCACGATAACTTCCTGGCCGGCGAAACGCTCGAAATCGCTCATTTTCTTGAGTGGTCGATCCAGACCCGGCGAAGAGACTTCCAGCCGTTCGTAATTGACGTTTTCAACCGTCAGCACGTGCGACAGTTGATGGCTAACCGTGCCACAATCTTCGACCGTGATGTAACCTTTTTCGGCGACTTCATGCGGCAAAAAATCGATATACACACGCAGCAATCCGCGCCCCGCCATTTCGAAATCAACGAGATCGAAACCGAGCCCGACTACTGTTTTTTCTATCAATTCAAGCAAACGCACGCATCTCTCCGAAATTCAACCCGCCTGCAAAGCCCAAAAGCAATGCAGCAAACTGTTTAACAAAAAAAAAATGGGCATCTGCCCATCTTCTTATTATTCACGCAAGCTGCTGATTTCTTGTGGAAATTCTGCTAGCTGCATTATTCGTTAACTGCGAAAGTATAAACGATTACCTCAAGCGCCGCAATCACGCAGTTTCGACGCCGGATCAGCGACCGGCGTTTGATAACTTTGCCAACAATAGTGATACTGGCTTAACGCGGACGTCGCCTTGGCATTCCCTGGCCACCGCCGCCATTGCCATTGCCGTTTCCATTGCCGCCTTGACCGCCGCCATAACCACCCTGACCGCCCTGACCGCTACGTCCAGTCCCGCCAGGACCACCGCGACCCGCACCCGGATTACGGCGTGGCTGCCCCATGCCCGGATAGCCGAGCGCGGTTTGCATCGGATCTGGCTGGCGACTGCGCGACTGGCCCTGGCCCTGAGCTTGGCCCTGCGAATTACCCCGCGGCTGACCACGCCCCTGCTCTTGTCCTTGGCCATTGCCGCGAACCGGACCGCTACGTGGAGGCTTGTCATAAATACTATTGCCACGCTCCGGACCGCCTTGGCGATCGCCACGGCCTTTGCCACCTTCACGCGGCTCCGGTTTGTCCAGACCGTTCATGCTCAGCAAGTCCCGCACGGCATGCTCGTCCATTTCTTCCCAGCGACCACGCTTGAGGCCACGCGGCAAGGTCAAGGCACCGTAACGCGTACGAATCAGGCGCGACACCGTCAGACCGACCGCTTCAAACATGCGGCGCACTTCGCGATTGCGGCCTTCACCGATCACGACGCGATACCATTTATTGATACCTTCGCCACCACCGTCGGCAATTTTCGAAAATTGCGCCAGGCCGTCTTCGAGCTCTACGCCAGCAAGTAATTTCTGGCGCATGCCTTCTTCGAGCTCACCCAAAGTCCGTACGGCATATTCACGATCGATGCCATAGCGTGGATGCATGAGCCGGTTTGCCAAATCACCGGAGGTTGTAAACAGCAGCAAGCCTTCCGTATTGAAGTCGAGTCGGCCAACGGCCAGCCATTTGCCAGCCTTCATGTTCGGCAAACGCTCGAACACGGATGGACGGCCTTCAGGATCGTCAGTACTGACGATTTCACCGGCAGGCTTATGATAGACCAAGACCCGTGGCGGGCGTTTGCTCACGCGGCGCTGAATGATCTTGCCGTTGATACGCACCACATCGGTGTCGAGAATGCGCTGGCCAATATGGGCCGGCTCACCATTGACGGACACGCGACCGGAAATAATCAGGTCCTCCATGTCGCGACGCGAGCCCAGGCCGACTTCCGCCAAGACTTTGTGCAATTTCGGCGCATCGTCGTCAGCGGTCAAATCGCGACGGACATTCTTTTCAGGCTGACGGCGACCATTCGCGCCGGCTTCGTCAGCATTCGCCAATTTATCAAACTCGTCGGAGGTCACAAACGAAAACGCATCATCTGCCGTGCCGGCACGCGCAGGACCACGTCCGGCAGCGGGCTTGCCCGAGTTATTTGGCTTACCGCGCTTTTGCTCCGGCCGACCCTGAGCGGATCGCTCTTGACCAGGACGCGTATTACGCTGACCTTCAGGCCGCGGACCACGCTCCTGGCGCGGCGCGGAAGGCGTGTCACCGGCGACAGGCTGTGCAGCACCAGCATCGGCAAGCGCAATGGCGCCTTCAACTTTATCTGACTCCACCGGACGCGGGGAAGTACGCGCACGACGCAAGGATCGCGGACCACGCACACCACGCTTGGCGGGCTTGGCTTCGGCAGCAGGCGCTTCAGCGGCGGCCGCTGTGGCATTCGCGTCGACTGCGACAGCGGCTGGCGCATCGACTACAGCGACGCCATCGGCAGCAGCCTTGTCTGCCTTGGCTACACGCGGTTTTGCCACGCGCGGCTTAGTTACGCGCTTCGGCGCAGGCGCCTCCTCGGCAGCCGAAACTGTGGTCGCAGCCGTCGCTGCCGTCATATCAACGACAGCAGCCGCAGGCTTTTTCGCGCGGGGGGCGCGCTTGGGCGCTTTGGGCGCATCACCGGTGACGCCTGGGGGCGCGATATCCGACGGTTCGTTACGATTGGATTCAGTCATTATTCGGTTCTTGGTTAGACTCTTCACCTGGCACATCAGCTTCGGGTAAGGCCACTGGCTCAGGGTTAAAGGCGACAATGTTTGTATCACTGGACTGGCCGGCATGAATCTCATTCATCACCATGTCACTGCCCAGATTGTCGGCCGGTACTGCGAATGCGCTGTGTGCGGCATCCAGGTCATGCTCGGGAACTGCCAGCTGCGCTTGTGCATCCGCGACATCTTCATCCGTGGCTGGCGCCCCGGAAAAATCAATCGAGACCTGATCAAGGTTGGCTGCCATCTCCGCCTCAAGCGCCTCCATTTCAAGCAGTGCGCCTGGCGGCATATTTTCTTTGACGACTTGCTGCAAGGGCGGTAACTGGTCCAGCGCTGTCAGTCCGAGGTCGTCGAGAAATTGCTTCGTCGTTGCAAACAGGCTCGGCCGCCCCGGCACGTCACGCTGGCCGATGCTTTCGATCCAGCCGCGCTCTTCGAGCATCTTGATCGTTTGCGAGTTCACTGTCACGCCACGAATTTCTTCGATATCACCACGCGTGACCGGCTGCCGGTAGGCGATGATCGCCAGTGTTTCCAGCGTCGCCCGCGAATACTTCGGCGGTTTCTCCGGATTCAGGCGTTCGAGGTACATTTTCATTTCGGGGCGGCTCTGAAAACGCCAGCCGGTCGACAAACTCACGACCTCAATGCCTTTGTCCGCCCAATCGAGGCGAAGTTCGCCGAGCATTTGCCGGATTGTATCGGCACCGACGTCTTCACCACCGCCGCGATCATCAACGAACAGTTTTTTCAGTTCGCTGATCGATAAGGGTTCGTGTGCGCATAAAAGCGCGGTCTCGAGGATCTTTTTCGCCTCAGCAGTATTCATGTGCGTCTTGTAGGGCGTGATTCAAATAAACGTATTTGTAGAAATAGTATTCAACGACAAGCATCCTGAGATGCCATTCGGTTAAAGAACCCGTTGATGCAGCGCTCCGGTGCCCGTTTAGAGGAGGTATTGTTGGGCTGGATTAATGCTATAAGACTTGGTTGCGGGGGCAGGATTTGAACCTACGACCTTCGGGTTATGAGCCCGACGAGCTGCCAGACTGCTCCACCCCGCGTCTGAAGGCCAGAATATACATGGTATCCCCACATAGTGCAAACGACTTCATGAGACTTCATGAAAACGCCTGCAGTGATACACTCTTTTCTTGTCGCATCGATACCCGCAAAGCCAGTGCCGCATTGGCATGGCTTCCGTGTGTGCCCCTTCACTATTTATTTTGTCCTCTATGAAATTTTGTTCCGAATGTGCGCACCCGATCTCGATACTGATACCGCAGGACGACACGCGCGAGCGTTTTGTGTGCGCAAACTGTGGCGTGATCCATTACCAGAATCCGAAAATGGTGATCGGTGCAATCCCCGTCTGGCAGGGTGATGGCGAGACCCGCATCCTGCTGTGCAAGCGCGCCATCGAGCCGCGCCACGGGTACTGGACGCTGCCGGCTGGCTTCATGGAGAACAATGAGACCACCAGCGATGCAGCAATACGCGAAACGGAAGAAGAAGCCGGCGCGAAAATCGAATTACATGGCCTGTTCTCCATGCTCAACGTTCCGCATGTTCATCAGGTGCATATGTTTTATCGTGCAACGCTGCTGGACCTCGACTATGCGGCCGGCATTGAAAGCCTGGAAGTAAAAATGTTCAGCGAAGCAGAAATCCCCTGGGATGACATCGCCTTTCCGACCGTGAGCCATACGTTGAAATATTTTTTCGCCGACCTGGCGAAGACCCGCGAGGGCGGCAGCTTCGGTTTCCATGCGCACGATATACATAAGCCCATGCGCACCAGCGCATAAACCTTCACCAGTGAGTCCACCTTGATACGCTGGCTAGACAGCGACACGCCCTTTCCCGACGTGTCGCAGGCATTAACGGAAGCCCAAGGTGCTGCGGGCTTACTGGCAGCAGGTGCCGACTTGTCACCGGCACGTTTGCTGCAGGCTTATCGCTTGGGCATCTTCCCGTGGTTCTCCGAAGGGCAGCCAATTTTATGGTGGAGCACCGATCCGCGCATGGTGCTGTGTACCGACCGCTTCGTCATCTCCGCCAGCCTCAAGAAAACCCTCAAGAAGGTCGAGCGCAGCATGCGCGACGATGGCCGCTGGACTGTGCGCTTCGACACGGCGTTTGAAGCAGTCATGCGCGCCTGCGCTGCGCCGCGTCGGGATGGCGCCGGCACGTGGATCTCCGACGACATTATTGCTGGCTACAGCGGCTTGTATCGTCAGGGTTATGCGCACTCTTGCGAAGTCTGGCTCGACGGCGAGCTCGTCGGTGGCGCTTATGGCGTGTGCATCGGCCAGATGTTTTATGGTGAATCGATGTTTGCGCGAGTCACCGACGCCTCCAAGATCGCGCTGGCGTATCTGGTTCACTTCCTGCGACACCATGGCGTACGCATGATCGATTGCCAGCAAGAGACCGGCCATCTGGCATCCTTGGGCGCGGCGCCGATCACGCGCAGCGCATTTATCGACCATCTCGCATTGGCGACAACAGCGGCGCAAATTCGTGAATGGAAAGTGCTGGAAATATTTGCATGATTTTCAAAAAAGACCGCGGCAAGGCGCCGCTACACGTGTAAATTAACACCATGAAGCTTGATTCCGTTCAGGACGCGCATGACCCTGCTTAAAGATCTTCCGCTATCGACGCTGCAGTACTATGCAACGGCGCCCTACCCTTGCAGCTATATTGACGAACGCCAGGCGCGCTCGCAAGTCGCCACACCCTCGCATCTGATCAATGCCGATGTCTATTCCGGACTGGTCAGAAAAGGCTTTCGCCGTAGCGGCATCTTTACCTACCGGCCTTACTGCGATGGCTGTCAGGCGTGCACGCCGGTGCGCGTTCGCACGGCCGAGTTTGCCCCCACACGCAGTCAACGGCGCGCCTGGCAGAAGCACAGTGACCTCGTCGTGTGCGTGACCAAGCTGACTTACGTCGCCGAGCATTACGAGCTGTATCTGCGCTATCAATCCACGCGTCATGCAGGTGGTGGCATGGATCAGGACAGCCGCGACCAATATGCGCAATTTCTCCTGCAAAGCAAGGTCAATACCCGGCTGGTCGAGTTTCGCGCGCCCGACAATGCACTGCGCATGGTCAGCATCATCGATGTGCTCGACGATGGCCTGTCATCGGTGTACACGTTTTACGATCCGGATATTGCCGGCGCGTCCTTCGGCACTTACAACGTCATGTGGCAAATCAACGAGGCGCGTCAACTCGACATGCCCTACATCTATCTGGGATACTGGATCGCCGAGAGCGCCAAGATGGCCTATAAAATCAATTTCCGCCCGATCGAAGCATTGCGTAACGAACAATGGGAAATCCTCCCGGATTGAAGCCGGCACGGTAAAATCATGCCGCGCCGACGCCGTCGTGCGCAGCGTAATGTTAACGACCGGCCTTTTGTGCCTCGAGAGTTCTGCCGAGGTGCTGAGTCTCCTTTTTTAAGCACCCCCGATGATCGATAAATTTCTTTACGCACTGGCGCGTCCGCTGCTGTTCTCGATGGACGCCGAAAAAGCCCATAATCTGGCGCTACCCGCCCTGCAAAAATCCGCCCGGCTCGGCCTGACGAAGATCCTGTCGCGCCCGGCCGAAGACCCGCGCACCGTCATGGGCATCCGCTTTCCGAACCCAGTCGGCCTCGCCGCCGGTCTGGACAAGGATGGCGCCTATATCGATGGCCTGGCCGCGCTCGGCTTTGGCTCGATTGAGATCGGCACTGTTACGCCGCGCGCGCAGCCGGGCAATCCGAAACCGCGCATGTTTCGTCTGCCAGCAGCGCAGGCGATCATCAATCGCATGGGCTTCAATAATGGCGGCGTCGAAACCTTCGTGGCGAACGTTGAAGCCTCACGCTTTTATCAGGAGAAGCAAGGCGTACTCGGGCTGAACATCGGCAAGAACGCCGATACGCCAATTGAACGCGCCGCTGACGATTACCTGCATTGCCTGGCGAAGGTCTACCCCTACGCCAGCTACGTGACTGTCAATATTTCTTCGCCCAACACCAAGAATTTACGCCAGCTGCAAGACGCCTCCGAACTCGACGCCCTGCTGGCCGCACTGAAAGATGCGCAGCAGCGCCTGGCAGACCAGCATAAACGGTATGTGCCGATCGCCCTGAAGATTGCACCCGACCTCGATATCGATCAGGTACGCAACGTCGCTGGCGCTTTGCTGCGACATAAAATCGATGGCGTGATCGCGACCAATACGACGATCTCGCGCGAAGCGGTAAGCGGTTTGGCACATGCAGAGGAAGCCGGCGGCCTGTCGGGCGCGCCGGTGTTCGCCGCGTCCAACATCGTCATCCGCGCGCTCAAGCGCGAGCTCGGCGACGCGCTGCCCATCATTGGTGTAGGCGGCATCCTCTCGGGCGACGATGCCCAAGCCAAGATCGATGCCGGGGCGTCCCTGGTACAGCTCTACAGCGGCTTGATTTATCGCGGGCCGGCACTGATCCGGGAGTGTGCTGCAACCTTGCGCAAATCGCGTTAAAGTGCTGTTTCGTCAATTTAAATCCATCGGGACTCCATGAAAAAAAACACTCTCGGCTCCAGCGACCTGATGGTCAGCGCGGTATGCCTCGGCACCATGACCTTTGGCGAGCAAAACAGCGAGGCCGATGCGCATAGCCAGCTCGATTACGCGCTCGAACGCGGTATCAATTTTATCGATACCGCCGAAATGTATCCGGTCATGCCAAAAGCGGCAACGCAAGGTACCACCGAACGCCATATCGGCAGCTGGCTGAAAAAATCCGGCAAGCGCAGCGACATCATACTGGCGACGAAAATCGCCGGCCCATCGCGCATGGACTGGATCCGTGCAGGCCAGAATGACCTGAACCCGGTCAACATCAAGGCCGCCATCGAGACCAGCCTGCAGCGCCTGCAAACTGATTATATCGACCTGTACCAGCTGCACTGGCCCAGTCGCAATGTGCCGATTTTCGGCCAGACTTCCTTCAATCCTGAACTTGAACGCACGGCTGTGCCGATCGAAGAAACCCTCGCGGCATTGGGCGACTTGGTCAAAGAAGGCAAGATCCGCCACATTGGCGTATCCAATGAAAGCTCCTGGGGCGTCGCGGAATTCATCAAGCAATCGGAAGCGCATGGTTTGCCGCGCATCGTCTCGATCCAGAATTGCTACCACCTGGCCAATCGCTGCTTTGAGACCTCGCTCGATGAAGTCTGCTTCCGTGAAAACGTCGGCTTGCTCGCCTACAGCCCGCTCGCCTTCGGTCAGCTGACAGGCAAGTATCTGCGCGACCCAAATGCGGATGGCCGCCTGACCTTGTTCCCGCCCTCATGGAGCCCGCGCTATCTGCGCCCTGCCGTCGTTGAAGCAGCCAAGCAATATGCGGCACTGGCGGAAGAAAATGGCCTCACGCCGACACAATTGGCGCTGGCCTGGTGTTACTCACGCTGGTTCGTGGCCTCGACGATTATCGGTGCGACGCGACTTGATCAGCTCAAGGAAAATATTGATGCGTATTCGGTGACGCTGTCGGATGAAGTCATTGCGGGCGTAAACCGGATTCATGCAGTGTTGACGAATCCCGGACAGTAATGCGAAATTGAGGGACAAAAAAAACCGGACTGTTTGGTCCGGTTTTTTTATGTCCTGCTACCTACGCTTATTCGACTTCCACCGTTTCCTGCGGCGCAGCCGGCGCTGGCGGTACATCGCCCTCGCTGAAATCCAGCTTGATCAGCTCTTTCTCATCGAGATCGACCGTGACACGACCGCCGGTCACGAGCTTGCCGAACAAGAGTTCATCTGCCAGCGCCTTGCGGATCATGTCCTGGATCAGGCGTGACATTGGCCGCGCGCCCATGAGCGGATCGAAGCCTTTGCGCGCCAGGAATTTGCGCAGATTATCAGTGAAGACCGCTTCGACTTTTTTCTCATGCAATTGCTCTTCGAGCTGCATCAGGAATTTATCGACCACGCGCAAGATCACGTCTTCATCGAGCGCACGGAAGCTGATGATGGCGTCAAGCCGGTTACGGAACTCCGGCGTAAACATCCGCTTGATATCGGCCATCTCGTCGCCGGCTTCCTTCTTGTCGGTGAAGCCGATCGAACGCTTCTGCAAGCTCTCCGCGCCCGCATTCGTGGTCATGATGATGATCACGTTACGGAAGTCGGCCTTGCGTCCGTTATTGTCCGTCAGCGTGCCATGATCCATGACTTGCAGGAGGATATTGAAAATGTCCGGATGGGCTTTTTCAATTTCATCGAGCAGCAGCACGGCATGCGGCTTTTTCGTGATCGCTTCGGTCAGTAATCCTCCCTGGTCGAAACCGACATAACCCGGAGGCGCGCCGATCATGCGGCTGACCGCATGACGTTCCATGTATTCCGACATGTCGAAACGAATCAGGTCGATGCCCATGATGAAGGCCAGCTGCTTGGCGACCTCGGTCTTGCCGACACCCGTCGGACCTGAGAACAGGAAGGAGCCAATCGGCTTGTCGGTCTTGCCCAGTCCGGCGCGTGCCATTTTGATGGCCGACGCCAGCGCTTCAATCGCAGGATCCTGGCCAAAAACGACATTGCGCAAATCGCGGTCTATAGTCTGCAGCTTGCTGCGATCATCCTGATTGACCGTCTGCGCCGGGATGCGCGCGATCTTGGCAATGATGTCCTCGATATCGGATTTGCCGATGGTCTTTTTCTGCTTCGATTTCGGCAGGATACGTTGCGCCGCGCCCGCTTCGTCGATGACGTCGATGGCCTTGTCCGGCAAATGGCGGTCGTTGATGAAACGCGCTGCCAGCTCGGCTGCCGAAGTCAATGCAGAGGCTGAATATTTAACCCCATGGTGCTCTTCAAAGCGCGACTTCAAGCCGCGCAGGATTTGCACGGTTTGTTCGACGGTCGGCTCATTGACATCAATTTTCTGGAAACGACGCGCGAGAGCATGGTCTTTTTCAAACACGCCGCGGTATTCTGTGAAAGTCGTCGCACCGATGCATTTGAGTTGACCGCTGGCCAATGCAGGCTTGAGCAGGTTCGACGCATCGAGCGTGCCGCCCGAGGCCGAGCCGGCACCGATGATCGTATGGATTTCATCGATGAACAAGACGCCGTTCGGATTGTCCTTCAACTGCTTCAGGACCGATTTCAAGCGCTGCTCAAAGTCACCACGATATTTTGTACCAGCCAACAATGCGCCCATGTCGAGTGAAAACACGACGGAATTGGCGAGGATGTCCGGGACATCACCCTGCGTGATGCGCCAGGCGAGGCCTTCGGCGATGGCCGTTTTGCCCACGCCGGCTTCACCAACGAGCAGGGGATTATTCTTGCGGCGACGGCACAGGGTCTGGATCACGCGCTCGACTTCAGCATCACGACCGATCAAGGGGTCGATCTTGCCTTCGGCAGCCATCTTGTTCAGATTCTGTGTGAACTGGTCAAGCGGACTTTCTTTTTGCTGACCTTCGGCCTGGCCGTCTTCGGGACCATCCGCTGATTTCTGCGACTCCGGCTGCTGATCCTTGCGTACGCCATGCGAAATGAAATTGACGACGTCGAGCCGGGTTACGCCCTGCTGATGCAGGTAATAAACAGCGTGCGAATCTTTCTCGCCAAAAATCGCTACCAGCACATTTGCGCCCGTAACTTCCTTCTTGCCATTGGAAGCGGACTGAACATGCATGATCGCGCGCTGGATCACGCGCTGGAAACCCAGCGTAGGCTGTGTATCGACTTCACTGGTTCCGGGTACGGTCGGCGTGTTGTCACTGACAAAATTGCTCAAAGTCTTGCGCAAATCATCAATATTGACCGCACACGCTCGCATAACCTCGGCAGCCGACGGATTGTCCAGCAGTGCCAGCAGTAAATGCTCGACGGTAATGAATTCGTGACGGGCTTGCCGGGCTTCGACAAACGCCATGTGTAAGCTAACCTCTAATTCCTGCGCAATCATACTTCCTCCATCATGCACTGAAGCGGGTGCCCCGCCTTGCCGGCATGGGTTAAAACAAGATCTACTTTAGTGGACGCAATATCCTTGGGATAAACGCCGCACATTCCTTTGCCATCGCGATGAACCTTGAGCATGATCTGTGTCGCAGACTCCCGATCCTTGTTGAAATATTCCTGAATGACAGCAACGACGAATTCCATCGGCGTGTAATCGTCATTCAGTAAAAATACCTGATACATAGGCGGGGGCTTGAGCTTCTGCTCTTCCCTTACAGCCAGAGTACCGTTTTCGTGCTTAGTTGCCATACGTCTATTCTAATGCGTCCGACTCAATGCGCAATGCGCGGGTGTAATTGACATTCCCAATTTAGATAGATATTACGCGCTTTATTGACAGTACGCAGATGGCGCTCAAATCTTTCAAATCAAGTGTTACCCGTTTCCGGGGCTCAAAATATTGTTGCAATGCCTTTACATTTAATCTTGACTTTACAAATTTTTGCGGGAACAATGAGCCATATTGACAAGTGGTTGATTGAGTACATGTCAATATGAAGTGGGCAAGTTTTAGGAGGGGCATCGTTTCACGAGCCTTCTTGCTTTTACGGCTCGTGTGATTAGTCATTCTTCGAAAGACGCTTTTATGGCAACAGGTACAGTCAAGTGGTTCAACGATTCCAAGGGTTTCGGCTTCATTACACCGGATGACGGCGGCGAAGATTTGTTCGCGCACTTCTCCGCAATCCAGATGAACGGCTTCAAGACCCTCAAAGAAGGTCAAAAAGTCCAGTTCGAAGTCACGCAAGGCCCTAAAGGCAAGCAAGCTTCAAACATCCAAAGCCCACAATAATCTTCACCGGTTATGGCTTTTAAAAGACCTCGTTTCATACGAGGTTTTTTTTCGTCCTGATGAGCCACGTGCAATTTCTCCGCTTCGAAAAATGCGAAAAGCCGGATCGTCTCCGGCTTTTCCTTGCTCGACTTTGCAAGCACATGCAAAGTCACCAACCACAAGTTACATATTTTCGATCATGACATCGCCAAAGCCCGAACAAGAAACCTGGGTCGCGCCTTCCATCAAACGCGCGAAGTCGTAAGTGACCTTCTTGACGGTGATGGCTTTTTCAGTGGCGCTGATGATCAGGTCGGCCGCTTCGAGCCAGCCCATGTGGCGCAACATCATTTCCGCTGACAGGATCAGGGAGCCCGGATTGACATAATCCTTGCCGGCGTATTTCGGGGCTGTACCGTGCGTCGCCTCGAACATCGCAATCGAATCCGACAGGTTCGCACCTGGCGCAATCCCGATGCCACCAACCTGCGCTGCCAAGGCGTCGGAGATGTAATCACCGTTCAAGTTCAAGGTGGCAATGACGCTGTATTCAGCGGGACGCAAGAGAATTTGTTGCAAGAAAGCATCAGCAATTGAGTCTTTGATGACGATGTCGCGACCTGTTTTCGGGTTCTTGAATTTGCACCATGGTCCGCCATCGATCAGTTGCGCGCCGAATTCCTTTTGCGCCAGGCCATAGGCCCAGTCACGGAAGCCGCCTTCGGTGTACTTCATGATATTGCCCTTATGAACAATAGTCACTGAAGGCTTCTCATTGTCGATCGCATACTGGATCGCCTTGCGCACCAGTCGCTCGGTACCTTCGCGTGAGACCGGTTTGACGCCGATGCCGGATGTGTCAGGAAAACGGATTTTCTTGACGCCCATTTCATTGATCAGGAAATTGATCAATTTCTTGGCGCCGTCGGAGCCTTCCTGCCATTCGATACCGGCATAGATATCTTCTGAATTTTCGCGGAAGATCACCATATTCGTCTTTTCCGGCTCGCGCACAGGCGACGGCACGCCCTTGAAATAGCGCACCGGGCGCAGGCAGACGTACAGGTCGAGTTCCTGACGCAATGCCACGTTGAGCGACCGGATACCGCCGCCAACTGGCGTCGTCAAGGGGCCTTTGATGGACACGACGTAGTCCTTCAGTGCCTCGAGCGTCTCTGCAGGCAACCAGACGTCAGGACCATATACCATGGTCGACTTTTCGCCGGCATAAATTTCCATCCAGTGGATCTTGCGCTTGCCGCCATAGGCTTTGGCCACCGCAGCATCGACCACTTTCATCATGACCGGGCTGATATCAACACCCGTGCCATCACCTTCGATATAAGGAATAATCGGGCAATCCGGAACAGTCAGCGAATAATCCGCATTGACTGTAATTTTCTGGCCTTCGGCGGGCACTTTAATATGTTGATACATCGTCATCTCCGGTTTTAGATAAAGAGTGGAAATATTCTGGCCGAATATTCCGGCACCTTTTAGTCTTATATAAGACACAAGACTTTGTTTCACATTATGCACCAGTATTTTAATGGTTACCATCCATTTGGGACATAGCCGCGACCCTGGAAATAGCCATTTTTATCACCGAATTGCGGCATACAGCCGCGGCGACCATTACAATCCTGCATCGTGGCGCGCGCCGCTTACATCCGACAAGACCAGCACACCATGCCGCTCATACTTTTCAATAAGCCCTTCAATGTCATGTGCCAGTTTTCGGCTCATCCCGAGCGGCAGACGCTGGCGGATTTCCTGCACATTCCGGATATCTATCCGGCCGGCCGGCTCGATGCCGACAGCGAAGGCTTGCTGCTGCTGACGGATGATGGACGGCTGCAACATAACATTAGCCATCCCGACCTGAAGCAGCCGAAAACTTATCTGGTTCAGGTGGAAGGAACGCCAGATGCAGCAGCGCTGAAAAAATTGCGCAGCCCGATCGATCTTGGCGATTTTGTCACCCGCCCATGCGAGGCGAAACACATTGAAGAACCAACATGGCTCTGGCCACGCAATCCACCCATTCGGCAGCGCGCCAAGGCACCCACGAGCTGGCTCGCCATCACCCTGTCCGAAGGAAAAAACCGTCAAGTCAGGCGCATGACGGCGGCAGTCGGATTGCCGACCTTGCGCCTGATCCGTATCGCCATTGGCGGCTTTACGCTGGCGGCGCATCCATTGCTGCCGGGTGAATTCTGCGAAGTTTCGCCGGCTGATTTTTTATCAGACCGTCAATAACTTCAGATCGAACAAGCGTTCTGCCAGCCAGACACTGGCGAGCAAGGCGATCAGGAGCGAACCGCCAATGAGAACCAGTCGCCGATAAAACGTCGTGTGGCGCAGCAGGAAGGCGACGGGCAGGAAGGCTGCCACGATGGCGAGTTGTCCGGTCTCAACACCGAGATTGAAACCGACCAGCGCCAATATCAGCGCATCGCGCGGCAAGCCCAGATCGGCCAGCACGCTCGCAAAACCAAAGCCATGTATCAGGCCGAACAGGAAGGCCATCATCCAGCGCCGCTCACGGAAAATCGGATAAACATTATTCAAGGCCGCGATCACGACCGATGCGGCGATCGTCGACTCGACCCAGCGTGATGGCAAGCTGAGCACACCGAGGGTCGCCAGTGTCAGGGTGATGGAATGCGCCAGCGTGAATGCCGTCACAATCCGCAAGACCGACCAAAAAGCCGGACGGAAAGCAACGACGCCTTGCCATGCTTTGTCTTCACGCACGACGACGGCCGGCAGCAGCAAGGCCAGCAGGAACAGAATGTGGTCAAAGCCGATCCAGATGTGCCAGACACCTTCACGGCCATAATCGAGGAATTGCCCGACCTTGTCGGGTTCTGCCAGTGTGAATTCCTGGGTCGCGCTTTGCGGGCTGAAAATCGCCGCATTCGAGGCACCCTGATACTCCAGGCGCAGCAAACCTTTGTGTTGCGGATCGATCTCATGGAACAGGCTGTAACGCGCCTGCAGTTTGGCGATGCGTTCCGGACATTCGGCCTTGAAGCGCATGACGGCATAGGCACCATCGGTGTGATCGTCTATCAGGTGTTCGGTGACCACGACCGGACAGACTTTGTCGCCGGTGGACAATTGCAAGCGGGCGAAGGCATAGGCGGCGATGTCCTTGTGCTTCGCTTTAACTTCAGCCCAGGTAATTTCGGCGTCGCCGTTCGCATCAAGACCCAGCGCGAAATCGAGGTCGCGCAGAGCAATATCCCACTGCCCGGTGACAACTTTATCGTTGACGCTCAAGTTAAGGTAACTGTCGCTGGGTTTGTGCGCCTGCGCAGTCGAAAAAATCAGCAGGCTGGCGACCAGCAAAAGCAGGCGCTTCATTTGGCACCGCCTTTCAATTGCTGACCCAAGCCGATTAACAGCGGATCTTCGATGTGGCTTTGTGCCAGCCATTCCAGCACGGGCTGCGCTGCTTGCGGATCTTTCGCAGCGATCGCCGCTTCCAGAAATCCACGCGCATCGCGCGGCTCACGCTGGACTTTCCAGTTTTGCTGCGACAGCCATAAGGATTTTTTCGGATCACGCTGGACTTGTAAGGCGAAGCGCGCTTCCTCTTGCTGATGCACGGTGTCGCCGCGCAGTTGTGCCGCACCATAGCGAGCGGCGAGTGCCGCTTCCCGCTCCCCAGCAGTGGGTAGATTCAGCGCACGCTCGGCAAAGGCCAGGCGCAGCAAAAGGCCATCTGAGCGCACCTTATCTTTGAGCAAGGCGACGACTTCGGCCGGCCGCTTCAAATCGAGTAGCAAATCAGCATAGTTCGCCAATAAAAAAGTTTCGCTGACACCAAGCTCCAACGCTTTCTTAAAATGAATTTCGGCCAAATCGAGCCGCCCTCGCCGTTGTGACAGCTCAGCCAGTCGTAGCTGGATCCAGAGTTTTTCATCTGTCGACACGGCTGGTCGCGCTTCATAGGCTGCTTTCAAGCCAGTATAAGCAGCGGTAGCCTTGCCAGTGAGGCCGTCGATCACCGCTTCACAGCCAAGACTGAGTAGCTCAGTATCGCCGCCACGCAAGGAACGGCAATCACTGCGACCCTGCTCGTAACGCGCCTGGACAATATGTATGATCGCCCGCAGGATAAGCGCACGCGCATTTTGCGGCTCGCGCTCAAGGACTTGACCGAGGTCGCTCAGAGCGCCATCAAAGTCATGCTGGAATTGGCGCAGGCTGGCGCGGATGACTTGCACGTCGGTCGGAGGCGTTGGCATTTCCCACCATGGCGCCAGTGCCGCCTGGGCATAGCCAAGATAGCGCGGATCCCCCTCTTCAGCGACCATGTCGTAATATCGGCGCGCAAGTTGCACCGCCAGCTCGCGATTTTGCGGTGAGCGCTGTAATTCTGAACGGAGTTGGCCGAGCTCGCGGGCGACCGGATCGGAGGGCTTGAATGGCAGGCGTTCGAGCACTTGCGCGTCTGACTTGGGTACATAAGCTGCGGCCATCAGCTGGCCCGAAGCGCAGATCGCTGACAATAAAAACGTTAGACCATGAATTGCAAAGCGCATCGACAAACCTATTTGAGACGGCAAGGGTAGTCGGCCAGGCTTGGCAAACCATGAATTAAAACTTTATTGCTAATAAGTTTCTGATAATTGTTTCTTATCGCTTACGGCAAATTGTATAATCAAAAAGGTTAGAGCGCTGAATTGCGGCATGTCTTGTTTATTTAAGAGTCTGCTGTCAACCACTGGCGTTCGACACCGTTATTCGCAGTGATTCACGAGAATCGTACTCTTACCCAACATGCTATTTTGAAAGACTGAAAAAATGAAAAATCTGATCGCTGCGCTGGTTGCTGGTCTGTTCGCTGTTTCCGCATTCGCTGGTAGCCACATGGCTGCTCCTGCTCCAGTCTTGACACCTGGCGCTACAACTGCTGCTGAAGCACCAAAAGCAAAAAAAACCAAAAAAGCAAAAAAATCCAAGAAGTCGAAAACAACTGCTGCAGCAATGAAATAATTATTCTTGCTTCCCAGTATCAAAAAGGCAGTGTTCACCTGCCTTTTTTTTCGTCTCTCGCATCTTGTCCGGTTTGAATAAAACCCGCATTCCGATGAAATTGATCGCCCTGAGCCCGGCGAATTTGTTTTTGGATGAAACATCAAATAGTTGTCAACCACCAACGCACACAGACGTTTGTGTCAATGATTCAACCGAATCATCAAATCTTATAACAATAATCTGGAGAACTGCATAATGAAAAACTTGATCGCTGCCCTGAGTGCTTGCCTGTTTGTTGCGTCTGCATTTGCTGGCTCCCACATGTCTGCACCGGCTTCGGCATCTGCTTCGGCTAAAGCATCTGCATCAGCATCGGCCTCAGCCAAAGCGGCTGCGGCATCTGCTTCTGCTTCAAAATAATTTCCGTTTCAAGATTACAAAAGGCAGGCCTGTCCTGCCTTTTTTCAATTCAAGTGCTGCTACACTGCCTGCTCCTGTCTTATCACCTACTTAAAATGACAAAATTTTCTGCTACCGCGTTAGCTCGATGCGCGCAATTTGGCATTGCCAGCATTATTTTTTTAGCAAGTACTGCACAGGCGCAGCAAATCACGCGCTTTCGCACGACTGCACTTAATGCCGGCATGCATGTGATTCAGGCAGAAGTCGCTGCGACTGACGCGGAGCGCCAGCAAGGCTTGATGTTTCGTGAAAAGATGGCCAACAATGACGGCATGCTGTTCATTTTCCCGCGCCCCAATGGCGTATGTATGTGGATGAAGAATACCTTGCTACCATTATCCGTGGCCTTTATCGATGATAGTGGCACAATCGTGAATATCGAAGACATGAAGCCGCAAACGACCGAGTCGCATTGCGCAGTCAAGGATGTTCGCTTTGCGCTGGAGATGAATCTTGGCTGGTTCAAGCAGAAGGGTTTCAAAGCCGGCAGTCATATCGACGGCATTCCAGGGGTTCGCTAATTCCAGCTGGGTGGCCCTCTGCTGTATCAGGCACTCGGACTGAGGCTGATTTGCTACAAAATTCAGGACGAACAAAAACCCGCAAGACCGAAGTCATGCGGGTTTTTTTCATCGGCAGGCTTGCTGGCGAGAGACTCGCCAGACAAACATTTGCTTAAATCAGGCTGTGAGTGCCTTGATCGCTGCAGCCAGACGGCTCTTATGGCGAGCAGCTTTGTTCTTGTGAATGATTTTCTTGTCAGCGATGCGATCGATCGTCGACACTGAATTTACGAACACTTGCGCTGCAGCGGCTTTGTCACCGGCTTCAATCGCTTTGCGAACAGCTTTGATCGCTGTACGCAATGTCGAACGCTGGCTCGAATTGTGTGCGTTTTGCTTGACTGCCTGACGAGCGCGCTTGCGTGCTTGTGCTGTATTTGCCATGAATGTATTTCCTAAAACTGGATCGAAATGCGTCAATGAAGACGCAAAGGTAGGTGAATCGTAACTACGCGAAGCCGCAGAGTATAACCGGTTTTGTCATTGTGAGCAATCCGCGCAGGCTTTGCCGGTACTTATTTCATCATAAATCGGCGCGCTTCGATATTCGCACAGGGCAATCTGGCCGCTTGGCATGGCTGTTGCGCGGCATTTAACTTCGCCACGGACCTTGATTTCGCTATACTCTGCCCTCTTTCGCCAAGCGCGCCGCTTTGAATCCTGCCCATGAACTTGCTTAGAGTACTCGCGACCATTTCCAGCATGACCATGCTCTCGCGCGTGACCGGCATGGTGCGTGAAATCCTGATCGCCCGCGCCTTTGGCGCCACTGGCTATACTGATGCCTATAACATCGCCTTCCGGATCCCGAACCTGCTGCGGCGCCTGTTTGCCGAAGGCGCATTTTCCCAGGCCTTCGTGCCTATACTGGCACAGTACAAGACCCAGCGTGGTCACGATGAAACCAAGACCCTGGTCGACCATGTCGCCACAGTCCTCGTGTCGACACTGCTATTGACCTGCGTCGTCGGCATCATCGGTGCGCCCGTCATTGTGTATTGTTTCGCACCGGGTCTGCAGTCGACTCCAGAGGTCTATGATGCCTCCGTTGTCATGACGCGCATCATGTTTCCATACATTGGCTTCATGTCTTTCGTAGCGCTCTCAGGCGGCATCCTCAATACCTGGCGCGAATTCAAGATACCGGCGTTCACACCGGTCTTGCTCAATATCTCCTCGATCGCCGCCGCGCTTTTCCTCGCGCCCTACCTTGATCAGCCCATCTACGCGCAAGCCATCGCGGTATTTGTTGGTGGCGTGCTGCAACTGGCAATACAGATCCCGGCCCTGATCAAGATCGGCATGCTGCCCAGCCTGTCGCTGCATCCTTTTTATGCGCTGCGCGACCCCGGCGTGCGCCTGATCCTATCCAAAATGGGACCGGCGATCTTTGCCGTTTCGGCGAGCCAGATCAGCATCCTCATCAATACCAATATCGCCTCACGCCTCCCGGCCGGCAGCGTCTCTTCGCTGACTTATGCTGACCGTCTGATGGAATTTCCGACAGCCCTGCTAGGCGTCGCGCTCGGCACGATTTTGCTGCCCAGCCTCTCCAAGGCTAATTCGGAAGGTGACACGACTGAGTATTCAGCGCTGCTCGACTGGGGCTTGCGCCTGACCTTCATCCTCGCCTTGCCTTGCGCGGTCGCTTTGCTAACCTTATCAGAGCCACTGACTGCAACGCTTTACCATTACGGCAAATTCGATGCACAAGCCACCAGCATGACGTCCACTGCCCTGATTGCTTATGGCGTCGGCCTGATCGGCTTAATCATCGTCAAAATTCTCGCGCCCGGATTTTATGCCAAACAAAACATCCGTACGCCTGTCAAAATCGCTGTAGGTGTCTTGATTGCGTCGCAGGCGATGAACTTTGTATTCGTGCCGTGGATCGCGCATGCCGGCCTGGCCCTGTCGGTCGGACTGGGGGCTTGTCTGAATGCGGTATTTCTCTACATGGGTTTGCGCCGGCATGCGATTTATCTGCCGAAAGCCGGCTGGGGAATCTTCATGCTACGCTTGACTGGTGCGCTGTGCCTGATGGCTGGCGTAGCGCTCTGGGGCGCGGCCAATTTTGACTGGATCGCCCTGCAGGCGCGACCATTGTGGCGCATGGTGGCATTAACCGAAGTTATTGCGGGCTGTGGCGTGACTTACCTGGGGGCCTTGTTTTTGATGGGCTTCCGGCTCAAAGATTTCAAACGCATCGCAGGCTGAGCCGGCAGCGCCGCCAGACCGAGTGACTATGGACGGATACACCATGATAGATGCGCTCGACTACTTTGCCGCACTGGTTCGGCAAGATGATTCGATTCCTCTCTTTGAGGCCGCCCTCGCGATTGCCCAGGAAGCGGACCCGCGACTTGACCTGGAAGCGTCACAGCTTGAACTGGACACCCTCGCTGCGCGCTTGCTGCAACGCCTGCCAGCCGACGCTTCGCTGCTGCAAAAGCTGCGCATGCTGAATCATTATTTTTATGAAGAACTCGGCTTTGCGGGCAACGTCAACGATTACTACACGCCCGACAATAGTTATCTCGATCGCGTCATCAGCACCCGCCGCGGGATTCCGATTTCATTGGCGGTGGTCTATATGGAACTGGCGCAGCAAATCGGCCTAGACGTCAAAGGCATCTCATTCCCAGGGCATTTCCTGATGAAGCTCTCGGTGCAGGCTGGCGATATCATTCTCGATCCTTTCAATGGCGCGAGCCTGTCACGCGATGATCTGGAAGACAGGCTCGAACCCTTCCTTGATCAGGAAAGCGAAATCGGCGAAGCTGCACTGGCGATCTTCCTGCAGGCGGCCGCACCACGCGAGATCCTGGTGCGCATGTTGCGCAATTTGAAAGGGCTCTACCAGCAGCAACAGCAATGGGAACGGCTGCTCGGCATCCAGCACAGACTAGTGATACTTTTGCCGGAACAGGCGGGGGAATTACGCGATCGTGGGCTCACGTTTGAACAGCTGGAATGCCCGCAGGCAGCGCTGCAGGATTTTGAAGCGTATCTGGCGGCACGCCCGGCAGCAGCCGACGCGAAAGACCTGCGCAGCAAACTGCCGGGTTTGAGAGCGGCGATCCGGCGACTAAACTAGCCGCCGGATCAATGCCCGGCTCAAGCCTTGCTGCGCGCTTCGATCTGTTCCCACTTCTCGAGATTCTCAAGCAGCAGTCCATCAATCTCGGCGATGCGCTTCGTCAGCTTTTCCGCTTCGCCTGCCTGTTGCTGATAAATCTTCGGGTCGGCCAGACGTTGCGACAAACTGACTTGTTCCGCTTCGAGTTCAGCGATCAATGCCGGCAAGGTATCGAGCTCACGCTGTTCCTTGTAGCTCAATTTCTTTTTCGGCGCAGCTTCCTTCACAGCGGCCTTGACTTCAACTTTCGCGGGTGATTTCGCAGCTACTGCCGACGGGCGATATTTTTCCCAGTCACTGTAACCACCGATATATTCGCGCCACAGGCCATCGCCTTCGGAGGCGATCACCTGGGTGACGACATTGTCGAGGAAGGTGCGGTCATGGCTGACCAAGAAGACCGTGCCCTTGTAATCTTCCAGCAGCTCTTCGAGCAATTCCAAGGTCTCGATATCGAGATCGTTGGTCGGCTCATCGAGCACCAGCACATTGGCCGGCTTGGCAAACAGGCGCGCCAGCAAGAGACGATTACGCTCGCCGCCGGAGAGGGACTTCACGGGTGAGCGCGCGCGTTCCGGCGCGAACAGGAAGTCGTTCAAGTAAGTCATGACGTGCTTGCGCTGGCCATTGATTTCCACCCAGTCGCTGCCGGGGGCGATCGTGTCAGCCAAGCTGGTTTCGTCATCGAGCTGGGCGCGCATCTGGTCAAAGTACGCGACCTGCAATTTCGTGCCCTGGCGAACCGTGCCGCTGTCGGGATTGTCGACACCAAGGATGAGCTTGAGCAAAGTCGTCTTGCCGGCGCCATTCGCACCGATCAGGCCGACCTTGTCGCCGCGCAGGATGGTCGCGCTGAAATCCTTGACGATGACTTTGTCGCCAAAGGCGCGATTGACGTTTTCGAGTTCTGCGACGATCTTGCCGGAGCGGTCGCCAGTGGCGACATCGAGCTTGACCTGACCTTGCTGGTCACGACGCACCGAGCGCGTCATGCGCAGGGCTTCAAGTCGGCGTACGCGACCTTCGTCACGGGTACGGCGGGCTTGCACGCCCTTGCGAATCCAGACTTCTTCTTGCGCGAGGAATTTATCGAACTTGGCGTTTTCGACTTCTTCATTCTCGAGCAGTTCGGCCTTGCGGCTCTGGTAGGTCGTGAAATTGCCTGGAAATGACAGAATCTTGCCGCGATCGAGTTCAATGATGCGCGTGGTGACATTGTCGAGGAAGCTGCGGTCATGGGTAATGAACAGCACACTACCCTTGAAGTCCCGCAGCAAACCTTCAAGCCACAGGATGGAGCTGAAATCGAGATGGTTGGTCGGCTCATCGAGCAGCAAAACGTCGGGTGCACTGACAAGCCCGCAGGCGAGCGCAACGCGTTTTTGCATACCGCCCGAGAGCGTGCCCATGAGTGCATCCGGATTCAGGTTCAGACGGTCCAGCGTAGCTTCGACACGGTTATTGAGCGACCAGGCGTCCGCGGCATCGAGCTTGATCTGGATGTCATGCATGCGCTCCATGAGCGCATCGTCATTGTCGCCGCCAAACTGACCGGTCAGGGCTTCATATTCCGCCAGCAGCGCCGGCATTTCTCCGAGTCCGGACGCGACCGCATCGAAGACGCTCATCGTCTGCAGGAAATGCGGCTCCTGTTCAACGTAAGCGATCTTCAGTCCCTGCTGCTGCACCAGCAAGCCATCATCAAGTTTGGACATGCCCGCGATGATTTTCAACAGCGATGATTTACCCGTGCCATTGCGGCCGATCAGGCCGACGCGCTCGGTCGTCTCGAGGGAAAATTCTGCATGATCGAGCAAGGCGACGTGGCCGAATGCGAGCTGCGCATCGGAGAGAGAAAGAACTGCCATAAATACCTGCTTGTCTGTGGCGCGCCTGAAGCGGCGACGCGAATTAATCGAGTGTAGCCCGCTATTGTACCGATACGCGCCACAGGACTGGGATTGTTTGTCGGACTGTCAGCTATAATTGCGGCAGCGCTGTGTGAAAGCTTCATGCAGCACGCGCGTCTCGCCGTAGCACAATGGATAGTGCACATGCCTCCTAAGCGTGGGATACAGGTCCGATTCCTGTCGGCGGGACCATTTTCGCATGACTGTATGCGAACTCAGCTGCGACCTACCTGAAGTATGCGGCGCAAAAACGTATCACCAGCGATAACGCGAACAGTGATACAAAATTTTACATAGTTGCTGTAGTCTGAATCACCATTTTTACAGTTAACTGGCAACCTGAACAACAAATGAAAAAACCTATGAACCTGTTGACCAAGACCAGCCTTGCTTTCGTTTGTTTCGCCACCGCTTCACTCGTACAGGCCGCTGAATTCGAAGATTTCGGACGCGTGATCAGCGTCACGCCACAAATCGAGCAAGTCAACCAGCCGCGCCAGGAATGCCATACCGAATACGTCCAGACCCAGCGTCCGCAGCAGCGCGGCAATAGCAATGCCGGCGGTATCATTGGCGGCATTGCCGGTGGCCTGCTCGGCAATCAGGTCGGCGGTGGCAATGGCCGCACCGTCGCCACTGCCGTGGGCGCGATTACCGGCGCCATCGTCGGCGACCGCATGGACAATGCCGATACGGTCGTCAGCGCCACCGAACAACAGCCGGTGCGTCAATGCCGCACCGTCGACAGCTGGACCCAGCGTACTGCCGGCTATCTCGTCACTTATGAATATCGCGGCCATACACAGTCCTCAGTGATGCCTTACGATCCGGGCGAGCGCGTCAGATTGCGCGTTGCACTGACGCCGCGCTGATTCAGACAATAGCCACATCTCAAAAATCCTTTGCCGGCCCGCCGCAAAGGATTTTTTTACGCGCGTCCGATTCCAATCCCGGTTCAATGCCCTGGCATATCGGGCAGAATGCGCATCACATGAATAATTAAAAAGGAAGCTGCATGAAACTCGTCCGTTACGGCCGTCCCGGCAAAGAAAAGCCTGGTCTCATCGACTGTGAAAACAAACTGCGCGACCTCTCCGGCGTCGTCACCGATATCACTGCAGAGGTCCTGTGCGACAAAGGTCTCGCCAAACTGGCGAAACTCGACTGGGCCAAGCTGCCACTGGTGCGCGGCAAACCGCGCTTTGGCGTGCCGCTGGCGCAGGTCGGCAAATTCATCGCCATCGGTCTCAATTATTCCGACCATGCGGCCGAAGCGGGCATGGCCGAGCCGAAGGAACCTATCGTATTCATGAAGGCCACGAGCTGCCTGTCAGGACCTGATGATCCGGTCATGCTGCCGAAGGGCTCGAAAAAAACGGACTGGGAAGTGGAACTCGGCGTGGTGATCGGCAGCGTCACGCGCTATGTCACGGAAAAAGACGCGCTGAGTCATGTGGCCGGCTATTGCATCGTCAATGACCTCTCAGAGCGCGCCTATCAGCTGGAAATGGGCACGCAATGGGACAAAGGCAAAGGCTGCGATACCTTCGGTCCTGTCGGCCCATGGCTCGTCACCCGCGATGAAATCGCGCAGCCGCAAAAGCTCGCGATGTGGCTGGACCTGAATGGTCAGCGCGCGCAAACCGGCAACACAAAAACGATGATCTTCAAGGTCGCAAAAATCGTCAGCTATGTCAGCCGTTTCATGACCCTGATGCCGGGCGATATCATCACGACTGGCACACCGCCCGGCGTAGGCATGGGCATGAAGCCGCAGCGCTTCCTGAAGGCCGGCGACACTATGCAACTCGGTATCGAAGGCCTTGGTGTGCAGCAGCAGACGGTCGTCGCTTATAGCAAGGATTAAGCGCTATTAATTCCGCGTCCGGCTGATTGGTCGGCGCGGCATTCGCAAAGGCCGGCAATGTCACAAGATGCACATTGATGCGCACGAGCGTGGGAATGGCCGACAGTTCGCGTTTCAAACGCTGGACATTGAAATCTGCGGCACCAGCAGACAGTCGTCATCGCAGCAGCTGCCCACACCTGCCTCACTGGCCAGAATAGCGCTTCACGGAATTCCTGCTTGAGAATTCACTCGCCGAGATAGGCGGCTTTCACTTTTGGATCATCCAGCATATCCGTTGCTGCGCCTGTCATCGTGATCAAACCCGACTCCATGACATATCCGCGATTCGCCGCCTGCAAGGCCAGCTTCGCATTCTGCTCGACCAGCAAGATCGTCACGCCTTCGGCCGAGACCGTGCGCACGACATCAAAAATCTTTTCCACCATGATCGGCGACAGGCCCATGGACGGTTCATCCAGCAGCAGCAAGCTTGGATGACTCATCAAGGCGCGCGCCATGGCCAGCATTTGCTGCTCGCCACCGGAGAGCGTGCCGGCCATTTGCGCCGAGCGCTCTTTCAGGCGCGGGAAAACACCGTACCATTTTTCGATATCGGCATTAATGCCGGCTTTATCGTTGCGCGTGTAGGCGCCCATCATCAGGTTTTCAAGGATGGACATACGCGTGAAAACACCGCGGCCTTCCGGCACCATCGCCAGGTTTTTCTTCACCAGCGCAAACGAGGTCTGCCCCTTGATCGGCTCGCCGAGGTAATCGATATGCCCTTCAACCTTACAGTCGGGGAGCGTGCCGGTGATGGCTTTGAGCGTCGTCGTCTTGCCAGCGCCATTGGCACCGATCAACGTGACCAGTTCGCCCTGATTGACTTCAAGGTCGATGCCCTTGACTGCCTGAATGCCGCCGTAGGCGATTTTGAGGCCGGAAATTTTCAGAACATGGGCACTCATGAATGCGATCCTCCGAGATAGGCTTCAATAACGGCCGGATTTTTTTGCACATCTGCCGGTATGCCTTCAGCGATCGGCTTGCCGTAATCGAGCACCGTGATGCGGTCGCACAGTCCCATCATCAGTTTGACGTCATGTTCGATCAGCAGGATGGTGACACCCGTAGCCTTGATCTTCACGAGCAATTCGCGCAGTCCGAGTTTTTCCGTCGCGTTCATGCCGGCTGCCGGTTCATCCAGCGCCAGTAATTGCGGATCGGTCGCCAATGCGCGCGCAATCTCCAGACGGCGCTGGTCGCCATAGGACAGATGACGCGCCGTACGTTCGGCAAATTGCCGGATACCGACGAAATCGAGCAATTGCATGGCACGGGCGCGGATCGCCGCTTCTTCAGCGCGCGCCGCCCGGTGCCGGAAGATCGCACCAAAGACGCCCTGATGCGTGCGCACATGACGACCGACCATGACGTTTTCAAGCGCCGTCATTTCACCAAACAGGCGAATGTTTTGAAAGGTACGGGCGATACCTGCTTTGGCGACTTCATGCGGGGCTGAAGGTGAATAGGGTTTGCCAGCCAGCTCGAAGCTGCCGGTGTCGGGCTGATACAGACCAGTGATGGCATTGAATAAAGTCGTCTTGCCGGCACCGTTGGGCCCGATCAGGCCATAGATCTGGCCCTTGGTAATTTTTACGGCGACGCCCGACAAGGCTTGCAGGCCGCCGAAGCGTTTGCTGACATTGGCGATATCAAGAATGACGGGTGCGCTCATTTGGTCTTCCTTCATGCGGCGACCACGTCAGTCGAGCGCGCCGGTTTGTCGGTATCGGCATCGGGACGATCCTGGCTTTTTGGCGCAGGCCACAAACCTGCCGGGCGCGTCAACATGATGACGACCATGGCCAGGCCGTACAGCAGCTGGCGCAGTACTTCGGCTTCGATCAGGACTTTACCAAACAACATGCGCTGCATTGGTTCGACCGTATGGCGCAAGACTTCCGGCAAGGCGGCAAGGATCACACCGCCCAGCACGACCCCGGGAATATGCCCGATCCCGCCCAGCACGACCATGGCCAGCACGACGATGGACTCTGTGAGCGAAAACGATTCAGGCGAGACAAAGCCCTGGAAAGACGCAAACATCGCGCCGGCGACGCCACCAAAAGAAGCGCCCATCGAGAATGCCAGCAGCTTGACATTGCGTGTATTGATGCCCATGGCTTTGGCAGCAATTTCATCTTCGCGGATGGCGACCCAGGCACGGCCCAGACGCGAATGCTGCAGGCGTGCGGTGATGAAAATGATCACACCACACAGCAGCAGGAACAGGAAGTAATACGCGTTCACGGACGGCATGGAAAAACTGCCGAGGTGTACCGTCGCATTCGACCCTGCCTCGCCGCCAAGTGAAACACCAAAGATGCGGATCGGATCGATCAGGTTGATGCCCTGCGGGCCATTGGTGATATTGACCGGCGCATTCAGGTTATTCATGAAGATGCGGATGATTTCACCAAAGCCGAGCGTGACGATGGCCAGATAGTCGCCGCGCAGCTTCAGGGTCGGCGCACCGAGCAAGGCGCCGAACATGCCGGCGAACGCCGCGCCCAATGGCACGATCAGCCATACCGATAAATGAATGCCATTCTGGGCGATCTCAGGGCCGAAGAAAGCGACCATCGCAGTGCCGACTGCGGGATAGGTATTGACGAAGGATTCCAGCACGGCGGCAAACTGCGGCGAGGCCAGCAGACCGGTCATGTAAGCGCCCAGCGCATAAAATGCGATATAGCCCAGATCGAGCAAACCGGCAAAGCCGACCACGATATTGAGGCCCAGCGCCAGCATGATGTACAGCAGCGCCAGATCCATGATGCGCACCCACGAGTTACCAAAATTGGCAGCGATGAAGGGGAACAGCACGAGCGCAATACCGAGTAAGGCGAAGTTGGTCCAGGCGCGGCGCGGATGGTCTTTCAGATTGAAGTGGTTCGACATGGTCGCTCCTTATGCGCGGTCAGCCACGCGTTCACCCATGATGCCGGAGGGGCGCAGGGTCAACACGATGATCAGCACGACGAAGGCAAAGATGTCCTGATATTGGCTGCCGAGGAAGTCACCAGTCAAATCACCAATGTACCCGGCGCCCAGGCTTTCAATGAGACCCAGCAGGATACCGCCCAGCATGGCGCCGTAAATATTGCCGATCCCGCCCAGTACCGCTGCAGAAAATGCCTTCAGACCCGGCAAAAAACCCATCGCAAATTGCGCCGATGAATAAGTCGCGCCCCACATCACGCCAGCCACTGCCGCCAGCGCCGCGCCGATCGCAAAGGTCATGACGATGACCTTATTGGAATCCACGCCCATCAGGCCTGCCACGCGCGGATTTTCGGCGGTGGCGCGCATGGCGCGTCCCATCTTGGTCTTTTCAACGAGTAGCAGCAAACCGACCATCGCCATGGTCGCCAGTACCAGCAGCATGATTTGTGTTGGCGTGATCAGGGCGCCAAAAAATTCAATCGAATCTTGCGGCATCACCTGCGGAAAGGCGACCGGGCTGCGCCCCCAGATCATCATCGCAAAGGTTTGCAACAGCAGTGACACACCGATCGCCGTGATCAAAGGCGCCAGTCGCGGGGCATTACGCAGCTTGCGATAGGCGATACGCTCGATGGCGAGATTGACGCCTATGCAGATAGGAATGGCGAAGACGATGGCAATGATGAGTTTCACGATGCCAGGCAAATCAGGCGCAACAGACTGGACGATTTTAAGGATGGTCACGCCGACCATCGCCCCGACCATCAAGACATCGCCGTGGGCGAAATTGATCAGGTTCAGCACACCGTACACCATCGTGTAACCGAGAGCGACCAGTGCATACATACTACCCAGGACCAGCCCATTAATTAATTGCTGGATGAAGATATCCATATGTCGTGATCGCTATAAGTCTAACGTGGCATGGTGAGCCCCGATCGAACGGCCACGGCGGGTAGCTGTGGCAATGATCCGGGAATGAAATCGAGGCCGATTATACAGAAAGTAATAGCCTCAGTTTGTGCGAACAAACGCTGCATCAAGTCTTCAAACCCTTGGGCAGCGGGAAGGTCACATGCTCTTCGATCCCCTCGAGTGAGCGCACACTTTTGGCGCCGCATTCCTTGAGCCTGTCGATGACGGCCTGAACCAGAATTTCCGGCGCAGACGCACCTGCAGTGACACCAATACGCAGCTTACCCGCGAGCCAGTCAGGATTGATTTGCAGCGCGTTATCGACCATGTAGGCGACAGTGCCCATTTTTTCGGCGACTTCACGCAGGCGGTTCGAGTTCGAGCTGTTGGGGCTACCGACCACGATGACGACGTCGACCTGTGGCGCCATGAATTTAACGGCTTCTTGCCGGTTCGTGGTGGCGTAACAGATATCGCCTTTTTTTGGCTCCGTAATATTGGGGTATTTCACTTTCAGTGCGGCGATCACGTCCGCCGTGTCATCCACCGACAGCGTCGTTTGTGTGACATAGGCGAGCATATCGGGGTTCGTCACAGTCAGGCCTGCAACATCCGCGAGCGTCTCGACGAGATACATACCGGCCTCGGCCTGGCCCATCGTGCCCTCGACTTCCGGATGACCATCATGACCGATCATGATCACTTCGCGGCCTTCACGGCGCATCTTCGCGACTTCAAAATGGACTTTTGTCACCAGCGGACAGGTCGCATCGAAAATCTGCAAGCCGCGCTCACGCGCTTCCTGCTGCACCGACTGCGAGACGCCATGTGCGGAAAAGACCACGGTCTGGCCCGTCGGTACATCCGCGAGTTCTTCAATGAAGACGGCACCCTTGCTACGCAAATCATTGACGACGTAGGCGTTATGCACGATCTCGTGGCGCACATAGATAGGCGCGCCGAACTGGGTCAATGCACGCTCGACGATTTCAATGGCACGATCGACACCGGCACAAAAGCCGCGCGGCTGAGCCAGCAGAATTTCCTTATCCATGTTTGATCCCCGGGCTGAATCAAAGAATGCCGATGATGCGCACTTCGAACTTCACCGTCTGGCCAGCCAGTGGATGGTTGAAGTCAAACAGCGCATGTTCAGGGTGCATTTCACGCAGCACGCCGGCAAAGCGACCGCCTGATGGGGCAGCGAAATCGACGAGGTCACCGATCGCATAATTTTCATCCAGCGAAGAATTCTCTTTCAGCGTCGCGCGCGACACCATCTGCACGAGATCGGGATTGCGCGGTCCAAATGCAGCCTCAGGCGGCAGATCAAAACTCTGGTGCGTGCCTTCGGGCAGGCCGAGCAAGACCGCCTCCAGAAATGGCGCGAGCTGACCGCCACCCATTTGCAGCGTTGCCGGATTTTCATTGAAGGTCGTGACGATATCAACGCCATCCATCGAAGCCAGACGGTAATGCAAAGTAAGGTAAGACGTTCCGGTGACGACCGGATGTTGTAAATTTGACATTGAACATCCTGAATGGCATGATAACCCGCTATTTTAAGCCACTTCCCTCGATTAGGCGCCTAGCTATCATGGCAATTTCCGACTGGCCGGCACAGCAGCGCCCGCGCGAACGCTTGATCGAGCATGGCGCGGCCAGCCTGACCGACGCTGAGCTGCTCGCATTGATACTACGCGTTGGCGTGGCCGGCAAAAATGCGATCGAACTTGGCCATGTCATGCTGGAGCGCTTTGGTTCGCTCAATGGCTTGTTTAATGCGAACTTGAGTGATTTTTCTACCTTGCACGGACTCGGACCGGCAAAATTTGCCATGATGCAGGCGGTGCTGGAACTGGCGCGACGCGCACTTACGGAAGTGATGAACCAGGGGGTGGCGTTGAACACTTCACCGGCGGTCAAACATTTCCTGCAATTGCAGCTCGGGCGCAAAGCGCACGAATCCTTCGCCGTGGTCTATCTCGATGTACAGAACCGCTTGCTGGCTTGCGAAGAATTATTTCGCGGTAGCCTCACCCATGCCAGCGTCTACCCGCGCGAAGTCGTCAAATCGGCGTTGGCGCACAATGCCGCGGCCGTCATCCTTGCGCACAATCACCCCTCCGGCAATCCAACGCCGAGCGCGGCAGACAAAGTCCTGACGCAGACTTTGAAACGGGCGTTGGCGCTGGTCGAAGTGCAGGTGCTCGACCATTTCGTCCTCGCAGGCGAGCAAACATATTCATTTGCCGAGCACGGTGAAATTTGAGCATTTTCATTGCCTTGTCCGGAAGCGTGATGATTGTTAAATTACCTTATTTTTAAAAGACACAGTTAATTCACTTAAGTCGTTGAAATAGCTGAGAATTTTGGCTATACTCTCTTTTTTTCCAATTTCTGGAATATTTTAGGAGTAGAAATATGGCACGTGTATGCCAAGTCACTGGGAAGGGGCCGATGGTTGGCAACAATGTTTCCCATGCAAACAATAAAACGAAGCGTCGTTTTTTGCCTAACTTGCAAAACCGTCGCATTTTCGTAGAGTCCGAGAACCGTTGGGTTTCTTTGCGCCTCTCCAATGCCGGCCTGCGTGTCATCGACAAGATCGGTATCGATGCCGTCCTGACCGACATGCGCGCCCGTGGCGTAAAAGTCTAACTAGCAGAATAAAGGAATAATCATGGCTAAATCAGGCCGCGACAAAATCAAGCTGGAATCGACCGCAGGTACAGGTCATTTCTACACGACGACAAAGAACAAACGCACGACGCCAGAAAAAATGTCGATCATGAAGTTTGATCCTAAGGTTCGCAAGCACGTTGAATACAAAGAAACCAAGATCAAGTAATTGATCCGGGATTCAAAAAAGCCCCGCAAGATGCATATCTTGCGGGGCTTTTTGTTGTCTGTTAATTGAACGAAATACGCATTTGCTTTGCCGATAAAGAAATGGCCCGGATGATCCGGGCCATTTCTTTATCTATGGAACGATTCAAGCAGTTTTATGCATAACTACGCAGGCGCATCGAAAACTCGCTCAGTGCCTTGATCCCAGACGCTTCGGCACGCACACACCAGTCTTGGAGTTGATGCAATAACTGGTCGGAAGTCGAATGCGAGCGCTCCCAGATTGCCGACAGCTCGATGCGCATTTCATGCATGGTCTGCAGTGCTTTGCTATGGGCGAACAATTCAGTCAATTGCTGTTTTTGTGTCGCCTCAAGTTTCGCCGGCTCACGCTGCAACAATTTCTTCGATGAGTTCAGGAAGCTCGATTCAAGTGCAGCACCGCGCAAGACATCGATTTCTTCATGCCATGTCTGTTTCAGCGATGCAGCGTACTTGGCCATCACGTCGTAGCGGTTCGAAATTACTGCCTGCAGCGTGTCGAAGTCGGCGACCAGTTTTTGCCGGTCGAACTTCGGTTGCGGCGCGATTTTCTTTACTTTCGCCAGACCAAAAATTTCCATGATGCGAATGTACATCCAGCCGATATCGAACTCATACCATTTCGATGACAACTTGGCCGAGGTGCCAAATGTATGGTGATTATTGTGCAGCTCTTCACCACCGATTAAGATGCCCCAAGGGAACACGTTCGTCGCAGCATCAGCGCAATCATAATTGCGGTAACCCCAGTAATGGCCGATACCGTTGATGATTGCCGTTGCCATGACGGGAATCCAGACCATTTGAATGGCCCAGATCGTAATGCCGATCACACCGAACAAGGCAACATTGATAATGAACATGAGGACAATGCCGTGAGCACTGCGGCCGGTATAGACTTCGCGCTCAATCCAGTCGTCGGGTGTGCCGGAACCGTATTTCGCGATGGTTTCCTTGTTCTTGGCTTCAATACGGTACAACTCAGTACCTTCCAGCAAAACTTTCTTGATGCCACGGGTCACAGGGCTATGCGGATCATCAACGGTTTCGCATTTTGCGTGATGCTTGCGGTGAACTGCGGCAAATTCCTTGGTCACCAGACCAGTGGTCAACCAGAGCCAGAAGCGGAAGAAATGACTCGGGATCGCATGCAATTCCAGCGCGCGATGCGCCTGGCAACGGTGCAGGAAAATGGTCACTCCGGCAATCGTGATATGCGTCACCACCAGGGTGTAGACCACAACCTGCCACGCACTGGCACGGGTCAAGCCGTTAGCCAAAAAATCAAGCGTGGCATAAAGCATGTTATCGAAAGTCATTACTACTCCAAAAAACGTCATTACGACTGTAAGTTCGCTGTTCGCCACTGCATTTCAGTTTCGATGCCTGCGAGACCGTTAATTTTTTTGAAGATTGTACGCTGATTCCCGGCAAAGGCATATTGGTCTAATGCCCAACATCACTTACTTGCCGTCTATTACGTGGACTTCGCGCTGGGCATAGGGGACTTTGATGTTTTGTTCTTGCAATACGCGCCAAATTGCAAGGTTGACGTCCGAGACAACCCCCATGCGGCCATTTTCGGGGTCGGCGATCCAGAAGCCAATTTCCAGTTCTAGTCCATCTGCGCCGAATCTGACCAGTAAAGCGGCTGGCTCAGGATCTTCCAGTACGCGCTCCACGCTCGCGACAGCGCTGGCAAGCAGGGGCAGCAAGGGTTCAATGGCCGTGTCATACGCTACCGACACATGAGTGACGAGACGCAAGGTCCGATTGCTCAGCGAATAGTTTTGTACCGTCGAGGAAATCAGCAATTCATTTGGAATCACTGACTCTATACCATCAAGTCCCTGCAACACCGTGTAACGCGTATTGATCTGGGTAACTTCGCCGAAATATTTGTCGACTGAGACCATGTCACCTATGGCAAGGCTACGCTCAAGCAAGATGACGAAACCCGAAACATAACTGCTGACGATTTTTTGCAGTCCGAGGCCGAGGCCAACGCCAAGTGCCCCGCCGAACACGGACAAGACCGTCAGGTCGATGCCCACCAGCGACAGACTGAGCAAGACTGCGACAAAAATCAGTATCGCCCTCCCAAGTCGCGCCATCACCACTCGCAAGGAAGAGTGCAGCGTATCAAAACGCATCAGTCGGTCTTCGAGCATTGCGCCAAACCACAACGCGATGAGCAGGGTAAAGACAACGGAGACGAGTGCCTGGGCAATAGTCAGGATGGAAATCTTGTTACGGCCGAAAGGCAAGACAACATTGTCCAGCGTATTGGCCAGGTCATCCCACAGTCCAGTGATATACAGGGCAACGCCGATCCAGACGATGGTGGCGAAGATCTTTTCAAATAGCTGGAGAAATTTACCAGCGCCGCCATCGGGAGCGAATACCCGTCGGAACACATTGAAACCGAGGCGTATTAACGCAAACGAGGCACACAGGGGCAAAGCCAGGCGCAAGAGATTGACGTGATGCCAGTTCGCAAGGATAGGCTTGGCAATGGCGATGAGGATTAGTGAAAACAGCGGCGCCATGACATACGCAAAGCTGTCAGCGCCCCACCGCACCACGCCACTTTCTACGCTGCGCGCGCGCAAGCGGCTGTGCATCAGGCGTGCAAACGCCGAACCAAGAGCGATGCACAAAACGAGCACCCCAACCTGCCACATCATGTTCGGGTCCTGCAAGTCGCTCAGGAAATCCGACCAGGAGTTGGCATAGGCAGAGGCGCTCATGAGGTTTTCCTGCTTATTTATTGCGTTCGAATACCGCGGCGAAGAAGCCATCGGTGTGATGCAGATGCGGCAAGAGCTTCAGGTAATCGCCCATCTCGAGCGCGATCTTTTGCTCGGCGAGGACATCTTTCATCGGTACCAGGGTGAAATCCGTGTGCGCTGCCAGGAACTGCTCAGCAACCGCGTCGTTTTCTTCATCGAGCAAACTGCAAGTCGCGTACACCAGTCGTCCGCCCGGCTTGACCAAGCGCGCCGCACCGGCGAGGATGCCGATCTGCTTGACATTGAGTTCGGCCAGGCCGTTCGGCGACTGGCGCCATTTGACATCCGGGTTACGACGCAGGGTACCCAGGCCACTGCATGGCGCATCGACCAACACGCGATCGATCTTGCCGGCCAAACGCTTGATCTTGGCATCATTTTCGTGGGCGATCAACACCGGATGCACATTCGACAGGCCGCTGCGGGCCAAGCGCGGTTTGAGCTTGGCCAGGCGTTTGTCGGACACATCAAAGGCGTAGAGGCGACCGGTATTGCGCATCATCGCGCCCAGCGCCAGGGTTTTGCCACCAGCACCAGCGCAGAAATCCACGACCATTTCGCCGCGCTTGGCGCCCAGCACCTGGGCCAGCAGCTGGCTGCCCTCGTCTTGTACTTCAATCGAGCCATCCTGAAATAAAGGTAGGTTCTGAATCGATGGCTTCTTGATGATACGCAGGCCCAGGGGTGCATACGGTGTCGGCACGGCGATGATCGGCGCTTCGGCCAGGGTCGCCACGACGGCTTCACGCGTGGTTTTGATGGCATTGACGCGTAAATCGAGCGGTGCCTGGCAATTGAGCGACTCGGCCAGCTGCAGGGTTTGTTCTTCGCCGAATTTAGCGAGTAATTTATCGAACAGCCATTGCGGCAGGTTCGAACGCATCATGGCCGGCAAAATCGTACGGTCGATCAACATGACACGATTAAGCCACTCGGTTTCTTCAATTGTCAAACCACCGAGGGAATCTACACCAACAGCATCGGCCAAGCCGAGCAAGGCCAGACGTCGCATCGGCGCGCCACTGCCGGATTCGGAAAAGCTGCTGTACACCGACTTATTGCGCAACAAGCCATAAATACCTTCGGCAATCGCGCCACGCTCGCGCGAACCAATCTTTGGATGATCCTTGAAATAACGCGACAGGACGCGGTCAGCCGGCCCAGTGAAGCGCAAAATCTCGCGCAATACTTCTTCGGTATAGGCGCTTATTGCGGGTGGTAATCTCATGCAAATTCCTTAATGACTCTGATTGACTCTTGTTAGCGTGCGGCGGCAGCCACTTGCACATGGTTATTCTCGAGGTGCAAATGCCCTTCGATGAACCAGCGTACTGCACGTGGATAAATAATATGTTCTTCGGCCAATACCCGTTCGGCCAGGCTCGCTTCGGTATCCCCAGCCAGCACTGGCACGACGACCTGTGCCACGATCGGTCCATGGTCAAGCTCGGCTGTGACAAAATGCACAGTCGCGCCATGCACCTTCACGCCGGCGTCGAGCGCCTGGCGATGCGTCGCAAGGCCAGGGAAACTCGGCAGCAGCGAAGGATGGATGTTCAGCATGCGCGCGTCATAGTGATGGACGAATTCATTGCTGAGGATACGCATGAAACCGGCCAGCACGACCAGATCCGGCTGGAAGCTGTCGATCACCTGCTGCAAAGCGATATCGAATGCTTCACGCGTCGCGTAATCGGTATTGGCCACAACGGCCGTCGGAATGTTCTTTTGCGTGGCGAAGGCCAGCCCTTCCGCCCCAGCCTTGTTACTGATAATCGCGGCAATTCTTGCGGGCCATTTCTCGACACTGGCAGCGTCAACGATCGCCTGCATGTTCGTACCACGCCCGGAAATCAGGATAACGATATTTCTCATGGGGCGCATTGTACCGTACGGCGTGCCCGGGCCTCAAACAACGCTGACAGGCGGCTGAACTTCAGGGATGGCGGCTTCTGCTAAAAATAACTTACTGAAATGAGTAAAACACCCTGAAAGCGACCTTCTTGTCGGCCCAGAAATCAGCTGCATCGCGGAACACATCGAGCAGGGTTTCGCGGGCTTCCTTGTCAAATTTCGGCGTATTCGGTAATTGTTCGAGCACGACCAGGAAACCCGACTGCGGTCCGGCCTTGTGCGCCAGCACGGTCAGGCATTGGCGCAGCAGGTCCACATTTTTGCCGAACTGGCGCGGAAAGTGAAATGCCTGCGCGATCGCGGAAGACACCTGCTGCCGCGTTGTCGTATCGGCACAGTAAGCGTACAGGAAGTGCTGCCCAAGACGCGCCGCTTCAAGCTGCAGGTCGGTCGCCCGGAACGCACGAATCGACTGCACCAGATTGGGCGGCACGGTTTTAAGCAGATTCATTTCTCCCTCGACATGCGCGGTTGAAGGCGCGGTGATGTTATACAGTGACTCAATTCGCATACTTAATCTTTGACTATCCGGAACTTATTATTCTAATTATATTTTTTTAGCACGAAAGTACTCTAGCGTAACGTTTTGTCCAGTGCGAATCAACCGCTACTTCTTGCGCTGCAACAGCGTTAGAGGCACAAGACGCGGAAATGTCCCATTTTTTCTATGCAGGATGCCGACATTAAATGTCAATTTGACAATGATACATCTGCTTGCACTACTTACCGATGGCTTGCCTGACGAGGTCACCTGAAATGCCGGCGGCGGCGTTTAATACCTGTAAGTCCCGCCCCGCATTCATTGAAAGCCATCGCCATGAAAATCCGCACGCCCCTCTCCATCGCACTCCTGGTCGCCGGCACTGCACTGTTACTGCAGTCACCCTTAGCGCTCGCACAACATGTGAACTGGTCCGTCTCCATGGGTACGCCCTATGCCCAACCGGTCTATGTCCCGCAGCCAGTCTATGTCGCACCACAGCGCGTCTATGTCGCGCCACAGCCGGTGTATGTGCAATCGTATGCCTCGCCTGTGGCGATGGTGCAGTATCAGAACTATTATCAGCAGCCCTATTATGTGCAGGAGTATCGCGGCCATGGTCATGGCAATCATGGCCATGGTCATGAGCATGGCCATCGCTAAATTGCGAATGACATAGCCCGTTCCGCAGCGACGTCCTGAACCGCGCCGCTATTGGACAAATCAAAAAATTTCAGCACCTCGCCGCGGTGGGCCTGTGCATCATGCCGACCCAGCGCCATCAATTCGCGGGTATAGCTTGCTTCGAACAAGAGATAGGAAGCCAGCGCCGCGCCACGCGCTTCGGTCGCGCCTATGCCACCGAGCATCATGCGTACCGGCGCAGGCAGACTGCCGACATGACGGCTGGCGATTTCATCGATGCGCTGTGAAGGCGCAATGGTCAGCATTTCGATCGGACGCAGCGTCGTTTTCGCGAGCTGCTCTTCGTTGAGCATGGACAGCGTGAGGTTAATTCTGTTCATGCGCTCGATATCGACCGACAGGCTGTCAAGAAAGATGCTCGACATGGCATGACCGGCTACTTGCGCAAGACTCGGATAGCTGGCGAATTCTGGCGTCACACGTACCGGCTCGCTCATACGGCCGGCGCCAATGATGAGGACTTTGTCGGCACCAAGATGGATGGCCGGCGAAATCGGCGCGGTCTGGCGCATCGAGCCGTCACCAAAATATTCGCGATGGCCCTGGCAATCGATGGGCGTCGCAGGAAATACCAGCGGAATGGCGGACGAGGCCAGCAAATGATCAATGCCAATACGACTGCGCAGGGCCAGACGCTGCTGGCGCACCCAGGGTTCGATGGGCGCATCGGTTTGGTAAAAAGTAAGATGGTCGCCCGCGCTATAGGACGAAGCCGTCACAGCCAGCGCGTGGAGCGAGCCGTTACTGAGGGCCTTCTGCAGCCGCGAAAAATCGAGCATGCGCGACAAGAGGTCCGAGAGCGGACTATTGTTGAGGAGGGAATTGGGTGGATTGGCGCGCCATGTGCGTAGCAGCCAGCCAAACGACATCAGCGACAGCCATCGTGCACCTGAACGCAATACGCCGAGGGAGTCGGCGCGATAGACTTGTTCGGCACTGAAATTTTCCCAGACCTGCACGACCTTGCTCAAGCTATCGCCAAAGTCATCGGCGCGACAGGCCAGCGCCGTGGCATTGATCGCGCCGGCGGAGGTGCCGCAAATGATATCGTAGGGATTTTTCTCCGACGGCATGCCGGCTTCGCCGAGGATTTTCGCGATGCCTTGCAAGACACCGACCTGGTAGGCCGCGCGTGCGCCGCCTCCCGACAATACCAAGCCTGTTTTCTTTTTGAGTCCCATAGGCAAAGATTATCAGGGACTGGCATTTTTGTGGAGCAAGGACTGCATCGGCACCACAAGAATTATCCTGCGATGCCGGGTGATCTTATTTTGCCGCCATGCGGATGGCGCCATCGAGACGGATAGTTTCGCCATTGAGCATGACGTTTTCGAAAATCGAACGGGCTAGCTGCGCATATTCAGCCGGACGACCGAGGCGCGGCGGGAACGGCACCATCGCGCCCAAGGCATCCTGCACTTCCTGCGGCATACCGAGCAACATGGGCGTTTCGAAAATTCCCGGCGCGATCGTCATCACGCGGATCGCATTGCGTGACAGGTCGCGCGCCATCGGCAGGGTCATGCCTGCCACGGCTGCTTTTGATGCGCCATAAGCGACCTGGCCCATCTGACCATCGAAGGCCGCTACCGATGCAGTATTAATGATCACGCCGCGCTCGCCGTCAGCTGTGACCTCATTTTTTGCCATCGCCGCTGCTGCCAGGCGAGCCATGTTGAAGGTGCCGATCAGGTTGATGGCGATGGTGCGCTGGAATACGTCCAGCGGATGCGGCCCTTCCTTACCCAAGGTTTTCACGGCCGGTGCGACGCCAGCGCAATTAACGAGGCCACGCAGGGTGCCCATTGCCGTGGCTGCGGCGACCACGGCCATACCGTCAGCTTCGGCAGTGACATCGCATTTCACAAAGCTGCCATGCAGTTCGGCTGCCAGCTTTTCACCTGCTTCGACCTGCACGTCAGCCAGCACGACCTTGCCGCCAAGTCCTGCGAGCATGCGCGCAGTAGCACTACCGAGACCGGATGCGCCGCCGGTGATGATGAAAACGTTGTCCTGGATTTGCATGACGACCTCTGTAAATGATGAAAAAAGATAATGATGCACACATTCGCGCAGGCTCACAATCATTCCAGCGACAATTGCCGCGCACAAACAAAAAGGCAGCCGCGGCTGCCTTTTGAACTTGAGAACGATTAAGGTTTGACCGATGCCGGCACTGCCGATGCCGTCGGTTCAGCGGCGGGCATGACTGGTGCTGGCGCCACCTTTGCCACCGCTGCCGCTGCGACCGCCACATGGCCACTATCGATATGCATGCCAGTCGCCGGCAACAAGGGCACCAGCAGCAAGGCAACGATATTGATGATCTTGATGAGCGGATTGACGGCGGGTCCGGCCGTGTCCTTGTAGGGGTCTCCGACCGTATCACCCGTCACGGCCGCCTTGTGCGCCTCTGAGCCTTTGCCACCATGATGACCATCTTCGATATATTTTTTCGCGTTGTCCCACGCGCCCCCGCCGGTCGTCATCGAGATCGCCACAAACAGGCCGGTGACGATGGCGCCCATGAGCAAGCCGCCCAGCGCTGCTGGTCCAAGAATGAGGCCTACGAGAATTGGCACGATCACTGGCAAGAGTGAAGGCACGATCATTTCCTTTATCGCGGCCGTGGTGAGCATGTCGACGGCCTTGTCATATTCAGGCTTGCCGCTGCCATCCATGATGCCCTTGATATCGCGGAACTGCCGTCGCACTTCGACCACGACGGCGCCGGCGGCACGCCCGACCGCCTCCATCGCCATCGCGCCAAACAGGTAGGGAATCAGCCCGCCTATGAACAGGCCGACGATGACCAGGGGATTGGACAAATCAAAGGACGTGCTCTTGCCGACCGAATCCAGCGCATGCGTGTAATCGGCAAACAGCACAAGGGCGGCGAGTCCGGCAGAACCAATCGCGTAGCCTTTTGTGACGGCCTTGGTGGTATTGCCGACCGCATCGAGCGGATCGGTAATGGCGCGCACCGACTCCGGCATGTGCGACATTTCGGCGATGCCGCCAGCGTTATCCGTGATCGGGCCATACGCGTCGAGCGCGACGATGATGCCCGCCATTGACAGCATTGAGGTCGCGGCAATGGCGATGCCATACAGGCCGCCGAGCTGGTAAGACACGAGAATCGCCACGCAGACTGCCAGCACCGGATAGGCCGTCGATTTCATCGAGACGCCAAGTCCGGCGATGATGTTGGTGCCATGGCCTGTGGTTGAAGCCTGCGCCACATGCTGGACAGGCGCGAAATCGGTGCCTGTATAGTACTCGGTGATGTAGACCATGAGCCCTGTCAAGACGATGCCGACCAGGGTTGAACCGAGCATGGACACGCGCATTTCTGCCGGCATTACCTGCCAGGTCACGACCGCAAATCCGATCATGGACAGGCCGGCCGCCCACCACAGACCCAGGTACAGGGCCGACATGATTTTCTTGCCCGGCTGCGCCTTGACCATTGAGCAGCCGACGATCGAGGCGAGGATGGAGACGGCGCCCAGCATCAGCGGATACAGCACGGCCTCGGCTTCGAAACCCTTGACCACGAGCGCGCCGAGCAGCATGGTAGCGATCAATGTGACGACATAGGTTTCAAATAGATCCGCAGCCATGCCGGCGCAGTCACCGACATTGTCGCCGACGTTATCGGCGATGACGGCAGGATTACGCGGATCGTCTTCCGGAATGCCGGCTTCGACTTTGCCGACCAGATCGGCGCCGACATCGGCACCCTTGGTAAAAATACCGCCACCAAGTCGCGCAAAAATGGAGATCAATGACGCGCCGAAGGCCAGGCCGATCAAGGGTTTCAAGACATCATGCTGGGTGGCTGCGCCGGTGTGAGCCGCCGTGTTGAGGTACCAGAAGAACAGCGTCACACCGAGCAGGCCAAGGCCGACCACTAACATGCCGGTAATCGCCCCGCCCTTGAAGGCGACATTCAAGGCTTCATTCATACCTTTGGTCGCCGCCTGCGCCGTGCGCACGTTCGCGCGCACCGAGACATTCATGCCGATGAAGCCACAGGCGCCGGAGAGGACCGCTCCGAGCAGGAATCCCAATGCCGTCGTCAAACCCAGACCCGGGAGCAGCGCGATGGCCACGAATAGGACCGCGCCGACAGTTGCGATGGTGCGATATTGCCGCGCCAGATAGGCGGCAGCGCCTGTCTGGATCGCGGCAGCGATTTCCTGCATGCGCGCATTGCCGGGATCCTGCTTCAGGATCCAACTGCGCGTTGCCATGCCGTAGATCACGGCAATGACGCCACATGCTACGGCGAACCACAAACCTGCTGTTGCCATGGTTGACTCCTCCATATTTTTTGCGACAAAGTTCGGCCGCCTGCCGACAATATTCCGTGCGACCGGCGCGCCATTCGACTACGAGACACGGCGCACAACAAATACGGCGGAACCCTACAGGCCAACTCGCATTTGTCTCACTCCGCTTGCTGCGTACTGCGAAACTTTACCTTGCCCTTTTATATTGGAGTGCCCGGGCTGGCTTCAACTGTCTGCACTTGTTGCGTTCTTTTCATTGAGCAAAAAAAAAGCGGACACTGCGGTCCGCTTTTCCTCACCCGTTCAAGGCAGTGAATGCCGTATCACGTATGACTTCAACGGGTCCGACACCCGCGATCTGGCGATATTTCGGCGCGCCGGGCGCTCCCGAATCCGCCCACTGATTGTAATAGCCGACCAAGACCTTAGTTTGATCGTGATAAATGGCGAGGCGATTTTTCACGGTTTCTTCCTTGTCGTCGTCGCGCTGGATCAAGTCTTCACCGGTCACGTCATCCTTGCCAGCCACTTTCGGCGGATTGTAGCTCACGTGGTAAGTACGACCCGAAGCCGGATGCACGCGTCGGCCGCTCATGCGGTCTACGATGGCTGCGTCAGGCACATCGATTTCGAGCACGTAATCAATGCCAATACCGGCTTCTTTGAGTGCATCTGCCTGCGGCAGCGTGCGCGGAAAACCATCGAAGAGATAGCCATTGGCGCAGTCGGCTTGCTGCAGGCGGTCCTTCACCAGACCGATGATCAGGTCATCAGAAACCAGACCACCGGCATCCATGACCTGCTTAGCTGCGACGCCCAATGGCGTACCAGCCTTGACAGCGGCGCGCAACATATCGCCAGTGGAAATCTGCGGGATACCGAATTTTTCCTTGATGTAGTTGGCTTGTGTGCCCTTGCCGGCACCAGGAGGGCCCAAGAGGATGAGGCGCATTTTAGTTCCTAAACGAGTTTGAATTCTTGCGGTAGCTGCCGCGTTTTGTCTTGTGCGTATGCCGCGCAGCTAGTCTCTAATTACCCGCTTTGGCCATTATCTGAGGGCCTCTACGGATACTTCGTTATATTTTTACACATTAACTTTGCATGAAACTTACCACAAAAATTTAATGGCGCATCGTTTCGGGCGTGAATTACATCAACTTAGCCCGCAAAAAACTGTTTTACCCGCACCAGATCCTCTGCAGTATCGACGCCGGCAGCCGGCACCGTGTCCGTAATATGCACTGCGATCGGGTAGCCATGCCAGAGCACGCGCAGCTGCTCGAGCGCTTCGACTTGTTCCAATGGCGACTGCGACAGCGTCGGATAAGCTTGCAAAAAAGCCTGGGTGTAAGCGTAAATGCCGATGTGACGTAATGGCGCATAGCCCGCCGGCAGCGTCTCATGTGACAGCGCAAAACCGTCGCGATGCCAGGGGATCGCCGCGCGCGAAAAATACAGGGCGCGGCCATTCTTGTCGAGCACGACCTTCACCACATTCGGATTAAAGACATCGGCGGCGACATGGATGGCATGCGCTGCAGTCGCCATCGGCACGCCGGCCGTGATACAGGCGGCAGTCGCCTTGATCAGCGCCGGTTCGATCAGCGGCTCGTCGCCTTGTACATTGACCACGACGGCATCGGCTGGCAAGCCCAGTGCCAGCGCGACTTCCGCGATGCGGTCGGTGCCGGAGGGATGGTCGGCGCGCGTTATCTGCGTGATGACGCCGTGCTCGCGGCAGGCAGCGACGATATCGGCATGATCAGTGGCGACGATCACTTGCGCGGCACCGGCCAGTTTCGCGCGCTCGGCCACGCGCACGACCATGGGTTTGCCGCCGAGGTCCGCCAGTGGCTTATTGGGCAGTCGGGTCGAGGCGAGGCGCGCCGGGATAACGACGGTAAAGGCCATCACTTCAGTCGGCGACAGCTGCCGTCGGCGCATTCAGGTCACGCGCCTGATCGACCCACATGATGGGAATACCGTCACGGATCGGAAAGGCCAGTTTGTCGGCATTGCAGCTCAGCTCCTGGGCTTTTTTGTCCAGCGTCAGCGGCCCCTTGCAGATCGGGCAGACAAGAATATCAAGCAATCGGGTATCCACGCAGTTTCTCCACTATTTGTTCAGCGAGCGCAGCATCGATGTGCGCTTCGACCGGTACGACCCAGATGCGCGGGTCATTTTTCAGCTCCGGATGTTGACGACATTTTACTGCATCCTTCTCTGTGATCAGGATGATCTGCGCCGACAGGCCTGCGAATGGATCTTCGGTGTACGCAAAATGATCCGGCAGCGGCAATTCATCGAAGACGAGACCCGCATCCCGCAGCAGCGCAAAGTAGCGCCCGGGGTTGCCGATACCGGCAGCCGCCAGCATACCGGCCTGCGGCAGACTGCCCAGCGGCAGTCGCTGATGGGGCTCGGCTAACTGTTGGGCGAACTGGCCGAGAAGCTGCATCGTGAATTGGCCGGGACCGGCATCGACGCCATTGACGACGCTGAAATCACGACGACGGCTGGCGGCTTCACGCAAAGGACCGGCCGGCAGCAGCCAGCCATTGCCATTGCCACGACTGTCGCAGAGGACAATTTCGATGTCACGGGCGAGGCGATAGTGCTGCAAGCCGTCGTCGGAAATGATCAAGTCGACTTCAGGATGCAGCACCAGCAGTGCTTGCGCTGCAGCGACGCGGTCGCGCCCGACGACCATGGGCACACCAGTACGACCAACAATGAGCAGCGGTTCATCGCCGACTTCCTGCGCCAAACTGGCTGGCGTGACCGGACGCGCCGTGTGCGCTTGCGCGCCATAGCCGCGCGCGATCACGCCGGGGCAAAAGCCGGCCTCGCGCAGCGCGTCGACAAGCCAGATCGTCAAGGGCGTCTTGCCGGTGCCACCAATGAAAATATTACCGACGATGATCACCGGTATCGGCAGGCGCAGACTGCGCAAGAGTCCATGTCGATACAGTGCGCGGCGCAATGCCGATAAGGTGCCGAATACCTGCGCCAGCGGCCACAAAACGCAGGCCAGCACGCCACGCCGCGACCAGCTGTCAGTAATCAGGGATTCAAATCGGGATGGCTGGAAGGACAAACGGCGGATTCCTTTGCTGCTGGTTTGGGTGTCGTCTATTTCTTGCGGCGGGTTTGCGCGGCGAAGGTGACTTTATCGAAGCCAGCCAGGCGCGCCGCTTCCAGCACATTGATCACCGTCTGGTGCGTGGCCAGTGCATCGGCATTGATGATCACGACCGCATCCTTGGTCGCTTCGGTCTTGCCGGCGGCGGCATTTTTGAGCTCTTCCGCCAGAGCAGCAGGGTCGGCCACGGCAACGCGCACATTATTGATCGCATAGCGGCCTTGCACGTCGACGGCGACATTGATCTCGAAGGGGCGCTGCATGGCCTTTTCGGCGTCGGCCGTGGGTAGGGTGATCTGCAGCGCCGTGAATTTACTATACGTAGTCGTGACCATGAGGAAGATCAGGATCACCAGCAAGACGTCGATGAAGGGAATCAGATTGATTTCCGGATCTTCGCGATGGCGGCCTTTTCGAAAATTCATGCGCACCGCCTTACTTGCGCGCGCCGTGCACGACGTCGACGAATTTCACGGCTTGCTGCTCCATGTCGAGAATGTAGCTGTCGACGAGGGCGCGAAAATGCCGGTAAAACACCAGCGCCGGCATGGCGATGGCAATACCGAAGGCGGTGTTATATAGGGCCACAGAAATACCATGTGCGAGTTGCGCCGGATTCGCGCCGGCGGCGTTTTGCGCACCGAAAATCTCGATCATGCCGACGATGGTACCGAACAATCCCATCAGCGGCGCCAGCGACGCGATCGTGCCCAAGGTCGTCAGGAAACGTTCGAGCGTGTGCGCCGTGCCCCTGCCCGCTTCTTCGATCGCTTCTTTCATGATCTCGCGCGGCGCATTGATGTTGCGCAGGGCTGCGGCCAGAACGTGGCCGAGCGGTGAACTCTGATCCAGCTTTTGCACGACCTCGGCCGTGATCTTGCCATTGTGATAGACGCGGATCACTTCTTCGAGCAGTTTCGGCGGCAGGATTTGCACCCGGCGCAGGTACAATAAGCGTTCGATAATCAGCGACAGCGCAATGATCGAAGCGATCAGCAGGAACCAGATCGGCCAGCCTGCAGCTTGAATAATGGCGAACAAGAGGATTCCTTCTTTGATTCAAACGTCTGGGTGATGAATGTACCGTGTAGCGCCCGATGGAGCAAGGACTCTGCCGCATTGCCGTCACGCTGTTGCGTTGCCAGATCCAAAGTTCTGCACAAAATCTGTGGATAACTTTGTGGGTAAGTTTGGGGATGGCACTTAAACACTTGATTTGAAACGACTAAATATTTATGCCTAGAAATTGAGCAGGCGAATTTCATTATAAAAATCAACTACTTAGAAAACCAGCCTCATGCTTTATCGCATACATCAGTGTCATAAGCACTTACGTGCTATTTGTGGACAGAATTTACCTCGGAGTATCACTTGATCCCCCGCGGCAACAGCGATGGCGCCTCGACACCGCCAACGGTGATGAGCGTGACGGCCCTGAACCAGGCCGTCGCGCGCATGCTCGAGCGCAGTTTTCCGCTGTGCTGGATCGCCGGTGAGATTTCCAATTTCACGCGCGCCGCTTCCGGTCACTGGTATTTCACGCTGAAAGACGATGGTGCACAGGTGCGCGCGGTGATGTTTCGCGGCCGCGCCCAATACGCCGATTTTTCGCCGCGTGAAGGCGACCGGGTCGAAGTGCGCGCGCTGGTGACGCTGTATGCGCCGCGCGGCGATTACCAGCTCAGTGTTGAAGCGATCCGGCGCGCTGGCGTGGGCAATCTGTATGAAGCCTTCCTGCGCCTGAAGGCGCAATTGCAGGCCGAGGGCCTGTTCGACCCTGCCAACAAACGGTCTTTGCCATCATTTGCGCGCACCATCGGCATTGTCACCAGCCCCCAGGCGGCCGCTTTGCGCGACATCCTCAGCACGCTGCGCCGGCGCGCGCCGCATGTGCGCGTGATCCTGTATCCAACGCCGGTACAGGGCGAAGGCGCCGGCAATAAAATCGCCCAGGCGATCGCCACCGCCTCCGCGCGTGCCGAATGCGATGTCTTGCTCGTCTGTCGCGGCGGGGGCAGTATTGAAGACCTCTGGTCCTTCAATGAAGAAGTCGTCGCCCGCACCATCGCCGGCTGCGCCATGCCGGTCATCTCCGGGGTGGGTCACGAAACCGATTTCACCATCGCGGACTTTGCCGCCGACCTGCGCGCGCCGACACCTACGGCAGCAGCGGAGATGGCAACGACGGCGCGCGCGGATTGGCTGGCCATGCTGGAAACCCAAGCCAGTGATTTGCAACAGGCGTTTCGCCGCCATATCGCTGACGCCGGACAGTCGCTGGACTGGCTCGCGCACCGCCTGGTAAGCCCTGCAGCGGTAATTACGCAGGCGCAGCTGAAATTGCAAAATTTGCAAAACCGCCTCGGCCACGCCACGCGCATCCCGCTGGACACCTCACGCCATGCACTGTCGCGGCTGCAGATGCGCCTCGAGGCGCGCAAGCCAAGCACTTTGCCGCAGCGTGCCCTACTCGCAGAATCGATGCGGCGCATGGCCACCTGCAGCGCGGCACGTAAGACTACCGCCAGGCAGACGCTGGCGGCACTGAACGCCCAGCTCGAACTGCTTAATCCGCAGCGCACGCTCGAGCGCGGTTATGCAATCGTGACCAATGCCAAAGGCCAGGTCTTGCGCTCGCCGCAGCAGCTGGGTGTGAAGGACACGATCCATCTGCACATGGCCGAAGGCGTGGCCGATGTCGGCATTACACGCGTGCAGGCAACGCTTGATTGAATCGACGTGATATGACATCGACAAAGCAAGCGAATCGCATCCGTCATACAATAGGCAACTTTCGAAATTACCCCTCCCCTAACACGATAAAGGATCCAGCATGGAACACACATTGCCGACACTGCCGTATGCCAAAGACGCGCTGCAGCCGCACATCTCTGCCGAGACGCTCGAGTACCACTATGGCAAGCATCACCAGACCTATGTGACGAACCTGAATAACCTGATCAAGGGTACTGAATTCGAAAACGCCTCACTCGAAGACATCATTGCCAAATCGTCCGGCGGCCTGTTCAACAATGCGGCGCAAGTCTGGAACCATACGTTCTACTGGAATTGCCTGACGCCAAACGGCAGCGGCGCACCGACTGGCGCGCTGGCTGAGGCGATCAATGCCAAATGGGGTTCCTTCGATAAATTCAAGGAAGAATTCACCAAGTCCGCTCTCGGCAATTTCGGTTCAGGCTGGACCTGGCTCGTGCAAAAAGCCGATGGTTCAGTCGACATTTCCAATACCTCCAACGCCGGCTGCCCGCTGACTGGTGCTGACAAGCCGCTGCTGACCTGCGACGTCTGGGAGCACGCTTACTACGTCGATTACCGCAATGCCCGCGCGAAGTATGTCGAGTCGTTCTGGCATCTGGCGAACTGGGATTTCGTGGCGCACAATCTGGCCTGAAATTGCTGAATTGCGCAGCAAATGCAGACGCTAGCTGGCGCCGCCTTGTTTGCCGATTCAAGCACTGCAAGAAAAAACGCCTGATGCCTCGCATCGGGCGTTTTACATACCATCGCCAAGCCGTCAGTTCTGCCCGCTTGCGCACCAGCCTGCTACCCGGCAGTGTCGCTCAATGAACGCACGCATGCCTTGAAATGACCATTCCCTCTACGCAAATGATCGTTGATACGCCCTTGCATGACATCATGCAAATACGCGCTCGAGTCAAGAAGGGAATGTCATGGCAGATGATTTTTCGGCGACTATTTCGACCAAAGCCCGCCTGATTTTTGACACACCTGCATCAGGTTTCATCGAGGCCGCCGGTGACACCGACTGGTTCAAAATCACCTTGGCAGCAGGTCAAAAAATCCAATGTGATCTTGAAGGCAGCCCCACCCATGCCGGCACCCTGAGCAATCCTTTTCTGGGCGGAATCTATGACAGCCACGGTAGTTTGATACCGAACACCAGCAATGATAATTTCGGCGGCAATGCGAATGCCCAGGTGACATTCACAGCCAGCGCTGCGGGCGATTACTTTATCGCCGCTGGTGCCGTTGGGAGTGGCACTGGTTCTTACAAGTTGGGCGTGACCGACATGACTTCGCGATTGCGCATCGACGCGACCGACGCCACGCTGGACGAAGGCAATAGCAGCACTACCCCTTTTACCTTCATGGTAATCCGCGAGGGTGACGCCAGCGCTCCAGCTTCCGCGACCTGGACAGTCAGTGGCAGTAGCGCAAACCAAGCTGGGGCAAGTGACTTTATCGGCTCGGTTTTCCCAAGCGGGACGGTGCACTTTGCCGCTGGCGAAAATAGCGCGACTATCAACGTGAATGTGCACGGTGACAGGACCTTGGAGCGTGATGAAGGCTTCAAGGTGAGTCTCTCAAATCCGCAGGGCGCCATCCTTGAGACTTCAGTCAGCCAGACCACCTTCACTGAATTCAGTTACAGCGAAGCGGGCGTAAGCGAGAGTTTCTACACGCTCTCCGGTTCTGGCGGCACATTCAGTGTGAGCGCTGATGCAGAAGCTAGCGTGGGACGGGCAGAAATCTATGTCAACGGTGTACTGAAGGCCGCCAGCAGGGCCTATCTTCCTTTTAGCGGTAGCCTCAGCATTCCGGCTACAACGGATTTGCAGGCCAACGATCTGATTGATGTTGTTCTCGTCGGCGCTGACGGGCAGTTGACCTTTGATTTTACTGTCAGTTACGGGCCAGGCTTGCGCTCGGCAAGCACTATCGCTGCAGGCACGATCGTCAATGACGAGCCGACTCCTGACGATTACCCCGGTAGCCGCACCACTACCGGTGTCCTTCCCGTCGGTGGTGGCGTCGTCGGCAATATCGACACTGCCGGCGACAATGACTGGTTTGGCATTCCTGTCATCGCGGGCGAAAGTTATCTCTTTAACCTTGACGCTACGGCGCAAGCTGGCATTACAGATCCTTATCTGAAACTGTATAACGCCAGTGGCAGCTTGCTGGACAGTGACGACGATCATGGCGCAGGATCCGCGGCACAAATTGCCTATACCGCGACCAGCACCGGCAAGGTGTTCCTTGCCGCCAGCAGTGCCTTCACGGACGAGGTCGGTCAGTATCAACTGTACGCCACGCGCCTACGTGCCGCCGTCAACACCGCTGACGATTACACCAACAATACTACGACTTCAGGTCGGGTCACCGCAGGCGGCACTGCCGCTGCCGGGAAGATCGATACGCCCGGCGATAGCGACTGGTTTGCTGTCTCGCTGGTTGCCGGCCAAGCGACCACATTTGCTCTGGAAGCAGCGAAATTCAGCCCGCTTTCAGCGCCGCATCTCGATGCTTTCAGCGCGGCGGGCAAACTCATTGTTGCCAGCAACTTCAGCTTAACCTCCGATTTGTCCACCATCACCTTGAACGTCGCGCAAAGTGGCATTTACTACCTTGCCGCGAGCAGCGACGATCCTCTCGCCGGCACCGGCAACTACCTGCTGTCAGCCGACACAAGCGGCTCGGCACCCTTCTCCACCGGCAGCACGGCGCCCAAGCTGGTCTCACTCGCATCAACAGCGACCGCGTTTGATGGCGTTGCCAATGTCGCGCTGACATTGACGTTCGACAAACCGATAGAACGTGGCAACGGCGGCATTATTCTCGAAACGGCGAGCGGGACTTTCCTTGAGGGTTTTGACGCAGCCAGCAGTTCACGCCTGGCGGTTTCCGGCTCGACCGTCACGATCACGCCGCATGCCATATTATCGGGAACTGGTCAGTACAATCTCCTGTTCGCACCGAGGACGTTTGAAGATCTCGCTGGACATTCGTGGGCAGGTAACACGAGTATCCCGATTCTTACGCCACTGGCCGACACGGCGACACTGCTCTTTGGGAGCAATGGCAATGATGTGCTCACTGGCAGTGCAGGACTGGACATTTTGATCTGCAATGGCACGCGCAATAATTTCTTCGTCAGCGGCAATGTGAATGGCGTGGTCACGATCCAGGACAAATCCGGTGCGACTGGGACAGACACGATATCGGCCGTCGAAAAAATTCAATTTGATGACCTCACCGTCAATTTGCGCGTTCAGACCCAGGCTGCGACGCTCAAGCCCACGGATTTGAATTCGCTCATTGAGCTCTATATCGCGTATATCAATCGCGTGCCTGATGCTGAAGGCATGAGTTACTGGATAGATCAATTCAATGCAGGAAAAACGATGAACGAAATTGGCAATTCGTTTTATTCTGCGGCGGTTCAATATGCATCCCTGACGGGTTACTCGACTTCCATGACGAACGCGGAGTTTGTTTCGAAGATTTACGAAAACGTTCTTGCCCGCACAGGTGCGACTGCACCACCATCAGCCGATGTCGATTATTGGGCAAATAATCTTGCGTCCGGAGTTGATACCAAGGGTACGCTGGTAAAAACCATGCTGAGGTCTGCACATAGTTTCAAGGGCGACGCGACCTGGGGCTGGGTTGCTAATCTGCTGGATAACAAGGTCGAAATCGGGCGCACTTTTGCGATTAGTGATGGGCTGACTTTCAATACCGCAGAAGACAGTATTTCACACGGTATCGCAATTGCCGCTGCAATAACGGCGAGTGATTTGTCACCCGCGCTGGCACTGATTGGCGTGACGAATCCCTTCCTTCAAACAGGATGATGTTGTGACAGGCAGTGCTGAGTCACTGCAGAAATGCGGTAACTTAAGGCAAGCAGGTGCCGCGCTGAAACAACTGCTTACGCGGCTTACTGAATCCGAATGGTGGTGCTGTGTTGCAGGCTGTCTAATGGTTCATCGCTTCAGGAGATGAAACATGAAACAGGACTGCACGATTGGCGCCGCCATGATCGCTGCTTCGCTATTACTTTGCGCCACGGCGCAGGCAGGTTCAGATGTTCGGGTTGGACTCAGCATCGGTCTGCCCGGCGTATATGCCGAGCCAGCACCGGTCTACTACGCACCACCGCCCGTCTACATCGAGCCGCGGCCCGTGTATGTGCAGCCCAGACCCGTATATGTCGAACCGGCGCCGGTTTATGTCCAGCAAAGGCCAGTCGTGATCGCACCGCAGCCGGTGTATTTCGATGCACGTGAACAGCATGGCAATGGTCGTGACCACGAGTGGCGTGAGCATGAACGGCGCGACCATGAGCGCCGTGAAATGGAAAAGCGAAAGCATGAGGAATGGAAGCATGCGCGTGGCCAGGATCGCGACCATGACGGCATCCCCGACCGCGCCGACCGTGATCGCGATGGCGACGGCGTGCCGAACCAGTTTGACCGGCATCCCGACGATCATCATCGTCGTTAAGACTTGATCGCTCCGGCAGCTTTGCCGGGGCTTTTTTCTTTTGGGGATTCAAGTAAGGATCGAAGCAGGCACCGAGCTGTGCCGCGGTCGGTGCGAGATTGGTAAAATGCTTCGCTTGAACCCCAGCCGCCCCTACTCATGCCCCTGCTATCCTTAGACCCGCCTGCCCTGACCCACGCTGCCCACCTGCTGCTGGCGCGCCGTGCGCAAGGCTTGACCGGTGCGCTGCTGCCAGCGACCTGCCGGCCCGTGACGCTTGAAGATGCGTTTGCGATCCAGGCGGCTGTGAGCGCACTGGGTGGACAGCGCACCGTCGGCTGGAAATGCGGCATGCCCGAGGCCGACCGGCGGGTCGCCGCACCGATCTATGCCGATGGACTGCAGCAAGGCAGCACATGTCCCATCTGGGCGCGCGACGACCGCGCCATGATCGAACCGGAACTGGCCTTCATCCTCAGGCATGACCTGCCGCCGCGCGCCGCGCCTTACACGCAGGCCGACGTGGACGCCGCCATAGGCACGACGCATCTGGCGCTGGAATTGATCGGCAGTCGTTACGACGATCCCGACAGTGCCGCATTTACCGATCATCTTGCCGATGGTTTGCTTAATCAGGGTTTGTTCATTGGCCCCGAAGTCGATGGCGCGCTGGCACAAGCTGCGGCGCAGTTCACTCTGCAGATTCACGGCACGACAGAAGCCACCATCACGCTCAAAGGACGGCATCCGAACCTGTCACCGCGCGCGCCACTGTACTGGCTCGCGGAATTCTTGCGCAGCACAGGGCAAGGATTACAGGCGGGTCAGGCCATCATCACCGGCTCCTATGCCGGCTGCATCGCCCTACCCTTGGCGCAAGAGCTCACCCTGCGCTATGGCGATCTCGGTACCTTGTCGACCAGCTTTATCGCTCGATGATGGCAGCGGGCGACTTGCTGGCGCGCTTTAGTGCGCGGCTGACGCTGCAAACGCTCGGGCGCGGCGACGGTTTGCTGGGCATGCGCCCGTCAGGCAAATTCGGTCCGCGCGGTGGACAGGTGACGATCGTGCAGATCGACTGGATTTATACCGCGCTTGATGGCGCACGCTGGGAAATTCCGGCGCCGGCGACGACGCTGAACCGGCGCCCGGCCGCCAGCCAATTTCTTGAAAATGCCGAAGGCCAGCGCATCCTGCTGCGCGACCTCGACGCCGAAGCCGATGCGCTGGATCTGGTCTGGGATCTGGGGCTACTGCCGCTGCCAGCGAAAATGCTGCAATGGCGCACCGATAGCGCAACACCTTATCCCAAGCCACTGTGGACGTTACTGCAGGAAGACCATTTCGCCGATTTCTGGGCAGAGCAATTACCGGCATTACAGGCGCAGGGCTGGCACATCGTCGTGCGCCCCGGCTTTGCGCATGAGAGCGTGCCGGTCGAGGCCTGGCACCTGATCGTCGACCATGCCACGGGTGAAGTCATCGGCAAGGAAGTCGCGGGCAAGATAGCCGCGCGCACCGCGGCGATTACGGCCTTGGGCAATCCGGCGGGTGAAGGTTCGTGGATGCTCAGCCTGGGCATAGAAATCGACGGTCAAATCCTTGACCTCGCACCGATGCTGGCGCGCCTGCTGCAGCAGGATGCGCGCTGGCGCAATGCACAGCAGATTGAGGCAATTGATGATGAGGCCATCATCGTCTTGCGCGCGCCCGGCGGCAAACGCATCGATGCACCGGCCGCGCCGCTGAAGGCGATCATCAGCAGCATGCTCGACCTGCTCACCGATACACGACGCCCGGAAGGTCCACTGAAACTTTCGTCATGGGATGCACAGCGGCTCGATGCGCTGCGGCTGGGACTGCTGGACTCGCAGGCCGCGCGTGCGGGTGTCCATGGTGCCTGGCAGCTGCGCGGCGAGACGGGTTTGCGCGAACTGGCGCAGCGACTCAGCCACAGTGGCACACCGCAGGCGGTGTGCGCGCCGGCAGGACTAGGCGTGGAGCTACGCGCCTATCAATTGCATGGCGTGGTATGGCTGCAGTATCTGCGCGAGCAGCAGCTCGCCGGCATCCTCGCCGATGACATGGGACTGGGCAAGACTGCGCAGGCGCTGGCACACATCCTTATAGAAAAGCAGGCTGGCCGGCTCGACTGCCCGGCGCTGATCGTGCTGCCGACTTCGCTGATTTTTAACTGGCAAGCCGAAGCAAAAAAGATGGCGCCGGATTTGCGCGTGCTGAGTTTGCAGGGGCCCGAACGCTTCAGTGATTTTGCGGCGATGGCGGCGCATGATGTGGTGCTGACGACCTACCCGCTGCTATGGCGCGATCAGGCCTTGCTTGAGGCGCAGCAGTTTCATTTGCTGATCCTTGATGAAGCGCAAACGGTCAAAAATCCCGCCAGCCGCAGCGCGCAAGCCGTGCGCTGCCTGCGCGCCCGGCATCGGCTGTGTCTGACTGGTACGCCGCTGGAAAACCATCTCGGCGAATTGTGGACGCAGTTCGATTTCCTCATGCCAGGCTTTCTCGGCGACGCTGCCAGCTTTCAGCGCCTGTGGCGCAAGCCGATTGAAATTAATGGTGAAACTGCGCGCGCGCGATTGCTAGCGCAGCGTGTGCGGCCTTTCATCCTGCGGCGGCGCAAACAGGATGTCGCTACAGAACTACCGCCCAAGACTGAAGTGATCCGCCGTGTGCAATTGCGCGATGAACAGCGCAGCCTGTATGAAAGCGTGCGCGTCGCCGCCGATGAACAGGTGCGCCGCATCCTCGCGCGCAAGGGCTTTAGCGGATCGCAAATCACGATCCTCGACGCGCTGCTGAAACTGCGACAGGTGTGCTGCGACCCGTGGCTGTTGAAGACGGCGACACATACACCAGACATGCCGCGCGCGAAGCTGGAACTCTTGCTCGACATGCTGCCGGCGCTGGTGGCGGAAGGTCGTCGGGTACTGGTATTTTCACAGTTCACGGAAATGCTGGCCTTGATTGAGGTGGAATTAACGAAGCTGGAATTGCCATGGCTGGCGCTGACGGGCAAGACGCCCGTCGCGCAGCGTGGCGCGATCGTGGCGCAATTCCAGCAAGGTGAGGTGCCCATATTTCTGGTCAGTTTGAAAGCTGGTGGCGTCGGTCTGAACTTGACGGCTGCTGACACGGTCATCCACATGGACCCGTGGTGGAATCCTGCCGTCGAAGAACAGGCGACGGCACGTGCGCATCGCATCGGCCAGACGCAGGCGGTATTTGTCTACAAGATCGTGGTGGAGGGCAGTATCGAGGAACGCATCCTGGCGCTGCAGGAGCGCAAGGCGGCGCTAGCGCAAGGCGTGCTCGGTAATGATGCGGCGCTGGCGAAAAAATTCACAACGGAAGATTTGCAGCTCTTGCTGGCGCCCTTACAGTAATTTCAGAGCACCAGAAAAATCAGGCTCAACGCTACCAGCATGACAGCCAGCAAGGTGAAGACGATCATCGGGATTTTCATTGAGCCATCCGTGCGCCGACATGGCGCGCATGGCAATTTGAACATCCCGCCTGAAGATAGTTCCTTAGCGTCGTTTTCGACTGGCCTGCTTCGCGGCTTTCGGCACGATGATCTGCTGTGGCGATTTGGGCTGCTTCAACTTCTTCGGCTTCTTCATGGCCTTGCCGCCGGCGTCCGTGACGGGTACGCGATGCTCCGGCTCGAAGCCCGCTTCATCGATGCGCTGCAGCGTCTGCTTGGTCAGCATTTCAATCGCGGCCAGCTGCGTGACTTCGTCAGCACAGACCAGCGAAATCGCTTCGCCCGTAGCGCCGGCACGACCGGTGCGGCCGGTGCGGTGGATGTAATCTTCGGCGACGATAGGCAAATCGAAATTGACGACCTGCGGCAAGGCATCGATATCGAGTCCGCGCGCGGCGACATCGGTGGCCACCAGAATTTGCACTTCGCCGGCCTTGAAACGTTCGAGTGCGCGCAGGCGTGCCGGCTGCGGTTTGTCGCCGTGGATGGTGTCGGCATTGATGCCTTCTGCCTGCAGGATATCGGCCAATTGCTCGACGCCTTTGCGCGTCTTGACGAATACCAGCACCTGGCCCCAGCGGCGCTTTTTGAGCAAATGCATGAACAGTTCGGGCTTGCGCTTTTTGTCGACCGTAACCGCCCATTGCTTGACGGCCTTCACGGTCGTATTGCGCGGGCTGACTTCAACACTGACGGGATTTACCAGCAGCTCACCGGCCATCTTGCGAATCACATCGGAAAACGTGGCGGAGAACAGCAGCGTCTGGCGCTGCTTGGGCAAGGCTGCAAAGACGGCATCGAGCTCCCGCGAAAAGCCCAGATCGAGCATACGATCGGCTTCATCGAGCACCAGCGTTTGCAGTGCGTCGAACTTCACGGCATTCTGGCTGTACAGGTCGAGCAGGCGACCGGGCGTGGCGACGAGCACGTCGAGGCCTTTGCGCAATTTCATCATTTGCGGATTGATGCTCACGCCGCCATACGCGACATGCATGCGTAGCGGCAGATTCGCGCCATAGGTGCAAAAGCTTTCGTAGACTTGCTGCGCCAGTTCGCGCGTCGGCACGAGAACGAGGCAGCGCACGGCATTGCTGCCGACCTGCGGCCCTTCCATGGTCAGTCTTTGCAGCAGCGGCAAGGCAAACGCGGCGGTCTTGCCGGTGCCGGTTTGCGCGGCGGCCATCAGGTCACGTTTGGCCAGTACAGCCGGAATCGCCTGTGCTTGGACTGGCGTAGGTTTCTGGTAGCCGAGCGTGTCCAGGCAGCGCAGCAGAGGATCGATCAAACCAAGGGATACGAAGGACATAGGGAGACGGTCACGGCAAAGTATGAAAACAGGCAGAGTGTAGCCTGTCATGCGACAGCGGGCCCGCCTTTTGTCGCCGCCGCAATCCTGCACATGGATCAAATCGGCGATAATTTCGCCCTGTTCCGCATTTGATTGAGACCGTCGTGACCATCGTTGAAAACCGCAAAGCCCATCACGACTATTTCATCGAAGACCGTTACGAAGCTGGCCTTGTGCTACATGGCTGGGAAGTCAAGGCGATCCGTGCCGGGCGGGTGCAATTAAAGGAAGCCTATGTGATTGCCCAGAGCGGTGAAATTTTTCTGTTCGGTGCGCACGTCAGCGCCTTGCAAAGCGCGTCCTCATTCGTCCATCCGGAAGCGATCCGCACGCGCAAATTGCTCTTGCATGCGAAGGAAATCGACAAGCTGCTGATGAAGGTCGAGCAGTCCGGTTACACCATGGTGCCGCTGAACCTGCATTTCGTGCGCGGCCGGGTGAAATGCACAATTGCGCTGGCCAAAGGCAAGAAGGAATTCGATAAACGCAATACCGAGCGGGATCGTGACTGGCAGCGGGAGCATCAGAAAATCATGAAGATTCATCGGCGGTGAAATTGGGCTTTTGTTCGCTACATATTCTATTCTTGCTCGGTGATCGTTCGCCTTTTCATACCTGCGGACTGATTTCTAGTTAGCCCGCACAGACTAGGTAACGGTCGACCCTGTGCCGTCACGATAAATCTGCTGCCACAATTGCCATTCATGCGCTGTCAAGCGCTTGCGCTGAACCGCAAAAACCGCGAATTCTTGCTTGTCTGTCAGTTCATTGAGCATCCGAATCTGACCAATCAGCGACTTGTAATGTTCGATCGTATGTTCCGGCGTGGCAGCAATTTTATGCAAGGGCAGTGACGATACGTCCGCCATCAATTCACGTTCTCGCCGCGCCTTGTCGATCATCTGGTTGAGATCTTCCTGGGTCAGATGCAAGCGCTTCGCATCAATGTTGATGATCTCCGCTTCCTCTTTCGAAAAGACGCCATCCTCCAGCATTTGATACAGTTTGCTGCGCAGGGCGTCACGTTCAATAATTAATTCATCCGTAAATGCGGAGGATAACAATGCCGCCGGAATGGCAAAAATACCGATGCCCAGCAATGCCAGTATGATCGTCACGATGCGCCCTAGCGGCGTCACTGGCGTAATATCGCCGTAACCAACGGAAGCAAGTGTAATCACGGCCCAGTAAATTGACTGCGGAATATTTTCAAATTTATCGGGCTGCGCGTCATGCTCGAGTAGATATCCAAGACTCGCCGTCAATATCACAAGCAACACCATGATGAATGCCGACGCGGTCAGTACCGGCAGTTCCCGCACAATGACTTTCGTCAGGGTTTGCGTTGCATCCGTATAGCGGGATAGCTTCAGCAGACGCATGAGGCGGAAGATACGCAAAAATCGCAAGTCAAATAAGTGATGTAAAAAAGCTTCAAGAAAGAACGGCAGGATGGCCACGAAGTCGATCAGCATAGAAGGCACGCGTGCCTGCTTGAAGCGACCGACAAATGCTCGTTGAAATCCTGGCTCCTCCACACAACAGTAAAGCCGAAGACAATATTCCACCGAAAAAATGCCGACTGCGACACTATCCAAAATCAAAAATTCGAGATTCAGGAGTTGGTGCACGGCCTGGATCGATTCCAGAATCACGGCAATCACGGAAACGACCACCCACATCACAATGAAGGTATCGAATAGTCGATGCAGCGTCCCGCCAAATTCACTGGGAAAAACCAGCGCATGAATTTTTTGACGAAAGGTCCGGCCCAGATTTCGCTCAATAAATTCCTTATACGCAGGGATAACGATGCGAAACAATTTAAAGATACGCAGTAGTCGCAAGGCCCTCAACATTCGTAAATCGAGCGGGATGAACGCCTGCAAGTAAAATGGCGCGACCGCTAAAAAATCAATCATCGCAAACGGACTCGTCAGATACCGCCACCGCGGCCAGGTCTTTACATTGAATTCCCTGTCTTCCGGGGCGAGGTACAAGCGCATGCTGAATTCAATGGTAAAAACGCCGACGGAAATCAAGTCAAATAAATGGAACCAGCGATGATTTGGCTCGAAGATCGCCGGCACATGTTCGAACACGAGCGCAAACAAATTGCCGACAATTAAAATCGCCGTCCAGCGATCAATGGTTTTTCTGTAATTACCAGCGATATCAGGATGTAACAGCCACGCATATAGCCATTGCCGAAGCGGCAGACTGCTGGAAATGTCGGCACGGTGATCATGTCCTAGTATCTTTATGCCTGTGGAATCATCGGTATCCATTGTTGGCCTCAAAATTCGCCTTCTCGTATTTACGACGTCGCGGTGATGACAACCCGTCCGTTAATCGCGGCTATTACTGTGCATGACCACCCGTGGCCTGCGACTTCACCCGGCTTATGCGCACCAGGAGCATCGGCCTCGCTTAATCGCAAGAGCGCCGCAGATGGCGAACCATCGTTCAAGGCCATCTACTCCATCAATCGATAGCCGATGCCTGGCTCCGTAATCAAACGCTGGGGGTCATTGGTATTGACTTCGATTTTCGTGCGCAACTGCGCCATATACACGCGCAAATAATGTAAATGGTTCACAAACTCTGGCCCCCACACATCGATGAGCAACTGTCTATGGGTGACGACCTGTCCCAAACTGCGCAACAAACGCGCCAATAGCTTGAATTCTGTCGGCGTGAACTTCAAGGGCGCGCCATGGAGCGACGCTGCGTGAGCATTCAAATCCAGGACTAGCCCGGCACTGTCGTAGCGCGTGATGGCCGGCGCAAGTCGGGTGCCGCGATTACGCAAGGCGACCCGCATCCTGGCAAACAATTCCGTCAGACCAAAAGGCTTAACGAGATAATCGTCACTGCCCAAATCCAAAAGCTTGACCTTATGCCTCTCATCACTACGCGCTGAAATGATAATGACGGGGAGATTTTTCGACTGCCGCACCTCGGCTAACAGAGACGCGCCGTCACCATCGGGTAAGCCGAGATCTAAGACAATGACATCAATCGCGCCATTACCATTCGTATTGGCCAAAATGTCACGCGCCTCGGCAAGGTTCGCGGCGGTGCTGACACCATACCCTTCAACGAGCATGCCTTGCTTAAGGGTATTACGCATCGCGACATCATCTTCAACCAGAAGGACATGGAGCGCCATCGCTACACCTCGTCCACGACCGGCATGAGTTCAGCACCGGGAAAATGGCATTCAAAAATACTACCGCCCACGGGATTGTCCAGATAGCGAATGGAACCGCCATGGACACGCATGATTTCCTTGCAAACCGCAAGCCCAAGTCCAAAGCCACGAATGACGCCGTCCTGTGGGATGCTTCCTTTCGTGCCTACGCGACTGAAGAGCTCAAATATTTTTTCATGATATTCGTGCGGAATGCCCGACCCATCATCGATCACTTGTATCGCCAAGCGGGCATTACCAGACATTGAAAATGAAACACAAATGGGACTCGGTGCATTGGCATGATGAACAGCGTTAAAAACGAGGTTCGTCAACAATTGGATGACCAGCGGTGCATTACATCGGAGAAGTAAAAATCGGTTTGGCATAACAATCTGCACGCGATCAGCCAAGCCGCGTCGCCGACATTGCTGAATTAAATTACCGGCAATTTCCTCAACCGATTCAATTTGCAACTCTACATTGATCGCATCATTATCAAGACGCGCAAGTTGCAGCGTATTTTCAGTGGTGACATGCATCTGTCGCGCCTCGGAAAAAATAATGTCGTTGATCGCCGCAATCTCGAGCAGGCTCAATCGATCACCATGAATCTGTATTGATTCGGCGGCATTCATAATCGCCGCCAACGGCGTGCGAAAATCGTGGGCAATTGCCGCCAGCAGCGTCGTTTTTGTTTTTTGCTCACGAGCCAGGATTTCTGATTGTTGTGCCTCAAAAATGACTTTGTTTCTTTGTAAAGCGGTCGCCATCTGCCTGCACAAGGCCTTCTCGAAAACAGTGTCCTGGCCAAAGGCATACGCTGCCAGCCGATGCAGCGACACGCTGCCAAAAGTCTCGGTGCCCGATTCCAAGGGCAAGAAGTGCCATTGTCCGGCAGTCGTCTTTGCCGGATCCGCTGTGCCATGACGGCGCCGCGTCATCCAATCCGGTCCAGGGGTGCTTTGGCCGACTTTTAGCGGTGTCGAATGGATCGTCTTCGCCCCATGGTCGCCGACGCATCCGCTATTCAATTCGACACATACGGCACTACTGGACGAACTCGCCAGGAGGTCTGCGAATTCCTGGATCAATGTGAAAGGCTCGTTGATCGCATTCAATTTTTCCGCAAACTCACACAACTGCGCAATTTTTAACTTTGCCTTACGTTCCTCATTTAAAGCATCTCGCTGTTTTGAAACCAGAGTGCCGGTAACCCAGCTCGTAAATAACATCGTCATCAACAATAAATAATCTTTATAGTCAGCGACGTTAAATGTGTACTTGGGTGAAACGAAAAACCAGTTGAAGGCAAGTACGGCAATGCCCGAAGCAATCATTCCCACCACAGCGCGCAGGAAAAAACTGGAAATGATGGCACTTAATACCAACAGTAAGGCAAGGTTTTCAATTGCAATCGCCTGATGAATCAAATGAAAGACGATGGCGGAGAAAATCCAAATAGCAAGACCCAGGACGACTTCAAAAAGTTGTTGATGTCTGAATCTCTGCATGTTCACGCGCACCTCATTTCATCATGTACCAAATGCACAAGGGCGCAGTGCTCTTGCCACACATTACAATTCGACTTTTGCTCCAAGCTCAATCAGGCGCTCGCTGTCGATCCTGAAAAAGTCGGAAGCCCGTCCGGCATTTTGCATCATCCAGATAAATATCTGCTCGCGCCACATCGCCATCTGTGGGATTTCACGGGCCACGAGTGAATCCTTCGCCATAAAAAACGAGGTCTCCATCATTTCGCATACGATGCCATGATCTTCAGCGAGCATCGATAAAATTTCATTCACATCAGGTATTTCTTTAAATCCAAAAATAGCTCTGACAAGATAAAAATGATCGCCTAAGTTTTCAAAGGACAGCTTTTCTTCCCGCTTGACCCGAGGCACATCCCAGACACTGATCTTCAAGAATATGACGCGCTCATGCAAGACCTTGTTATGCTTTAAGTTATGCAAGAAAGCGGGCGGTACATAATCGATATGTGCCGTCAGGAAGATTGAATTGCCTTCAACCCTATGAGGCGGATTGGCCATTAATACAGGCAGGAATTCGCGAATTGGTAATCCCTTGCTTACGGCGCGATCACGCAAGAGTGTGCGTCCTTGATACCAAGTGCTGAGTAATAAAAATATGAACGATCCCATCAATAACGGGAACCAGCCACCTTCAGCAATTTTTACGGAATTTGAAATGAGGAAACAGGTATCGATCGTGACGAATAGCGCCGTCACGCCCATGGCTCGCATGGGTGACCATTTCCATGTATGTCGCATGACTACAAAAGCAAGAATGGACGTCATTAACATCGTCATGGAAACGGCGATCCCGTAGGCTGCGGCGAGATTGTCGGACTTTTGAAAGCCGAGCACGACAAAAATCACAATGACACACAAAGCCCAGTTAATGAACGGTACGTAAATTTGACCGACTTCATTTTCAGAGGTATGAACCACGTTCATACGCGGAACCAGGCCCAACAGCATGGCTTGACTGGTCATCGAGTATGCGCCGGAGATACAGGCTTGTGAGGCAATCACCGTAGCGGCAGTCGAGAGAATCACCAAGGCCACTGTATAGTTACTTGGCACCATCAGAAAGAAGGGATTGGTGATCGAGGACGGATTTGTCAGCAACATAGCGCCTTGACCAAAATAATTCAGCGTCAAACTCGGCAAGACCAGAAAAAACCAGGCGTAACGAATCGGCTTGAGACCAAAATGGCCCATGTCGGCATACAGGGCTTCGGCTCCCGTGAGCACGAGAAAAACCGAGCCGGTGACCAGAAAGGCAATCTTCAAATCATTGACGATAAAACGTAGCGCATACATCGGATTCAGCGCCAACAGGATTTGCGGATACTCGACGATCTTCACGATGCCCATCACGGCGATCGCGGCAAACCATAGCAACATGACCGGTCCAAATAAATTACCAACTGTCGCCGTTCCCTTTTTCTGGATCATGAACAAAATCACCAGGATCCCCAAGGTGATGGGAATGACGAAGTTGCCAAAGATTGGCGACACGACTGTGGTTCCCTCGATGGCCGACAAAACTGAAATCGCCGGAGTAATCACGGCATCGCCATAAAACAGACAGGCTCCCAGAACGCCAATGACCAGCAGCAGCGATGCCTTTTTCGACTTCGATTCGGTCGTACGCAATGCCAGGGCCATCAAGGCCAGGATGCCCCCCTCCCCCTGGTTATTTGCCTTCATGATAAAGAAGACATACTTCAGGCTCACCACCAACATGAAAGCCCAGACAATCATGGACAGCACGCCCATGACCGATGCCTCACTGATGGGAATGCCGTGCTCGGGATCAAAGCAGGCTTTCATGGCATATAAGGGACTCGTACCGATATCGCCAAAGACGACACCTGTGGCCATCAGGGCCAGCGCCGCCGTACCGGCCTTTGCATGACCGGCAAGATGGCTGATTTCAATCGGACGTAGCAAGGTTGATCGAGAAAATTCAGGATTACTTAATGACATTTTGCACCATGGAATTTATTTTTATTCCATTCTCGGGTGACGCACATCAAGAAAGCATAAGGATTACGCCATCCTTATAAAAAATTGCACATGTGCAACATCGTACTTGCGCTCTCACCCTCATTACGCACTGGCTGGCAAAAATGGCACCTTCGCCGCTTTGCACGGTGCAAAGTTCCGTCACGATATTTGGCAAGTCAAGCAGAGCTTGCACAAGACCAAGCTAGCCCACATTGCCCCGATTCGACGAAGCCGCATCTGTCGCAACGCGCCCTGTCCGAAGAACACCTTGCAGCCAGTTTCCCAACCACAAGCGTAAAGAATGTAGCCCGTTGAACCGGCGCGGCGCCATGACGGTGTCGTCACAATGAACTTGACGGTCGTATGCGGCAATCGCCTCTGCTTGCTCACCGACACGAAAACTGGCGCTATAACGCAGATGCGCCGCGTCCATAGCGGCGCAAGCCTGGGACAAGGCTTTTTCAGCAGCCGCCTCCTCAAGCGCGTGAATTTCTTCTTGCGTGCGATAGGCATGCACCGACAAGGGCATCGGCGTTTGGATATTGAGCAGATGATATTCAACGTCCGAATCAGTGGCATGGTGCGCTAAAGCGTCTTTCACGGCAGCGGCTACCTGATGTTGATCGTCGAACGGTATCAGAATTTTTTTCATCATCGCTGCTCCTTTGTTGATATCAAGTTTTGGCGTATCGCCACCGTACGTGCGGTGCGACGGCTGCGAAAGAACTGCTCATTTAAGACAAGTTCAGCCTATACCTTGACGTGTAAAAAAGTCGTATAAAGAAGCAATAAAACTGTAACGGTGTCGCAAAGAAGTGCCGACCGATGCTGTCAATACAGCCCGTCTGCAAGACCAAGCCACCATTTGAGTTCCATCAACAAGTCGCAAGACGAACCCAACAAATACTGGCATCTCGTATGACAAATTGTAAGATGAAGGAATCGCATCCCCATCGTCGCCTTCTTGTGCATGAATGCCGCACAAGAAGCCGCGCCCGGCATCATGAAAATTGCGCAGGTATCTCCGCTCTATGAATGCGTGCCGCCGACCGGTTACGGCGGTACCGAGCGAGTCGTTTCCTATCTCACTGAAGAGCTGGTAAGCCTGGGCCATGAAGTCACCCTGTTCGCCAGTGGGGACTCCATCACCCGCGCCACGCTGGTGCCGGTGGTTGAAAAAAGTATCCGTGACGAGGCCGGCAAGCCTGCGGGACTCGCGTACCACATGATAGAAATGGATCTCGTGGCGCAGCGCGCTGCTGATTTTGACGTGATTCATTTTCATACCGATTACCTGCATTTTCCGATGACGCGCAATCTCGGCAGGCCGCACATCACGACCTTGCACGGTCGACTGGATCTGCCGGAACTGATTCCCCTGTACCGCCATTTCGACCAGCAGCCGCTGATCTCCATTTCCGACAGCCAGCGCACGCCCCTGCCCTGGGCCAACTGGTGCGCGACCGTGCAGCACGGCTTGCCGTCGACGCTGTATCCGTTTTGCGCAAAGCCCGACGATTACTTCGTCTACATCGGCCGGATCTCCCCGGAAAAACGCGTCGACCGCGCCATCGAAATTGCCTGCGCCTGCGCTACCCGCCTCACCATTGCCGCCAAAATCGACCACCTCGACGAACCCTACTTCAATGAAGCGATCAAGCCCCTGCTCGCGCATCCGCTCATCGACTATATCGGCGAAGTCAACGAAAGCCAAAAGCGCACCTTGCTGAGCCAGGCGCGCGCCTTGCTGTTTCCGATCGACTGGCCCGAACCATTCGGCCTGGTCATGATCGAAGCGTTTGCCTGCGGTACGCCCGTGATCGCGTATCGGCATGGCTCGGTGCCGGAAGTGATGCAGGATGGCGTGACCGGATACATCGTCGACTCGCAAGAGCAGGCGATACTTGCGGCGCGCAAGATTGATGAACTGGATCGTCGTCGTTGCCACGCCGTGTTTGCGCAGCGTTTCACGGCCACGCGCATGGCACAGGATTATTGTCGGATTTACTGGCGCATGGCAGGCCGGCTTAACGGAGCAGACGATGGTTGAAAAATTGCAGTTGGGCGAGCAATGGTACATCCTCGCGACATCCTCGCCAGCCGATGAACGCAAACGCGTACTCAAGCATAACGACATGTTCGTGCTGTTTGACCGCTTCGGCGACATCCAGCCGATCGGCCTGGGCGAAGAAGGCCTGTACGCCGGCGATACGCGCTTTCTGTCACAGCTGGAATTGCATCTCGAAGGCAAACGGCCGATGTATCTCAATTCGACCGTGAAGGATGACAATGGCCTGCTCACTGTCGAACTGATGAATCCCGATCTCAATCCCGGCACCGATCAGGCGATCGCCAGCGGCGTGCTGCATATTTTTCGCGGCAAGATCCTGCATGATGCCTGCTATGAAGATTTGCGCATCACGAATTACGGCACGACCCCGGTCGAGGCGACCTTGACGATGGAATTCGATGCCGATTACCACGACATATTTGAGGTGCGCGGCTTCAAGCGCAGCCATCGCGGCACCCGCCTGCCGCCGCAAATCACGCGCGATGAATTATCGCTCGGCTATCGCGGACTCGACTCTGTGGTGCGCCATACGCGCATCGCTTTCGATCCACCGCCAGACAAGCTCACATCGAGTCGCGCCGAATTCAGGATCCGCCTCGCACCGAAAAGCGACACACATATTTTTACGACGATCTCCTGCGAAAAGGAAGGCACGCCCTTACCGCTGATCAGCGACTACCAAAGCGCCTTCAAACGCATCAACGAAATGGTCACCAGCAGCTTGCAAAATCGCTGCAAGGTCAGCAGCTCCGATGCCCATTTCAATAACTGGCTCGACCGCTCCGCTGCCGACCTCGTGATGCTGACCACGAACCTGCAGCACGGCCCCTATCCCTATGCCGGCTTGCCGTGGTACTCGACTACCTTCGGTCGCGACGGCATCATCACCGCGTTTCAATACCTGTGGATCGATCCTGGTCTGGCGCGCGGTGTGCTGGCGCATCTGGCGGCGACCCAGGCAAACGTGTTCGACCCGGCGCGGGATGCCGAACCGGGCAAGATCCTGCATGAGGCACGCCAGGGCGAAGTCGCCGCGCTCGACGAAATTCCGTTTCGCTGCTATTACGGCACGATCGATGCGACGCCCCTGTTCGTCGCGCTGGCCGGCGCCTATTACGATCGCACCGGCGACCTGTCCTTCATCCGCGGCATCTGGCCCAATATCCGCCGCGCCCTGACATGGATAAACGAGTACGGCGATCGCGATGGTGATGGCTTCATCGAATATGCGCGCTACAGCGACACTGGCCTCATGCAGCAGGGCTGGAAAGATTCCTACGACTCGATTTTCCACAGCGACGGCAAACTCGCCGATGCGCCCATTGCGCTGTGTGAAGTGCAAGGCTATGTTTACCAGGCCCGGCTGCAGGCAGCGCGCCTGGCGACCCTGCTCGACGAACACGCGCTCGCCATCGAATTACACAATGCCGCGCGCCGCATCAAACACCTGTTCAATGAACGCTTCTGGTGCGAGACGCTGGGCACCTATGCCATCGCGCTCGATGGCGATAAGCGCCAGTGCGCCGTGGCTTCATCGAATGCCGGCCATGCGCTATGGACCGGCATCGCCAGCAATGAGCGCGCGGCACGCGTGGTCGCCCAGCTCGTCTCCGATGATTTCTTTTGCGGCTGGGGCATACGCACGATACCGCCCAGCGAAATCCGCTATAACCCGATGGCGTATCACAATGGTTCAGTCTGGCCGCATGACAATGCCATCATCGCCGCCGGCATGGCGCATTACGGCTACACGGCTGAAGCCATGAAAATCTTCAACGGCCTCAATGAAGCCAGCCTGTACATGGACCAGCGCCGCCTGCCGGAATTGTTTTGCGGCTTTTCGAAACGACCCGACGAAGGCCCGACCCTGTATCCGGTTGCCTGCGCACCGCAGGCATGGGCGGCCGGCAGCGTGTTTTACCTGCTGCAAGCCTGCCTCGGTCTATCGTTTGATCCGGTCAAGCCGGAAATCCGTTTCCGCCATCCGCGCCTGCCAGCCTTCCTCGACAAACTTGAAATCCGCGACCTCGCTATTGGCGGCGCCGTCGTTGATTTACTGATCCAGCGCTATCCGAACAATGTCGGCATTAACCTCGTGCGCAAGGAAGGCAAGGCCGAGGTCGTCACGATCGCTTAATAAGCCACGGCAGAGTCGAAAAGTTTGCGCGGATGGAAAGCCGAAACGGCCGGCATTGGCGCATAGAGGGCGCGCTCGGCTTGTGAGTGGGCGGATAGGTTAACTGGCAAATTCTGCTGTCCGATTTCACCGCCGAATTCGCATTTATTTGCGCAAGATCAAAGCGTCGCTCGACATCACTGGCAGGCATCCTGCTGCGACGCCTATGATGAATCTTGTTTATGCGCTTAAGCGGGGTTGAATATCATGACGCTGGATTTTGATGCCATCGTGATTGGCGCAGGCCAGTCGGGTCCCACGCTCGCCGTGCGTCTTGCGCAGTCGGGCCGCAAGACTGCCATCATTGAACGTGGCGCGCTCGGTGGCACCTGCGTCAATACCGGCTGCGTGCCGAGCAAGACGCTCATCGCCAGCGCGCGCGTGGCGCATATGGCGCGGCGCGCGGCCGACTTTGGCGTGATGATCGATGCGCCAGTCACCATCGACATGCACAAGGTCAAAGCACGCAAGGACAGGCTGATCCACGATTCGCGCGAGCACCTCGATGAGTGGCTCAAGAAGACGCCGAACCTGCGCCTGGTTCACGCCGAGGCTCACTTCGTCAAGGCCGATACCTTAGCTGCCAATGGCGACCTGCTCAGAGCCAAAGAGATCTTTATCAACGTCGGCGCGCGGGTCTTCGTGCCGCCCTTGCCGGGACTGGACACGATCGATTATCTGACCAGCACGAGCTTGCTGGACCTCGATTTCCTGCCGCCGCATTTACTCATCATCGGCGGTAGTTACATCGGCCTGGAAATGGCGCAAATGATGCGCCGCTTCGGTAGCCGCGTCACGATCCTCGAGGCCGGCTCGCAAGTTCTGTCGCATGAAGATGCCGCCGTATCGGACGCGGTGCAGGCGCTGCTGGAAAATGAAGGCGTGCAAATCCATACCAGTGCACAAATCGTCAATGTCGCGCGGCGCGACATGGATGTGACCATCGTCTACCGCAAAGGCAGCACCCTGCATCAGCTCGAAGGTTCGCATTTATTGTTGGCCTCGGGACGCCAGCCGAACACGACCGGGCTCGGCCTGGACCGCATCGGCGTGAAAACCGATGCGCGCGGCTATATTGACGTTGATGAACAGCTGCGCACGGCCGTGCCCGGTATCTGGGCCTTGGGCGAAGTCAACGGTCGCGGCGCCTTCACGCATACCTCGTTCAATGATTACGAAATCGTCGCCGCCAATTTGCTCGAAAGCGGCCAGCGCACGATCCACCATCGCATTGCCGCACATGCGGTCTACATCGATCCACCACTGGCGCACATCGGCATGAACAAAACGGAAGCGCGCGCCAGCGGTCGCCCTATCCTGCATGCGTCGCTGGCGATGTGCCATGTCAGCCGCGCGCGCGAACGCGATGAGACGACTGGCTTCATGAGCCTGCTGGTCGATGCACAAACACAGAAAATCCTCGGCGCGACCCTGCTCGGTATAGAGGCCGATGAAGTCGTGCATACCCTGCTCGACCTGATGTATGCCGACGCACCTGTAAGCGTGCTGCGGCAAGCCATGCATATCCATCCGACAGTGTCGGAATTATTACCGACCCTGGTCGCTAAACTTGAACCGCTCGTGTAAGCGTAGCTGCGCAGCAGCACATGAATCAAGACAGCATCAGCGGATCGCGCAGCTTGACGATATGGCGCTGATCATCACTGTCGACCACTTCCACGCTACTCAATTCAAACGCCGTCTGCTCGACAAATAATTCCTTGGGATGGAAGATGCGATGATCCAGGCCTTCGAGGATGATGTCGACCACGTCATTGCGCGCGTCATAGCTGATGCCCAGTAGCGGCAGCCATTGCGCTTCGACCTGGCTGCCCAGCTCAAGTGATTCGATGTCGATTTCTGCGCGTTTGCCATCCAGTAGCCGCGACATATTGTCGAAGTAAGGACGCCATGAAGATTTTTCAATGCGGGACAGACTCATGTTGGGCTCCTTGGTTTGACCCAGCGACAGCCCCGGCGCGACTGGCACCAGCTGAACTGGTTCGCGATGCCGGCGCAGCCCGCAGGCTGGCGCCGGCATCGCCTTGAGTGATTACTGGACGGTGAGCTTTTTCGCTTGACCACTGGCTTTTTTCGGCAAGGTCAGCCGCAGGACGCCATTCTCGAGTTTGGCCTGGGCTTTTACGTCATCCACTTCGGTCGGCAGGGTAAAGGTACGCGCATAACGACGAATCGAGCGCTCACTGTAGAGCGTCCTTTGCCCCTCTTTTTCATCAGCTTCACGTGCATCTTCTGCCTCGATCGTCACGCGGCGGTTTTCCACGGTGATCTTGATTTCGTCCTTGCGCACGCCGGGCAATTCGGCTTCGACATCAAAGGCTTGCTCACTCTCGGCAATTTGCAGGCGCGGGATCACGAGATTATCAAGTTCGCCTCGGCCAAATGGCATCAGTGGCGAGAGCATGTCTTCAAATACTGACTCCATCATCCGGCCCAATGGATCATCATAGTTGCCAGCTATGCGCGAGCCAGGGCGGTAGCCGTTCACTGGCGTGATATTACGTCTTGCAATATTCATCCTATCCTCCATCAAGATTTAAAACGAAGCGGCGCTCCGTCTGAACGATGGTAGTTGGCGAGGGTAGGGACAATATGACGCAGCACAGACTGCATGCGCATTAGGCGCAGTCTTACTGCGCGAGCTGCGCGGCAATTTCAAATGAACGCAGGCGTTTTTCATGCGAGAAAATCTGTCCGGTCACCATCAGTTCATCGGCGCCCGTCAATGCAATGAAGGCGGCCAGTTCGCGGCGCACGGTGTCAGCTGAGCCGATCGCTGCCGATGACAGCGTCTGCGCCAGCATGGCGCGCTCGGCAGGTCCTATCTTGTCGAGGTAGCCTTCGACTGGCGGCTGCAGCAAACTGGGCCGGCCGCTGCGCATATTGACGAAGGCTTGCTGCATGGAGCTGGCCAGATAATGGCCCTCTTCGTCGGTATCGGCGGCAAACACATGAAAGCCGAGCATGACATGGGGCTTTGGGCATTGGGCCGAGGGCTTGAAGCGCGCGCGATAAATCGCGATTGCCTGCAGCATCTGCTGCGGCGCGAAATGCGAGGCAAAGGCATACGGCAAGCCAAGTTCGGCGGCCAGCTGCGCGCCGAACAAACTGGAGCCGAGGATCCAGATCGGCACATCGAGCCCTGCGCCCGGCACGGCACGCACGCGCTGGCCTTCGACGGCCGGGGCGAAATACGACATCAGCTCGAGTACGTCTTGAGGAAATTCATCGGCATCCGCATGCAGATTACGGCGCATCGCGCGCGCGACCGCCTGGTCGGAGCCCGGTGCACGTCCCAGCCCGAGATCAATCCGGCCGGGAAACAGCGACGCCAGCGTGCCGAACTGCTCAGCGATCACCAGCGGCGAATGATTCGGCAGCATGATGCCGCCGGCGCCCACGCGTATCGTGGTCGTGCCCGCGGCGACATGGCCGATCACGACGGCAGTGGCGGCACTGGCAATGCCGGGCATGCCGTGATGTTCAGCCAGCCAGTAACGCTGGTAACCGAGGCGCTCGGCATGCTGCGCGAGACTGAGCGTATTACGGAAGGATTGTGCGGCATCGCTTCCTGCGGCAATTGGCGACAGGTCGAGGACAGAGAGAGGGATCATCAAGAGGGACATCGGTAATTGGATGCACCAAGTATAACGATCTCCGGCAAATCATTCAGGCTCAGGCACATTGCATGGAAATTCCGGCCTCAAGTCGGCTGTTGCCCTGCCGATAACCTTACTGTCGACGACCGTTGTTTGTCTCTTGCCCATGGCTGCAGCATGAGAAAAATCAGCGGACGCAGCCCAACCCACAGCAAGGTAAAGCACCGAAAAAATGATCAAGATTATTATTGAATCCTCAACGAAATTGATGAGCAATTTCCGTCTGACGACCAAACTGTTATTGGTATTCTCCCTGTCGATGGTGCCGCTGGCACTGCTGACAACCGACGTCATCACGAGCACGCTCGAGCCGATCCGCAATACGCGCACGCAGCTTGATGGCGTCGCCCTGCTGCGCCCCTTGATGCGCATCATCGAACAAACACAAAAGCACCGTGGCTTGACCAATCTGCAATTTGCCGGCAGTGATGAGGTCGCCGCGGCACTCAAGGCGACGCGCGTCGATTTGAAAAACGCTCTCGCCGAGGTCGACGCGCTGATTCCAAAATTTCCGGACTTGAAGCTCAAGGCAGATTGGGAATCAAGCCGCCTCGCGCTGCTGGCACTGAGCGAAGGCAAGCTGCCGGAAACAGGTGCACTCAGCTTTGCCCATCACAGCAATCTGCTGGAAGCGCAGCGTCGCTTCGTCTCGCTGACCGCGGAGCGTTCGACACTGACGCTGGAGCGCGAAGCGGCGATCTATTTTTTGATGGACCTGTCGGTACGTCGTACGATTCCATGGATCGAAGCGATCGCCCAACTGCGCGGCTTTGGCTCAGCCATACTCAAACGCGATACATCTGACTTCAAGGAGCGCGCAGCGGTCAAGGCGAAGCTGGCGCTGATCGCCTCCAATGAAGCGGCCGTCACTGAAGGCTTGGACTCGCTCAAGCGCAATGGCGTTTCGGTACCGGCGAGCTGGGCCGTCGCGCAGGCGGCAAGCCTGAAATTCACGGCCATCTCCGCAAGCAATCTGAGTGACGATCTGGTCACTACCGATCCGGCGATTTATTTCGCACTGGGGACGCAAGCCATTGCCCAAGGCATGGCGCTGCAAACGGAGGTGATGGCCGGCCTCGAAAAAATGCTGGCGCAGCGCCAGACTCGGCTTGAACGTAATTTCCTGATCCTCACGGTCAGCATGGCGCTGGTGTTCCTGCTGTTGAATTATCTGATGATCGGCTTCTACCGCAACATCATCGGCGCCATGCGCAACATGCATGCCGGTATCGAGCATTCAGCCAGCGGCGATTTATCGCATGCGGTGAGGATTGCCGGCAGCGATGAACTGGCCGACACCGGCCGGCAGATCGAGGTCATGACGGCTAGCCTGTCCTCACTGGTAGCGGGCATCCGCAGCAATGCAGCGATGGTGGCGCAATCCGCGCAAGGCCTCTTGAGCGGCACCAGCGATCTGGCCGACCGCACCGAACAGCAGGCCAGCCGGCTGGAACAGACGGTCACGAGCCTGCAGGAATTGTCGGACACGGTGCGCAAGAATGCCGACAGTGCGCAAACGGTCGACCAGCTCGCAGCAAGTCTCAGTCGCATCGGTGAATCGAGCGGCGCCCTCACGCGCTCGGCGGTGCAGTCGATGCGCGGTATCGAGACCGGCGCGGCCAAGGTCGAAGTGATGCTGGGCCTGATCGATGAAATCGCGTTCCAGACCAATATCCTCGCCCTCAATGCGGCGGTCGAAGCGGCGCGTGCCGGCGAACAGGGTCGCGGCTTTGCCGTGGTCGCTGCCGAAGTGCGCAATCTGGCCCATCGCAGCGCGGCCGCTGCCAAAGAAATCAAGGAATTGATCACAGCTTCTTCGCAGCAGGTAAAAAGCGGCGTGGCGCAAATTGGCGACGTCAGCAAAATGATGGATAAAATCGTCAGCGGCATCCACGACGTGGCCAACAATATCCACACGATTTCTGCGGCGACGGTCGAACAAAGTAAAGGCCTGGCACACATATCCGCAGCCATACAGCAGCTCGATGACATCACCAAAAGCAATGGCGAGATGGCCGAACGCGCCAAACTTTCTGCGCAGGGAATGGAGCAAAGAGCCATCGCGCTAAGCAAATCTGTAGAGGGCTTCAAACTGCGCCAAGGTACCGCGGGCGAGGCACTGGCGCTGGTCAAACGCGGCGTCAGCCTATATCGCGCCTATGGCACGAATGCGCTGCCCATGATTACCGCCAACGCCGATGGCGCCTATGCCGATCGCGACATGTATATCTTCGCTTTCGATCGCCAGGGTCAATATCATGCCTGCGGCGGACTGCCTGCACGCGTGGGAACATTCCTGCGGGACTTGCCGGGACTCGATGGTGCAAAGCTGGTGCGCGATGCCTTCACTGGCGCTGATAGTGAAGGCGCGTGGGTGGATTATTTGATCGCCAATCCACTCACGGGTCAGGTCGAAATGAAGACCTCATTCATTGTGGCCATTGCGCAGAATATGGTGATGGGATGCGGGATTTATAAGCGGGACTGAATTTGTAATGGACCTGCATCAGGGCTGGGGCGTGTGGACCCCAGCCTGTCTTGAATTTCACGTCACAGGATGAACTCAGAGACGATGCGCCACTGCTCACCTTCCTTGGCCCAGTATTGCCGCTTGCGCGTGGAAATCTTGTTTGTGTCGATCATCGCGTCTTCTGTGAAGGTGCTGACCAGCAGGTCTTCACGCCCTGGATACAGGAACAAGGTCAGCTCACGCATCTTGATGGCGACGTTTTTCGCACCGGTCATGGGCTGCCATTGCTTGTTGAACCAGGCTTGGCGATCCTCACCGCGCTCGGCCTTGAACTGGCTCGAATAATTCGAGATGAAGCGGCCGGCATCAAGGCTTTCAAAATCGCGGCGCCAGCCTTCGACCACTTTGAGCGCATTGTTGCGGTCATTGTTCGCTTTGGTCTTGTTGACGAACTCGACCGACTCGGCGATGACCAGTGGGGTTTTCCCGACTTCGACCAAGGCCGACAGGCGCGTCAGGTCCTGGTTCGTCAAGACCACGCAGCCGTCAGAAGACAGGGGCGGACGGCTATAGTTATCGCTGGGCGTGCCATGCAGCCAGATACCGGAACCACTGCGACCATTCAGGCGGTCCCAGTCATTCGGATAATTGATCGGCAAGGCACCAGTCCCGTAAAAGTCCGGCAAATGCGGACCACCTACACGGCTGGTGATGTAGTAGACACCGACCGGCGTCTTCTGGTCGCCTGACCTGAGTTTGTTGATGCCGAGTTTGCCCTGGCTGATGTAATAGTCCGTGACAAACTTCAGCTTGCCATTGATGTGCTCGTAGAAGTAAAGGCGCGACCGTTTCGCATCTACGATCAAAACCTGCTTCTGGTCGTCGCGCATCTGCAGGATCGCGCGCGGCACGAGCTCGGGATCTGGCCGGCCACGCAGCGAATTGAGGCGCACCATCGCTTCGTCACGTAAATCCTTGAGCTTGTCTTGCGGGCCATCTGCCGGTCCCAGTGTGACCACATTACGCGTTTGCATCAGCAACATGTCGCCACGGATCAAATGCCCCAGACGGAAGGTCGGATACGCAGCGACCAGCGCATCCGCCTTGGTCATCGCATCGCGCAAATGATTCGCACCCAGGGCCTTGTAGACATCGATCAGCATGGCTTCAGCGTTCGGCTTTTCTGCCGGCGCGTGCAACTTTTCCCTCGGCGTAGCGTGCGCTACCGACATCAGCAGGCACGCGGAACCGACAAGGGCGCACATCGTGCGTTGCAGTACATTCATGACAGGAAGGGCATGGGATCGAATGGAAAACATCAGCTAGCTGCGCGCTCCTGCTTGATTTGCCATTTACCACCCTGCTTGACCAGCAACAGGGTCTTGCGGCCGTTGGCGCGCATGCGGTCCGACACATAGACCTGACGGAATACTACCGTCGCGGCCTTGTCGTTAATCGTGACCTGCGGATTTTCAATACTCACGCTGATACGGCCTTTGCCCTTGATGCGTGCATAGCGTTCTTCATTCCAGGCTTTGCGCGACATGCCGCCAGGAGTCTGGAAATCATGTGAATAAAATTCGAGGTAGTTTCCGACATCGCGCGCACTCCAGGCCCTGGCCCAAGCGTTGACGACTCTAAGTACATCCTCTTTGTCATTTTCCAGCGTCTTGGCTGCCTTAGCCACCGCTGGATCAACGGCTGGCTTGGCGGCTGCCACAGGTGCGGCTGGAACGGGCTTGGCGACGGCAACTGGTGCAGGTACCACCGGAACCGGCTTGGACGCAGGCACTACTGTCGCAACTGACGCTGGTGCGGTCGGTACAGGCGCTTTAACCACGGCCATGGGAGCAGGCGGTGCTGCAACAGGCTGCGCTGCAACAGGCTTCGGTGCAGGCACGACAGTGGCGACTGCGGCCGCGGGCGGCATCACAGGCTTGGCCGCTACTGCTGGCGCAGTCTGGACCGGTACCGGCTTTGCGACTGGCGTTACACTGGCCACGACGACAGGCGCGGGCGGCGTGACAGGCTTGGCGACGACCGCAGGTTGCGGCACTGGTGCGGGCGGCACGACCTTGGCCACGACCGCAGGGACCGGTACTGGCGCAGGAACTACATGAACCGGCGGTTTAGCGGCGGTGGCAGCGACTGGTGCTACGGCAGGCGCAGCTACCACAGCGGTCGCCGAAGCGGAGGCTGCCTTGCTGCCATTACCCAGTGCTGTGAGCAGGGTCAACTTGGATTTTGCATTGGCACTGGCATTGCGGGAATCGAGCTGCAAGGCCTTGTCATACGCCTGGCTGGCGATTCTTGCGTTCACATCGCCGAGGTTTTCCAAGGCAGTCGCATATGAAGGATTGGTGCGCATGGCCATGTCGAGCGAGGCCCGCGCCTTGTCAAACTGGCCACTCGAAGCGTACAGAACCGCAAGGTTATTATGCGGCTCAGGCAAATCAGGGAAGTCTTCGGACAGGCGCGCAAAGATCGCGATGGCTTCCGATGGCTTGTTCATTTCAGTCAGTGCAACACCCTTAAGAAAACGCAACTGCGCATCACGTGGCTTTTGTGCCAACACGGCATTCGCTTTGGTCAAGGCTTCTGAAAAATGCCCGCCCTTCAGCAATTTCGACACATCGGCAGCATCGTCGGCGAAAGCCGGCATGGCGCACAAAGACCCCAGCAAGCCCGCTAAAGTCAGTGCCTGACACAGCGTCTTGCGCAAGAACGGACGGGTCTTACGGATGTCAGCGCAGGAATTCGTTTTCATCAATCTTTATTTTGATAAACATGGAGCGGAGATTATAGCTTTGAAAGCGCAAAGATATGCTGCAAAACAGAATCGAATCTATGCCCTTTGCCAGCCTGACACTAAAAGTCCTGTCGGAACTGCCTAGCCTCGATATGAATTTGCTATTTTCGTACAGAACGACCTTATTTTCGGATCATGTACGTAATATTTGCGCTATTCGCAAAAAAACAATAGCAATCATGTTGTCGGGTCATGCTGGAAAAGGTTCGTCATCCGCAGGCAATGGACGGTTCATTTTTTCCTCGGGTAAGCGGGCGATTCTTGTAATCATAACGGGATAAAAATCAAGTCGCCATGATGATTCAATCGGATACCTCTCACGCCGCAGAAGATTCGTCCCATTGTAATTAAGCCGGCATTACAATAAAGCCACGATCATTCCGACCCGCCTACGCCCTCGTGATTGCCTTGTTCGAAGCCCATCAAGCCGGACTGCTACGCAGGCAGCACTGGCTCCCGAATATCATTGCCGGCATCATCGTCGGTGTGGTCGCGCTGCCGCTGGCGATGGCCTTCGCGATCGCGTCGGGCGCAAAGCCTGAGCAAGGCATGTACACCGCCATGGTCGCCGGCTTCGTGGTCTCGACGCTCGGTGGCAGCCGTCTGCAAATCGCCGGACCGACCGGCGCCTTCATCGTCATCCTGTCCGGTATCACCGCCAAATACGGCATCGATGGTTTGCAAATTGCTACGCTCATGGCGGGCTGCATGCTATTGCTGCTGGGCGTAGCGCGCATGGGCGGCGTCATCAAATTCATTCCCGCGCCGGTGATCGCCGGTTTTACGGCAGGGATCGGCGTGATCATCTGGGTCGGGCAATGGAAGAATTTTTTCGGTTTGAGCGTCGCACCGGCCGCGCACTTCCATGACAAACTCTGGCATTTGCTGCAGGCCCTGCCGCATCTGCATGCGGCCACCACCTTGCTGGCACTGCTGTCCTTAATGCTGGTGCTGTTCAGCGCGCGCCTGCCCGGCATGAAACGTGTACCAGGCCCGCTGGTAGCCTTGGTCATTGCCACCGTGCTGCAAACCTGGCTGGGATTCGATGGCGTGGCCACTATCGGCAGCGCGTTCGGCGGCATCCCGCAAGGCTTGCCTGCATGGCACTGGCCGGAGGTGACGCTTGCGAAAGTGATCGAGCTGATCGGACCAGCCTTTACCATCGCCATGCTGGGCGCGATCGAATCGCTGCTTTCGGCCGTGGTCGCCGATGGCATGGCTGGCACACGGCATGACTCGAACCAGGAATTGATCGGCCAGGGTCTGGCCAATATGGTCGCACCGCTCTTCGGCGGCTTTGCGGCGACCGGCGCGATTGCGCGTACGGCGACCAATATCCGTAATGGCGGCACCAGTCCGCTGGCTGGCATCGTGCACACACTGACACTGATACTGACCGTGGTCCTGTTCGCGCCGCTGGCCGTGCATGTGCCGCTGGCAGCGCTGGCAGCGATCCTGTTTTCAGTCGCCTGGAACATGAGCGACTTGCCGCATTGCGTGCAAATGCTCAGGCGCGCGCCGCGTGCCGATATTGTGATCCTTTTGGTGACCTTCACGCTGACCGTGTTCGCTGACCTGGTCGTCGCCGTCAACATCGGCGTGATCCTCGCTACCTTGCAGTTCATGCGGCGCATGGCGTCCAGCGTCGATGTGCAGCAGCTTACGCAAGACGATTTGTATGCGGAATTTTCGCACTCTGGCTACACCACATTGCCAAAAGGCGTGCTCGTGTATGCGATCGAGGGACCGCTGTTTTTTGGCGCCGTCGAAAATTTTGAGCGGGCATTGGCCATTACCCAAACCGTCCCGCGCATTCTGATCATCCGCTTGCGCTGGGTACCCTTCATCGACATCACGGGATTGCAAGCGCTGGACGAAGTAATCCGCGATTTGCACCGGCGCGGCGTGCGCGTAATGCTGACCGGCGCGAATGCGCGCGTGCTGGCCAAACTGGAAAGGGCGAATATCATCGCCTTGGTCACGCCCGCGAATGTCTTTTCCGAGCTGGCCGATGCGCTACATACTTGCAAGGACTTACGCGTGCCCGGCCCCGCCACAGCTGATGCGCTGCCGCGCGAGGCAACAAACATTAATGCCCGGCACGCATCAGCGCAGCCGCCTTTTCCGCAATCATGATCGTGGGCGCATTGGTATTGCCGCCGATGAGCGTAGGCATAATGGACGCATCGACCACGCGCAGTCCGTCAAAGCCATGCACGCGCAGCTGCGCGTCGACGACCGCCAGCGCGTCCTGACCCATCTTGCAGCTACCGACCGGATGGTACTGGGTGTCTGCATGCGTGCGGATCGCGTTTTCCAGCGCGACATCGTCGTTAGCATCGACTGGATACAGCATCTTGCCGCGCACTGCATCGAAGGGTGCTGATGCAATCAGGCGCTGCTGGATTTTCGCGCCGCGCAGCATCACTTGCATATCCTCCGGCTCGCCAAAGAAATTCGGATCGATCAGCGGCGCCACGCGCGCGTCCATGCTTTCGATCATGACGCTACCGCGGCTCTTGGGCCGCAGCAAATCGACATGGCAGCTGAAGCCATGGCCAAGGTGCTGCTTTCGCGCGTGGTCGTCGACCAGGCCGACCAGAAAAATCAGCTGCAGATCGGGTACCTCGATGTCGGGGCTGCTGCGAATGAAGCCGCCCGATTCGGCATAGTTACTCGTAATGCGGCCGGTGCGCTGCTTTTGCCATTCGCACATCGCCTGCAAGAAATGCAGCGAGCCCGGAAGCGAAATGCCGAAGGTATCGCGACCCGGGCGGCAGCGGTAAGCCTGCACGTAATCAATATGGTCTTGCAGGTTTTGGCCGACGCCCGGCAGGTCGGCGCGCACGGCAATCCCATGTTCGCGCAAATGCGCGGCCGGGCCGATACCGGAGACCTGCAGTAATTGCGGCGAACCGAAGGCACCGGCGCAGAGGATGACTTCACGCCGCGCGCGCACCTGCTTCAGTTCCCCGCCCTGCCAGTACTCGACGCCGATGGCGCGTTTGCCGTCGAACAGTAGGCGCGCCGTTTGCGCATGTGTCATGACCTGCAAATTCGTCCGCGCGAGATTCGGCGTGAGATAGCCTTTGGCCGCGCTGCAGCGTTCGCCGTTCTTGTGCGTGACTTCGTACATGAAGGAACCGAACTGCTCGGCGCCGTTATAGTCGGCATTGAGCGGTATGCCCTGCAGGGCCGCAGCTTCAAGAAAGGCGGCATTCAGCGGGCTCGGGCTGCGCACATGCGCGACATTGAGCGGGCCACCGACGCCGTGGTACTCGGTCGCGCCATGCGGCTCGGAGTTTTCCGCGCGCTTGAAATACGGCAGTACCTCCGCATACGACCAGCCCGGATTACCCAGGCTGGCCCAATGATCGTAATCCCAACGGTGACCGCGCACATACACCATGGCATTGATCGAACTCGAGCCGCCGAGCACCTTGCCGCGCGGCTGGTAACCGCGCCGGCCATTCAAGCCTTTTTGCGGCACGGTATTGAATGCCCAGTTATTGAACGGTATCGGCACCATTGCTGCCGCACCCGCGGGGGCGTGGATGAAGACGCTCTTGTCGGGGCCGCCAGCTTCGAGCAGGGCGACTGTCACATGGGCGTCTTCAGTGAGGCGACTCGCCATGACGCAGCCGGCAGATCCGCCGCCAATGATCACATAATCAAATTCGGAATTTGTCACTGGGTCTCGCTTCTTACAGATGCGTCTTAAAAGGTCTGGCGAATTCGCAGTAACCAGACTTATGACAGCATGAATGCCAAAACATGACTCTAACAGAAAATATTCCCGCCGCACGAACGGCAAAGCGCGCCCCGGCGTGATCGCCGAGCTGTCTGAAAACTGACTTGCGCAAAACTGAGATTTATGTGCAGCGTACGACCATCAGCGCGGCCCGCTGGCCGATGGCGACCCCGGCATTCGGAAACAGTACATACTCGGTGACGGCGGCGACGCGATGATCCTGCGCGCCATCCTGCGCGATCAGCGCGCCCTGCGGCATGGCGGTGAAATTACCGACATTGCCGGCGAAGGCCAATTTGAAACCTTCACTGCGCTTGACCAATTCCTGCGCCACGGCAAACAGTAGCGGCGGTGTACCCGGCACAATCGAACTCCCCGTCAGCAGCGCCAGCAAGGCCGCCTGCGCGGCGGCAAATGGCGCGAGATCATTTTCACCCAATTGCGCCACGCGCCCGAGCTCAGCCGTGCAGGACACGGCATTGAAATTGATCGCCGTATAAGCGCTGTAAGTACCGGATGAATTCGGACTCAGGACCGCTGCACCCGTGCCAGCGGCAGCCAGCCAGTCGAGCAGCTGCTGCCGTGCCGCGCCTTCAACCTGAACCGGCACGATGGCAAAGCTCGGATAGAACGAGCTGCGTATGGCGGTATGCAGGTCTAGGTGCCAGCGCTGGCCTTCCGGGGAGGAAAAAAATTGCCGCGTCGCGCGCATGATGGCGTCGGCACGCCGGGCTTCGGCGCTGTCAGCGGCGGGCAGATGGTCGGGCTCGAACTGGCGGTTCAGGTCGGCCTCAAGATAGCGTTTGCCCTGTTCGATGGCCGCGAGATTACCGACTACCAGCAGCAGGTCGACGCGCAGACCTTGTGGGTCTGCCGCCAGCTGCGCCAATAATTGCGCGGTGATTTCTATCGGCGCAGTTTCATCGCCATGGATGCCGACTGACAGCAGCAAACGCCGGCGCGGTACAGACTCTGGCGCTGCGTGGATATGCAGAATGCCGGGTTCCGGCAGGTGCACCGTGAAACCCGCCTGCGCAAAACGGTCGGCGAGTTCGCTGAAGTCGCCGCGCACGAGACTGGCGAGAACAGCGTTGGCTTTTTGACGCTCGCTCATACAGCAGCTCGCGGCGCCAGCGTCGCATCCGAAATCGTCCAGGCCTCGAGTATCGCCTGCTGCAAGGTGAGCACGAGCGTTTCGCTGGCAGGCAGCGGCAGGCTCACCGATTTATTTTGCAGCGCTTCGTGCATCAGTCTTTGCTGGGCACGGCGCAAGGCATTCAGCGCATGCAGGCGCAAAGCCTCCTGCGCTATGACACCGTCCGATTCCATCAGGATGCGTTCCAGCCGGTCGATGCCGCTATGACGACGCAAGTCCATGCCTAGCTTGAGAAAATCCGGCAGACACAGTGACGCCGGCCGCGTAATCGACAAGGCCGCAAACAGGAAGTCGGCCATGCCGACAACGGCATCGACGGTATTGGCCGCAACATTGAACGCGATCGGCAAGCTCGTGTCCGCCGTCGTCGCCGAGGGCAGCAGCTGCAGCGCGGCGTCAGGCGTGGCAAACAATTGCTGCAATTCGGCGAAGACTTCGCCCCCGGCTTCGACCGACAAGACGCCGTCGATCACGGCACGCTGCAGCACACGACAGCGCATGTCGACTGCCAGCGAGACCTCCCGCGGTACGCGCAAGGCATGCGCATCCAGCGCAGCGAACACGGGCGTGAGGTTCAAGGCCGACCAGGCTTGCGCCCAGGCGATCATGACCTCAGCTTCGCTGCAGGCATGGCTTTCGGCGCGCTCGCGCAGCAGCAGCGGGCCGCAGCGATTGACAGCTTCGTTCGCCAATACGGTCGCCAGAATTGCATTGGCCAGCGGATGATCGAGCGCGTCGCGAGTGGCCACCAACGCAGGCGGGAAATACGGCTTCAGCAAGCTCAGCGCCCAGCTATGCGAGGTCAGCGGCTGCAGCGCCAGCAGACGTTTGTAGCGATTCTTGACATTGGCGATCACGACGGCCAGCTCCGGCGCGGTGAGGCCAAGACCCTCGGCTTTGCGGCGCTGCAGTTCCGACTCAGACGGTAATTGCTCAAGCTTGCGCGACAGTGCGCCTTCTCCTTCCAGCGCCGCTACCAGCGCAGCATAGGCATCCACCACGCCCGCCTCCCGCTGCGCTTGCGTTTCGCGCGCGAGCAAATGCGTTTGCAGGGAATTGTCGCGCAAGACCAGCGCTTCGATGTCGTCCGTGATGACATTGAGCAGGTCATTGCGCTGGACTGCCGTGAGCGTACCGGCATTGACTTCGGTATCGAGCCAGATCTTGACATTGACTTCATGGTCCGAGCAATCCACGCCGGCTGAATTATCAATGGCGTCGGTGAAAATGCGCCCGCCCAGCAACGCGAATTCGATGCGTCCCGCCTGAGTCGCGCCGAGATTACCGCCTTCGGCGACGACCTTGCAGCGCAGCTGCGCGCCATCAACGCGGATAGCGTCATTGGCACGGTCCTTAACCTGTGCATGCGACTCCGTCGAGGCCTTGATGTAAGTGCCGATGCCGCCGTTATAGAACAGGTCGACGGGCGCCTGCAGGATCGTGTGCAGCAGCTCTTCCGGGCTTAAGCTGGTCGCGTCGGTATCTAATGCGGTGCGCATTTCCGGCGACAGTGCGATGGTTCTTGCACTGCGCGGCCAGACGCCACCGCCGGCAGAAATCAGGCTCTTGTCGTAATCGTCCCATGACGAACGCGGCAAGGCGAACAGGCGCTGGCGTTCAGCGAAACTGGCCGCGACGTCCGGCGTGGGATCAATAAAAATATGCCGGTGATCGAAGGCGGCCACGAGCTTGAGCTGGCGCGACAGCAGCACGCCATTGCCGAAGACATCGCCGGACATGTCGCCGATGCCGACCATGGTCATGGGCGTGGTCGCAAGGTCATGACCCATTTCGTAAAAATGGCGCTTGACCGCTTCCCATGCGCCCTTGGCCGTGATGCCGAGTTTTTTATGGTCATAGCCGTTCGAGCCGCCCGAGGCAAACGCGTCACCGAGCCAGAAGCCGCGCGCCACGGCAATGCCGTTGGCGATATCGGAAAAAGTCGCCGTACCCTTGTCGGCAGCGACCACGAGATAGGAGTCGGCGTCGTCGTAACAGACGGTCTGGGACGGTGTGACGATGGCGCCCTGTACGCGGTTATCGGTCAGGTCGAGGAGGCCGGCGATGAACAGGCGATACACGGCTTTGCCTTCAGCGGCGATCACGTCGCGCGCGGCATCTTTGGGCATCATCTTGCAGACAAAACCGCCCTTCGCGCCGGCCGGCACGATCACGGCGTTCTTGACCATTTGCGCCTTCACCAGGCCCAGCACTTCGGTGCGGTAATCCTCCATCCGGTCGGACCAGCGCAAGCCGCCGCGCGCGACCGGCCCGCCGCGCAAATGCACGCCTTCGAAGCGCCGCGAAAAGACGAACAGTTCGCGATACGGACGCGGCTGCGGCAAGAGCGCGAGCTGGCTGCTGTCGAACTTGAGGATGATGGTGCCTGCAGCCTGCGCCGACTGGAAATAGGAAGTACGCACAGTGGCCAGCATCAGCTCGACCAGACCGCGCACGATGTCTTCGGCGTCAGCATGATTGAACAACGCCACGCCTTGCTTGAGCGCCACCAATGCCGCCGTGCCAGCGTCGCGCCATGCCGCATCGAGCACTGGATTGAAACGACGCTCGAAGCCATCCACGAGCACGCGCACGGCAGCCGGCTGTTTGCGCAGGCAATCGGCGATATAGCGCAAGCTGAAGCGGCAGCCCGCCTGGCGCCAGTAACTGGCATAGGCGCGCAGGAGTTGCACCTGCTGCGGATACAGCCCGGCCTCGATGGCGAGACCGTTCATGCGGCCATCCTCGACCTCGTCATTGAGCAGCGCTTCGAACAGAGCGCGCGCGGCGTTGGCGACCTCGGGCTGGGCAAGCTTGGCCGCGCTGTGCGCATCCAGGCTCAGGCAGGTGACTGAGAACAGCGGCGCAGCGACACCGTCGCCGGCAATCAGATAAGTCTGTTCGCGCTCTACCGCCACGCCAGCGTTGTGCAGCGCCGGCAAGACCTGCGACAATGAAGGCGGACGCACCCTGGCGAACAGGCGAATATTGGCCACGCCAGAATCGGCAAGATCGATCCTCACGCGCACACGATCGCCCTGCCCTGCCGCCAGCAACTCAGACAAATCGGCAAAGGCGATTTGCGGTGAAGTTGTGGCCAGATAATCATCCGGCAGCGCCGCGCGCAAGGCGCGCAAACGGGGTCGCAAGCCGGCGTCCCCAACATGGTCGACCAGCGCATCAAAGGCTGTGTGCCAGCCTTCGACTGCTGCCAGCAGCGGCTGCGCAATATCGACCGCAAAATCCAGATCCAGACGCGCGGCGGTGGCGATCAGATACACGCGTGCCAAGGGTCCGTCCGACAGCAGTGTCTGTGCGCGCACGGCGCTGGCGCCAGCAAGGCTGCGCAGTCCCGTCGACAAACGTTCGGCAAGACTGGCGGAATAAATTTCGCGCGGCATGTAGACCAGCACATTCAGATGACGACCATAGACATCGGGACGCACGAAGACCATCGCGCGCGGCTGCTTGTAGAGTGCCACGACGGTACTGCAGACTGTCGCCAGCCAATCCAGCGGCGCCTCGAGGACTTCAGAGCGCGGCAGCGACTCGAGGATTTCGAGGAATTTTTCGGCGCGAAAGCCTTCATGGCGCACCCCGCCCAGCTGCAGGACCTGCTCGATCCGACCACGCGCAAACGGCAGCTCGGTCAGCGGCGTGGCCATCGCGGCGCGTGAAAACAGGCCGACAAAGCTATGCTCGCCGATCACGACACCATGCGCATCCGTGTGGCGCACGCCAAAGAAATCAAGCTGTAAATCGCGATGCAAAGTCGACTGCGCATCGGCCTTGACGACCGACAGCGTGGTCGGCCGCTTCGCCAGATGATCGAAATCTTCGGGAATCCCGGCCAGGCAAGTGTCATACAGGGGATGCGAAGTATCGCGCAAGACGCCCAGACGGCTGGCCAGGTCGCGTCGCAATTTCGCCGCACCCGGGAAGGCTTCATAGTAGGCATAACCGAAGACTTCGAAACCACCTGAATTGGCCCAGTTGAGGAAGGCCGCGACTTCGGCACCATCGGCGTCACAGCTGCCGACGATGTGCGCAAGTTCAGTTACTTTCCGGCTGATGGCGCCGGCATCCTCGTGTACGGCGGCGGCGTCACTGGCCACCGAGCGGATGCTGGCGGTGAGCGCAGTCAGTTCCTCCGGCGCGAGCGCTTCCGACAGCAGGCACAACACCAGCGACTCGCGCGCCTGGCCATCATTATGCACATTGACCTGGACGACGCTGCCGTCGGCGGCGCGCTGGACTGAGAGCACTGCATTGAGCACGGCGCGGGAGGCGACGCGCTGGCGGCGCAAGGCCATTACGATGGAGTCGACAAGGAAAGGCATGTCCGGGTTCGCGATCAGCAAAGCGCTCGCTGTGGCACCGCGGCCATTGTGATACGTCAGCGCTTCGACGCGACAGGCATTGCTGCCGTCGCCGCCATGGGCAATGCGCGAGAAGCCCTGCCACAGCACCGGGCCGAGGCTGGCCGCGGTGACGACGGCAAAGTCCTCTTCTTCGAGTGCGGCGAGCCAACCACTAATCAGCGCAACGACAGCCTGTGATCCATCTGCGGCAGCTTCGGCGCTAGCCAGGCTCAGCGCCAGGGTTTGTTTGCGCAGGTCTTGTGACAATTGATTCATGGCCCCCTCCAAAGTGGCGCCGGAGCGCACTCATACAATAGCACTGCTGGTCCTGAATCTGATGTCCAGGCCGGCTGTTTATTGTCCTTTTATTTGGGGTAAATGCAGAAGCTTATTCGTCACCAGCCGCAGGATTTTGCACACAATGGCATGCCTTGTGCGACACGCCGCAGGGCATCCGACGCTGCCCGGTCACGGACACTGACCATGGCGCGATTATTTTGCGCGATGATTCAGGCGTGAGTTACGCCGCCCATAAATAAAGTACGTCAGGATCGCGACCGACATCCAGATGAAGAACACGTGGTAAGTTGTCGCCGACAAATCCTTGATGATATACAGGCAGGCAACAATACTCAGACCCGGCACCAGATAGGGTCCGAAAGGCACGCGAAAACCCTTGCTGCCGTCGCCGATGTGTTTGCGCCGCATAACAGGCACCGCCAGCGACACGACGATGAAGGCGATCAGCGTACCCATGCTGACCATGTCCCATAAAAATCCCGAATCGACAAAGCCGGCGACCAATCCGACGACGAGACAAACCATCACGGTATTGTTGACTGGGACCAGCGTACGCGGATGGATGCGCTGGAAGGCGCGCGGCACGAGGCCGTCACGACTGACGGCATACAGGATGCGCGTCTGGCCATAGATCGTCACCAGTGTCACGCTGAACACCGAGATCACCGCGCCCGCCGACAGCACCAGTGCCGGCCAGGTCTTGCCGGTGACGTTTTGCAGGATCACCGACAGGCCCGCTTCCTGACCTTCGAACATCGCCGCCGGCTGCGCGCCGACCGCGACTACTGCCACCAGCAGATAGCAGACCGTCACGATCAGCAGCGCTGCGATGATCCCGCGCGGGACGGTGCGCGTCGGGTCCTTCACTTCAGCACCGGCCGTGGCGATCGTATCGAGGCCGATGAAAGAGAAGAATACGGTGCCGGCAGCCGCTGTGACGCCGGCCATGCCGCCCATCCCCTTGCCGTTATCAGTGTTGAAAAACGGCGTGAAATTATCGATGTTGAAGCCGCTGAAGGCGACCACGACGAAGAAGGCGAGGATGGCGAGTTTGACCAGCACCATGATCGCATTCGCCGTCGCCGATTCACGCGCACCGCGCAAGAGCAACAAGCCGCACATCACGACCAGAATGATGGGCGGCAGGTTGAATTGGCCGCTGTGGAATTCCACGCCATTGACGCCGGCGACGATCATGGGCGAGCGCAGCATCGCGGGGATATGCCAGCCGAAGGCATTGCTCAGGAAATTATTCAGATAATCGGACCAGCCTATCGACGTCGCGCTGGCGGCTAGCCCGTATTCAAGCAAGAGACAGGCAGCCACAATAAAGGCGGCGAATTCGCCAACAGTTGCATAGGCATAGGAATACGAAGAGCCCGACGCAGGAATCCGAAACGACAGCTCGGCGTAACACAGCGCGGTCAGGCCGGCTGTCACAGCGGCTAACAGAAAGGCAAGGATCACGGACGGCCCGGCCTTGGGCACAGCTTCCGCAAGTGTAAAGAAGATACCGGTGCCGACCGTCCCGCCAACGCCGATCATGGTCAGTGAAAACAGTCCGATGGAACGATGCAGGCCAGCACCCGCATGACCCGGTTCAAGCGCGAGCTGCGCCTCATGCTCGGCAATGGTTTCTACCGGCTTGGTGCGGGTTAGCTGCTGGCCCAGAGTCTGCGTGATCAAATGAGGTCCATTCTTTTAAAATTGACGCGTCCATGGCCGCGTCCTGCTGGCCTGTTTATTTTAATTATGCGTAGTAAAGGCTTTGCACAATACACCACTGCACACAGGTGTCAAATCCATGCAGGCTTCAGACGACTGACAGACAGCGTCGCGCCCTGAAAGTCCACGCGTCAGCTTTTATATAATCCGGGCAAACCAAGGATTAAACTCAATTCCTCCAGCGCTGCCTGTACCTCGATGGCCAGCTGCGGATCGGCCAGATCATCCGGGGCGAGACGGTCGCGGTAATGTCGGCCGACCCAATTCACAAGGCAGACATACAGGTCATCATCCATCACCACACCCTGACGCATGGCGCGCGCTTCGATGTCAGTGAGCGCTACGCGCAGGCGCAGGCAAGCCGGACCGCCACCATTGCGCATGCTCTGACGCAGATCGAAACTAAGCAATTCATCGACTGGCCCGCCGCTGGCGATGAGTTCCTGCAGGTAGCGCGCGACGGCCGGATTTTCTTCACATTCTTGCGGCACGACCAGCACCATTTTGCCATCGGCCTTGGTGATCAGCTGGCTGTTGAAGAGGTAACTGCGCACCGCATCTGCTAGCGGAACGGCACTGGCTGCGACGCGTAGCGGGATGAATTCAGCGCCGAGCGCATGCATGGCCTGATGCAGCTTTTGCACACTGGCGGCTTCATCGAGAAAGGCTTGCTCGTGATAGAACAGCACATTGCCATTGGCGACCGAAATCACGTCGTTGTGGAAGACGCCGGCATCGATTACCGCCGGGTCTTGCTGCAGCAGCACGGTACGTGCAGGCTGCAAGCCATGCAGGCGCACGACGGCCTCGCTGGCCTCGCGCGTTTGCCGTGCCGGATATCGTTTTGGCGCAGCAGCGGCGCTGTCGAATTCAGCGCGGCCATAGACAAACATTTCCACGCCGGCGGCACCGTGGCCAGCGCAGAGCCGACCATGATTGGCGGCGCCTTCATCGCCGAATGCGGGCGTCGCCGGCAAGGCTTCATGCACCATGAAATGCTGGGGATTAGCGAAGACGGCACGAAGTGTGCGCGTCGTTTGTGCATGCTCATACGAGCGATGCAATTTGCAATTCAGGTTCGCCGTCGTGAAATGCACCCGCCCGTCTGCCGTGTCGGCCGAGGGACTGACTGTAGCGGCATTCGCGGTCCACATTGGCGCGGCTGAATAAGCGCTGGCGAGGATCACGGGTGCATCGCGATGCGCCTTGGCGAGTACGTCAGCATCGCTGCCGGTGAAGCCGACGCTGCGCAGCAGGGCAAAATTAGGCCGGCCCTGCGGCGGCAAGACCGCTTGCGCGAAACCGCGCTGTGCCAATGCATGCATCTTCGCCAGTCCTTGCAAGGCCGCCAGGCGCGGGTTGGATGCACTCTTGACGTTATCAAAGGAAGCGACATTACCGAATGAGAGACCGGCGTAATTATGGCTGGGGCCGACGAGGCCATCGAAATTGAATTCGCGTGCTGCGCGCATGGAGTTTCGCCTTGTTTAAAACGTCAGGCCGGGCGAGAGCTGCGCCGGCATGTCGAGTTGGGGATTTTCAATGGAAGCGACCGGATAGGCGCAATAGTCAGCGGCATAGTAAGCGCTGGCCCGATGATTGCCCGAGTGGCCAACGCCGCCAAATGGCGCCGTGCTGGCTGCGCCCGCAGTCGGCCGGTTCCAGTTCACGACGCCGGCGCGAACGCCATTCTGGAATCGCAGCCACAGCGCCGCATCATCACTGAGCAGGCCGGCCGCAAGACCGTAGGCCGTTGCATTCGCTGCTGCCAGTGCAGCGGCGAAATCCGGTACGCGGATAATTTGCAGCAGCGGCCCAAACCATTCTTCATCGGGCAAGCCCGCCACACCGGTGACGTCGACGATACCCGGCGACAGGAAGCCCGTGTCAGGCTGCAGATGGCGCATGGCCAATAGCGCACGGCCGCCCGAGGCGAGCAGCATTTCCTGCGCTTGCATCAGGCGCGTGGCGATCGCCTTTGACACGACCGGCCCCATGAAGGGCGCTGGCTGGTCTTCGGATGCACCGACGATAATCTTGCCAGCGACCTCGACCAGACGCTCAATGAAGGCCAGACCCGCAGGCGAGTCTTCGACGATGAGTCGGCGCGCGCAGGTACAACGCTGGCCGGCACTGACAAAAGCGGAAAAGATCGCATGGTGAACCGCGGCATCGCGATGGGCCACATCCCAGACGACCAGCGCATTATTGCCGCCCATTTCCAGCGCCAGCAGCTTGTGCGGCTGGCCGGCAAATTGCCGGTGCAGCACGACGCCGGTCTGGTAACTGCCGGTGAAAAGGATACCGTCGAGCTGCACATTTTGCGCCAGGGCCGCGCCGGTATCGCGCGCGCCATTGACGACATTCAGTACGCCCTTAGGCAAGCCGGCTGCAGTCCACAGCGCGACCGTTTTCATGGCAGTCTGCGGCGCGTATTCGCTGGGCTTGAAGACGATGGTATTACCCGCAATGAGGGCCGGCACGATATGGCCGTTGGGCAGATGACCGGGGAAATTGTAAGGACCGAACACGCCGAAGACGCCGTGTGGCCGATGTCGCAGTACGGCCTCGCCATCGGCGATGCTGCTACGCGTGAAGCCGGTGCGTGCGCGATAGGCCTGCACTGAAATGTCGACCTTGTTCGCCATCGAAGTGACTTCGGTGCGCGCTTCCCAGAGCGGCTTGCCGACTTCGAGCGCGATCAGGCGTGCGAGCTCATCGGCATGCGTTTTCAGCAGATCGCGAAAGCGCCCGGCGATGGCGATACGTTCGTCCAGTTCGAGCGCGGCCCAGTCGGCAAAACTCGCGCGCGCAGCGTCGCAGGCATGCGTGATCTGCGCGTCGCCGGCGCACTGGCCGCGCCAGGTTTCGCGCCCAGACGCAGGATCAATCGTGACCATCTCGGCGCCACTGCCGGCCAGCCACTGGCCATCGATGTAATGTTCAGCCATTTGCCTTCTTCTTTGGATGCAGCGGCATCATGCGCAAGGCATCGCCGACATGCGAGTTCAGCAAGCGCTGTGCCTGCGCATCCAGCGCCATCTGGCCATGATGCACATCGGCGTCGAGCACCAGACAGCGAAAGTTAGCGAGCGTGCTGGTGGCGACGATGAGCGCGCGCGGATGGACAGCAGGCGCGTCGACATCGTCGCTGATGGTCACAAGACGACTTTCACGCACAGCGCGCAATTCGCCGATGCGCGCCTGCAGGACCGGGCCGGCATCGAAGATATCGACATAGCCTTCAAAATACATGCCCTCCTGTTCGAGCAAATGCCGCGCCGGCGCGGTCGCCACATGTACCTGACCAATGACGGCCTGGGCTTCGGCGGGCAAGAGCGCGATGTACAGCGGATAACGCGGCATCAGTTCAGCTATGAAGGATTTTTTGCCGAGCGCGCAGAGATCGTCGGCACGATCGAAATCCATCTTGAAAAAATGCCGTCCGAGGCTATCCCAGAACGGCGAATGCATGCCGTCATGCAGAAAGCCGCGCAGCTCCGCGATCAGGCGCGGGCCAAACAGATGCGGGAACTGGGCAATGAACAGCAGGCGGCATTTCGACAGCAGGCGGCCGTTATTGCCATTGCGGTAAGCGGGATGCAAAAAGAGCGTGCACAGCTCGGCGCTGCCGGTCAGGTCATTGGACAGGTACAGCGTTTCCATGCGCGAGACGACGTCGAGCTCGGCGCTGGAATGCACGAGCGTGCCGATGCGGTAGTTATAAAACGGCGCATCGCCACCGACCGAGGCCTTGATGGCCGAGACGCCGACGATCTGCTGCGTCGTCGTGTCTTCCAGTACGAAAATGTAATCACACAATTCAGGCGCAATGGTGCCGGCGAACGAAGCGCAGGCGAGCTCGATGCGCGCCGTGAGCATGGGCACATCGGCCTTGAGCGTGGTCATGCCGGCGCCAACTTCGCGCGCCAGCGCCAGCAAGCCATCGAGATCGCTTTCCCGGATAGCGCGGGCGACGAGCATGGCGGACTCCTCTGTTATGCGGGCTTAAGGAAGAGGTCGACCGCGCGCCGCAGGATCGTGCAGGCTTCGACGATCTGCGCATCGCTCACGACCAGAGCCGGCAAGAGACGAATCACATCCATGCCGGCGATGAGCAACATCAGGCCATGGTCTTCAGCGATCTTGGTGATTTCTTTGGCGCGGCCGCGCGTGGCCTCGGCCATGACCAGTCCCTGCATCAGGCCCTTGCCGCGCACAGTAGAAAATACCTGCGGATAATCGCGCACGATGGCTTCCAGCTGTTCGACAAACAAGGCCGACGCCGCGGTCACGCGCGCCAGGAATTCTGGCGTGTTGATCGTCTCGAGTACCGCCAGCGAGACTGCTGAAGCCAGCGGATTACCGCCGTAAGTCGTGCCATGCGAGCCCGGCGCAAAGGAAGCCGCAACGGTGTTTGTGGTCAGCATCGCGCCGATCGGATAACCATTGCCGAGCGCCTTGGCCGAGGTCAGGATATCGGGCGTGACACCATAGCCCATGTAGGCAAAAAGGCTGCCGGTGCGACCCATGCCACACTGGACTTCATCGAAAATCAGCAAGGCACCGGTGGCGTCGCACAGTTCGCGCAAAGCTTGCAGGTACTCGACGCGCGCCGGCGTGACACCCCCCTCGCCTTGCACCGGTTCGACTACGACGGCGCAGACATCGTCGCCGATCGCCGCGCGGGCGGCATCGATGTCGTTGAAGGCAATGTGCTCGATGGCTTGCGGCAGTGGCGCAAAGCCTTCGGTGTATTTAGGCGTGCCGCCGACAGTCACTGTGAACAGCGTACGACCATGAAAGGAATTGAGGCAGGAAATGATGCGGCTTTTGTTCGCGCCGAATTTTTCATGCCCATATTTGCGCGCGAGCTTGAAGGCGGCTTCATTGGCTTCGGCGCCGGAATTGCAGAAGAAGGCGCGGTCGGCAAAGGTCGCCTCGGTCAGCGCGCGGCCCAGGCGCAGGACTGGCTCATTGGTATAAATATTCGAGCAATGCCACAGTGTGTGCGCCTGCTTGACGAGCGCGTCGACCACGTCCGGATGCGAATGGCCGAGACTGGTGACAGCGATGCCGGAAGTGAAATCGAGGTAGCGTTTTCCCTCCTGATCCCATAAGTCCAGGCCGAGTGCCCGTACCGGCACCATCGCACTGGGCGCATAGGTCGGCACCATTACTTCATCATAGGTCTTGCGGCTTACCGGTGCTGCGACTTCTGTGCTCATGACCACTCCAAATATTTCTCAATGCGTGATTATATAAGCACAGGCGGCATCAATCATCGTCATCCACGAACAAATGCCCGAGCTTGGCTTTCTTGGTCGCCAGATAATGCTGGTTCGAGTCGTTATGACCGGCGATGATACCCACGCGCTCAGTAATGGTCAGACCGTCCTTGCGCAGCGCGGCGACCTTTTTCGGATTGTTCGTCATCAGGCGCAGCGAGCTCACGCCCAGATGTTCGAGCATCGGCTTGCATAGGCCATAGCCGCGCATATCGGCCGGAAAGCCGAGCGCGACATTGGCTTCAACGGTATCGGCGCCGGCGTCCTGCAGCTGGTAGGCGCGGATCTTGTTGATCAGGCCGATGCCGCGCCCTTCCTGACGCAGATACAGGATGATGCCGCGACCTTCGGCGGCGATGCGCTTCATGGCTTCTTCGAGCTGGGAGCCGCAGTCGCAGCGCTGGCTGAAAAATGCGTCACCGGTCAGGCATTCCGAATGCACGCGCGCGAGCACGGGCTCGCCGTCGGTGATGGCGCCCAAGGTGAGTGCGACGTGCTCCTTGCCATCAGACTGATCGACAAAGCCGTGCAGGCGAAAATCCGCCCACGGCGTGGGCAGATCGCAGGCGCCGGTATAGGCGACGGTGGTCAATGTTGGTAGTGAAGCAGGTAATTCGAGTTTGTTCATGCGAGCGCAAAGACCAGCACTTCGGCGTCTTTTCCAGCGGTCAGGGAAATCTGTTTTTCATCTGCCAACATCGCCGCATCACCTTCATGCAGGGTCTGGCCGTTGACGTCCAGCGTGCCGCGCACCAGATGCACATAGGCCTTGCGTCCGGGCTGCAAAGGCAGCGTCGCCGTTTCCGCACCGTCGAGCAAACCCGCATACAGCGAGGCATCGGCATTGAGCGTCACGGAACCTTCAGCGCCATCTGGCGAGCCGACCAGGCGCAGTCGGCCGCGCTTGTCAGCGTCGGCAAAGGTCTTTTGCTCATAGCCGGGCGCGATACCCTTGGCATTCGGTTCGATCCAGATCTGGAAGAAATGCGTCGTCTCATCCTGCGCATGATTGTACTCACTGTGCATGACGCCGCGACCTGCTGTCATGCGCTGCACATCACCGGGCGGAATCACGGTGCTGTTGCCCATATTGTCCTTGTGTACCAGCGAGCCGGTGCGCACATAGCTGATGATTTCCATGTCGCGATGCGGGTGCATGCCGAAGCCGGTGCCCGGTGCGATACGGTCTTCATTAATCACGCGTAAATTACCCCAGCCCATATGTTCAGGGTCGTAATAATTAGCAAATGAAAAGGAATGAAAGCTTTTCAGCCAGTCGTGGTCCGCATAGCCGCGGTCGGCGGATTTACGTAGGGTCAGCATCGGGTAACTCCATGACATAGTGCGCAGATCCGCAAGGATTCTGCATTTCGATCAATATTGCAAGGCGCACTATACGCGCCTTGCAAATTAAGTGCTGCATTCGCCTTTATTCCTTGATCGCTTCGACCGCAATATCGATGGTCACATCATCACCAACGTAAGGCGCATATTTGCCGGCATTGAATTCCGAACGCTTGATGGTCACGCTCGCATTCGCGCCGAGGGCGTCTTTCTTCATCATCGGATGCGGCATGGCCTGGAAGGAGCTCAGCTTCAGCGTCACTGGCTTGGTCACGCCCTTGATGGTCAGATTACCTTCAACGGTGGCAGGCTTGTCGCCGTCAAAGACGACCTTGGTCGACTTGAAGGTCGCTGTCGGGAATTTGGCCGTGTCGAGGAAGTCTTCACCCTGAATGTGCTCATTGAAGGTCGGGAAACCGGTGTTGACCGACTTCATGTCGATGACGATGTCGACTGCGCCGGTCTTGGCGACTTTATCGAACACGATCTTGCCGCTGGTCTTGTCGAAACGGCTCAGCTGCGTCGAATAGCCGAAATGGCTGTACGAGAAGCGTGGAAACGTATGTGTCGTGTCAAGCACATAGGTGTCGGGCGCGGCCAGGGCCGGTGCGGCGGCAGCTGCAACGAGCAAGACAGCGGCGGAGAGTTTGATGAATGCGTTCATGGTTTATTCCTTTTTTGAGTGAGTAAAATTATTTGCCGGGATTGGCAAGAATGTGAAATTTGATCTGGATTTCATTGGCGACGATATCGAAGGCCGCCCATTCGCCTTCACCGATGGCAAAATCAGCGCGCTTGAAACTGAAGCTGCCATCGAACGCGCCCTGCTTGCCCTGCGGCGTGAAAGTCAGTGGCGCGACGATGTCTTTCGTACGCCCCTTGATCGTCAATTTACCCGCCGCTTCAAAGCGATTCCCGCCGAGCGCCTTGACGCTGGCCGATTCGAAATGCGCCAGCGGCGTGGCTTTCGTGTTGAACCATTGTTTGCCCAGCACTTCCTGATCGGCTTCGCTCGAACCGGTATCAATACTGGCGAGTTCAACGTCGATGACCGCCTTGGCGGTGGCCGGCTTGGCCGGATCGAAATTGAGCTGGGCCGTGAATTTGCGGAACTTGCCATCCATGGTGACGCCCATCTGCTTGTAGGCGAAATTGATGGCGCTCTTGTCGGCTTGTACCTGTGAGAACTCCGCCGCGTGGGCCGCCAGCGGCAAGGACAGCGCGAGGCTGAGCGAGAGGATCAGTCGTTTCATTTATTTCTCCGAACGGTGGGCGGGCAACATGCGTGTCAGGATGTCGTCCTTGTCGATAAAGTGGTGCTTCAGTGCGGCCAGCACGTGCACTGCGATCACGGCGATGAACAGCAAGTTCAGCGACTCGTGGACTTCCTGCAGGAGCGCGCCGAGTTCCTTGTTCTTGGCCAGCAGATCAGGCAGCGGCAGAATGCCGAACCAGACCGTCTGGAAGCCCTTGGCCGAGCTCATCAGCCAGCCCGATAGCGGAATTACCAGCATCAAGCCATACAGCGCCAGATGCCCGGCATGCGCCGCGAGCTGCATGAGCTTGGGCATAGTCGCGGGTAAGGCCGGCGGCTGATGCGTGATGCGCCAAGCCAGACGCACAAACACCAGCATAAAGACGCTTACGCCGGCCCATTTGTGCCAGGAAAAGAGCTTGAGCTTGGTCGGCGACAGCGGCAGGTCGGCCATGTAAAACCCCAGCGCGAGTAAGCCAAACAGCATCAGCGCCATCAGCCAGTGCAGGCTTTTTGCCGTGCGGGTGTAGTGCGTGTTCATCAGTGGACTCCTTGACCTTGCGGACGGTTCGGTGAAAAGGCAAATGCATCCATGGCCAGTACATAGTCATCGATGCCGGCATGAAAGCGACTCACTTCCGCCTGCGCGCCCGCCGCGCCCAGCGCCACGAACAGCGGCAGCAAATGTTCTTCGCTCGGATGCGCCTGCACCGCGCCCGGCGCCTGATGCCGGTAGTCGATCAGGGCCGCGGTGTCATGCGCAGCCATGTGCGCGCCCATCCAGTCGGCGAATTCACGCACATACGCAGGAGACTGCCCGCCATTGCTGGAGACCAGCTGATAATCGCGCAAATTATGCGTCAGGTTACCCGACGCAATCACGAGGAAACCCTGCGCCGCCAGCGGTGCGAGCGCCGCGCCCAGCCGCAAATGATGCGCAGTATCCGCGCCGCGCTGGATCGACAGCGGAATCACCGGCACATCAGCTTCCGGAAACATCAGTTTGAGCGGCACCCATGCACCATGATCGAGACCGCGCGTCGCATCTTGCGCGACCGCAAAGCCGGCCGTCTTCAATGCCTGCACGACGACATCTGCCGCTTCAGGGCAGCCGCTGGCGGGATAGCGCAGCGCATACAGTTCTTCCGGAAAGCCATAAAAATCGTGAATCGTTTCGAGCCGCTCGCTCGTGCCAACTGTCGGAATCGCAGTTTCCCAATGTGCGCTCACCATGATGATGGCACGCGGCTGCGGCAAGGATTTTGCCAGCGTCGACAGGGCAGCGCCCGCCGCGCCTGAACGCAGGGCAAACATCGGCGAGCCGTGGGGGACAAACAGTGACGCGACGGGGGATTTCTGATTCAGCATCATGGCACCTCAAAATGGGTTAACTGCACTGTACGCCAGCTTGGACGAATGAAATAGGCGACAATGTGCAATTGATTATTTCAACGGATGCAACAATGGACAGACTCGATGCCATGCAGCTCTTTCTGCGCGTCGCCGAGCTAGGCAGCTTTTCGGCAGTCGCGCAACAGATGAATCTCGCCCGCTCGGCCGTCACGCGCCAGATTGCCGCGCTCGAAACTCACCTCGGCGTGAAACTCATGGTACGCACCACGCGTCGCCTTGCACTGACCTCGGCCGGCACCGCCTATCTCGAAAAATGCCGCGTCATCCTTAATCTCGTCGACGCCGCCGAGACCGGCGTAGCCGAAGAGCGCCTTGCGCCGCGCGGCACTATCCGCATCAGCCTGCCGCTGAGCTTCGGCCTGCGCCGGCTGGCACCGCTGCTGCTGGAATTTTCCCGGCTCTATCCGGAAGTCAGCCTCGACATGGATTATGCCGACCGACGCGTGAAGTTGATTGAGGAAGGTATTGACTTGGCGATACGCATCACGCGCCGCCTCGACGCCGGCGACATCGCGCGCAAGATTGGCGCCGGCCGCATGCTGGTGCTGGCAGCGCCCGATTACCTTGCGCGCCACGGTCGACCACTGCATCCGCACGATCTGCTGCACCATCAATGTCTGGGCTATACGGGCGCAGCGGGCAATCCTGGCTGGCAATTCATGGTGGATGGTCAGCTCGAAAGCGTCGCCGTACGCAGCCGCCTGCAGGCCAACAATGGTGATGTGCTCACTGAAGCAGCAGCACAAGGGCTGGGCATTACCTGCCAGCCGGACTTCATTGCGGCTGATGTCATCGCGGCCGGACGGGTCGAGGAAATTCTCGTCGATTTTCCTATACCGGCGCTGGGTATTTATGCGATCTTGCCCAGTAATCGGCATATTCCGCAACGCGTGCGGGTCTTGATGGATTTTTTTGCCAGCAAGCTGGCGGTGCCTGACAGCCCTGCCTCTATTTGACCCGCTAGCAAACATTCACTGGCAACATGGTCACGCTAAACGGACATCGGGCCTGCCATACGCTTGAATGTATGGCAGGCCCGATTTATTACCGTCGGCTTGATGGTGCTTTTAGCTAGCCGCTGGCGGCACTTCCTCGCGATGTATCTGCTGCCACAAGACCCACTCATCCGCTGTCAGGCGCGCCGATTGCTGGGCCACTTCCTGGAACTTGTCCTTGTCCGTCATGATACCGAGCATGCGAATCTGGCCAATCAAGGTCTTGAAATGTTCGACTGCATGTTCCGGCTTGGAAGCGATCTTGTGCAAGGGCAGCGCCGAGACGTCTTCCATCAGTTCACGCTCACGCCGCGCTTTATCGATCAGTTGATCCAGATCGTCTTGCGTGAGGTGCAAACGCTTCGCTTCAATGTTGATGATCGCCGCTTCTTCCTCGGAAAACACGCCGTCTTCAAGCATCTTGTACAGTTTATTACGCAGCAATTCACGTTCGATGCGCAGTTCATCCGTAAAGGCAGAGGACAATAACGCGGCCGGGATCGCAAAAATACCAATACCCAACAAGGCCAGAATAATCGTCATGATCCGGCCAGCCGTGGTGACCGGTGAAATATCACCATAACCAACCGAAGCCAAGGTAATCACAGCCCAGTAAATTGACTGCGGAATGTTTTCGAATTTATCCGGCTGCGCTTCATGCTCAAACAGAAAGCCAAGGCTGGCCGTCAAAATCACGAGTAACAACATGATGAAGGCAGACGCTGTCAGCACTGGCAATTCGCGTGAAATCACTTTCGTCAGCGTCGATGTCGCATCCGTATAGCGCGACAGCTTCAGCAAACGCATCAAACGGAAAATTCGCAAGAAACGCAAGTCGAACAAATGGTGCAGGAAGGCCTCAAGGAAGAACGGCAGAATCGCGAGAAAGTCGATCACGGACGACGGTACGCTTGCCTGCTTGAAACGACCGGCGAGCGCCCGCTGGAATCCGGGCTCTTCAACGCAGCTATACAGACGCATGCAGTACTCAATCGTGAATACGCCGACTGCGATACTGTCAAGAATCAGGAATTCAAGGTTCAGGATATGGTGCACCACCTGAACCGATTCAAGAATAACGGCGATCACGGAAACAACGACCCAGATCACAATGAAGGTATCAAACAGGCCGTGCAAAGTGCCACCGTATTCGCTCGGAAAAACGATCGCATGAATTTTTTGACGGAAGGTGCGGCCGAGGTTAGCTTTGATGAAAGACTTGTAAGCTGGCACCACCACGCGGACCAATTTCAGGATACGCAGCAGACGCAGCGCCCGCAATACGCGCAAATCGACAGGCACAAATGCCTGCAAGTAGAACGGCACCACGGCCACGAAGTCGATGATCGCAAACGGACTCGTCAGATAGCTCAGCCGCGGCATCTTCCGGTGATTGAACTCCTTGTCCTCAGGCGCGAGATAAAGGCGCATGACGTATTCGAAGGAAAATACACCCACCGACAACAAGTCAAATATATGGAACAAGAAGCGGTTCGGCTCATAAATGGCCGGCACATGCTCGAACATCAGCGCGAACAAGTTGGCAACGATCAGAATGCCGGTCCAGCGATCAATCACCTTGAGATGATTACCGTAAATATCCGGATCCAATAGCCAGGAGTACAGCCACTTTCTCAGAGGCAGGTCAGGCGAAATTTCAGCACGGTGATCATGACCGCGGATTTTAATGCCGGTCGTGTCGTGGGCGTGCGACGTTGCTGTGTCAGTAGTTTCCATCGCTCACCTCAAAATTCAAGTTCAAAAGGTTTAGTGGTATACGAACCACCGTCGCAAGCACTTATACGAAGCTGCATTTTTTGATCGATCAGATCTGCCTCCACCAATGGCGACGCTACTACTGGCACTGCCGAACCTGGCGGTGCCGGCACAAGCTTTTCAAATACCAGCTGCCCGGCAAGTGTTTTGTCGACGGGGTCGCATTTGGCAGCGACTAAAGGCAGTTCTTTGGTAAATGCATTACGCAAGGAACCCAATGGCCCTTCCGGCGCAGTTAATTCTTTATAGCATCCACCCCAGGTAATACCTTTAGCTTTGCTACCGGCCGCCGGGGCAATGACTTCTCCGGACGCGTCAGTAGCCGGCGGCGTGTAGGCGCAGGCAGCAAACTGAAACCCGGGCTTGGCACGCAGGGGACCGGCATCCGTGAGCCATTTAGCCCAGGCATCGACATTCTGCTTGGCAACTTCGGTTTTTTTACCTTCGTTATAAGTCAAGCGCCCCACGCCAGCGACGGCGACAAGCACACAAATGACAAATATAATGAAAATAATATCGGTACTGGTTGGTCCCAGATTTTTCAAGGCGGGCGCTTGATCCAGTGGTAATTTTTCTGACGCTTCCATATGTTTCCTCCTGGCTGACGCACGCCTGTTGTCGGACTGTGCAATTGAAAAGATTCAATTAAACAGTAGACGTTAGGACACGCGTTTGCACATCAATAAGCTCGACCATTTCTACTAGTCAATCATTATTGTTGTTAGGCAACATTTGCCGCATCAGCCATTAGTAGCAAGGATGATAATTCTCGTGCGACGCGTCTAGGTCGCCGTTTCCTCAGCCGACCATTCCGGACTGTAGCCACCCAAAGTCGGGTGAACCATTTCATCGCCAGAATGCTGCGTGAATTCGAGATTGAACCGGTCTTCGCGCAAGCCAAGGCCTGCAACACAATCGCTGATGAGCTGCTGCGCCAGTGCCAAGCGTAGTTCCGCACTGCGACCGCGCCGGATGTCGCACATCATGACTGACACCGGCGTGGGTACGCCGTCGATCATGCGCCATACGCCACCCTCGCCCATTTCACGAATGGCTATGCTGATGCGACGGATGTCGACCGTCATCATGGCGGCGTAGGTTTCACATAACTGTTTGGCGAGTGCCTTTTTCTGCTCGACTGAAAAATGGCCATTTACATCGAGCTGCAGGTAAGGCATGACGGGGAATCTCCAAGAGGTACAAAGGAATTACAGGAACATGCCACCTGAGGCTTCAATACGCTGCGCATTAATCCAGCGGTTATCTTCTTGCAGCAGCGAGGCGATCACACCGCCAATATCGTCAGGTACACCAACGCGACCGAGCGAGGTTTGCGACGCAAGGAAGGCATTGAGTTGCGCATTGTCGCGCACACGGCCGCCACCAAAATCCGTCTCGATCGCGCCCGGCGCGACCACGTTGACGGCTATTCCACGCGGACCAAGTTCCTTGGCCAGGTAGCGCGTCAAGCCTTCGATGCCGCTCTTCATCGCCGCATAGGCCGAATAGCCGGGCAAGGCAAAACGCGTCAGGCCGCTGGAGACATTGATGATGCGCCCGCCATCGGCGATCAGCGGCAACATTGCTTGCGTGAGGAAAAATACGCCCTTGAAATGAATATTCATCAGCTCATCGAACTGCGCTTCAGTCGTCTCGGCAAAAGGCGCATGAACCCCGACGCCGGCGTTATTGACAAGAAAATTGAAGTCCGAACGTTGCCAGTGCGCCTGCAAGCCGGCTTTGAGCTGGGACGCAAAATCGGCGAAGCTGGCGCAATTTCCGGCATCGAGTTGCAGAGCCAGCGCGCGGCCACCCATCTGTTCGATTTCGGCCACGACTGCTGCGGCATCGGCTTGCTGGCGGTGATAAGTCAGGATGACATCCACGCCTTTTTCGGCAAGTTTGATTGCCGTATTCTTGCCCAGTCCACGACTACCGCCTGTGATGAGGGCGATTTTTTTGCTCATACGATGTTCCGTTTCAAGACATTAATAAAAAAGCCGGTGCGCAAGGGCACCGGCTTTGAGGAGATTACGCTGGATACGCTGGCGCTGAATTACCAGGCCTTGATGAACCGCAGTTGCAGGGACTTCGTCTCGAGTGCGTTGCGACCGCCGAAAGTTTGGCTATACAGCAAGTTAAAGCCGGCATCCTGCTCCGGGAGCTTATACGACAGGAAGGGACCGACCGAGTTCGTGCTGTAGCGACCTGTGCCAGCCGGTACGCCCGCTCCGGAATCGTCACTGACCTGCTGCAGTCTCACCAGATTCGCACCAAAAGCCCATTGGCCGGTGACTTTGCTGATGGCTGTTTCCGCGTAGACGAAATTGCCGGATTTGTAATCAGTTTCCTTGTTGATCGTATTGATACCATACGATACGCGACCGGCTACGGTGACGCCTGAATCCCAGCCATTCGACGCCTTGTCAGGATTGACAGCATAAGTGACGGCAACGCCCGGACGCAAGGTATAGAAATTACCAAAGCCGGGATTCGGTCCGCGCGTCTTGTCATACACACCGGTCGGCGCATACAGCGAAGCACCGGCAGCAATTTTCAGCTGGTTCTGGTGACGTACCCAGACGACTGAAATTTCAGTATCACCAAGGCCCGAGGCGTCCGCATTCTGGCTTGCGGATTGTGCCGCCAAAGCAGCCTGTACCTGGGTATTCACGGCTGCGCCAACGGCAGAAATTGCGCCACGCAATGGTGCCGGCATTGCGGCCGGTGGTGTTGGAGTGATCGTGCCGGTCACTGGTGTTGCGGCAAACTCCCGGCTTTGTTTTACCAATGGGACGTTCAGCGCAAAGGCAACGCGGCCATCGGCATAGGTGCTCTCAGTCAGGTAACCCGCGACCAGATTGACCTGTGCCTGGCTTTGTGTGAGTGTTACTTCGCTCGAAGGCACGTTGAACGAATAGGTTCCGTTTGGAATCGCACCACCGGTTGGGGTACCAGTCGGCAGCGGCACCGAACGTCCGGCGATCTTGATCGGGTCGCCATTGTCATCCACAACGCCTTCGATTTTCGTGTAGGTGACGAAAGCCGTGCCAAAAAAGCCCGGATTATCGGCTGGAGCGGCGATTTCGCCGCCAAAGGCGCCCACAGAAGGCTGGCGGAATTTGGACGATTCGGCTGCATCTGCATGGATGGAGGCAAGCAGCATCAATACACCCGCGGCAGCTGGCAACATGCGCAGGCGACGGCTCAAGTCCGCTTGGGGGGATGACAGGTATTGTTGATTTTTGCGGACTACTTTTTTCATTGCTAGGTCTCCTGATCTTATTATTTAACTACTACACAATCAACTTATGAATAACGGTAAATCAATTGTTGCCTATGGTCAACCATGAAATCCAGGCGGTCGCTCTTGCGCCACAGCGAAAAACCTCTCCAGTGCGAGTCCAGCCTGCGCCATCGTGCCTTCGTCGAACAGGCGGCCGATCAGCGTTACGCCGTGAGGTACGCGTCGGGGCGGTGAAAATTTCGGCAGCGGGTTTGCCGGATCAGGCGCCCAATCGCTGCGGGCTTCGCTCACTTCTACCGAGCCAGTGCGCAAAGTTAGCGAGGGATGTCCGGTAAAATTCGAAATCGTCAGCATCTCGTCACGCAGGGACGGCACAAGCAGCACATCGACTTCGGAGAAAATTCGTGTCATCTCCAGCGCGACCTTGCGCCGCATGCGATCGGCTTGTACAAAATCGACCGCCGATAAAAATCGCGATTGCCGGAAAAGATTCGGCCACGCATCCGGCACCTGGACTTTCAGCTGGTTCGCGCGGGCATCGAGCACGATCTCCTCGAACGCGGCTGCAGCCTCAGCAAACAGGATCACATTGAGCGACTGGTAAGGCCAATCCGGCAGAGACACCGGCATGGGCATCATACCGAGCTTTTCAATCGCGGCCAGCGCGGCGCGATCGACATCGGTCGCCGGACTGTCCTGCATCCAGGCAGGTATATAGCCCACCCTCAGGCCGCGCACCGGCGCCGCCGCATCAAAATCCAGCACCGCAGGCACGCTCGCCACATCCCCGGCATCGACACCGGAAATGACGTTCAGGACCAGCATGGCATCCTCGACGGTACGCGTCATCGGACCCAATTTGTCGAGCGACCAGCACAGGGTCATCGCGCCTGTGCGTGGTACGCGGCCAAACGTTGGGCGCAGGCCGGTCACGCCACAGCGCATGCTGGGGCTGACGATGCTGCCGCCAGTCTCGCTGCCGATTGAAAACGCGACCAGTCCGGCGGCAGTGGCCGAACCGGGACCGGCGCTGGAGCCGGAAGAACCCTCTTCGGGCAGCCAGGGATTCATGGTCTGGCCGCCGAACCAGATATCGTTCATTGCCAGCGCGCCCAGGCTCAATTTGGCGATCAGGATCGCGCCGGCGGCTGTCAGCTTCGTCACCACGGCGGCGTCCCGGGCCGGTACGCGATGCATGAAAGGCTCGGCGCCCCAGGTTGTGGCGATGTCTTTGGTGTCGAGCAAATCTTTGACGCCGTAAGGAATGCCGTGCAGCGGACCGCGATATTTGCCTGCGGCGATTTCACGGTCGGCTTGTTTTGCCTGTGCCAATGCGTGATCGGCGGTCAAGGTGATGACGCACCGTAATTGCGGATCGAAGCGCGCAATGCGCGCGAGATAGATGCGCGTGAGCCGTTCGGCAGTCAGCACGCGGCTTGCTATCCAGCGCGACAACTGGGTCACCGGGGCGTAGGCAATGTCCGCATCATGCGCAGGCAGCGGCACTTGCACCGCTTTTGAGCGCAGGAAGCGCTCGCGCCGCACACGCTTTTTGCCGCCATCCGCCAGCGGTATCCAGCGCATTGCCGGCACGAGATCCGCTTCCAGTACCAACTTGTTCGGACCGGTACGCCGTTCGAGCATGACCGGCATCGAAGCGCGCCAGCTCGCTGCGGCCATGTTGCGCTCGTGTGGGGTCAATGTGACTTGCATCAGCTTTTCGGCTTCGGCGAATGTGTGCTCAGAGACTTCTGGCCCCACGGGTGGCGAGGCGCCGAACGTCGGCGGCGCACCGGGCGGTGGGCTTGACGTCGCAAGTTGGTCTGCACGGCCGGCGGTCGCAACGGCAAGTAAGCTTAGCGGCGCTTTGATCAGGAATTGACGGCGAAATTTCATTGGACTCTCTTCAAAAGGAATGCGGCGCGAGCGAAGAAAATTCGCGACAAGATTATTTTTCAGCTCTAGTTGCAATTATGAAACAGTTGATTGAATTTTGCTGCGATGCCATGTTTAAAGAAAATACAAACTGCTCGAGCAGACGCCTTAATTGCAAAAAGCGGGATTGAGTGCTGGGAGGCAGTATACTTTCGGTTTTTACGGCATCTACTCTTACTCGAAAGATCCCTCCATGAGCGCCTTACCTGCCTGCCCGAAATGCAATTCCGAATTTACTTATGACGATGGGGAAAATTTCATTTGCCCTGAGTGCGCGCATGAATGGCCGATGCAAGCAGGCGCTGAAGCCGCGGACGAAGCCAAGGTGTATCGCGACTCGGCCGGCAATATATTGCAGGACGGCGATACCGTCTCGATCATCAAGGATTTGAAACTCAAGGGATCTGGCGGCACCCTGAAGATGGGCACCAAGGTCAAAAACATCCGCCTCGTCGATAGCGACCATGACATTGATTGCAAAATCGATGGCTTTGGCGCGATGAGCCTGAAGTCGGAGTTCGTGAAGAAGGTCTGATTAATTCGAACTACGAAAAAAGCAGGGTAAGGACACGCATCCCTACCCTGCTTGAGGTGTTTCCAGAAAAAACGGCTACGGATTTTGTGGGCTAAAAGCCCATTACATGACCAACGTGACCGCATGAACTCCAACCACATCTAAAACATTCTCATTCGCTGCGGGGACATGTTCCGTCGACTCGGCAGGCGCTGCAGAATCTGTCAGTCTTGACTGCGACATGACGTCTGCGATTGAGGCGGTATTGACTGAGGAGCCAGTCTCTGCGGGCGGTAATACCACTGCAGTTGGCGGCGACGTAAGCGCTGGCGGCGGTACCACTGGAAATGGCGGCGGTTCCACTGGCAGTGGCGGCGGTTCCTCTGGCGGTGGCGGCGTTTCCTCTGGCGGTGGTGGTGTTTCCACTGGCGGTGGGGGCGTTTCCTCTGGCAGTGGTGGTGTTTCCACTGGCGGTGGGGGCGTTTCCTCTGGCGGTGGTGTGATTACGGCAGGTGGCGGCGTCTCGTCAACTGGCGGTGGCGTGTCCACTGGAGGCGTTGTGTTTTCTGGTGGCGCTTCCTCTACCGGATCGTCTATTGTGATGACAGTCAATAATTCGGAAACCGAGTTCATCGCAGACTGCAAGGAGTCAGCGGCGTCCGTAACGCCGCTGAGTACTTCCGCCAACTGAGAGGGGGGAAGTTCCAAGCCCGTTGACATCTGCATATCGGCTGCGTAGCAAGCAGCCTCATAGCGGTTCAGTAGACACGCTTTACCAGGCGTGCCATCCGCCACCTGCAATCCTGCCTCAATGATTTGTACAACGACACCTGCACGATCGACACCCTCTGCTATTTTGGATTGCCAATAATCCATGCCCTGTGCATCGGGTACTTTTTGAAACAGGTTTTGATAAATGGCCGTCAAAAATTGGTCGGACGGCATCTTGTCGGGATAGAGGATTTTGACGTCATTCACGCTCAGTATTGAATTGACAACATCATTCAATGCGTGGGTGTCGCTGATCTCGGAAGACCAATAGTCGAGTCCACCCATTTCTGGAGCTCGGTTAAGCAAGGCAAGATAAACGCGGGTGATTGCAAGCTGATTATCGCTGAGTGCCATGATAAATCCTCATCTAAAGTAGGTCAGTGAAAGATAATCAACGCCCAATCAGGCAATTGATTTGACTGCAATTCATTATTTTTATAACAATAAATTGTAGTATTTAATTATCTTTTTAACAGTTCTTTTTTGATAAGTTAAGGCTTATGCGACAAGCGCTGCGGCAGCTTGTTGATATGGAAAGCGTGTCGGAAAAGTAGGAGGATAAGACTTTGACGGATCAGGCCGAGGCAAGGACTGCACCCAGGGCAAAGCGATGCGGAACGATGGCCCAAGGTGCGATTCGAAATTAAACCTCGAAACTGATTCCCTGCGCCAGAGGCAAGGCATCGCTGTAATTGACCGTATTCGTGGCGCGTCGCATATAGCCTTTCCAGGCGTCGGAACCTGACTCGCGTCCACCGCCTGTTTCCTTTTCGCCGCCAAAGGCACCGCCAATTTCCGCACCACTCGGACCAATGTTGACGTTGGCGATGCCGCAGTCACTGCCGCTGGCCGCAATAAATGCCTCGGCCTCGCGCAAGTCAGTCGTGAAGATGCTCGACGACAGTCCCTGCGGCACAGCATTGTTCATCGCGATGGCATCGGCAAGCTTCTCGTACGGGACGATGTAGAGCAGTGGCGCGAAGGTTTCCTGATGCATCAGCTGCGTTTGCGCGGCTAACTCGACCAAAGCCGGCTGCACGAAATAGCCCTGCTCGCAGCCCGCGACCGTCACGCGCGCGCCACCGGTAATCATGGCGTCGGCACTGGCGGCCTGCTGCAAGACGGCTTGCATGGTCTCGTATGCAGCGCCGTCGATGAGCGGCCCGACCAGCGTGCCCGGCTCCAGCGGATTGGCCACGGGCAGCGTGGCATACACATGTTTCAAACGCGGCACCAAGGCCTCATACACGCTCTCGTGCACGAACAGCCGGCGCAAACTCGTGCAGCGCTGACCAGCTGTACCCACGGCGGAAAAGACGATCGCGCGCAACGCCATATCGAGATCGGCGCTGGGCGTGACGATCATGGCATTGTTCCCGCCGAGTTCAAGGATGGTGCGCGCAAAACGATGTGCGCACGCCTGCGCCACTGCCCGGCCCATGCGGGTGCTGCCGGTCGCACTGATCAAGGGGACACGCCTGTCGTCGACCAGTGCTGCGCCACTGGCAGATCCGCCGATGATCAGCTGCGCCAGTCCGGCTGGCGCATCGCTGCCAAATTGTGCGCAAGCCTGTTCAAACAGGGTATGTACGGCGATCGCCGTCAGCGGTGTTTTCTCCGACGGCTTCCAGACCACGCTATTGCCGCACACGATGGCCAGCGCCGCATTCCAAGCCCACACGGCGACCGGAAAATTGAAGGCTGAAATCACACCGACCACGCCCAGCGGATGCCAGGTCTCCATCATTCGATGGCCGGGCCGCTCGGAGGCGATCGTCAAGCCATACAGCTGGCGCGACAGACCCAGCGCGAAGTCGCAAATATCAATCATCTCCTGCACTTCGCCCAAGCCTTCCTGCAGGATCTTGCCAGCCTCCAGCGTGACCAGTTCGCCGAGCGTCTGCTTATGCGTGCGCAGGCCTTCACCGAACAGACGGATCAGTTCGCCACGGCGCGGCGCTGGCACATTGCGCCAGTGGCGGAATGCTGCATCGGCCATACCGATCTTTTCGGCGATGACCGTCACGTTATCGGCTCTCAGGCTCAGCGCATACATGCCGGTAATCGGCGAGCCGGCCTGCAAGCCTTCGCCGCAGTAGCGCTGAAGATCGACGCCCAAGGCTTCCAATAATTGTTCCTGCGTTTGCATGATGGCGCTCCTTGCGTCTTCAATTAAAGTTGAATTTTACGGTCTACACTGCGTAATAACGGCCAAAGCGATTCGACAAAAAATCGGCCAGTGAAGTTTGCTCCTGTCGCACCAGTCCCTGCGCCGGCAGCTTGCCCTCGACGAGCAAATCGACCATGGCGCAGATGCCGGCCGCCGTGGTCAGCTGTATCGCCGACAGCAATTCACCGTTGACGCGCTGGCTATAAATTTTGTGGGCATAGGTCTGCTGCTCCAGCCGGCCGCCGCGTATGCCCACGACGCTCACGAACACCAGCACCACATCCTGCTTCGTGATCGGGATCGACGCTTCGAGCATCTCCTTGAGAATATGCCGACGCCCGGGCTGGCCCAGCTGCAGGTCGCGCACGAGCATCTTGATGATGTCGCGATGACCGGGATAACGCACGGTCTTGTAATTGAGATTGGCGACTTTGCCGGCCAAACTTTCGCACAGGGTGCCGAGACCGCCGGAAGTGTTAAAGGCTTCGTAATCAATCCCGTCGAGTGAAAAATGTTCGATTTCTTCGAGCGCGGACGTCTCGCGCAAGTTGCCATCGACGATGGCTTCGCAAGGATTGCAATATTCATTGATGAGGCCGTCGGTGCTCCACGTGAGGTTGTATTTCAGCGCATTGCTCGGATACAGGGGCAAGGCGCCCACACGCATGTGCACATCGCGCAGGGACTCGAAACCTTGCGCGAGATCGTTGGCGACGATGGAAATGAAACCCGGCGCCAGACCGCATTGTGGAATGAATGCTGTACTGGCGCCGTCGGCCAATTGCTTCACAATCCGCGTACCGCTGACGTCTTCGGTCAGGTCAAAATAATGGACACCCGCATTCTTCGCAGCGCGGGCAATGATGGGCGTCAAGAAATACGGACAAGCTGACAAGGTGATCGCCTGCCCTTCCAGCAAGTCTGCGACCACGGTCGGATCGGACAAATCAGCTTCGACACAATGCACGCCCGGCAAGCCGGCGGCGCGCACATGAGCCAGACGCGCGGGATCTCGGTCAACGACAGTCAAGGCGTAATCGCCAGTATGCGACAGCAGGTTGAGAATGGCGTCGCCGATTTTTCCGGCACCGAAGAGGGTGAGTTTTGTTGACATGAGCGGCTCCGGTTTTCACCGGCACAGGCGCCGGCGATTCATGCGAAAAGTGTAGGAGCAAAACCTGTCAGGTAATAGCGCACATCATGTCGTCAAAATGCATTACGATCCTGCATATCGACCATTCAAAGCAGCACATTGTCTTATGACCACGCCCCAGCCCAGTCTCGATGACATCGATAACAAGATTCTCGCACTGTTGATGGATGATGCGCGCCTGCCCGTGGCGACCATTGCCAAGCGTGTAGCGATTGCGCGCACGACCGCCATTGCGCGTATCGCCAGCCTTGAAAAAAAGGGCGTCATCGCCGGCTATGGCTTGCGCCTGCATCAGGATCTGTATCAGCCGGCGGTGCGCGCTTATGTCGGCATCGTTATCGATGCGCGCCATTCGGCCGCCATGATCAAGGCCCTCGGTACGCTGCCGGAAGTCGAAACCCTGTGCGCGGTCAGTGGCACGATCGATTACATGCTGACCTTGCGCTGTCATTCAACCGGCGAACTTGACCGGCTGCTTGATCAGGTCGGCGCCATCGACGGTGTGCGGCAAACATCGACCTCGATCATCCTCAGCAAACGTATCGACCGCAGCCCAGTCTGACAGCTGCGCAAGCACCAATACCCTCCCCTATTTAAAGAAATGAGCGAACCCGCAATGAGCACGACTGACTTCTCTGAAGATGCTGACAATGACACTGGCGACGCCGCCGTGCATGAAGCCCGACTGTGGATAGACGATGGCTGGACGGCAAAGGTCATCAAGAATGAAGATGACGAAGGCTGGGCTGTGGCCATGATCAAGGACGGCGAACGCGAGCCGGCGCTGGTAGGTCCATGGACCATGGGCCGCGACAAGAAAAATCCCAAGCCGCTGGACACGAACGCCTTCAATACCTTGGTCAAGACCGCCTCGGAAGTCTTGCGTCGCCATGAGCAGCAGCTGCATGCACAGCTGCACAAGAGCGTCAGCGTCACCGTCGGCGCTGCGAGCTACGACATCACGCTCGATATCGTGCCAGATGAGGATGATCCGTATGCGATGTTGAGCGCCGCGGATGAATTCGGCGAGCCACTGGCACAGGTGCGCGTGAAGCCGAACTTTGTGCTGAACCGCACATCGGCGGCGAACTGGATCGCCGATGGATTCAAGAAGCCGCGCTAAGTTTCGGGTTTAGTCTTTGTTTCGGGTTTAGTCTTTGTAATACACGACCTGGTGTGTCGTCGCCAGCGGCACACCACTGCGGCTCCAGATTTGCGCGCTCTGGTCGAAATAGCCCTGGCCGAAATGCTGGCCCTGCGCCACTGCCAGCACCGCATCCGTGCCTTGCGCGGTCAGCGCCACACTGTCGGCATGAAAATAGATCGTCAGCGACACCGTCCCGATCGGCACCATCTTCGGCCGGCGCAAAAACAGGCGCGGAAAGAAGGCATCGCAGATCGCCGTCAGTGACGCAAAATCGAGCGGGCGCGGCGGCTCGTCGCGTATCCACAGATGCGACAGCGAATCGGCCGAGCCACTGCCATCGGTAGGCAATCCTTCCGGACCGCCGCGCATGAAGCGCATATCGTAATTTTTTGTCCACGCCGCCCATGGCACCGGTGGCATCGGTGCGATCGCCGCCGGTGGCACCACGCCGGGAAAACGCAGCTCCGTATCGCCCCAGGTATCGCGTCGTGTCGCCGTCACAGCGGTCGCCGTCAGCGCGACTTCCGCGCCCTGACGCAGCTCGATGTACCAATGCTGGGTCGAGCGGTTCGTGCGCACGATGCGGGTGGCGATAATGAAGGCGCCATCGGCAACCGGACCGGCATAGTTCAGCGTCAACGCCACGACTTCACCAAGCCGCTGCGGATGCCGCATCAGCGCCTGCATCACGGTCGCCGCCGTCGCGCCGCCGAAGGGGCCGATCATGTTGGCATAAGCGGCGCTGGTGTGGCCGTGATAGAGATCATCGCCTTGCGCTTCGAGCGCAATGGCCAAATCAAGGACGTGGGTCGTCATCGCTTAGCGCAGCGGTGAGTAATTGACTGGCACCCAGGCATAGCCCTTGCCATCGGCCTGGAGACGTCCGATCCCCGGGAACGGCAAATGCGCACCGGCGACCAGGTAACCCTGCTTCGCCGCTTCGGCATAGGCGTTCTTGCGCAAGGCGGCCGCTGCCTTGGCGTCACCATCGAACTGTATCGTCACTTCCGGATGTGCGAACTGGACGGCGGCCACATGCATCAAGTCTCCCCACAGCACGAGCTTCTCGCCATTGCTCTCGATCGCATAGAGGCTATGGCCAGGCGTATGACCGCGACCGGCGATGGCCTTGATGCCAGGGACGAGTTCGGTATCGCCATCAAAGGGCTTGAATTGATTCGCTTTAACATAAGGATTGAGTGATGCCATCGCGCCCTGGAAAAAGCCTTTGGCTTCGGCCGGTGCCTTGTCGAGATTTTCCTGGCTCAGCCAGAAATCGGCATCGTGTTTGTCGGCACGTACGGTCGCATTCGGAAACGCCAGCTTATCACCGGCCATCAAGCCACCGACGTGATCGGCATGCATATGGGTGATGTAGATTTCATCGACTTGCTCGGGCTGATAACCAGCCGCCTTGAGGTTCGCCGACAGCTTGCCCAGCGTCGGACCAAACAGGCCAGCCGCGCCGGTATCGATGAGGATCAGTTTGCTGCCGGTATTGACGAGGTAGCCATTGACCGAGGTTTCAAGCGGACTTTTCAGGTAAGAACGCGCAAGGATCTTTTGGACTTGATCGGCCGTCGTATTCGTCAGCAGCGCATGCATAGGCAAGCTGACCGTGCCATCGGACAGCGCCGTGATCTCGAACTCCCCCAGCATCATGCGGTAGTAAGCCGGCGCCGAGGTCTTCACCATTGGTGCCGCGGCATGGGCAGCGCCTGTGGCGAGTACGCTGAGGGCCGTGACGAGCGCAAATGCGCCTGTGCGGCAAAAGGTTGAAATAGTCATGGTTTAACTCCAAAAAACACAGTGATAGTGGAAATCATTTTGCGTTGCATTATGCCTATTTCCAGGCAAGCTTGCTTCCGGGAAGGAGTGACTGTAAGGACAGCTCCGCATCCGAGCTGCACAAGACCCGCTTTTTTGTACGGAAGTCGCTGCTTTGCAAAAGCGTTTGAAAAAATATGTACGGCAATCAAAAGATCAGCGATACTTAGCTCGCGGCAGCACTATTTGTATCCAGTTCAGGTTTTGTTTTGACACATTCTTTGATTAATTAAAGGTGACAAAATTGATTAGTCCATTCAATACAAACAATTACGCCAACAATGCTTCACTGAAGGCATTGACGACCACGCCGCCGATGACGGCTGCCCAACATTCCACGCTCATGCGCGAACGCACGGAAAAGCGCCGCATGATCGAGGATGCGAAAGAGCAGAAAGCCGGTTAAAGCTCAGTCTTATCAAGGTCATCGCAGGCGCGCTTCGGCCCGTCTGTAGTTCGCCATAGAAGCCCGTAGCTTATGCTTACGGGCTTTTTAATGCGCAGGCCTGTCGCTTGCTCAATTCACCCACAGCGGCGGCTCGTCCATCAGCGCCACCTGTTCGCGCAACTCCAATATCCGGTCCTGCCAGTAACGCTGCGAATTAAACCAGGGGAACGCCAGCGGAAACGCCGGATCATCCCAGCGCCGCGCCAGCCATGCCGCGTAATGAATCAGCCGCAGCGTACGCAGCGCTTCCACGAGATGCAATTCGCGCGGATTGAAGTCCATGAAGTCTTCGTAGCCCGCCAGCAGGTCGCTGAACTGGCGCACCATGTCGCGGCGCTCGCCCGATAGCAGCATCCATAAATCCTGTACCGCCGGCCCCATGCGGCTATCGTCGAAATCGACAAAATGCGGTCCCACATCAGTCCACAGCACGTTGCCGCAATGGCAGTCGCCATGCAGGCGCAATAAGGCGACGTCCCCAGCCCGTTCATAGCAACGGCGCACACCATCAAGCGCCTGATTGACCACGCTTCTGTAGGCGGAGAGGAGATCGGGCGGAATGAAATCATGCGACAGCAAATAGTCGCGCGCCTCCTCGCCAAAACTGGCGAGATCGAGCGTAGGACGCTCACGATACGGCGCCAGCGCGCCGACCGCATGGATGCGGCCGATGAAGCGCCCCATCCATTCCAGCGTAGCCGGATCGTCGAGCTCAGGCGCGCGCCCGCCATGTTTGGCAAAGACCGCAAAGCGAAAGCCCTTGAAATGGTGCAGCGTGCTGCCAGCTATTACCAGTGGCGGCACGACCGGGATTTCGCGCTCGACGAGATCGGCAACAAACACATGCTCTTCGAGTATCGCTGCATCGGTCCAACGCTGCGGCCGGTAGAATTTTGCCACCAGCGGCGGGCCTTGTTCCATGCCGATCTGGTAGACACGATTTTCATAGCTGTTCAAGGCCAGCAGGCGGCCATCGCTGAACTGGCCGGTGCTGTCGAGCGCATCCAATACGGTTTCGGGGGTAAGATCGGCAAAACTGGGGCTGGCATGTGCGTTCATGGACAACATTGTACGGCCCATTCGCGAAACATCCGGTGCAAAGCGTTACACTAGCGTTCTGATTACACCTAGCCCGGATCAACATGCAACTCGACCAGCCCCTCTCCGATAAAGAATTCCAGGAACTCGATCAGTTCCTCCTCTCCGACCGCTGTGCCGAAGACGGCATGACCATGGATATCCTGCACGGCTACTTGACCGCACTCGTGATCGGCCCGCAAGAAGTCCTGATGGCCGAATGGCTGCCGCTGGTCTGGGGCAGTGAATCAGGACAGGCGCCGGCTTTCAAGAACGACAAGGAGCGCGACCGCATCATCGGCCTGATCGCGCGCTTCATGAATGAAATCGCCATTACCATGGAAGTCGCGCCGAAAGAGTTCGAGCCGCTGTACTGCATGCACGAATGGGAAGGCAAACAGCTCATCGACGGTGAGGCCTGGGCCTGGGGTTTTTGCCAGGGCATGGACATCCGCGCGGACCAATGGCAAGTCATCCAGGATTCGAATCTGGCGCCATTGATGCGCTCGATTTATTTACTCGGTGCCGAGGAAATTGAAGAAGACGAAATGATGCTCGTCGATGATCCGGTCAAGCGCGATCGTCTGGCTATTGAAGTCGAAGCAGCGATTCCGGAGATCCAGAAATTCTGGGTTCCACTGCGCAAATCTGCGGTCACCCAGGTCATCCATGACACCCCCAAGCCGGGTCGTAATGACGACTGTGCCTGCGGAAGCGGGAAAAAATTCAAGAAATGTTGCGGCGCCGAGTCGGCCGCTTAATCAGAGAGTTGCAGCGGCTACCGGTCGCCTGAGCCGTAGCCGGCAGCGCTGCCAGATGGCAGGCGCTGCGCGTATTTCAAAGACGTTACAGAATCAGAAGTAGCGCGCGATCACATCATTGAACGCCTGCTCAGCGCTCATGCCGGCTTTCATCAAGCCTGAAATCTCATCTGAATACGTCCGTATGTCTTCCGGCATGGTGCTGGAATTGGCCTTGAAGTATTGATATTTTTCCGCATCGATCAAATCCGCCGCCTTCGATTTCAAGGTCGTGCCGCGTACTGCGCGCGCGCCGCCTGAGCTGGTACGGGTCACGCGCGTACCGCTCGTGCTGCGAAATCCGCCGGCCACAATCGCGGCACGTATCTGCTCCAGCGTGTAAAAACCAGAAATGCTCGCGTCGCTGAATTCATCGTCTTTTGGATGCAAGAGATGGTGATTGCCATCGAAGGCCATCTTCTTGTCAGAACTATTGATAACGCGGTAAGTCGGCTTCAGATCGATCGCGGTCTGTCCGAATTGCACACGATCGCCATAGGTGACCATTTGCTGCATAACATCTTTCAGGAAAACCGTCGTCAGGGTTTCTTTCTTGCCGCTCCAGCGCTTACTTCTTGATGTAGCCAAAATACCTTACTTCCTATAATGAGGACCAGCATCGCATTAATAGCGATTCCGGCCGTTTGAATGAATTCACAGAATGCAGTCTGCCATTATCGTCCCTGCTGATTTGATTCGATCAATTCGCGAAAAAATAATCAGCACTGGCAACACAGTCTGTTCGCAGAATATCAGCAGTGGGATCAAATAGTGGCCGTAACAAATGACCATCGTCAGCGAGTACGCAAGGCGGGTCGACTGCGCGTCGCCGCAGCGACGCGCATCGGACCAGTCACCGCAGCTTACAGCCGGATGAAATGCTCGCGGTAGTAGCGCAATTCTTCGATCGACTCGAGGATGTCGGCCAGAGCCGTGTGTTTCTGGTGCTTCTTGAAGCCGCTCGCCAGTTCCGGCTTCCAGCGCTTGCACAATTCCTTGAGCGTGGAGACGTCGAGATTACGATAATGGAAGAAGGCTTCGAGCTTGGGCATGCCGCGCGCCATGAAGCGGCGATCCTGGCAAATGGTATTACCGCACATCGGCGATTTACCGGCGGGGACAAAGTGCTTCAGGAAATCGATCAGTACCGCTTCAGCATCGGCCTCCGTTACCGTCGACGCTTTGACGCGTTCGATCAGGCCCGAGCGGCCATGCGTGCCCTTGTTCCAGGCATCCATCCCGTCGAGCATGGCGTCGGATTGATGAATCGCAAACACCGGGCCTTCGGCGAGGATGTTCAGATGCGGATCGGTGACGACCACGGCGACTTCGATGATACGGTCACCATCGGGATTGAGGCCGGTCATTTCCATATCGACCCAGACGAGATTGAATTCGTTGGGGCGTGCCGGCATCACGGGAATGACCGGGCTTGGGTTTTGTTCAGTGGCTTGTGACATAATTTGACTTCCTTCGTAGTCCGCCATTTTCGCACAGGGAAAGCATGTCTTCACTCGCGTTTTCAAGTTTGTTTGTAGGTTTTCTGATTCTCACGCTGCTGCTACGCTTCTGGCTCAGCTCGCGGCACATCCGTCATATCATCGCCAATCGCAGCGATGTGCCGGCACAATTCTCTGAAAAGATCCCCCTGTCAGCGCATCAAAAAGCCGCCGACTACACGGTCGCAAAAACAAAATTCGGCTTGCTCATGCTCGTCGTCGGCACCGCCACGCTGATCGGCTTTACGCTGCTGGGCGGTCTGCAGTGGCTGGCGGTGGCGATCCTGAACCGCACCGGCGCCGGCATGACTTACCAGATCGGCTTGATCGTCGCCTTCGGCATCATCTCCGGTCTGATCGACCTGCCTTTCGATTATTACAAACAGTTTGTGCTGGAAGAGCGTTTCGGTTTCAACAAGATGTCGCTAGGCCTGTTCATCGTCGACATGATCAAAGGCACGCTGCTGGGCGCGGCGATTGGCTTGCCGCTGCTGTGGGTGGTCTTGACGCTGATGCAAAACGCCGGCGCGCTGTGGTGGCTGTATGCCTGGATAGTATTCAGCGCTTTCCAGCTGCTGATGTTGGTGCTGTACCCGAGCGTGATCGCGCCACTGTTCAACAAATTCACGCCGCTGGAAGACGCAGGCCTGCGCCAGCGCATCGAGAACCTGATGCAGCGCGTTGGCTTCGCCTCGAGCGGCCTTTTCGTCATGGATGGCTCGAAACGCAGCGCGCACGGCAATGCCTACTTTTCCGGCTTTGGTGCGGCCAAGCGCATCGTGTTTTTCGATACCCTGCTCGCGCGCCTTGCGCCGGAAGAAATCGAAGCGGTGCTCGCGCATGAACTTGGCCACTTCAAACTGAAACATATTGTCAAGCGCATCGTCGTCATGTTTGCTGTCTCACTGGCCTTCATGGCCCTGCTCGGCTACCTCAAGACGCAGCTGTGGTTCTTCACCGGTCTCGGTGTCGACCCGATGATCGGCGCCGGCAATGACGCAATGGCGCTGCTGCTGTTCATGCTGGCGCTGCCGGTGTTCACGTTTGTCATTTCACCGCTGACCTCGATCAGTTCGCGCAAACATGAGTTCGAAGCCGACGCCTTCGCCGCACAACACACGAATCCGCACCATCTGATTGCTGCGCTCGTCAAACTCTATGAAGACAATGCGTCGACACTGACGCCGGACCCGCTACATTCGGCGTTTTACGACTCCCATCCGCCGGCTACGCTGCGGATTCAACATTTAATCGCTGCCAGCTGAATCGACGCACATCATGATCAACCTCACCACCCTGCTCGGGCAAAGCTGCAAGCCGACCACCACCGGCATCAGCCACGATGACCTCGCCGCCTGCCTCAAGTCGCTGCCGGCCTGGCTGCAAGAAGGCCAGAAGATCAGCCGCAGCTTCGCCTTCAGGAATTACTATGAAACCCTGGCCTTCGTGAATGCGATCGCCTATGTGATCCATGCACAAGATCATCACCCGGAACTACTCGTGACTTATAATAAATGCGTCGTGCGTTTTGATACGCACACGGTCAATGACGGTAAAGGCGGCCTGTCGATCAATGACTTTATCTGCGCGGCGAAAGTCGATGCGATTTTTACGCAAGCCCACGACGGCGCGGGCAATTAATGGCGACCTTCACAGGCACCATCATCGCCGCCCATGGTCGCCATTACCTGGCCCAGGCCGATGAACTGAAACTGCAATGCGTCACGCGCGGCAAGAAGACCGACGTTGCTGTGGGCGACATCGTGAATCTCAACCTGACCTCGCCGAACCAGGCCGTGATTGAATCCATCGTCGAGCGCAAGACCCTGCTGTACCGCTCGGACCAATACAAATCCAAGATGCTGGCCGCGAACCTGACACGCCTGTTCATCGTCGTGGCTACAGAGCCCGCCTTTGCGGACGATCTCATTTCACGCTCGCTGGTCGCCGCCGAAGCCGCCGGCATCGAAGCGCACATCATCCTGAACAAAGTCGACGTGACCGAATCGCTGCCGCGTACGCGCCAGCGACTCGCCGTCTATGCTGCGCTGGGCTATCCGGTGCATGAAGTCTCGGCGCGCACCGCACCCGAGCATGCCTGCGAAACCCTGATGCCGCTGCTGCATGGCCAGTCGTCGATCTTCATCGGCCAGTCCGGCATGGGCAAATCCTCGCTGATCAATCTGATCGTGCCGGACGCCGATATCGCCGTGCGCGAAATTTCAGCCGCGCTCGATACCGGCAAACACACCACGACCTTCACACGCCTGTATGCCTTCAACCCCGAGAGCAATATCATCGATTCACCCGGTTTTCAGGAGTTCGGGCTGTATCACCTGTCCGAAGGCATGCTGGAACGGGCCTTCCGTGAATTCACGCCGCATCTCGGGCACTGCAAATTTTATAATTGCCATCATTTGAACGAACCATCGTGCGCCGTGTTGACGGCCGTCGGTGCGGGCGGCATTGCGCGCATGCGGCATGATTTGTACCGGCAGCTGGTGCATGAGTCCTCGCAAGTCCTGTATTAAACCGCCCTGGGCGCGCATGGCCCGGCTAACTCTGTCACTTATTGCTCGCAAAGCTAGATTTAGATGCAGTTTCCCTTATAATTGAAGGGCTTAAATCACCAGGCGGCAGGTCCACCCTAGCCGCCTTTTTCTTTCATGGCTATCAAACACTTCCTGCAGCTTTCCGACTTCACGCTCGACGAATTCGAGTACGTCATCGAACGCGCGCACCTGATCAAGCGGAAATTCAAACAATACGAGCCGTATCACCCGCTGATGGACCGTACCCTGGTGATGGTGTTTGAAAAAAATTCGACGCGCACGCGCCTGTCTTTCGAAGCCGGCATGCACCAGCTCGGCGGCGCAGCGATTTATCTCAATACGCGCGACAGCCAGCTCGGTCGTGGCGAACCTGTCGAGGACGCCGGCCAGGTCATGTCACGCATGTGCGACATCATCATGGTGCGTACCTTCGGCCAGGACATCATCGAACGCTTCGCTGCCTATTCGCGCGTGCCGGTGATTAATGGCCTGACCAATGAACACCATCCCTGCCAGATCCTGGCCGATATCTTCACCTTCATTGAACATCGCGGCGCGATCGCCGGCAAGACCGTGGCCTGGATTGGCGACGCGAACAATATGCTGTATTCGTGGCTGCAGGCGGCGCAGATTTTCTGCTTCCATGTGAATGTCTCGACGCCAAAAGGCTACGATATCAATCCGGCTCTGGTCGCCGCCGACAATACACATTACACGCTGTTCGCCAATCCGGCCGACGCCTGCAACGGCGCACATCTGGTCAACACCGATGTCTGGACCAGCATGGGCTACGAAGAAGAAAACGCCGCGCGCGTGAAGGCATTTGATGGCTGGATCGTCGATTCCGCTAAAATGGCGCGGGCACGACCAGACGCGCTGTTCATGCATTGCCTGCCGGCCCATCGCGGCGAGGAAGTCGCAGCCGACGTGATCGACGGCCCGCAGTCCGTCGTCTGGGACGAAGCGGAAAATCGCCTGCATGTACAAAAAGCCCTGCTCGAATATCTGGTGCTGGGTCGCCTGTAAGCGAGCCCGCACTGCCCCCTATTCCGTGATTAATTAATTGAAATTGAAAGACAAGACATGAGCGATACTAAAAAAGTCGTGCTCGCCTATTCCGGCGGCCTCGATACTTCCGTGATCCTGAAGTGGCTGCAAGATAATTACCATTGCGAGATCGTCACCTTCACCGCCGACCTCGGCCAGGGCGAAGAGCTCGAGCCAGCGCGCCAGAAGGCGATCAAGTTCGGCATCAAGCCAGAAAATATTTACATCGACGATGTACGCGAAGAGTTCGTACGCGACTTCGTCTTCCCGATGTTTCGCGCCAATACTGTCTACGAAGGCGAATACCTGCTCGGCACCTCGATCGCACGTCCGCTGATCGCCAAACGCCTGATCGAGATCGCGCGCGAAACCGGCGCCGACACGATTTCGCATGGTGCGACCGGCAAGGGTAATGATCAGGTACGTTTTGAGCTCGGCGCCTATGCATTGATGCCGAACGTGAAGATCATCGCCCCATGGCGCGAATGGGATTTGCTGTCGCGCGAGAAGCTGCTGAAATACGCGGAAGATGCCGGCATTGCGGTCGACATGAAGCACAAGAACGGCGGCGCGCCCTATTCGATGGATGCGAACCTGCTGCACATCAGCTTCGAAGGCCGTCACCTCGAGAACCCGAGCTCGGAAGCCGAAGAAACCATGTGGCGCTGGACCGTCAGCCCGGAAGCGGCGCCTGACGAAGCCGAATACCTCGATATCGAATACGAAAAAGGTGACATCGTCGCCCTGAACGGCACACGCATGTCGCCAGCGACGGTACTGACAGAATTGAACCGCCTCGGCGGCAAGCATGGCATCGGCCGCCTTGATCTCGTCGAGAACCGTTATGTCGGCATGAAGTCCCGCGGCTGCTACGAAACCCCGGGCGGCACCATCATGCTGCGCGCCCACCGCGCGATCGAATCGATCACGCTGGACCGCGAAGTCGCGCATTTGAAAGATGACATCATGCCGCGTTACGCCTCGCTGATTTATAACGGCTACTGGTGGTCGCCGGAGCGCGTCGCGCTGCAAACGCTGATCGACCATACACAATTGAACGTCAATGGCTGGGTCCGCCTGAAGCTCTACAAGGGCAATGTGATCACCGTCGCGCGCGATTCGAAGACCGATTCGCTGTTCGACATGCAGATCTCGACCTTCGATGAAGATGGCGGCGCGTATAACCAGGCGGATGCGGGCGGCTTCATCAAGCTCAATGCCCTGCGCATGCGTATTGCGGCGATTGCCCGGGCCAAGCGCGGCCAGTAAGCTGTCACGCTATAGTTCGACAAGAGCCAGCCTGTTTCCCCCGGAAGCAAGCTGGCTTTTTTCATGCGCCGATGATTTATTTTTTGCCAAATGCCGGCTCGCAAGATAAGCTCGCACTTCACTTCCGAATTCTCAGAAAATTCCCCCATGGCCTCTCCCCTGCTTAGCGTTTCCGGCCTGACAAAAACGTATGGCGCGCGCTGCGTCGTCGACGCGGTGTCCTTCACGCTGGACGCCGGACAAACGCTGGGCCTGCTCGGTCCGAACGGCGCAGGCAAATCGACTACGGTGGGCATGATCTGCGGCCTGATCGCCGCCGACGCCGGTGAAGTCCGGCTCGATGGCGAATTGCTAGGCAAAGGCAATAGCGCTGCCAAGCACAAGCTCGGACTGGTGCCGCAAGATCTCGCGCTGTATGAGGACTTATCGGCGCGCGAGAATTTGAAATTATTCGGTGCGCTCTATGGCTTGAAGGGCGCAGCACTCAAGGCGCGCTGCGACGATGTCCTCAAGCTCGTCAATCTGGGCGACCGCGCCGGCGACAAGCCCTCGACTTTTTCCGGCGGCATGAAGCGTCGCCTCAATATCGCCGCGGCATTGCTGCATGATCCGCAGCTGCTGATCCTCGATGAGCCCACGGTCGGCGTCGATCCGCAAAGCCGCAATGCGATTTTCGACAGCCTCGCGACCTTGCGCGCGCAAGGCCGCTCGCTGATCTACACCAGTCACTACATGGAAGAAGTCGAGCGCCTCGCCGACCAGATCGTCATCATCGACCACGGCAGATTGATCGCCAATGAAGCCCCGGCAGCCTTGTACCAGCGCCTGCCGGGTCAAGCTGCGCTTGCCGTCGAATTACTGCAAGCGCCCACGGTGGGGCTACTCGCAGCGCTCAGCGAACTTGAAGAAGTCATCGACCTCACATCCGACGCCACGCAGCTGAATATCGCCCTTCGCCAGGCGGATGATGCACTGGCCGTGCTCGAGTGGCTGACCGCGCAGGGCTGCCGCGCCCGGCATTTCGCCACCAGCAAGGCCAGCCTCGAAGATATTTTCCTCACGCTCACCGGGCGCACGCTGCGCGACTAACCCAGGGAATCCCCATGACTGCATTGTTTGCCCTGGTCCGTAAAGACCTGATCCTGTTTCTGTCGGATCGCCGCGCCCTGCTACTGCATCTCGTGATGCCCATCGTGCTCGGCGCCTTCATGGGCTATGTGTTTGGCGGCAGCGGCAAATCCGAAGCAGCCAAAATCAAGATCGCGCTGGTGGCACAAGATCACAGCGAAATCGGCCAGAAGATCACGGCGGCATTGAAGGGCGATGCCACGCTCGACATCATTGAACTGACGCAGGCCGAAGCGCAGGAGCAGGTCAAGAAAGGCAAGCTCAATGTCGCCATCGTCATTCCTGATGGGTTTGGCGATGCTGCCGGCGCGGCGCTCTTTAACGCCCACGACAAGCCGCAAATTCCGCTCTATTACGATCCCTCGCAAAGCGCCGTGCTGGCCATGGTCAAGGGCATCCTCACGCAGCATGTGATGCAGACGGTGAGCGCGGAAATGTTCAGCGGCCAGTCCGGCCAGAAAATGATAGCCGCCAGCTTGCAGCAGCTCGACGTCAAAGCCGCCAGCGATCCGGAAGCGGCCAAACTGCGCGAGTTTTTAGGCAGCCTGAAAAAATTCAAGATTGCTGAACCCGCACGCGGCAGCAGCGCGGGTGGCCTGTCGGTGCCGTTTTCCATGCGTGAAGAAGAGATGACGTCGGGGCCAAAATTCAATGGCTACGGTCATTCCTTTGCCGGCATGAGCGTGCAATTCATCCTGATGATGGGCATTGATTTTGGCGTCGGCATCCTGCTGGCGCGGCGCATGGGTTTGTGGAACCGGCTGCTGGCGGCACCGATCTCGATGACGACCGTCTTGCTCGCGCGCGCCATCTCGGGCGCACTGATCGCCTTCACGCTGATGTGCATCATCTTTACGGTGGCGATGCTGATCTTTAAAATCCAGATCAGCAATCCATTCGGTTTTGCCGGTGTCGCAGCCTGCTTTGCGATCATGACGGCCGGCTTTGGCCTGTTCATCGCCGCCTTTGGCAAGACGCCGGAAGCCGCGCGCGGCATCGCCGTATTTTCGACGCTGATCATGGTCATGCTCGGCGGCGCGTGGATACCGTCTTTCCTGTTTCCGCAATGGCTGCAATCGGCCACGCTGTTTGTGCCTACGCGCTGGGCTATCGACGGCATCAGCGCGATGACCTGGCGCGGCCTTGGTGCTGAGACCGCGCTGCAGGCGATGGGCGTGCTGCTGCTGTTTGCATTTGCTTTTGGCGCGCTGGCGTTCTGGAAATTCCAGTTCGATGAGCGGCGCAAAAATTAAATTTTTAATCTTTTCTCAATAAGGAATCCACCATGAGCACACAATTCGACGCAGTCTCCGCAGTCAAAAAGGGCAATGTATTTTTCGATGGTAAATGCGTGTCGCACACGGTGCTGTTCGCCGATGGCAGCCGCAAGACATTGGGCGTGATTTTGCCGTCGACACTGACCTTCAATGTCAGCACCGCTGAAACGATGGAAATTATTGACGGGACCTGCCGCGTACGCGTGCTGGAACAGAGTGAATGGCATACCTATGCAGCGGGCCAGCAGTTTTCAGTCGTGGCCGGTTCCGGCTTCGAAATAGAAGCGACTGCGCCAGTGCATTACGTTTGTCATTTCGGCTGATTTAAACGCTCAGGTTTGCGCCGGTGCCCTAGGCGCAAACCTGACGCAAAATTTATTGCTGGTAGCCGACTTCGGCAAACGCTACCTGGAGCAGGAAATGCTCAGGCTCGAACACCGCAGGCAGCGAATGGCCTTGATGTAATAGTCGCGCCACAGCATTGTGTACGCAGTGCTTCAATTCCAGATAGGCGTCAAGCTGATCGGCCTGTGGCGTGGACACCGATGCCAGCATGTACAAGGCCGCCGGCGACACCACACAGCGATGCACGACGCCATCGATATTGACGGTGAAGACCGTCAGCGCTGACGCCTCCGGCACTTTGTCTGTTTGCGAATGTCCGCTATCCATGTTGTCCTCCCCGCCTGTTGCGACAAGACCCAGAAATGCTTAAACCAATCTACCGACCATTGATGATCGCTTGATGACCGATACGCAATCCCTTGCGCCGCAGCGCTGCGTCCTGTGAAATTACGCCTGCGTTGTCGAATAAATCAATTCCCGCACCCGCGGATAAATCTGCTTATTCCAGCGCCGTCCGCTGAATACGCCGTAATGCCCGACGCCCGCCTGCATGTGATGTGACTTCATGAAGGGCGGAATACCGGTGCACAGGTCATGCGCGGCCATGGTCTGGCCGAGCGCACAGATGTCATCGCGTTCGCCCTCGACCGTCAGCAGCGCAGTGCGCCGGATCGCTGCCGGATTGACGATGCGACCGCGCCATTCGAGTTTGCCCAGTGGCAGCGCATAGTCCTGGAACACCTGCTTGATCGTCTCCAGATAAAACTCAGCCGTCAAATCCAGCACCGCAAAATACTCTTCGTAAAACGCCTGCGTAGTCGCCTTCTTTTCATGCTCGCCATCGAGCAGGTTCTGGTACATGCCCTTGAAGGCATCGACATGGCGTTCCATATTCATGCTCATGAAAGCCGCCAGCTGCATAAAGCCCGGATAAACCCGGCGCATGGCGCCCTTGTGCCGCATCGGCACGGTGCTGATCAGGTTTTTCTCGAACCACTCAAAGGGTTTGCTCGTTGCCAGTTCATTCACACCGGTCGGATTGATGCGGCAGTCGATCGGGCCGGCCATCAGGGTCAGGCTCAAAGGCTGGGCCGGATTGCGGTCTTCCGCCATGATCGCTACGGCCGCCAGTGCCGACACACAAGGCTGACAGATTGCCACTACATGTGAGCCGGGTCCCATGATTTCAAGGAAGGTCATCACGTATTCGGTGTATTCGTCGAGCCCGAAACGGCCCGCCGACAGCGGCACGTCGCGGGCATTGTGCCAGTCAGTGATATAGACATCGTGGTCCGCCAGCATCGTGCGCGCCGTCTCGCGCAAGAGCGTCGCAAAATGGCCGGACATGGGCGCCACGATCAGGACGCGCGGCTGGTTAGTGATGCCGACCTTGCGAAAATTGAGCAGAGTGCCAAATGGCAGAACATGCGCCGCGATTTCTTCAACGGCCACTTCGTGCGCTTGCGCGCCCTCCCCTGTGATCACCGTATGAATCGCAAAATCGGGCCGGGTATGTGTGACTTCAGCGGACGAAAATACCTCGTAAGCAGCATCAAGCTTGCGCAGTGCATCAAATCCCGCAAAAAAAGGATGCGCTAAAGCCGTCCTTGCTGAATCCGTCAGGAACCGCATGCCCGACATCATGTCGGCATGTGCCTGATAGGCCTGATATTTCATTGTGACTCCTGGGCGGATTAATTATGGCTTATTCTATAGCAAGTTGCGCGCCATCAACTTCTGGCATGGGCTTTGCGTGGTGTAATATGAGAAACGCGCTGTATCCCTAAACTGTCAGCCCAAAGGACGCCCGGAATGGCCCAAGCAACCCTCACTATCAGCAGCAAAAATTATTCATCCTGGTCCATGCGCGGCTGGCTGCTGGCACGGCTCGCAGGCCTGCCATTTGAAGAACAGGTGATTTCGCCAGACGATCCGGCCATGCGCGCCGAGATCCTGCTGCTGGCGCCATCGATGCTGGTGCCCTGCCTGACGCATAATTCAGTCAAGGTCTGGGATACGCTGGCCATCGCCGAATACCTCAATGAAATCAAACCAAAAGCCGGCCTGCTGCCAAGCGACAAAGTCGCCCGCGCGCACTGCCGCGCTGTCTGTGGCGAGATGCATTCAGGCTTCTCGGCAATGCGCGCCGCGCTGCCGATGAACCTGCGCGGCAAGTACAAGGATTTCAAGGTATGGGCGCGCGCCCAGGCCGACATCGAGCGCGTCATCGCGATCTGGCAGGACTGCCTTGGCACTTATGGCGGCCCCTATCTTTTTGGCGACAAACCCTGCATGGCCGATGCGATGTATGCGCCGGTCGTGACGCGCTTTTTGACCTATGGCATCAAGCTCGACGCCACCTGCGCTGCTTACTGCAAATTGATCATGGCGTTGCCCGATGTGCAGGAATGGGTCAAAGAGGCCAAGCTTGAGCCGGACGACATCAACGAACTCGACGCGGAATTTTAAGCCGCATCAGTACAGGCGGCGACGCGTGTCGTCGCCTGCGTCCCCGTCTTATTTCCAGGGCGTCGGATCAGGAATATCACAGACCGCATCCACACTGATGGTCTTGAAGTCGGCCGGCCCGACGATCTCCATATACTCCATGTCAGGCGAATAATCGAACAGGAAGTGGCGTATGCCCGGCCGCTGATGCACGACATCGCCGGCCTCCACGAGCGTGACCTGGTCTTCATACATGAAGCGCGCCCAGCCCTTGGTCATGACGACGATCTGGAACTCCGCTTCATGACGGTGCCATCCGGTGCCCTTTTCCGGTGCCTCATTCGCCTTAACCAGGTGCGCGATCACTTTGCCATTGGTCGCTTCAGCTACGCCAAGATCGCGATACAGGAAAAAATCGCGCAGGCCACCCTTCTTGAATTCGGTGTCTGCAGATTTTACGTGAGAGAACTTTGTCTTGACGCTGTCCAGCATGGCGAACTCCAAGTTGTGGGAAGGAGTTTTGTGCCATGCAATAAGCATTCCATATTGGAATCTATTGGATATTTTTGAAATGCCGGATTTTTTGTGCGGGCTGGCGATTAAACGAAGACAGGTTCGGCTTCCAGCATGACGCCAAAGCGCGCCTGCACATCATGCTGGATCGCGCGTGCCAGCGCAACGATCTCGGCCCCGCTGGCACCGCCGCGATTGACCAGCACCAGCGCCTGTTTTTCATAGACGCCGGCAGCCCCCAGGCTTTTACCCTTCCAGCCGCACTGGTCGATCAGCCAGCCGGCGGCGAGTTTGAAGCGGCCGTCGGGCTGGGCGTAGCTGACGAGTTGCGGATGCAGGGCTGCGAGCGCATCGCGCTGCTGCTGACTGACGAGCGGGTTCTTGAAAAAGCTGCCGGCATTGCCGATGATCGCCGGGTCGGGTAATTTGCGCGTTCGAATCGCGATGACGGCGATACTGATCTGTGAGGCATTCGGCTCTTCGACACCGCGCGCCTGCAGCTCCTGCGTGACATCGGCATAGGCGATATTGGCTTGCCAGTGTTTCGGCAACGCGAAGGTGACATCCAGGATCACGGCGCGCTCGCGCAGCCGATGCTTGAAGACGCTGTCGCGGTACTGAAATTCGCAGGCGGCGTTATCGATATTTTCAATCGTGCCGCTGACAAAATCGAAGTAGCGCACGCTGCTGATCCGCTCGCGAACCTCAATGCCATACGCGCCGATATTCTGGATCGGTGCGGCGCCGACGCTGCCGGGAATCAGTGACAGGTTTTCCAGACCTGCCAGCCCCTGCGCCAGCGTCCACAGCACGAAACCATGCCAGCTTTCACCAGCGGCTGCGCGCACATAGGTCGCCTTGTCATCCTCGCCGATCACGGTGATGCCGGTATTGGCCATGTGCAGCACCAGTCCCGCAAAGTCGCCAGTCAGGAGCAGATTGCTGCCGCCACCCAGCACCAGTCGCGGCAGCGCCGTCAGCGCGGCAGAGACGCGCACGGCCTGCAGCATGTCCGCATTGAGCACACGCAAATACGCTTCTGCGGCGGCTTCGACGCCAAATGTGTTGTGCTCACGCAGCGCGACCTTGTGCGCAATGTCTAGAGGGGGAGTCATGGTCGCGGGATTATAGTATAGCCACCCGGTTTTTTGTCCGTTAGAATTGGCGCCTGCCAGAATAGCAATGTGAGGAACACAGCCATGCCATCATTTGACGTCGTATCAGAAGCCAATATCGTAGAAGTAAAAAACGCCGTCGACCAGGCCGGCAAGGAAATCACCACCCGTTTCGACTTCAAGGGCAGCGATGCCCGCGTCGAGCAAAAGGACCTTGACCTGACCGCCTACGCCGATTCCGAATTCCAGCTCAGCCAGGTGCGCGATGTGCTGACCAATAAAATGACGAAGCGTAACGTCGATGTGCGTTTCCTCGACATCGGCAAGATCGAAAAGATCGGCGGCGACAAGGTCAAGCAAGTCATCAAGATCAAGAACGGCATCGAGACCGAAGCCGCGAAGAAGATCGTCAAGGCTCTCAAGGAAAGCAAAATGAAAGTCCAGGCCAGCATCCAGGGCGAATCCGTGCGCGTCACCGGCGCCAAGCGCGACGACCTGCAGGCGGCGATGGCACTGCTGCGCAAGGATGTGTCGGAATTGCCGCTGGAATTCAATAATTTCCGCGATTAATCGAGTCCGCCTCGACGCAGTGCAGTGACAGTGATGCGGCAGGCTCTGCTAAAACGGGCATGCCGCATTTTTTGTCTAAATGCTCCACAGCGTCGTTTGCACGCCATTGATTTCAAGCGGCACGTTGCCATCAGAGGCTGCCGCATTGCTGACAATGTCAGCCAATGGCACAGGAGTGTTCGATGCGGCAAAATAGTCCGACGCAAGCCCGCTATCATCCGCGGCGACGACCGCCTCCTCCTGCCTGATTTCACCTGAAATCACATCCATCCCCATGTATTGCACATGCCAATCTGGCGCGACGTCCGCGGGTCTTTGGAGTCCGTATTCGTCATAGTCGCGCAAGCTTGCGAGGATGGTGCTCAGGTCGCGCATGGCAAGCTGGCCGGCGACGGCGTTAGCATCCTTGGCGCTGAGTTCAATATTTACGTGGACCGTCGTTGCCGCGCCTGTGCCAGCCGCGGGCATCGTATCAAAGCCGGCAAGATTGACGATCAGTGACGGGACATTCTGGCTGATCCAACTCTGTAGCGACGTCCTGATGCCAGCCTCGGATGCAACGAAATCATGAGCCTGCTGCGATCCTGCCGAAGCGCCGTTATCCACGCCGGAAATTGCTAGCTCGGCCCACAGCGTTGCCAGTGGAATCGCATTCTGTGGCGGCGCCACTGCAGGATCGGCGCCATTATCGTTGGCGTGATGGTTCTCGGTGCCGAACATAAGGCCCAGCCCGACGCCGGTCGATACAAGGATCACCCCAACGGCAGCGGCCGTAATACGATTTACCGGGTCAGCCATGTCAATGCCAAAGCCAAACGACGGACTGGGTGAGCGGGAGCCACTATCGGAAGAGGCGCTTGAAGATGCGTTTTCGCCGGCATGGTGCGAGAGCGCCGACTCGTCTGCTTCATACTGGCCTGCATAAAAATTGACGGGATCAGTGAACGCAGGCGGATTCAGGCCTTGTGTGGCATTCCCGCTAAGAAATCCACCCTGAGGTGCAGGCGGGCTAAAGTTTTCCGCGACAATGTCGCTAACGGAACCATCCCAAGGATCCTCCGCGTTGAAGTCCTCAGCGACAATATCGCTACCGCTGCCGCTGCCATCCTGAGGCGCAGGAGGATCAAGGTCTTGCGGGACAAATTCGCTACCAGAGCCATCCTGACTCACATCAGCATCTTCAAATGAATGATGCAAATATTCGACCTGCTCCGGACTTGACGGGGAAGGCGACCAGGAATTGTTCGAGCCAGCCCCAGCAGAGGTCGTCCCCGAACCTGTACCGGGGTAGCCTTCGATATGAAGATTGACCGGCGGCGTTCCTGCGGAGTCGACCGGCACCGTCCCTCCGAGATTACCAGACCCGACAGGCGCGCCGCTTTCAGGTCCCATCATCGCGGCTGTTGGCGGCGGGTCCTCATGTCCGTCGGCTTGCTCGGGGGGGGTATTAGTTTGGCTCAGCACAGGCTCGGCTGTGGGCATTAATTGAGGCGATGGCGTCGTGCCATTATTGCTGTCATGGTGACTATCATTCTCCACGCTGAGCACGACCGCAGCGGTGATCGCTCCGGCAACGCCGAGGCCGCCCACGACCGCAATTCCGAGTTCCGTATTGGATAGACCATGCTGCGCGACATGCTGCAGATGAAAGATCGTCCCGGAAGAGCCGCCAATGCCAATGCCACTGCCATTTCCACCGGCATTGCCTCCGCCGACTTCCGGATGATGTGCCACGAAATTTGCCAGTCCAGGCGCCAGATTACTCTCCGCCGCGCCAACTGCAGGATTTTCCGGCACTACCGGGTTATCGGCTTGCGCGTCGATATCCTCGGCAGCGTCAATCGGATTGGCTCCGCCAAGATCGTCAAGAACGCTGGCCTCCTCCCCACCGGAACTGATGAAGCCGGATTCACCATGCGAAACCGTAGCGTTCACTTCAGCCGGGGGCGCGAGCTCAAGCTGGCTCATCGAGCCAGATGAGCCGCCTTGCGCACCGACGACGCCGGGAAGCTCCGGCGACACTTGTGGCGACGACTGCAAAATGACAGTGAGTGACCCGCCACCACTGCCGTCGCCTGCCGCAGGAAGAGACTCAGGAAACATCATCGCGGCGGTTTCCGGGGGCTGATGCTGTTGCGCCGATACATGGTCTGCAGCACCGTTGTCTGCCTCAGGGGGTGACTCGACAACTAGCGGCGCAGGCAAGATTTTATTGAGATAAGCCTGCTGCGAGATCGGGTCTTGAATGGCGAGCAGGCTCTTCAGGGCGGCATAATCGGGTAAGGCGAGGAAGCTGACCAGCGCCTCAGGATTACCGACGGCATGAAACGCCGCAAGTTGACTCGCATCCGTCGCGGGAAATACATTGAGCAGCCAGGCTATCTGCGGCGCGGTGAGAAAGTCGCTCAGCCCGGAGGCCGGCAGGGGTGTCTGGTCCGGACTGCCATCCGCTGGCGTGGCAGTTGTCTTGGGGGAGGGTTCAGGGGCGAGATACATCAGATTCTCCAGCGACAAATTCATGACAAATCGAATAAATAGACTTAATTAATTGATAATTAAATCGACCCAGATAGATTGGCGATGAATTATTTTTTAGTCAACTACCCCGGTGTGCATCTTGCTGTTCATTCGCTATTTATCAACATCGATGTATTGGAGTGTCGCAAATGGCCGACGCAAGAACCCGGCCAACATTTTTTGCCGCTTGGTATGCGCCAGCATGTCAAACCAGACCATGCTGGCAGCATCAAAAAAATGGCGCAAGCCCATGCAGGGTTGCGCCATCGCTTACAAAATGATCAACGATCAGATTCAGGCATCCTGGTCACGCAGGCGCCGTTGACGCACTGCCGCCGCCAAACCTTCCAGCACGGCGATGCTGGAGTCCCAATCGATGCAGCCATCCGTAACCGACTGGCCATAGGTCAGTTCCTTGCCGGCCACCAGATCCTGGCGTCCACCGACCAGATTCGACTCGACCATGACGCCCACGATGCGGGTATCGCCGCCGGCGACTTGGGCTGCGATATCGGCGCAGACCGGCACCTGGTTCTCAGGCTTTTTCGAGCTGTTCGCATGCGATGCATCGATCATCAGGCGCGCGGCGAGACCCGCTTTGGCGATGTCCTGGCAGGCGGCATCAACACTGGCGGCATCGTAGTTCGGTGCTTTACCGCCGCGCAGGATGATGTGGCAATCTTCATTGCCATTGGTCGACACGATTGCGGAATGGCCGCCCTTGGTGACCGACAGGAAATGGTGGGAATGCGACGCGGCCTTGATCGCATCGACGGCGATCTTGACGTTACCGTCGGTGCCGTTCTTGAAGCCGACCGGGCAGGACAAACCGGAGGCGAGTTCACGGTGGATTTGCGACTCGGTCGTGCGCGCACCGATCGCGCCCCAGCTGATCAGGTCGGCGATGTATTGCGGACTGATCACGTCGAGGTATTCGGTACCGGCTGGCAGGCCCAGCTCATTAATATTCAACAGCAACTCACGCGCGATGCGCAAGCCGTCATTGATGCGGAAACTGTCGTCCATGTACGGGTCGTTGATCAGGCCTTTCCATCCGACCGTGGTGCGTGGCTTTTCGAAGTAGACGCGCATGATGATTTCGAGCTCACCGGCGAAACGTACACGCTCCTTGACCAGACGCTGCGCATATTCCATGGCAGCCTTGGTATCGTGGATCGAGCAAGGACCGATGACGACCATCAGGCGATCATCCTGGCCATGCAGGATGCGATGCAAGGCTGTGCGGGCATTGGCGGCAACATCGGCAGCGTGTTCAGAACACGAGAATTCGCGGATGAGGTGGGACGGTGGGGTTAATTCTTTCATTTCCTTGATACGTAAGTCGTCGGTGCGCGGCATGCTGTTCTCCGATAAAAATTGAATTAAATTCGCGGCAAAAAAAAACCGCCATCGCTGGCGGTTTTTTTGGATTCGGTCTTGGTTCTCGTCGTTTCTGCTTCTACGTGAACTTACCGCTGCTCCACCGCCTTGGGGTTGGAATAGCTAAAGTAAAAATAAAAGTGGAAACGGATCGAACGCATATTTTTGGCGTATCTCATAAAGAGTTCAAAAATCAAGAGATCGAGTGTGCAATACTTTGTTCAGCTTGGCAAGTCAAAGATGCAGATAAATTGCGGCGCGTCGGCATTTGCCACCCAAGCACCGCGATTTTCAACCAAATTTATGCCGTGCCGCCCACCGTCACGCCATCAATGCGCAAGGTCGGCTGACCCACGCCGACCGGCACGCTCTGGCCTTCTTTGCCACAAACGCCAACGCCACTGTCCAAGCGCATGTCGTTACCGATCATCGAGACACGGTGCAAGACATCCGGACCATTGCCGATTAGCGTTGCACCCTTGACCGGATACGTGACTTTGCCGTTTTCGATCATGTAGGCTTCGCTGGCCGAGAACACGAATTTGCCATTCGTGATGTCGACCTGGCCGCCGCCGAAATTAACCGCATACAGACCATTCTTGACGGACGCTAAAATTTCCGCCGGATCCTTGTCGCCGCCGAGCATATAGGTGTTCGTCATGCGCGGCATCGGCAGATGCGCAAACGATTCACGTCGGGCATTGCCGGTCACGGGCAGGTTCATCAGACGTGCATTGAGCGTGTCCTGGATGTAGCCTTTCAGGATACCGTCCTCGATCAGCGTCGTGCATTGGCTCGGATTACCTTCATCATCGATGTTCAATGAGCCGCGCCGATCGGCGATGGTGCCGTCATCGACCACGGTCACGCCCTTGGCCGCGACACGCTCACCGATGCGACCGGAGAAGGTGCTCGAGCCTTTGCGATTGAAGTCGCCTTCAAGACCGTGGCCGATCGCTTCGTGCAACAGGATACCTGGCCAACCCGGTCCGAGCACGACCGTCATCGGACCTGCAGGAGCCGGCTTTGCAGAGAGATTGACGAGTGCCGACTTGACGGCCTCGCCTGCGTACTTTTCCAGCAGATCGTCTGTAAAGTAAGCATAGCTATAACGCCCGCCACCACCACCCGAACCCATTTCACGCCGACCGTCCTGCTCGGCAATGACAGTGATCGACAGGCGCACGAGCGGGCGCACATCAGCTGCCAGCACGCCATCACTGCGCACCACGAGCACGACATCATATTCAGCGGCCAGACCGGCCATGACTTGCACGATGCGCGGGTCCTTGGCGCGGGCGATGCGCTCGATCTTTTCCAGCAGTTTGACTTTTTCAGTCGCGTCCAGCGAGGTCAGCGGGTCATGTGGCAAATACAAGGCACGCGCGCCGACGGTTTTCACCTTGCTGGCGACCTTGACTTTACCAGCACCGCGGCGCGCGATCGTGCGCGTTGCCGCCGCAGCGTCGAGCAAGGCTTGCTCGGAAATTTCATCGGAATACGAAAACGCGGTCTTGTCGCCCGAGACCGCGCGTACGCCCACACCCTGGTCGATCGAAAAACTACCGGTCTTGACGATGCCTTCTTCCAGGCTCCAGCCCTCGCTCTTGGTGAACTGGAAATACAGGTCGGCGTAATCGACCTTGTGCGTGAACATGCTGCCAAGGACCTTCAGCAGTTTTGCTTCATCAAGGCCAAAGGGCGTGAGCAAGACTTCGCGCGCGATGGCCAGGTTACGCAGGTTCGGTTCAATTAATTTCATGGATTTAGTATTTTTAAGGGCTGCAGCGCGTGGCGCACATCAGCCGGGTGACCCGTGAGGGCAAATTGTGGTCTCATTGTAGAACATTCGTTCGCAGCTCACATTGTGCGATGTTGCAAGGCCGGCAGGCTCTGGCGCACTTGCGCGATTCGGTCCAGCTCGATCGTGCCGAGCACCACGCCCTCGCCTTCCGGCAGCACGCTTTGCATCTGGCCCCAGGGATCGATCAGCATGCTGTGGCCCCAGGTATGCCGGCCGTTCTGATGGCGGCCGCCCTGCGCTGCGGCGAGGACATAGCATTGATTTTCAATGGCGCGTGCGCGCAAGAGGATTTCCCAATGCGCCGCGCCAGTGGTGTGCGTGAACGCGGCAGGTACGACAATCAACGCGCATTCGCCCATGGCGCGGTACAGCTCGGGAAAGCGCAGGTCGTAACAGATCGACAGACCGACCTTGCCAAAAGGCGCATCGAAGGTCGAGACTTCCTCGCCATGCGTGATCGTGCGCGACTCGTTATAGGTTTCTTCGCCCTTGGTGAAACTGAACAAATGAATCTTGTCGTAGCGTTGTACCCGCTCACCGGCCGGGTTGTACACCAGCGTCGTGTTCAAGACTTTGCCCGCTTCATGCGACACCAGCGGCAAGGTGCCGCCGACGAGCCAGATGCCATGCCGGCGCGCCATGTCGGCCATGCACTGCTGCAGCGGACCGTCATTGAGCGGCTCAGCAATGGCCATTTTGTCGTCTTCAAGCAGGCCCATGACCGGCCAGTATTCCGGCAAGACGACGAGTTCAGCGCCTTGCTGCGCGGCCTCGGCCACGAGGCGCTCGGCACTGCGGCAATTTTCCGCAGGATCGGGCGTAGAGACCATCTGGATGGCGGCAATCTTGGCGTGGCGATTCATGGGCATGGTCAACCTGCTTTCGGTAAGGGCGCCGGGCTCACGGCGGGTTCAAATTTACGATCAATTTTAGTCACGACCGGTTCCTGCCATGGACCGGTCACCTTGTACTCATACGTGAAGGCGCGGATCAGCGGTTCACGCAGAAACAGCTGTGCGAGAAAGGTACCCACGCCTATGACGGGATTCACGGCCAGCGCATACACGACGGACGCAGCGCCGGCGTTAATCTCCGGCAGCACCACGACATGCAGGTTTTGCGTTTCGCGCGCAATATCTGCAGTGCCGTCGATCAGCACAGTCGCGCTCACGCCGCGCATCTTGAAATTCTCGGTCTTGGCAGAGCCGTTTGAGATCGTTGCCTGGCCATTGATGCCGTCAAATGCAAAGCCTTCGGAAAACACATCACGAAAATCCAGCGTCAGGCGCCGTGGCAAGGCTTGCATGTTCAATACCGCGAGCAGCTTGGCCGCGCCCGGCTCGACCTTGAGGAACTGACCGGCTTCCATGTCGAGCTTGAATTGACCCGACATGCTAGGGATATCGAGCGCGAACGGCAAACCCTTCCAGCTCAGGTCGCCATCCATCTTGCCCTTCCCGCCGCGCACCATGTTCGCAAAGCCGAAGCGCGTGAGCAAATTGCCGGCGTTGCCGATCATGAGTTCATAGTTCAGGTTCGACACGCTCTGGCCGTCGCGCGTATTCCAGCGGCCGGTCGCCTTGAACTCGGCATCGGGATTGATGAGCGAGAGTTTGGCAATGCGCCATTCACGCGTGGCCGAGGCCTGCACATTATTGGCGACGAGTTCAAGCCGTCCCATCTTTTTACCAAACAATTCAAAATTGTCAGCCACGATGTCGAGCGCGGGCATTTGCGTCGAAGTGGTTTTACCTTCCAACAGATCGGTCACATCCGATGCGGCAGAGCGCGGAATGATCAGCGACGACAGCCGCGCCGTCGCCCGCCCTGCATTTTGTCCAGGCTGGGCGGCATTCCAGGACAGATACCCCGAGGCCTGTTCGGAATCGATGTTGGCCTGCCAGACGCCGCGCTGGTGCGAGGCGCCGACGACGACGTTATCGAGCTTCTTGCCGACCACGGTCATTTCCTTGGCACGCGCGGCCAGCACTTCGGGATCAATGTATTGCGCAATGTTGAGGGCGTCATCGGCGCTGGCTTTCGCATCGGCCTTGGTATTGCCAAGGATGGAGGCGACAGCATCAGACCAGGCATCGATACTGAGCGCATTCATGCTGACATTGGCGATGAGTCCGCTGTCGGGCTGCGGTGGCGGCACATTGACGCCGATACCGCCGCGCAGGACGCGCCAGGTGGCATTTTTTTCAGTCGATTTTTGCCGCAGATAGCGCGCGGAAATCGAGGGACCCAGCGCCAGTTTCAATTCATCGCACTGCATGCCACTGTCGTCACCCGGCAGCATCGCCAATTCCAATTTCAAGGGCATGAGTTCATTGCCAGCCTTGCGCAAAGGCGCAGGAAAATCCAGCGCAAGACCTTGCAGATTCGATTCGATGAGAATTTCGGGACGTTTCTTCTTGATGCTGATCGTCGTCGCATAGCGCGCCGAGCCGTTCAGGCGCGTGGCCAGATTTTGCATGGCTTGCGCCGGATAGGCCTTGCGTAATCCGGCGACGGTCGCCAGTCCCTCTGCCTTGATGACGATATTGCCGTCACGCTGGGTGCCGCCGGAAACCGTCACCGGTCCGCCGAGGAAATTGGCCTTGATGCTATTCAGGGTCACGCCACGTTCATTGAATTCGAGCTTGCCGCTGACGCCTTGCAATTGCGGCAGGTCATTGAACAGGTTCACGTCGTTCGCGCCGAACTGCAACACGCCTTGCACCTTCGTGTCGTTTGTCCGGTGCAGTGGCAGCATCAGTTT
>CANFLV010000006.1 GCA_947448025.1 Oxalobacteraceae bacterium | reverse complement strand
CAGCGTGTTACTGCCGTTATCTATCAAGTCAGCGTCCACAACTGCAATTGTCCAAGTCCCACCGGCCGCAACCACCGCAGTCTTGTTCGCAGTCGAAAAGCCACTTACCGTGACTGTCGCACCAACTTCACCCGTACCCGTTAGGTTGAAACCGTTCGTGTTCTCAATTGCATTGATCAGATTATCCGTCGACACCGCGTCGATCACCGGTGCAGTTGGTGGAGTTCCATCAACAACTGGCAAAATAGTTCCGCCAATGTCAATTTCCGAAATCGAACCGCTATAGTTGAATGCAATTCCCCCACCATTAACAGCGTTAGCAACAAGCACCGCCTTCAACGCAACCTCATCAATCGTAGCCGCACCGTTTTGTCCCGCTGCCACCGTATAAGTCAACACTCGGGCCGTCGTCCCACTAATGCCACTCCAAGTCGCATCAACGCCAACACCACCAACCTTGAAAATCGTACTGTCACTACCACTCGTCAACCCATTTACGGGCGCATCAAATGTGAGCGTGAGCGCAATGGTGTCACCAATACTATTTCCACCTCCGGCATTCAACGCCGTAACCGGAATTTGAGTAGCGCTAAGGGTCGGCGGTGTTGCAGTCACTTTCACTGAAACGGAGTTGGAATAACTAACATTACCAGCAGCATCAGTCACTTGAGCACGATAGTCATAGCGACCATCTGTACCAGTAACGTTTTGCGCGGTGGCGTTATTAGCGATATTTGTCCAGGTTGTAACATCGGTTACCGCTGGATTAATTGCATCCATCTTGTACTGGTAGACGACATTTCCAGCGTCGTTACCATCCAACTGCAGATCAAATATCGGATCAGACGTATTTAAAGGGGAACCAAATCCGTTAGAAAGGTTCTCAAAATGAAGAATACCTGCATTTACTTTTGTATCTACTGTCACAGCACGTGCAGTACTGGATGCACCCAAGTTACCGGCAGCATCTGTTGCTCTGGTGCTGAAACTATGGACACCATCACTCAAGGTGGGACTGGTAAATGTAAAACTTCCGGAACCAGCGGCCGTTTCAGTAGCATTGCCGACAAAGGCGCCATCAATGTACACACCAACAGTAGAGCCCGCCTCTGCAGTGACCGTCATCGCAGGTGTGTTGTTGTTCGTCAGCACTGCGCCGTCGTTATCGTCAGCAATCAAAGGGACTACCGGTGCGCCAGGGGCTGCATTATCTAATGTGTAGCCATGCGTTCCACCAGATGAAACGTTGCCTGCAGCATCAATCGTACGGGTACTGAGCGTATTTGTGCCGTCGGCCAAAATGACCGTAGCGTTCCATTGATTACCACCGACAGAAGCATCAACCCAGTGGGTACCATCGGCACTAACCTGGACTTTTTCATCACTACCAAGTGATTGATTCAATGATCCATAAACTAATTGAACTTTTTTATTAGTAATGTAATCGTTTGAACTTATACCCGAATCTTCACTAAGTCCTAAAATCGTGGCATTCGCGTTTGGCAAAGCGGTGTCAACCTTAAAGTCGCGAGATACGACATCGCTCGGATTCCCGGCTGCATCACGTTGCAAAACAGTGACTGTCTCGTTACCCTGCCCAAACAATGAAGATGCCTGATTAGCCGAGAGCGATTTTGTCCAGGTTCCGTCCGATTGAACTGTCGCCGTATTACCTCCGGTAAGTGCAGCACCGCTGCTGAACGAAAATGTGACTGTTGCACCTACTTCGCCCGTGCCGCTAATGCTTAATCCAGCACCTGACTCAGCAGCATTGACAAAATCATCAGATGAAATTTGATTAATCGATGGCGCACCGGGCGCAGCCTTATCAACAGAAAAACTCGTTACCGTATTAGCAGCTGCAGCATTACCAGCCAGATCCGAAACATTCGCCGTCAATGTGTAGCTGACACCATCCGTCAGTGCCTTCAGCGCCGACGACGGCACCAAAACACTCGCACTGTTGTTATTTACAATACCGGTGTAGGACGATCCCGCCAGCGACAAGGTCACCACCTGACCATTCTCTGCACCTACAGTGGTTACACTCACTGCGCCGGCACTATTACTTTCTGCAGCATTCAGCGTTGTACCCCAATCAGCAGAGACAGCGCTGATTGTTGGCGCAACAATATCCTTGTTAGATGCAACAATAGCTGCTGACGATCCTGCTTCGCTAACCCAGGCGTCATAAGTAGCTTTGTTGATTACTTCATTCGTGGTGAAGGTATCTACTCCAGCGGCCACTAGCGTCGTCATACTAGCCGCTGTCAACTCTGCTACTGTCGCACCGGTAACATTCACGTTATCGGCAGCAAGGAAAGTCGCGCCTTTACTCTGCACAGCTTGTGCCTGCGCAAGACTAACATTCAAAGTACCTGATTTGACCAGTACGTTGCCACTGCCGAGGGCAGAAATCGCCGCATCAAGATTTGTATATGCATCAACAACGATATACTTCGTACCAAGTGCTGTGGCACTCGTCATTTGCTGCACAGCCTCGACATTCATGAGTGTGTCGGTACCATCGTTAGCTGTCGTGACTGTTAATTTGCCATTACCATCACGGCCAAAGGTAGGCGTTGCATAAACTACTGCAGTGTCAACACCAGTGCCACCATCAATGCTGTCGTTCCCCGTTCCACCGATGAACGTATCGTCGCCGATACCACCGATAAGTGCATCAGCACCTGTCTTGCTAATCAGAATATCCGTACCGCTAGTACCAGTCGTCGTCCGGCTCGCGGAAGCTTGGGTAGAAGCTTCATCTTGCAGAGTCGTATTATTCGATCCAAGCGTTAAATTCCAGGCCGACGCATCGTAGCTATTTTTAATGCCATCAACATTAAGCGCTGCGCCCCAACCAGACACCGTCTTACTCAGGTCAAGTCCGTTAATACTGAGCCCGGTAATATCTGCATAGTTGTAGACCACGACCGCATTCTTGTTGAAGCTACCTTCAACAGCTACGTCCGTCATGACAATTGCACCAGTAAGCGACGGACCGGTACCTTGCCAAGTTCCTGCAGCTGAAAGCTGGCTATTCTCAGCACCTTGAATTTGAATACCATACCAAGGCGATGTCGATGCCGTTGTCGTACCGCCAATTACCTTAACGTTACTAAATGTCGCAGATCCCGCATCGAAGCCAAATATCATGATGCCGGCAGCAGAATGTGCATCCGTCTTTGTTACTGCACTTGGAGCAGACTGATCAAAAACTACATTCGTTACTGTCAAAGCACCTAGAGCTGATGCGGGATTGTTTAAGCCGATGACCAAACCAGCGTTTAGCTGACTCGCAAACGTGCTGTTCGTTACTGAGACAGATGACACGGTAGCCACCGAGCTCGAACCATCAACCGATACGCCTTCCGTACCACCATTTACCCGTATGCCAGAAATCGATACAGCACCGACTGTGCCGTCAATGACGAAAGTTCGGCCTGTCGAATTAATAATTACTTCTTGGGTATTCGCGTCACCATTAGCGTCAACACCGACGATCGATACCGCCTTGTTGACATGGATTTCACCCAGTCCTGAATAAGTACCCGCCGCAATTTTGATTACTTGGCCATCAGCGGCTGCATTGATCGCCAATTGAATCGAGTCGTAACCGCCCACCTGCGTTGTTCCATCCGCGGCAAACAAAATCACCGGCTTAATAACTGCGACAGGCACCGTCAGCGTATCAGCATCGACAATCGCACTCGTCGTAACCAGTGCATTTCCCGCGATGTCAGCGATTGACGCGCCGACAGGAATTTGCAAGCGCACATCACCCACTGAAGTCGCTGTAACTGATAAATTAAATACGCCAGGTGACACTTTCGATAGACCATCAATGATTACGGTGGCAGTACCTGCATTCGAGAAGTCAGCAACGCTCACCGTGGCAGCATCGATGTCCTCACTGAAGGTCAGCGTGTACTGCACAGTCTCACCTACCGAAATTATGTTATCGGCATCGCTATCGATAATTGCCGACGTTGCCAGCGTTGGAGCAATCCCATCAACAGTAATCGTTTGCCCATCCTGTATTGCACTTGCCGTGTTCAGCGAATTACCTGCGATGTCCTTAATCACCGCCCCTTGAGGCACTTGCAGTTGCAAGGTACCCGCTGTTGTCGGGGTTACTGAAACAGAAAATACGCCTGCAGAAGTCTCGGAGATAGCGCCAATTGTTACAGTCGATGTACCCGCATTAGTGAAGTCAGCAGCGCTCACCGTCGAAGAATCAATGTCCTCGCTAAATGTTACGGTGTAAATTACAACATCGCTAACCTTGATGACATCATCACTATCGCTGTCAACAATATTTGATACGGCCAAGGTCGGGGCAGTAATGTCGCTCGTCACCTTAATTGTGTCGCCGCTATAAGTCGTTACACCTTTGGCCTGCAAAGATTGAGACTGAGAAAGCGTCAATTCGAGAGTCCCTGATTTAACAAGGACATTACCACTTGTCGCCGCAGATATCGCCGCATCAAGATTCGCATACGCATCGACAATTACGAACTTCGTCCCAAGTACTGTCGCACTCGTCATTTGCTGCACAGACTCAACATTCATCAGTGTGTCAGTGCCATCATAGGCAGTCGTTACAGTCAACTTGCCATTGCTGTCGCGCGCAAATGTTGGAGTGGCATAAACTACGGCAGTATCCGCACCCACGCCTCCATCAATGCTGTCGTTCCCATCACCTCCAATAAATGAATCGTCCCCTTTGCCGCCAACGAGTGTGTCAGCACCAGTCTTGCTAATTAGAATATCCGCACTGGTACTACCGCTGATTGTCCGGTTCATTACACCTTGGGAAATGGTCTCGTCTTGCAACGTCGTGTTATTCGATCCCAGCGTTAAATTCCATCCTGATGCGTCATAGCTATTTTTAATCCCATCAACATTGAGCGCTGCGCCCCAACCGGATACCGTCTTACTAAGGTCAAGTCCGTTAATGCTGAGCCCGGAAATATCTGCGTAGTTATAGACCACCACAGCATTCTTGTTAAAGCCACCCTCGACGGTCACGCCTGTCATGACAATGGCACCGGTGAGAGAAGGACCCGCACCTTGCCACGTCCCGACGGATGAAAGCTGATTGTTCTGCGCACCTTGAATTTGAATGCCATACCAAGGCGATGTTATTGCCGTCGTCGCGCCGCCGATCACCTTAACTTCACTAAATGTAGCGTGGCCTACATCAAAACCAAACATCATGATGCCGGCAGCAGATTGCGCATCCGCTTTTGTAACTGAGCTTGGCGCGGACTGATCGAACACTACATTCGTGACCGTCAATGCGCCAAGTGCTGATGCGGGATTGTTTAAGCCGATGACCAAACCAGCGTTTAGCTGACTCGCAAACGTGCTGTTCGTTACTGAGACAGATGACACGGTAGCCACCGAGCTCGAACCATCAACCGATACGCCTTCCGTTCCACCATTAACCCGTATGCCAGAAATCGAGACAGCACCGACTGTGCCGTCAATGACGAAAGTTCGGCCTGTCGAATTAATAATTACTTCTTGGGTATTCGCGTCACCATTGGCATCAACACCGATAATCGATACCGCCTTGTTGACATGGATTTCACCCAGTCCCGAGTAAGTACCTGCTGCAATTTTGATGACTTGACCATCAGTCGCTGCATTGATCGCAAGCTGAATCGAGTCGTAACTTCCCACTGGCGTTGTGCCATCGGCAGCAAACAGGGTCACAGCCTTGACCGCTTGGACAACTGTGTCCACCGTAAATGTCGTCGAAGTGGCAGCACTTCCCAGATTTCCCGCCGCATCACGCTGCACAGCTGTAACGGTTTCGCTACCTTGACCAAATGCCGTTACATCCGCTGACGTTACAGCAACAGTCCAATCGCCACTGCTATTGACCAATGCAGTATTTCCACCAGCTAAAGTACGACCGCTCGTAAAATTGAGCGCAACAGTTGCCCCGACTTCACCTTTACCTGCAATAGCAAATCCAGCTGTTCCTTCACTGTTATTTACTACATCATTACCAGCCACCGTTCCAATCGTTGGCGCACCTGGAAATACCGTATCCACCGTAATTGTGACTTGATTATTTGCATCGGCACCATCTACATTGAGGTTGCCTGCGGCATCGGCGAACTTGCTGTTACCAACACTTATAACGCCGTTTGCCACACTTCCAGCCGTGGGCGTGAACACCGCCGTGTAGTTTGTTCCACTGCCGGCAAATCCACTCAGCGTGCCGCCACTAACCGTAATATCACTTGCATCAAAATTGCTCGAGGCCTCTGACAATACGAACGAAATCGATGCCGTACCGCTAGCATTTAGCGCTGTCTTGTCGCTGGTGATCGCTATTGTTGGAGGGATCGTGTCAGGCAAGACATTCAAAATACTCTGCAATGCATTCGTCAAAGTAACGGGAGTGCCAGTGCTCGGCGTAGCCGTATAAACAGTCGGCGATGATGAATTTGCCGCAGCAGCAGCGATCGAAATTGTCTGCCCCCCATTAAACCCCAACACCACAGTCTCGCCAGCAATAAACGAACCCAACTCAATCGTGCGTGCGCCATTCATGGCGTACACGGAATTGCCGAGTACTTTGACTTGCCAGCCGGCGCTCCCTTCCGTCAGGTTGATCCTGTCACCAGACGACACATCCATCACTTTCAGGCTGCCAGTCCCGCTGTAAGTCAGCGCCTCTGTCGCGTCAGCGCGGCCATAAAATGTGTTTTCCGTGTCTGCTGAACCGAAAGAATATTCGACGCCTGTGGTGGAGATAAGTATGGCCATTTTAATGAGTCCGTTTTAAGCTAATTTAATAAGAGAGACTTGGTGTTCAGATCAGCACAATTGCGCCGGCGCCAAGGAAAGTCGATAGTTCAGTCATATTGTCGATCGCACCGCCAACTGCCGTGCGATCGCCATTGAGGCCAACGAGTGTAATTTGCTGAATGCTGCCGCCGACGTTGGCGTAAAGCGTGATGTCTTGGGTATTGTCGGAAATTGAGTAGATGGAATTCAAGTTCGTCAGAACAGCTGCATCAGCAGCATCGAAGACCAGCTTGTCGCCGGTGCCAAAACCCGTGATCTTGATATTCGCGGTCGCGTTCGCCACCAGGGTGTTAATTACATACTGGTCATTACCATTGGACGCGTTGAATACCCTGGGTGCAGTAAATACGCTGCCCTGATTCGCATTTATTACATCACTCCCAAACGTCTCGACCAAGGAGGGTGACGTGAGGTTGCCCAATCCGGCCGCTGTAGCATCAGACTGATCAACAAAAATCGCCCCTACACCAAGGAAGCTGGACAGTTCCGTCAAATTATCAACGGAGCCACCCACGGCCGCTCGGCTTCCGGTTAATCCAGTCAGCACGACCTGTTGCACGCTGCCGCCAACGTTACTGACCAAAGTGATATTGGTGCCGTTGTCCGCGATCTGATAAAGAGCACTGAGCGATGCCAAGGTCGCGCCAGCCGGCGCATCAAAGACCAGCTTATCGCCAGTTGAAAAACTACTGATATTGATGTTTGCCGGATGATTTGCGACGTCGCTGTTGATGACGTATTGGTCGTTGCCAGAGCCTGCATCAAATGCAACCGCGGCCATAACATTGCCTTGAATTGCGTTGATGATGTCGTTACCTGTCGTTTGGGACATGACGGGCGCAGCAGTCAGGTTGATGACGGCATGATTGGCAATCGTCACCAAATCGTTACCCGCAACGTCCTGGACCGCATTGACGTCATTGCCGGAAGTGGGATCGGTATAACTGAACTCAACCGACCGACCATTGAGCACCGTATTGGTCAAAGTCAGGGTCACCGTTTTGGCCGTACCGTCAGCGACCAAGGCAGTAACAGCATTGGCAACACCGTTGACATTCACAATGAAGGCGGACGCAGAAGGTAGATGGGCAGCGTCCAGCGCCTCGTTAAACGTCAGCACTATCGTATTACCGTTGACAGTCGAGGACTCTAATGTCGGTGGCAATACATCGGCAGTCGTGAAATTGAGCGTGGTGGCATCAGTTATGCCCGCATAAACATTGCCAGGAAGATCAAGAATCGCGCCACTGCTGATCTTGAGGTAATAGCCGGTACTCGACCCGAGATTAGCAGTTGGATTAATCGTTACGGTACTGCCGCTCACGGTAACCTTGCCAGTGAGGTTAGTGGCGAGGTCGAATATTTCGACGACCACGTTACTGGCGTTGTAGAGGGTAATGGTGCCGGCGGTCGCCAGCCGCACAGGCTCGGAGAACGTTAGTACAAGATTCTCGGTCGGCACAAAATTGATCGCATTATCGGCAGGCGCACTTGAAGCCAGCGTCGGTGCGACGGTCTCTAAAACCGGAACCGAAAATGTCACATTGCTGCTGGCCGCAATATTGGTCGCGCTGACCAAGCCTGTCTTTGCCAACGTAATGGTGTCATTCGCAGCGACGGTCGGACTTGCACCAAGGGTTACTGTAAAACTGGTTGCTACAACCCCGACAGGACTCACCGCAGTCAGTGTCGCCGCAGTGCCGAATGTATGACCACCTGACAGCGAGAGGTCTGTGATCGAAATGCGTGAAGCGGTAACAGGCTGACTCAATGTGATTGTGATCGTATCGCCTGCACTCGCGATATGGCTGTTATCAACATCACTAATGGTGACGCTACTGCCGCTGACATTGAATGTGGGAGCGGCGGTCGGCGCTGCAGTAGGCGCAGCGGTTGGGGCCGAAGTCGGGGCACTCGTCGGCGCAGAAGTGGGTGCTGAAGTGGGTGCTGAAGTAGGCGCGACTGTCGGCGCAGCCGTCGGCGCAATCGTATTGGCAACAACGGCTTTGACCGCCGCGGCCTCAAACCCGGCCGTACTGAACGTCGTCGTCAACGCCGACAAATCGCCGCTACCCGACGCCGCGGTGAGCAGCTGACTCGTCATATCGCCCTGCGCGACCACAGAGGCCTGACCAATACTCGCCAGCACCTTGCTCGCGTCACCACCCGCACTCACTGCCTTGTCAACATTTGCTGCCGCCGCCGCTGACACGGTGGCGAAATCATTGGCGAGGGCAGTGACCTTGGTGCTGGCGGCAATCAGGTCAGCATCACCTGTAAGCTTGACGCTATCGACCAAAACAGTGGACAGCAATTTTGAATCCGCCAGACTCACAATCCCGTCAGTGTCCTTACCAATTGCACTGACCAGCGATTTAACAATGCCGTCCATCGCCGCATTAAGATCAAGTTTGGCGCTACCCCCTGCAGCACCGACAAGCGTCTGTCCGGCTGCAACGATAAAATTCGCCACCTTCGCTGCTTCAGCCTGCATCTGAACACCGAGAGCAATCTGCGCTGCACTGGCGTTCTTATCCTGCGAGGTGGCCAGCGGATCAAAGGTCGTCAGATCAATCGTGCCGGCGTCAAAGCCAAGTGCTTTGGCGACTTTCGCCTGTGCGTCGGCAACGCTTAGACCAGATGCAATGAATCCCTGTTGCACGGTCGTAAGCGGATTGATGACCGACGAGCCTTCGGGCGACTTCAATACACCCTGAAACGCTTTACCTGTTGTCAGATCCGTGCCTCCGCTGACTATCAGCGTGCCTTTTGCGCCGGTCAGGACAAAGTTACCGTTGGCATCTGTCGTGGTGCTCGCCTCACCTGGATTTTGAATGCCATCACCATTGGTATCTGCAAAGACGGTCGCTCCGCTCAAATAGCCGTCGACGGCCTTACCGGCGACAGCCAGGCCGCTGAACTGATCTACGGCCTTTTCGGCGGCGACGACGCTCGCGGTGTCGGCGGTCACACCAGCAAGAATATCCTTCAGCTTTTGAACTGAAATTTCCTTGTTCTGGGCGAGCTGCTGCGCCACGGCGTATTGCGATGTATCGAAGCGATTCGTCAGAAAGGCCTTGCCCGGGGTACCCGCCGGTGTGCCCAGTCCAGCATCGATCATGGTCATGACCAGCGCGCTACGCTCCGTACCCTTACCCAATTGCCCAAGCCAATAATTGAGGCCGTCGGTATCAGGCACTTTGCCGAACACGTTCTTGTAAACCGCAGTCAGGAATTCGCCATTGCTCATTGAATCCGGGTAAATCGCTTTGACAATCGACAGGCTGAATACGGTGCGCACGATTGCGTCCATCGTCTTCCCGCCAGCCATCTCGCTTTCCCAGTAGGCGAGCCCGGAAGATTCAGGGGCACGACCGAAGCCAGCCAAGTACAGCTTGGTGAGCTTGATTTGATTCTCGCTCAATGTAATTGGCGAACCGAGGGACGGCGTAACAGGTGAAGGCATTGACGATGTTCCTAAAATTATTCGCTGCAAAGCAAAAACGTGAGCGCACTCTCTAATGAATACGCAAAAAACTCAGGCTAAACTAAGCCGATAAACGAGCAGGAATAGCCTCTCGCCAACCGAAATAGCAGATAACCGGAATGTTAGAGGGAGACTTATAAGAGGCACATCCCTTAAATCAGGGATATTGCTATAAAGAAATATAACTAAATTGCGGAACCGTCCAATCAAGCAGCGGTGGCTAGCTGGATAAAGCCCATTGCGTCGTGTTTTGAAGTTGTACCTGTGCGGCGGGACTCAGGCAATGGCATGTGAAGTCGCTATCGGCATCATCGGCCGGGGATGTCGCGATACGGGATTAACGGGCACATCGAGCAAAATTTCCGTACCGTGCGCCACCCTGGAGATCGAGAGCGCAGCGCCAATTTTGCCTGCCCTAAGTCGCATATTCCCCAGACCTTGCCCTCCCTCGGGCGTCACTGGGCTGATTCCGACGCCATCATCCCGAATCCGGATCGAGAGACCATCCTCCCGGTAAGTTACCGTAATCTCCACCATCTGCGCACCCGCATGCTTCAACACATTCGTCAAAGCTTCCTGCAAGATGCGCAATACCTGCAGACCAGCATCAGCGCCCAGATCAAACTGATTCGGCAGAGCGTGGTTACGCCAGATGAGCTTGATACCCACAGCCTTGAAACGCGACTCCATGCGAAAACGGAAATTCCCCAATATCGACAGGAGGTCAGGATCGGTGGGTGAAAATGTATCAATCGTCAGGCGCATTTCATCCACACATTCCTTGAGCATTTCGACAAGTTCATCCTGCGTTGCACTGCCACGCTGGGCGATGACGAGGGTCGACAGCAGATGCGAGCCAATGCCGTCGTGCATTTCGCGCATGATGCGCTGGCGCTCGTCGATCATGACGCGCTCCTTGTCAGCGTCGCGCAGGCTTGCATAGCCGGCCTGATTGGCCGCATCACGGCTGACGAGTCGGCGAGCGAATTCTTTGCGTAAGCGATCGGCTCGATTAAGTGAACCCACATAGCGCCCCATGGCCACCATGCCGGCCATGATCAGCAATCCAGGAATGGCCATGTGCAGACGATATGATTCCGGCAGATTGAACATGCCATGGCGCGCCGCGTAGTCATGCAATAAGGCCAGAAATACCATTAAAAAGGCGATCAGGATTCCAAAGTTCAACATGCTCGGTCGGCGAACTGTCGCCTTTACTGTCAGCACGAAACTGTAGATTAGCATCGGTAGAAAACCTGCGATCCAGATGATATCGATCGATGCCCGAACCGCATCCCCGCCCGCCAGGTAAAGCAAGCTTGAGCCCAGCCAATGACCCATTAGCACGCGCGTCAGCCAGCGCTTACGCACACCGTAGAACCGGATCAGGCTGAGCATGAGGATCGTGAAGAAGCCGCCCAAGGTGAAATAGCAGGCCGCGACCCATTGCGAAAACAGCACCATCGGCACTTCTGTCGCCCGGAAAAGGAAGATGAACGCGCTCCAGAACAGCAAGGACAGCCCGAACAAGCCAAACGTGCGCTCCTTGCGCCGGTAGAGCCAGATCACGCTAATAAATGCGCCGATACATAGCGCGGCACCGCTAAGCAAGTCATTTAGAGTGTGATCCCAGAATATCCAGCGATCGTGCATGGCACGCAAGGCAGTCTCGGACCCAATCTGAATGCCGCCAAAAGTCGTGCGCAGCTCACGCGAGGGTGTTCGAATGGCAATCTGGTTGTGGCCAACATGAAGCGCTGAAATAGGCAGGTAAAGCAATTGTGGATGACGCCAGCGCATCTGGAAGTCAGGCGTCGACTCCTGCAGCCTCTCCACTTCGATGCCGTTGACAAAGACCTTGCCGCCGTTACGCATCCTTGGCAACAGGATCCAGGATGCATCTGACCCGACGCCAAATATAAAATCAGCCTTGTACCAATAGGTGACGAGATCCTTGCCGGCGGGCTTGACTTCGCGATGGGGGGTTGCGACTTCACGCCAGGCAGCGTCCGCACCGGGCACGACGAGTGCATCAGAAATCAGGACGGAAACAGGCAACTCCTGTCCGCCGGCTTCACTAGCGGCAACCTCACCACCCAGCCCGAACAAAATCAGCAGGATCAACAAGGCCCGCTGAATGTCTTGTCTGGCTTTATTCAATGAGCCCCATCCTGCTGGCCGCATAGACTGCCTCTCCACGGGAATTGACTGACAATTTGCGATAAATATTTTTAATGTGCTGCGCTACGGTATGCGTCGAAATGAAAAACAGTGCACTGATTTCAGCAAAGCTCAGCCCCTTCGCCAACTCCTGCAAGAGTTCAACTTCACGCTTGGTCAAATGCACGGGCGCCGGGCCGCGCTCAGTGGAAACTTGCGACAATGCTTCAAGCGCCGTCGCCGCCATTGAGCGGTCGAGCCGTATCCGATTCAAAATCTTGCGCGCGACCATGGGACTCAGCCAGGCACCGCCATCGCGCAGCTTACGCAGGCAATCGAGCACCTCATCGGCCTCGCCATCCTTGAGCACATACCCTTTGGCGCCCGCTTCAATGCTGGCGAGGATGTTGTCTTCATCCCCAAAAACTGTGACTACCATGACACTACAATCCGGATGGCTGGCGACCGCTTGGCGGATCACATCGTTGCCGCTTACATTAGGCAAACCCAGATCTACCAGGTAAATATCAGCCGGCCCACGTTTAATCAGATCGAGCCCGCTACGTCCATCGATGGCAATGCCAAAGAGGCTGAATTCAGGTGTCGACGCAATGATATTGACGAACTTTTCCAGAAAATTCGGGTTGTCCTCGATCACCGCTACGCTTGTCGTCATATCAGGCAAACTCCTCTAATTGATAACCAAGATAGCGTGAATATGGTAGTGGCAATATCCCCTTAAAACGTTATATTTCGTTATAGCAACTTTATTAAGCTAGCTTCTGACAGTGATAAGCCGACGCAATGTCGCACGCATCGCTTAAGGAAACTTCAGCGATCAGGTCGCTGTACTTCAGTCGCTATTTGGGTAGGAGCGCTCAGTGTATGTAACCCTGCATACTCGCCTGATAAACTGCTGCCCCGCGTGAATTAACGGCTAGTTTGCGATAGATGTTTTTTACGTGCTGCGCCACCGTATGCGGCGAGATGAATTTTTGGCTGGCGATGTCGTTGAAGCTCAAACCTTTCGCCAGGGATTGCAACAGGTCGACTTCACGCGGGGTCAATTGGTCGCTTAACCGGGATGGCGCGACGAAGGGCTTGCTTACTTCAGCGGGTTGTTGTTGGGCAGATTGCAGGCGCTGCAGAATTTTACGTGCAATCGATGGACTGACACGGGCGCCACCGTCGCGCAAATTGCATAGACAATCGACGATTTCGTCTGCAGAACTGTCTTTGAGAATATAGCCGGTCGCACCTGCCTCAATACTGGCGAGGATACTGGCATCATCCGCAAAAACGGTCACGACCATTACGTGGCATTGTGGGCGCATCTGGCGCGCCTTACGGATGACTTCGATGCCGCTGAAATCAGGCAGTCCGAGATCGACCAGATAAATATCCGCAGCATCACGCTCGATTAGCGCGAAGCCGCCCTGGCCGCTTTCTGCCGTACCAGACAGGTGAAAATCAGGCGCGGCGCTGATGATGCCAACGAACTTTTCGAGGAAACTCGGATTGTCTTCGACGACTGCAACACGGGTGCTCATGTCTGCTCCTGTTCATTTGAGCGGGGTTATGCGCCAATTCAAAGGTCTGGACCGGGGCGATTTGATTCCGCACATGCTCTTCATTTTGATAATGTTTATCGTAGTTGCTGCCTAATAGGTATGTCAATCACTTTATTACTATTTTTAGGTATTTTTAAAAACTACAAATACCCTAAAAAAGCTAGTTACGAAAAAAAACGCCACAGTCAAAGGCTGTGGCGTTTTTTAAAGCGGACCCAATGACTTCGTGGTCCTCGAAACTGATGCAGCTCCGATTCAGTGCATTAGTTACGCACCACCCGCTTATACTCATTCGTACGCGTATCAATCTCAATCACATCATCCTGCGCCACAAACAATGGCACTTGAACAATATGGCAATGCGCTTCCACCGCATTTTCAATCTTGGCTTCTTTCAGGACGTTGCCTGAAGTGTTGCCCTTGACTGCTGGCTCCGAGTAAATGACCAGACGCGCGATTGTCGTTGGCAATTCAACCGAAATAGCTTTACCGTCGTAGAAAATGGCTTCGCATTCCATGCCATCTTTCAGGTAGTGGATTGCATCGCCGAGGTTTTCTTCTTCGATTTCGAACTGATTGTATTCAGCGTCCATGAACACGAACAATGGATCCGCGAAATACGAATACGTGACTGGCTTCTTGTCGAGCACAATGACGTCGAACTTGTCGTCGCCGCGGAAGACGTTTTCCTGTGGGCTGTTGGTCAGAAGATTTTTCATCTTCCATTTGTAGGTGAAGCCCGTGCGGCTCGAGCCATTGACATCAGAGCGCAAGATGATCATCGGCTTGCTGTCGACCATGATGATGTTACCAACACGAATTTCTTTTGCAGGTTTCATAGAGAATGTACGTAAAAAGTAAGTTGCATGAAAATCAATTGCAGCCTGCCGGCGTAGTGCACCGTCGGCTCACTTTTGATCGAATTGAAATAATTAACCGCGCATTTTACCTTGTTTTTCCTGCGCAGCACCCTTCAGCGTGGCGGCAAACTTCAGCAAATTTCCGGCGAGGTCACCATTGCTACGCATTTGTTCTTGCCATTGCGCTGCCCTGCGCACAATTTTCGGCAGCTCGGCTTGCAGTAGCAGCCAGCTTTCTGGTGCGTCAATACTCTGGGCCACCGCACCATTCCATTGAAGTGAATACTGATTCAAGCTGTCGATCTCAGCACTATAACGCTGCAGAAAAGCGCGCAACTTTACGTGATGCAGATTTTCATCCTGCGGGTAAATATGCCAGATGAAGGGCTTGCCGGCCCACTGCGCCCGCACGAACGAATCTTCGCCGCGCACGAAATTCAAGGCGCAGGACCACAACAGCCGGTCGTAATCGGCTTGCGCAACGAAGGGCACGACGCGCACCGTGAGCGCACCGCTGGTACGCGCTGCGCCTGCTATTGCAAGGGTGCCGATATATGCCTCTACCACCTCGCTCGCCACGCCCTCGGGTACGAGACAGGTGATGGCCGTGTCATTGGCCTGCCAAGCTTCGAACAGGGCGGCGACGGGCGCATGAGGATAGCAAAACAGGGAGACCTTGAACGAAGCCATCTCCGCCGGCGTCAGGCCCATTTGCGCCAGAAACGCCGTGACCGCTAGAGGATCGGATTGAAATTGCTGGCGCTGTTGGTCCAAAGCCGCTTCACGCAACAAGCCGCCGGTCTTGTCAGTGAAACCGGGGAAGAAAAAATACTTCGTCAAAGGCAGGCGCGGATGCGGAGAAGGCAAGGTGTGACAGCCCTCGACCCATTCCTCTGCCGTCAGGCCTTCGAGGTTCAGCCAGATCGGCGCTGGCTCGCACTGCGCCATGGCGGCGATATAGGCTTCCGGGATATCGCAGGCAAAGAATTCGATGACGATGTCGGCGATCTCATCCGCCGAATAGACACCGCCTTGATTACGCCAGTGATACACGGTCACGCCCTGCAACTGCTGCTGCTCGGCGTTGACATTCACGTCCGGACAAATCCGCCGGAAGCACTGCAGATCATCGACCCACAGGCTGACGGCGACGCCATGCTCCTGCTGCAACTGACGTGACAGGCGCCAGCAAATGCCGATGTCGCCGTAGTTATCGACGACCTTGCAAAAGAGCGCCAGGCTTGTAACTTGATTTTTATCGGGGCGCATGGTCGTCAGGTGATTTGTCGGTGCTGCAGATTCAATCACGCATTATAAAGCCGTGCGCACTCCCATGAAAAATCGCCTGCCGGGCGCCGGCTCAAAAAACCGGCCATTGCCATCATTGACGATAACCGATCCGGTATAGCGCTTATCGAGCAGGTTATCGATGCGGCCGAACACAAACAGGTCTGCTGCGCCTAAGCGCAAGGCGTAGCCGGTGCGCGCATTCCACAGTGCGTAGCCGGGCGCTGACGCTGTGTTCACATCGTTGACCTGGACCTGGCTTTCCGCCTTCAATTCGAGCCCTGCCATCAACGCCTTGCTGAACTGGTATTGTGCATCGATGTACAAGCTGTGTTCGGGCGCACCCGGAAGTCGATTACCTTCTGCCACAAGCACATTCGGCGCACTGTAAAACGCCTTCTGGAAGCGCGCATCAAGCCAGGTGTAAGCCAGGCGCGTCGTCAAGGAATTCCAGCTTGCCTGCCAGCCGGCTTCCGCGCCGCGCCGCTGTACGCCATCGGCGTTCTGGTAAATTGCGCGGCCATTGATGACTGTGGAAGGCACGATTTCATTCTTGCTGCGGGCATCGAACAGGGCGAGGTCAATCGCATGCCGGCCGCTCTTGATTTTTGCGCCGAGCTCGGCCTGCACGCTGGTGGACGGCAACAGGCTCAGGTTCGGGCCGGTCCCCACGGCACGGTAGGCGGATTCGGCCAGAGTCGGCGTTTCAAATCCGCGCCCGAGATTGGCGTAGACATTGAGTGCATCACTGGCATGCCATACCAGTCCCGCGACCGGGCTGGTATTGTGAAAATCAACGCTGCCGCTGTCATTCGGGCTGGCCGCCGTGATGTAGTGGTCGTCCACTGACAGGCCTACCTGGCTGGTACGCACGCCTGCAGTTGCGCGCCAGTCAGGCGCAAAGCGCCAGTCGATCTGGCCGAAGATGTCACGATTCCGGGCGCGGTCGCTTTCATCGCGGCGCAAATCACCCGCCACGCCAGCGTTATTAACGAACCCCCGACGCAGTTCGCGCAGCTGATCGGCTTCGACACCGATTACCCAGCTCAGGGGCAAACCATTGACGCGCATCTTGTGCGTCCAGTTCAAACCGACGCCGCCGTAATCACGATCCAGGTCGACCACACCGCCGGATGAATTGGTCGCACTGCCACTGAGCGCGAGAGTCTGGTTGACTTGCCTGGTACCGCTATACAGGCGCGCCTTCAAGGCGTCATTGTCGGCGAGCTGATGGTCAAGCACAACGCCGCCCTGCTGCTGGGCGATTTTTTTGCGCGTATCGAAGCTCACTGCGCCGGCGATGACCTGACGCGGATTCTGTTCATACGCGGCTTGCGTAAGGCCGAGCGGATCTTGCGCGATCGGCTGGTCGAATTGATTGAACATGGCCGTGACCGTCGTTGCGGCGGATGCGCGCAGAACGATCTTGCCAGCGAACTGCGTGCGCTCGGCGGCGCTGTGATCGCGATAGCCATCGGTCGAATACTTCGACACATCGAGCACCGCGCCGATCAGCTCGGAACCGCCGGCGAAGGACGCGCCGATTTGCCGCTGCTGGTCGCTTCCAGCGCCTAGCGTGATGCTCGCTGTTGCAGCTTCATCGCCCCTGGACGCAGCGGCGCCCGGAGGATTACGCGTGAAAACCTGCAGCACACCACCCGCTGAATTACCGTACATCTGCGCCATCGGCCCGCGCAAGACTTCAATACGCGAGGCCGCGCTCAGGCTGGCGGTCGCCGCCTGCCCCTGACCATCCGGCATGGTCGCCGGAATATCGTCAACGAGAATGCGCACACCGCGCACGCCAAAAGTCGAACGCGTGCCGAAGCCGCGCACGGAAACCTGCAGGTCTTGCGCGTAATTTTGCCGTTCGCGGATTTGCAATCCGGGCACTGCGCCCAACAGCTCAGAAAGATTGACCAGCGGCGAAGTCGCACGGAAGGCATCGACCGTGACAACATCGATCGCGGCCGGTGCATCGAAGCGCGTTTGCGCAGCGCGGCTGGCGCTGACGACGATTTCGCCCTGCGACGCCGGCGTTTGCGCTTGGGCCAAGGCGCTGGCCAAAGCGGTGAGCATCAAGCCGGCAATGCAGCTACGCGGCAGGCGGCGCGGGATGAGGGACAGTGAGAAATCAGCGGTAGAATTCAAGAGACGCCAGCCTTTGTTTCAGGGTTCGATGAAAGGAAAGGAAAAGAAAACGCTTTAGCGTCGCTTACTTAATGACCACGCCCCACGGCAATTTGCCCACGGCGATATCACGCAGCTTCACGTTTTGCTGCGTGTCGATGACGGAAATGCTGTTGGAGCGGCCATTGGCGACGTAGAGCTTTTTGCCATCGGGCGTGAGCGCCATATTCCACGGACGCTGGCCAACGGGCACAGTGGCGATGATTCGATTGGTCGTGGTGTCGATGACGGATACACTGCCATCGCCGCCATTGGAAACATAAACCCGGCTGCCGTCGGGATGCACCGCGACGCCATTGGCGCGCGCGCCGCCCTTGATACGTTCGATGACAGTGAAGCTGCGCGCATCGATCACATACACTTCGCTGCTGTTTTCTGTGGCGACATAGGCACGGCTGCTGTCGGGTAAAAAGCCAATGCCGCGCGGCCTGTCGCCCACGGGAATTTGCGCGACCTGTTCGCGCCTGGCGAAGTCGATCACGTCGACCGCCCCGCCCTCCTCGGCACTGACGAGGATGATGCGACCGTCGGGACTGAAGACGGCATGCTCCGGATTCTGGCCCTTCACGCCGACCGAGAACGCCAGCGTGTTCGTGGCGGTATCGGTGATGGCGATTTCATTTTTCGCTTCGATCGCTGCCACGACCCAGCGGCCATCCTGCGAAATCGCCACGCCTTCGGGCGACTCGCCGAGCGCCACTGCACCGCCGACCGTGCGCTGCAATAAATCGATGAGTTGCAAGCGGTTATCCGGCTGGTCGCTGACATAAAGCCAGTGGCCATCCTTGCCGACGGCGAGACCACGCGGCTTTTTACCGACCAGGATATCGGCGATGACCAGGTCGGTCGCGGTATCGATGACCGATACGGTGCCGGACCCTTCGTTGGGCACATAGGCGTGAGGCGCAGCGCCGGACAGTAGCGGCAAGGCTGCAATGACAGCGGCGCAGCCGAGGGACAAGACGCGTTTCAATAACATGACTACTCCATCTAACGATTGAGGAATGTAGGGCGCTGGCAAATTCAAGGTCGCGCAGCAGCGCGCGGCCACATACGAGAAAATATCTGGTCGCGCTCGACGAACAGATGTTTGAGCGCCGCCAATATATGCAGCAGCACAAATGCCGCCAACAGCAGCGCAGTGACCTTGTGCGTCTGGTTGAACAAGGCGTACAGCTGCTTGTCATCGCTGCCCCAGGGCGCCAGTTTGACGGCATTGAAAAACTTGATGCCGTGCTTGCTGAAATTCGATGCGAGGTAACCGGACAGGGGCATGAGCAGCATGCAGACATACAGCAGCGCATGACTGATGCCGGCCAGCCGCTGCTGCCAGCGCGTCATGGACGTCGGCAAAGCCGGTGGCCGATGCGTCAGGCGCCAGACGATGCGCAGCAGGATCAGCACGCCGATGACGATGCCTGCGCTCTTGTGCAGGTTGACGAGGTTGCCACGCGCCGGGGTATTGCGCGGGATGTCTTCAAGCAGCCAGCCAAAAGCAAACTGGCTCAACAGTAAAAGCGCGATCAGCCAGTGGAGCCAGATCGCCACGCGGGTGTATTTTTGTTCTTCTGACGTTGTCGACATCGGGTGTCCATTTTCTTGAAGCTTGCGCATGCCTGGAATGCAGACGCTATATATCCATCCAGCAAATCTCATGCCATTGCGCCCTGAGCTCACACCACCCCGCCAAACCTCGCCTAAGCAGGAATTGCGTCGGCTGCAACTGACACAATCTGGAACACATTTCCAACAAGTTGTTCGAAAAAATCACAATCAGCAATGACACTCCCAGCCCGGTCTGCTTTCCCTTCGAGCAGCGGATTCCCTCTCAAAATCAACATCATCCCCACAGAAAGCTGGATGGATTTCCACGTGGCATGAGGTTTGCTCAAAGCCGCGGGTGCAACAGCGATTGTTCGTTTCGCATACGACTTGAACCGACTCAAGAACAAATCCACAGGAGGCGTAGATGTACAAAAAAATATTGGGGACACTGATTCTGGCGGCATTTTCCGGCACCCTGCCCGCACATGCGGGCGGCGTGACAGATGCCATGCTTGCAAACGATGCCAAATCCGTGAATGACGTTTTAAGCTATGGCATGGGCACGGAGGGCCAGCGCTATTCGCCACTGACGCAGATTAATACCGGCTCGGTGTCTAAGCTCGTGCCGGCCTGGTCCTTTTCCTTCGGCGGCGAGAAGCAGCGCGGGCAGGAATCGCAGCCGCTGATCCATGACGGCCGGATGTTTGTGACCGGATCGTATTCCCGTATTTTTGCACTCGATGTAAAGACTGGCAACAAGCTCTGGAAATACGAGCACCGCTTGCCGGAAGCCATCATGCCTTGCTGCGATGTGGTCAATCGCGGCGCCGCGCTCTATGACAATCTCGTTATCTTCAGCACGCTCGACGCGCAACTCGTCGCGCTCGACCAGGCAACGGGCGCCGTCGTCTGGAAAGAAAAGATTGATGACTACGCCGCCGGCTACTCGAATACCGCCGCACCGCTGATCGCCAAGGGCATGTTGCTCACCGGCGTGTCGGGTGGCGAATTCGGCGTCGTCGGTCGTGTGGAAGCGCGTGACCCGCGCACCGGTCGCCTGATCTGGGTACGCCCGACGGTCGAAGGCCACATGGGCTACAAGTACGACAAGGATGGCAAGAAAACTGAAATCGGCATTTCCGGCACGACCAATAAGACCTGGCCGGGCGAGCTGTGGAAAACCGGCGGCGCAGCGACCTGGCTGGGCGGCACTTACGATGCCAAGACGGGCCTCGCGTATTTTGGTACCGGCAATCCGTCGCCTTGGAACAGCCATCTGCGCCCCGGCGACAATCTGTTCTCCTCGTCCACGGTGGCGATCGATATCGACACCGGTGCGATCAAATGGCATTACCAGACCACGCCGCATGACGGCTGGGATTATGACGGCGTGAATGAATTCGTGACCTTCGACATGGGCGGCAAACGTCTCGGCGGCAAGGCTGATCGTAATGGCTTTTTCTATGTGATCGATGCGCTCAATGGCAAACTCGAAAACGCCTTTCCCTTCGTGAAGAAAATCACCTGGGCCACCGGCATTGACCTGAAGACCGGCCGGCCGAACTTCGTCGATGCGAACCGTCCGGGCGATCCGACCAAGGGCGCCGATGGCAAGAAGGGCACGACCGTGTTCTCTGCACCATCCTTCCTGGGCGGTAAAAACCAGATGCCGATGGCCTACAGCCCGAAGACAAATCTGTTCTATGTGCCAGCCAATGAATGGGGCATGGAAATCTGGAACGAGCCGATCAGCTACAAGAAAGGCGGCGCATTCCTCGGTGCCGGCTTTACAATCAAGACGCTTAATGAAGATTACATTGGCGCCCTGCGCGCGATGGATCCAAAGACCGGCAAGATCGTCTGGGAAAACAAGAATGCAGCACCGCTCTGGGGTGGTGTCATGACGACCGCTGGCGATCTGGTGTTCTATGGCACGCCTGAAGGTTACCTCAAGGCGCTGGATGCGAAGACCGGCAAGGAACTGTGGAAATTCCAGACCGGTTCTGGCGTTGTCGCGCCGCCGATCACTTGGCAGGAAGGCGGCACGCAGTATGTCGCCGTGGTGTCCGGCTGGGGTGGCGCGGTGCCGCTGTGGGGTGGCGATGTAGCCTCGAAAGTGAATTACCTCGAACAGGGTGGTTCGGTTTGGGTCTTCAAGCTGGCATCAAAATAAGCAATTCAGACGCTGCTAACGAGGCAGCGTCAAAAAAAGCCGGCGCATGCAAATGCGCCGGCTTTTTTTCTTCAAAGCAAACTCAGGAATGAATTTTTCGGTAGATCGTATTGCGCGACACGCCCAGCGCGCGCGCGGTCGCCGACACATTTCCGCCATGCGCTGCCAGCGATTTCTGGATCAGCGACAGTTCCACATCCTCCAGCGTGCTGCCGGAGGCAATGACCGTGTCTGCGCCCGCAACTGCGGCGCTGCTCTTCGAAGGCAGGCTGGCCGTGGCAGCAATGTCACCGAGAAAGTCATCCGGCAAATGTTCGCGCCGAATCACATGGTCGTCGCCGGCCATAACCATGGCGGTTCGCATCAGATTCGTCAGCTGGCGGAAATTGCCAGGCCAGCTATGCACCCTGAACAGGCGCATGATGTCCGGTTCTATGGTGTAACGGATGCCGTTGCCCTCCGCCGCCAGCAGCTTTTCGATGACGACTTCGAGATCGGTGCGTTCACGCAGCGGCGGCAGCCGCACTACGAGACCATTGAGGCGGTAATACAAATCATCGCGGAATTCATTGCGCGCGATCATTTCGCGCAGGTTTCGGTTCGTGGCACAGGTCAGGGCAACGTTGACTGGAATCGATTTATTGCTACCCAATGGGGTGACCATGCGCTCCTGCAGCACGCGCAGCAAACGCGCCTGCAAATTAAGCGGCATGTCGCCGATTTCATCGAGGAAGAGTGAGCCGCCATTGGCTTGCAGGATCTTGCCGATGCTGCCCTTTTTGCGCGCGCCTGTGAAGGCACCGTCTTCATAACCGAACAATTCGGACTCGATCAGCGTTTCCGGAATCGAGGCGCAATTGACTGCGACAAAAGGGCCAGACTTGCGCGGCGAATCATTGTGGATCGCTTGCGCCAGCAATTCCTTGCCCGTGCCGGTCTCGCCGGTGATGAGGATGGAGATATCGCGCCCGATCACCTTCTTTACCTTGTCGATGACCGTGGCCACATGTTCGTCACCGGTATTGAGATAGCGCAGGCTGGAGAGCTGCATCTTTTTTTGTTCGCTGCCCGCCGCGGCACGCGCTTCACCGGACGCATCTGCCGGCGTTGGCCGGTTTCGCGTATTGTCAGTGGCATGCTGAAAACTATTGCTGGAGATGCGCAGATCGCTACACTTCGCATAAACGCGCACGCCATTGTGCAGACACAGATTCAACAGTCCCGGCGCAGCTGTACGGTAATGGTCCTGCAGCGCAGAAATGGGCAAGCCGAACAATGAGCTGAAGGTATGCGCCTGCAATGCGGCGCTCGACAGACCGAGTTGGAACAAGCCACTGCGACTGGCCGACAGGAAGCGCCCAGCCGGCGTGAAGCAGACAATGCCTTCCATGAGCGTCCCGAGAAACTCCTGCCGACTATGAAAGCGCAGCTTGATCGCATCCTGGAACGATGAGGCGAACAGTTGGTTCTCGATCATTTGCGCCGACATGCGCACCAGCGCCATCGTATGGCGATGAAAATTGTGCTGGTCGCCGGTCACATCAAGCACGCCGATCACATCGCCGGCGACATCGAAAATCGGTGCAGCTGAACAGGTCAGGAACCCGTTCGCATCCAGAAAGTGCTGGTCGGCATGGACAATGGCTGGCGCCTTCTCCGCGATCGCAGTACCGATGGCATTCGTCCCCTTGCTCCGCTCAGACCAGCCGACACCCTGGTTGAGCGCCACGCGATCCGCCTTTTCGAGGAAATCGGCGTCACCGAGCGTATGCAGGATCACACCATTGGCGTCGGTGAGGATCAACATGTTATGGGTATTGATGATTTGCTCGTAGAGCGTTTCCATCACTGGCGCGGCATGACTGTAGAGCAGGCGGTTTTGCTCCAGCAATTGCCGCAGGTCGCCTTTGCCGAGCGGGCTGAAGTCGGGATCGGCGGACCGGGTCAAGCCGTAAGCGACGGAGCGTTGATGGGATTGTTCAATCATGATGGGGCTATTTTCAGCAGGAAACATGCCAGCATTTCCATGCCTTGCCGCATCCTGCGCAATGCCTGAGCCCGGCGCGGAAAACACCTGTCCATCGGCGTAAGTACGCCGGTCCATGCGATTACTCATCCTTGTCTCCGTGATATACACACAAGTTCTTTGAACGACTTGCTTGTCTCCAAATGTAACACTGTTCCATAGTGAAACAGTAAATTTGCGTATTTTTTGGGAATTCCCTCGTGGAATTGTATGGCACGTGATTTGCGTTAGCTCACGCATTTCCTCAACTTACGGTAAATGAACATGCCCCCATCCCTACGCCACCTTGTCGCCAGTTTGCTCATCACTTCGGCCGCCGTCGTCAGCCCGTTCGTCCATGCGCACGGCGATGTCACGCCGCAATCCGTCGACACCAAATCACTGCCCCAGCTCGGCGACCAATGGCGCGAAGAGAATCCTTATCGCGGCAACAAGGAAGCGATCCGCATCGGCACATCAGCTTATGCGCAGAACTGCGCGCGCTGCCATGGACTGGAAGCGATCTCGGGCGGTATTGCGCCAGACCTGCGCCAGCTCGACCGTGACTGCATGTCGCAAAAGGACGAAGTCAAAAAGCAGGCCTGCTTCAAGGAAATCGATGGCTACTTTGCGACTTCTGTACGACGCGGCAAGGTGCGCAATGGCGCGGTCTACATGCCGCCGTTTGAAGGCATTCTGAACCAGGAGGCGATCTGGTCCATCAAGGCCTATCTGGAAACTGTGCGCGCAATGCCCGCCGTTGCCGCCGCCAAGGCCGCATCCGCCGCAGCACCAGCCGCCGCCAAATCCTCCGCCAGTAAAAAACAATAACGCCGGAAAGCGCAGACCCATGACACATTTTTTAAAAAGCCGCCTTGCTGTTTTCATGGCCATCCTGTGCACGACGCTCATGGTCGCCCTGCCAGCCCGGGCCGACCTGGAAAAAATCCAGAAGTCGGGGGTCTTGCGCGTGGCCGTCTATGATAATTTTGCGCCATTCTCGACCAAGACTGGCGGCATCGATATCGACCTTGCCGATGCACTGGCGAAAAAACTCGGCTTGAAGTTGACGGTGATGCCCTTCACCGCCGGTGAAGAAGTCGGTGACGATTTGCGCAATATGGTCTGGAAAGGCCATTACCTCGGCTACGGTCCGGCCGACCTGCTGCTGCATGTGCCGGTCGATCCGCAATTCGTCAATGAGCAGCCGCAGGTTAAGGTTTTTGCGCCCTACCACACGGAGACGGTCAGACTTGTCAGGAATGTCGAAAAGGTGCCGCAATATAACGGCATGAGTTCGCTCGCAGGCAAGCAGATCGGTGTGGAAAAGGTCTCGATTTCCGCTATCGTCCTGCTCGGCGAAGAAAACGGCCGCTATCGCGATCACGTGAAAATTTTTACCACGCCCATCGAGGCCCTGGAAAAGCTGAAATCCGGCGAACTCGATGCGGTGCTGGCGAACCGTTCGGAAATTGAATCCGTGCTGGGTAATGACGCGCGGTTTGAAATGCGCGAAGTTTCCTTCATGCGCCTGCCGCGCAAAGGCTGGACCGTCGGTATGGCCGTCAAGAAGGACAATGCGCCGCTAGCCAAGCTGCTGCAAGACGCGACCGATGAATTATTTGCCTCCGGCGAAATGGCGAAAATCTTCGCCAAACACGGAGTGCAAATCGTCCGGCCGTGACGGCAATGCGGCGACTTTTTCTGGCTGTGATACTGCTGGCGTCAGTGCTGCAAGCCTGCGCCGGCACACTCACGCGCGACGCGCTGATCGCGCGCTTTCCCGCGCCACTGATGGTCGGGGAAAAGGATGCGGCCCTGCCGGTCTGGCCGATTTTCAAGAAGGACATGACCTCGACCGTGCTGGTCGCGTACGTCTTCGAGTCCATCGATTTTGCACCGGTGCCGGGCTTTTCAGGTGTGCCGATGAACCTGCTGGTCGGACTCGACCCGAACGGCGTCTTCACGGATGTGCAGGTACTGTCGCATCATGAGCCGGTGTTCCTCGATGGTCTGGGCGAAGCGCCGATGCATAAATTCGTCAGCCAGTACCAGGGCCTGTCGCTAAAGCAAAATATCAAAATCACTACCGAAAAAAATGGCGGCGCCAGTCGCGAAGGCAGCAACGTCTACATTGATGGCGTGAGCAAGGCGACCGCTTCGGTGCGCATCATTAACCAGAGTGCATTGTCGGCCGCACTCAAAGTCGCGCGCAAAAAACTCGGCTTTGCCGAAGGCCGCGATCCGGATCTGATTGCGCGCATCAAACCCGATCTCTACGAAGCAATGACGCCGCAATCGCTGCGACAGCGCGGCTTGATTACGCCGGTCCTGATGCGCAACAGCGAGATGGAAAAAGCCTTTGCCGATTCCGCCGGCGCCGGACTTGATGCGCTCGCGCTTGCGCGCCCTGAAGAGGCCTTTGTCGACATGGACGTCAGCTATGTGTCGGTACCGACGATCGGGCGCAATCTGCTCGGTGAAGCTGGCTGGGCGAAACTGAAAGACCGGCTCGATCCCGGTGACCACGCGATCATGATCGTCTCGCGCGGACGCTATGGCGTGGCGGGCCCCGACTTCATCCGCAGCGCCGTACCGGACCGCCTCGCCTTAAAGCAAGGCACGCTGCCAATTGAAATCCGCGATCTCGATCTTGACGTGGGCTTGCCCGGTGAACCCGGCCTGAGTCCGGACGCGCTGAAAATTTTCCGCATCATCAGCCAGTCCGGCCTCGACCCGGCGCAGCCGCTGGAATTCTATCTGCATGTCACGCGCAGCAAGGGTATCATCTTCCCTGAAAAAATCAGCCGCGATGTGCGCTTCACGCTGAAGCTGCCAGCACAATTTTATGTCGCGGCTGAAGCCGACAATAAATCCTGGCACAGCATCTGGCAGCAGCGCTGGTGGGAAGTCGCACTGCTGCTCGCCGCCTTGGCGCTGCTGACTTGCGCGCTGGTGCTGCAGAAAAAAATAACGGCCAATGCGGCCGCCTTCAGCTGGTTCCGGCGCGGCTTTTTAGTCTTTACTGCCGGCTTCATCGGCTGGTACGCGCAAGGCCAGCTCTCGATCGTGAACTTGACCAGCGTGCTGCAGGCATTGATGGCGGGGCGCAGTCTCGAATTTGTGATGTATGACCCGATGAGCATTACCTTGTGGGGCTTTGTGCTGGTGTCCTTATTCGTGTGGGGCCGCGGCACATTCTGCGGCTGGCTGTGTCCCTTCGGCGCGCTGCAGGAATTCACGGGCAAGCTGGGACAGGCAATGAAGCTGCCGCAGCTACGCATACGCGCAGCTTTGGATGCGCGACTCAAACTATTGAAATATGCGGTGCTGGCAGCGATCATTCTCAGTGCATTTTTCTCAGCTGAACTGACCGACAAACTGATTGAAATCGAACCATTCAAGACCGCCATCACGCTCAACTTCATCCGCTCCTGGCCTTATGTCGCGTTCGCGGCGGGACTGCTGCTGGCGTCGATGTTCGTCTACAAATTTTTCTGTCGCTATCTGTGTCCGCTCGGCGCCGGGCTCGCAGTCCTCGGGCGCATACGCCTGCTCGACTGGCTGCCGCGCAGGAAGGAATGCGGCACGCCCTGCCAGACCTGTCGCTACAGCTGCGAATACAAGGCCATCCGGCCGAGCGGCGCGATTCAATATGAAGAATGTTTCCAGTGCCTCGACTGCGTCGTGATCCATGAAAACGAGTCACTTTGCGCGCCGCTGATCATGGAAAAAAAACGCCCGCGCGTGATCCCGATTGAAGTCCTACACTGACACGACGAAAGGCAGTGCAATGAAGCGACGAAGATTCATTAGCAGTGCAATTGGCTTAGGCGCAGCCAGCCTTGGCTTGGCGTGGCCGAGGGCGGCCGACGGCGCGGCGGAACTGAAACCTTACAGCGGCGCGGATCTGGCCTTCGGCACGACGATATCGATACAGGTACTGCACGATGATGCGCATGAAGCGACGCTTGCGATCAGCGACGCGCTCGCCGCGGCAAAAAATATCGATCGCCTGATGACGCTGTACCGTACCGACAGTCAGGTCGCCATCTTGAATCGCACTGGTGTGCTGGAACAGCCGGATGCCCATGTGCTGACCGTCCTGATGCATGCCCTCGCGCTGTCGCGTCTGACACAGGGCGCCTTTGACGTGACGGTACAGCCGCTATGGCTGGCCTACAGCAGCGCAGCAGCCAAGGGCAAACTACCGGACAACGCCGAACGACGCGCGGCATTGGCGTTGGTCGACTGGCAGCAGCTGCAGGTCAATGCGCGCCGTATCAGCTTGCAGCTGCCCGGCATGGCCATCACGCTTAACGGCATCGCACAAGGTTACGCCGTGGACGTGGCGCGCGCCACCTTGCGCGCGCGTGGCATTCGTCATGCGATGCTCGATACGGGTGAATTTGGCTCACTAGGGCGCAAGCATTTGCAGCAGCCATGGACAGTGGCCGTGCGCGACCCGCGCGAGGCGCAGTCGATGGCGGAAGTATTTTCGATGGATGGCCGCTGCATGGCGACCTCGGGTGATTACGAAATGACGTTTTCAGCAGACTTCGCGCAGCATCATATTTTTGATCCGGCCAGCGGCAACTCGCCGGGCGAACTGGCCAGCGTCACCGTGTTTGCGCCGACCGGCTTGCAGGCGGATGGCTTGTCGACGGCCTTGATGGTGCTGGGCGCGGAGAAGGCAGTGGCTTTGGTCGCGACGCTGCAGGATGTGGATGTGCTGTTGATTGATAAAGATGGGCATCGATGGCGTTCGGCGCATTTGCCCCTGGCTTAAAAAAGCTGGACGAAAAAAAAGCCACCCGAAGGTGGCTTTTTTAACTTGGCGTCCCCAAGGGGATTCGAACCCCTGTACTCACCGTGAAAGGGTGATGTCCTAGGCCTCTAGACGATGGGGACAGTGACCTGTCCGTACTGCGACCCGAATAATACTCTACTTTTCTGCTACTGCGAACTTTATTTTGCTTTACTTCAGCATCCTAAATTTCGCTGGTGGAGGTAAGCGGGATCGAACCGCTGACCTCTTGCATGCCATGCAAGCGCTCTCCCAGCTGAGCTATACCCCCCTGCGCAGAAGCGAAATTATAGCCTGAGCTTTAACTCTGTGGCAACCACTTTATGCGAGAAACTTTTCGATGCGTGCAATGGCGACTTCGCGACCGAATAATTCAACGACGGCATCGATCGATGGCGTCTGCAATTGACCCGTCAACATCAGGCGCATGGGCATGGCGAGCTGCGGCATCTTCAGGCTGTGCGCGGCAAGAACTTCCTTGAGCATCGCTGCCAATGCAGCCTTGCTCCATTCGATCGTCGCGCAACGCTGCAGGTAGTCACGCAGGGCCGGCTTGACTGCCTCCGTCAGATGCTGCGCGAGCAGGGCCGCGTCGGGCGCAGGCTGGCGATAGAACAACATGGCCGCATCGGCGAGTTCATTGAGCGTATTGACGCGCTCTTTCATCAGGCCCATCACGGCAGCCGGATCAGGCGCGGCGGCGAACTGCGCGCCATCGGCCATCATCAGCGCATGCGTCATCTCGGCCAGCTTCGCATTGTCGGTCAGCTTGATGTAGTGATTATTGAGCCAGGCGAGTTTTTCAGGATTGAATTGCGCGGCGGACTTCGACAGGTGATCGAGATCGAACCATGCGCAGAACTGTTCCATCGAAAAAATTTCATCATCACCGTGGCTCCAGCCCAGACGCGCCAGATAATTCAGCATCGCTTCCGGCAAAAATCCCTGCGCCGGATAATCCATCACGCTGACCGCACCGTGGCGCTTCGAGAGCTTCTCGCCATCCGCGCCGAGGATCATCGGCAGATGACCATACAGCGGCAGCGGCGCCTTGAGCGCATTGAGAATGTTAATCTGGCGCGGCGTATTGTTGACATGGTCGTCGCCGCGGATCACATGCGTGATGCGCATATCCCAGTCATCGACCGAGACGCAGAAATTATAAGTCGGCGTGCCATCAGGACGGGCGATAACAAGGTCATCGAGTTCGCGGTTTGAAATCGTGATCGTGCCCTTGACCACATCGTGCCAGGTCACGTCGCCATCGAGCGGATTACGAAAGCGCACGACCGGCTTGATCGCCTCGGGTACTGGCTGCAAGGTCTTGCCCGGCTCAGGACGCCAGGTACCGTCGTAGCGCGGCTTATCACCAGCGGCGCGCATGCGCTCGCGCATGGCTTCGACTTCGGCCGGCGTGGAGTAGCAATAATAAGCAGTGCCCTCTTCCAGCATGCCGGCGAGGACTTCACGATAACGGTCCATGCGCCGCATCTGATAGAACGGGCCTTCGTCATGATGCAGTCCCAGCCATTGCATGCCTTCGATGATGGCCTGCACCGCTTCCGGCGTCGAACGCTCGAGATCGGTGTCTTCAATGCGCAGCACAAAGGTGCCGCCAAAGTGACGCGCATAAGCCCAAGCGAACAGCGCAGTGCGCGCGCCGCCAAGGTGGAGGTAGCCGGTAGGGCTGGGAGCAAAACGGGTACGGACAGCTGTCATGGCAAATGAAAACGGCCTTGGTTTGTCAAAGTCGTAAAGTATATTGGAGTAGGTATTTTAACTTGTAGGTGGTGATTGGCGAAGGCGTATTGCTTTGGCTTGCGACTCAACAGCGATCGAAAAATGCTTTGTCAATTTTCGAGTCAGCGGGCTCAGTGTTGAGGAAAAAAAATCGACCGCATTGTTTCCACAAATCGATCCGCCTGCAGGACCAACTCGTTCGCATCAACAAATTCAACAGAGTCGCCTTTGTAGTCGGCGATCAGGCGAATTTCCTCAGCACGATTGAGCGATTTACCGAATTCGTTTGGGATGCGTCCAGTCTTCACTAACTGAAGGCCGAATGCCGAGATCAGTCCGCTATGCGTTTTACCGATGTCCTGCGTAATGCCGACGTTCGCAGCCAATAGTGCAGCTCTGGCGGCGTTAAACATTGCGTAATACGCTCGATCACATGCACCGTCGATATCACCATCAGCCAAGAGCAGATTCGCAGACTCGCCCGCGCGGATAGCTTTCGCGATCAATGCACCGGCGATGGAAGTATCGCTCAAAGGCGTACTCCTTCGTCAGCAATATTTTTTAATAATTGAGGATTGGAATACATTGCAGGTGCTGACCATTCATCCTCCCAAATTGGCAAAGGCTGTATGAGAATACCTGTTTCAAGCAGAACATCAAAAGCCAGGTCTGCCATCGCCAATTTGACTGGCAAAAAGCGGGAATGCTCGCCCCGCAGAAATACAGCAAGGTCTGCGTCGCTGTCAGGCTTGTGTGTCTGCCGCGCGCGGCTGCCGAAGAGGACGGCATGATCAACATCAAATTTGCTACCGACGAGCTCAAGGAAGAGGCTCGCTGCCCTTTCGGTTTCTGAATCAATGATTGCTCTGCGCGTCATCGCCTACCCCCTATCAGGCTTATTCTATCGCACGGCCATTAAAGGTCCATTCATTTTCAACGCAAAATCACGGGCCGGAGCTTATTTGCACAGCCAGGCGGGCGATGAGTACCACCCCACCCTCACAGGTTCAATCGTTCTTGACCACAATCGTCGGAAACTTGCTCGACATGTCTTTTGCCTTCTCAGCAACGCTGATGGCGATCTTGCGTGCTATGGTTTTGTAAATCGCGGCCACTGCGCCATTCGGCTCGGCGACGACGGTCGGCTTGCCGGAATCCGTCTGCTCGCGTATCGACATCGTCAGCGGCAAGGCGCCGAGGAATTCAACGCCGAAATCGGCACACATCTTTTGCCCGCCGCCTTCGCCGAAGATCGCTTCCGCATGGCCGCAATTCGAGCAAATATGCGTACTCATGTTTTCAACGATACCGAGGATAGGAATGCCAACCTTCTCGAACATCTTCAAACCCTTGCGCGCATCGAGCAGCGCGATATCTTGCGGCGTGGTGACGATGACGGCGCCGGTGACCGGGACTTTTTGCGACAAGGTGAGCTGGATGTCGCCGGTACCGGGCGGCATGTCGACGATCAGGTAATCCAGATCGCGCCAGTTCGTCTGGTCCAGCAGCTGCTGCAAGGCTTGCGTGACCATCGGGCCGCGCCACACCATGGGCTGGTCCGGATCGATCATGAAGCCGATGCTGGAGACCTGCAAGCCGTAATTTTCCAGTGGCTCCATGGTCTTGCCGTCGGCAGATTCGGGCCGGCCGGAAATACCGAGGATCATCGGCTGGGACGGGCCATAAATATCGGCATCCAATACGCCGACTGTTGCGCCTTCGGCTGCCAGCGCGAGCGCCAGATTCGCCGCCGTGGTCGATTTGCCTACGCCGCCCTTGCCTGAAGCGACGGCAATGATGTTTTTGACATTGCTCATCAATTTAACGCCGCGCTGTACGGAATGCGCGACGATCTTCGACGTCACGTTCACCTTGACCTGCAGCGCGCTGTCGAGTCCCTGCACGGCTTGCGTGACCAGGCCACGGATCAGTTCGAACTGGCTTTTGGCGGGATAACCGAGCTCGACATCGAGGCTGACTTGCTGACCGTCGACCTTGATATTTTTTGCCGAGCGGCTGGCGACGAGGTCGATGCCGGTATTGGGATCGATGACGTGAATTAAAGCGGCCTTGACCGCATCTGGCGTTGTGCTCATTGCATCTCCTGAATTTCGTTGGCCGAAGTCTAGCCTAATCTGCCGATTTCCGCGTCGTAGCGACGATTAGACCGTATTGGATCGCAACAGGCGGCCGCGCGCTGCTAAAATTGCGTTTTTAATTGATTAAGCTCCACCCCATGAACCCAGCACCACCGCGCAAGCTTTTCGTCACGACCGCCCTGCCCTACGCCAATGCGGCTTTCCACGTCGGCCACATCATGGAGTACATCCAGGCAGACATCTGGGTCCGCTTCCAGCGCATGCAAGGGCATGAAGTCAATTTCGTCTGCGCTGACGATGCGCATGGCGCACCGATCATGATCGCCGCCGAAAAGGCTGGCATCACGCCGCAGGAATTCGTGGCGCGCATTGCCGCCGGGCGTAAACAGCATCTCGATGGCTTCCATATCGGCTTCGATAACTGGCATTCGACCGATGGTGAAGAGAATCATCAGCTGTCGCAGGAGATCTACCGCCGCCTGCGCGATGACGCCAAACTGATTACGACAAAGACGATCGACCAGTTCTACGATCCGATCAAGAACATGTTCCTGGCCGACCGCTACATCAAGGGCGAATGCCCGAAATGCCATGCGAAAGACCAATACGGCGACTCCTGCGAAGTCTGCGGCGCGGTCTATGCACCGACCGACCTGATCGCACCGTTCTCGGCCCTGTCAGGCGCGACGCCAGTGATGAAATCGTCGGAACATTATTTCTTCCGCCTGTCAGACCCGAAATGCGGCGAATTTCTGCGCAGCTGGGCGCTCGACGGCAAATTGCAGGCGGAAGTGGCGAACAAGGCGCGCGAATGGCTCGAAGGCGATACCGGCCTTGGTGACTGGGACATCAGCCGCGACGCGCCCTACTTCGGCATCGAAATCCCTGACGCACCGGGCAAATATTTTTATGTGTGGCTGGACGCGCCGATCGGCTACCTCGCCTCACTGAAAAATTACTTCAACAAGACCGGCCGCGACTTCGATGCCTTCATGGCCGATCCCGCTACCGAGCAATACCATTTCATCGGCAAGGACATCACCTACTTCCATACGCTGTTCTGGCCGGCGATGCTGCATTTCGCCGGTCTTAAAGTACCGAACAATGTCTTCGTGCACGGCTTCATCACCGTCAGCGGCGAGAAGATGTCGAAGTCGCGCGGCACCGGCATTTCGCCGCTGCGCTATCTTGATATCGGCATGAACCCGGAATGGCTGCGCTATTACATCGCCGCGAAACTGAATGCGAAGGTCGAAGACCTCGACTTCAATCCCGATGATTTCGTCGCGCGCGTCAATTCCGATTTGATCGGCAAATACATCAATATCGCCAGCCGCGCCGCCGGCTTCATCGCCAAGAAATTCGACGGCAAGCTGAGCATGGACTGGGCGGTCGCCGGCGATGCCTTCCTTGATCGTCTGCGTGACGCTGCGACAGAAATCCAGGCGCTGTTCGACAGCCGCGAATACGGCAAAGCCTTGCGCGCCGTGATGGATCAGGCTGACCATGTAAATGCCTACGTCGATGCGAACAAGCCCTGGGAACTCGCCAAGCATCCGGAAAAAGCCGCCGAGCTGCATGAAGTCTGCAGCCGCCTGATCGAAGCCTTCCGCATCCTGACCGTCTACCTCAAGCCGGTCTTGCCGGCGCTCGCTGCGAATGTCGAAGCGCTGCTCAATATCGCGCCACTGCAGTGGCAGGACAGCAATGTAGCGCTCACCACAGGCCATGCGATCAATGCCTACAGCCACCTGATGACGCGCGTCGAGCCGAAGATGTTGGATGCATTGTTCGATGCCCCAGCAGCGCCCGCAGCAGCAGAGGCACCCGCCGCCGAAGCCGCCTCGGACATCGAAGAACTCGCCCCGGAAATCGGCATCGATGATTTCGTTAAAGTCGATTTGCGCATCGCGAAGATCGTCAATTGCGAAGCCGTCGACGGTTCCGACAAACTGCTGCGCCTGACGCTCGACGTCGGCGAAAGCCGCCTGCGCAATGTCTTCTCCGGCATCAAGTCTTCCTACAAACCCGAAGACCTGATCGGCAAACTCACCGTCATGGTCGCCAATCTCGCGCCGCGCAAAATGAAGTTCGGCGTCTCCGAAGGTATGGTGCTGGCAGCGTCGGCCAAGGATGAAAAAGCCCAACCCGGCATTTACATCTTGAACCCATGGCCGGGCGCTGAACCCGGCATGCGCATACGCTAAGCCCGCCATGAACATCAACATTCGCGAAGCCACGTTTGATGATGCACAGCTGATGGCAGAGCTGACCCGCGCCGCCTGGGCGAACCGCGTTTCCGCCAGTTCAAGTGGCCATCGCGAAGCCGCACCGCGGGTCGCCCATGATTTACAGCAGGGTGGCGGCTTCATCCTGCTCGTCGACGACAAGCCGGCCGGCTCGGTGCGCTGGCTGCCGGTCGATACCGAAACGGATGTGTGGGAAATTGCACGCATGGGCATCACGCCCGAGCTGCGCGGACACCGCCTATCGCAGCATTTACTCGAAGCCGTGATCCATCATGCGCTCACCGCCGATGTCTGCGAATTGCGCCTCGCCGTGCGCGCCGACCAACCGCAGCTGCTGGACCTGTATGCTGCCTATGGCTTCGAGATCGCGCCTGAACTTGATTACAGCCATGCCAATCCGCTGGAACCTTTGCCGAATGTGATGCGACGGTTTTTGCGGCGATAGAGTCATGGCGCGCAGACAAGACTCGCCCCAGAGCGTTTTACCTTGTCAAGACAAGGTAAAATAGCACTTGCCTATTTTTTGTGTCCAAAATAACCATGTTATTCAGCAAACAAATCCCAGAATACGAGTCCGAGATCACTGGCTTCATCAAGCAATTGAAAGCGGCCAATCCACAGCTCGAACAACAACAGCGCGCAGGCCGCGCGCGGCTGTGGGATACAGCGCCGATCGACCTCGACGAGCGCAGCCGGGCCGCCGAATCGCGCGTCATGCAAAAGCCTTACGTCTACTCGAGCAAATAAACTCGCACCATGAGTAATCTGCTGGCGCAGCTGCCGTCGAGCGCTCCGGAACTGGCCTTGGCTGGACAAGCCGATTCGACGCCGAGCGTCATCGATGGCGTCGCGTTTGCGCGGCTCTATGGCGAGCCGCTGTTTCGCATGCCTAATGATTTGTACATCCCGCCGGACGCGCTGGAAGTCTTTCTCGAGGCATTCGAAGGTCCGCTGGATTTGCTGCTCTACCTGATCCGCAAGCAGAATTTCAATATTCTCGATATCCCCATGGCGGCGGTCACGAAGCAGTATCTGCAATACGTTGAGCAGATCCGTGAACACAATCTCGAACTGGCTGGCGAATACCTGCTGATGGCGGCAATGCTGATTGAAATCAAATCGCGCATGCTGCTGCCGGTGAAGAAAGCCGATACCGGCGAAGATGCGGCTGATCCGCGCGCCGAGCTCGTGCGCCGCCTGCTCGAATACGAACAAATGAAACTCGCCGCGCAGCAAATCGACAAGGTGCCGCAGCTTGGCCGCGATTATGTGCGCACGCAAATCTACATCGAGCAAAGCATGGTCACGCGCTGGCCCGAGGTAGAAGCGATCGATCTGCAAGCCGCTTGGGCCGACGTGATCAAGCGCGCCAAGCTGACTGCGCATCACATGATCAGCCGCGAAGAATTATCGGTGCGCGAGCACATGACCGGCATCTTGCGCCGGCTGCAGTCGAGTCGCTTTGTCGAGTTCGCCGACCTGTTCGATGCTTCGCGCGGTGTGCCGGTGCTGGTGGTGAATTTCGTGGCGCTGCTCGAATTGGCTAAAGAAACCCTGATTGAAATCACGCAGGCCGAAGCCTTCGCACCGATTTATGTGCGACTGGCGTATGCGCCCAGCTAGGTCAACCCTTCACTAAATACAACGATCATCAGCTGCGACGCAATGCGCCAGTAGCCGAGAGACTGAAACCCACATGAAAATCATTTCTTCCATCGACGACTTGCGCGACCATCTGCGCGGACAATTGCGCACGGCCTTTGTGCCGACCATGGGTAATCTGCATGAAGGCCATCTGTCATTGATGCGCCTGGCGCGCAAACATGGCGATCCTGTGGTCGCGTCGATCTTTGTGAATCGCCTGCAGTTCGGGCCGAATGACGACTTCGAAAAATACCCGCGCACTTTCCAGGCCGACGTCGAAAAGCTCGAAAAGGAAGGCGTCTACATCCTCTTCGCGCCGACCGAGCGTGACCTGTATCCGGAGCCGCAGGAATTTCGCGTGCAGCCACCTGATGACCTCGGCAATACAATGGAAGGCGAATTCCGTCCGGGCTTTTTCAATGGCGTCATGACCGTTGTACTCAAGCTGCTGTCCTGCGTGCAGCCGCGCGTGGCCGTGTTCGGCAAGAAGGATTACCAGCAGCTGATGATCATCCGGAACATGGCGCGCCAGTTCGCACTGCCGACCGACATCATCGCCGCTGAAACCTATCGCGCCGACGATGGCCTGGCGCTGTCGTCGCGCAATGGTTACCTCTCAGACGCCGAGCGCGCCGAAGCGCCGCGCCTGTTCCAGAACCTCAATCAGATCGCCGAGGAAGTGCGCGGCGGTCACTTGAATATCACCGAGCTGGAAAGGGAGGCAATGGCGAACCTGACTGCGCGCGGCTGGAAGCCGGATTACATTTCCGTGCGCCGCCGCGCTAATCTGCAGCCGCCGACCGCAGGTGATCTCGCACAGGCAGAGCCGCTGGTCGTACTCGCCGCGGCCAAGCTAGGCGCGACGCGTCTGATCGATAATCTGGAAATCTAATGTTGCACGCACTGCGGCGCGGCATATTTGCGGCGGCTTTACTGAGCATGGCATTGCCAACAGTGGCGGCAATTTCAGTACAGGACGACATGCGCCATGCAGTGACGCTGGCAGCGCCGGCACAACGTATCGTCAGCCTCGCGCCGCACACGACCGAGCTGCTCTTTGCCGCAGGTGCGGGCAGCAAGATCGTTGGCATTAGTGAATACAGCGACTATCCAGCGGCCGCGCGCAGCATTGCGTCCATCGGCAGCAGCGCCGCGCTCGATCTCGAACGTATCCTCGCGCTGAAACCGGACCTGATCGTCAGCTGGGGCAGCGGTAACCTCGGGCCGCAAGTCGGCAAATTGCGCGAGCTCGGCATACCGGTGTTCGAAAGCGAACCGCGCGACTTCGACACAGTCGCGACTTCGCTGGAACGCCTCGCGCAGCTCGCCGGTACGACCGCTGTCGGGCAGCAGGCAGCTTCACAGTTCCGCAGCCGCCTCGCTCAGCTCAGCGCGACCTATGCGCAGCGTCCAACCGTCACCGTGTTTTATCAAGTCTGGCGCGATCCGCTCATGACGCTCAATGATGCGCATCTGGTGTCGAGCGTGATCCGGCTCTGCGGTGGACAAAATATTTTCGGTAAGCTACCAACGCTGGTGCCAACTGTGAATGTCGAAGCGCTGATGCAGGCCGACCCCGAAGTGATCCTCGCCGGCAGTAGTGCCGACGATCCGAAATACGACTGGCGCCGTTTCGGCCGGCTCAAGGCAGTCGTGCGCGGTAATCTGTTCACCTTGAATTCGGATCAGATGACGCGCCCTGGTCCGCGCATACTTGATGGCGCCGACGCCATGTGCCGGCATCTGGAAAGCGCCCGCGCAAAACGAGGACAATATTGATTCACCTGGCGATCGTCCAGCATAATAAAACCGAGACCACCATGCTTAAACACTCTCCCGCAGACTTCAACAATATGCAAACCGGCGGCCTGTCCGACCTGCTCGGCCTTGAAATCGTCGCCGTCGAAGAGCGTGCCATCAAGGCACGACTCGCGATCAAACCGCATCATCTGGCAGCGAACGGCTACCTGCATGCGGCCACGGTCGTGATGCTGGCCGATACCGCCTGCGGCTATGGCTGCATCGCCAATTTGCCAGAAGGCGCGCAGAGCTTCACGACCATCGAATTGAAGAGTAATCATCTTGGCACGGCGCGCGAAGGCTGGCTCCATTGCGTCGCCACGCCCGCCCACCTCGGTCGTAATACGCAAGTCTGGGACGCCACCGTCAGCAATGAAGCGGGCAAGACCGTCGCCCTGTTCCGCTGCACACAAATGGTGTTATGGCCAAAATGAAAAATCCTGCCGTTTATTACAGCGCCCAGTTCAATGCGCGTGCTTCGATTCCTGATCATCCACAAATTTTTGAGCGCTGGGCCGAGACTTCGGCACAGGTACGTCGCTCGACAGCCGGCATATTTGACCTGCCGTTTGGCGACTCGGCCGATGAACGTCTGGACTTTTTCCCGGCGAACCGCAGCGACGCACCGCTACTCGTATTCATTCATGGTGGCTGGTGGCGCTCGCTCGACAAATCGGATTTTTCCTTCATCGCGAAAACCTATACCAAGGCCGGCTATAACGTCGCGCTGACGAATTACACGCTCGCGCCACAGGCTACGATCGAAGAAATCACGCAGCAGCAGTTGAAGGCCATCGCCTGGCTGTACCGGCATGCAGAGCAATATGAATTTGATCGCGAACGCATCGTCGTGGCAGGTCATTCGGCGGGCGCGCATCTGGCGGCGATGATGCTGGCGGCGGTGTGGCCGGTGTATGCACCGGACTTGCCGGCGGATTTGCTCAAGGGCGGTATTCTGCTGTCGGGGCTGTATGATCTCGCGCCGGTGCAGCATGCGGCTTTCGTGAATGTGGATCTCAAGCTCACGCCAGAACGCGTTGGCCCGCTGTCACCGGCCTTGATGCCGCAGCTGCAGGCCAGTCCTTTTATCACCGCCGTGGGTACGCTCGAGTCGGAAGAGTTTCATCGTCAGACGGCGATGCTGACGCAGGCATGGCAGGCGAACCATCGTGCCGACATCGCCTTGCCGACGCAAAATCACCTGACCATTTGTGATGCGTTTGCCGAAGCTGGCCATCCGCTGCATGCGGCAACGGTGGCGCTGATCGACGGCTTATAACAGTTCGTTCTTGGCTGGTAAAGCCGAGAAGTGGATTGATTAATTTGGTCCTATTAAACCTGGCACAGCACCTCATTGAATGCCGCGACTTCTTTACCCGGCATCCTCCCTGCGCGCCCCATCCCTGCTGACTTTTTAAGGGATGGGGCGCGCAGGGAGGATACCTCTGACAGACCAGCGTGGTGCGGCCAGCGACCCGGCCGGATGGGGTTTTAAATTGGTCGCGCCTCAACGTCGGCCGCAGAGACAGGGCTATCGAGTGCCGCCAGGCTTAACAAGTCACCAGTCTGGCGGCGCCCGATAACCCTGTCTCGATCTGACACGTTCGCATCCTTACCGTGCGTTCTTGCGACGCTCCGTTTCGATCAATTCCGTGATCTGCTGATTGATCGCACCAAAGATCGACTTCCCCTGCGCGTCCAGCATTTCAAGTTTGATCGTATCGCCGAATTTCATGAACGGCGTCTTTGGCTCACCCGTGGCGATCGTCTCCAGGCAGCGCTTCTCGGCGATGCAGGTATAACCCTTGCTGGCATCCTTGTTCGACACCGTGCCGGAGCCGATGATGGAGCCGGCGCGCACATTGCGCGTCTTGGCTAGATGCGTGATCAATTGCGGAAAATTGAAGACCATGTCCACGCCCGCATTCGGCTGACCGACCAGCACGCCATTCCAGGTCGCGCGCAGCGGCAAATGCACTTTACCTTCGGCCCATGCCGCGCCGAGTTCATCGGGGGTGACTGCGACCGGTGAAAAACTCGAGGCCGGCTTGGATTGCACGAAGCCGAAGCCCTTCGCCAGTTCCTCCGGAATCAGATTGCGCAACGAGACATCATTAACCAGCATCAGCAGGCGGATATGCGCGCCGGCTTCATTGACCCGCACTCCCATGGGCACGTCACCGGTGATCACAGCAACTTCGCCTTCGAAATCAATTCCCCAGTCTTCCGAGCCGAGCACGACATCGTCGGTCGGGCCGATGAAATCGTCCGAGCCGCCCTGATACATCAAAGGGTCATGCCAGAAGGAGTCGGGCATGTCGGCCTTGCGCGCGCGGCGCACGAGTTCAACATGATTGACATAGGCCGAACCATCAGCCCACTGGTAGGCGCGTGGCAAAGGCGACATGCATTTTTTCGGATCGAATTCGAACGTTCGTTTGGCGCGGCCGTTGTTGAGCTCGTCATACAGATCCTCGAGCTGCGGCGCGATGAAACCCCAGTCGTCGAGCGCGCGTTGCAAGGTCGGTGCGATGTGGTCGGCCATCACGGCAGATTTCAGGTCACTCGCGACGATCACGAGTTGGCCGTCGCGGGTACCGTCTTTGAGGGTCGCCAGTTTCATGTTCAGTCCGAATTCATTTAAATTATTTCAGACGGCAAGTCAGCATCCAGTAAAACTCATTACGCACGATCTTGATCTCACGCGCCATGACGCCGAATTTTTTGCGCAAGGCGCTGTCGGTCGGATAATTTTTCAGGATTTCAAAGCGCTCACCGTTGTCCAGTTCGCGAATCTGGAAGGTGTTGCCCTCCAAATCCGTGCGCGCGAAAGGCGTGCTGCTGCCCTCGATATAATTATTGTCAATCAGAACCAGCACAGCATCCTTGCCCAGCACGGCGCGCAATTTCTCAAGATAGGTAATCTGATCCTGACGCATGACATGCGCCCACCAGAACGCACCGAAGCCGGCCGTGAAGGCGCGATCGGTGTGCACATTGAAAGCATCCATCTCGGCGAACTCGACCGTGTCCGGAAAATCCTTGGCCTGAGCCAGCGCCAGCATGGCGGGATTGTTGTCGGTGGCCAGCACGGACTCTGCCAGTTCCGCATATTGCTCAGTCCAGAAGCCTGTGCCGCAAGCCAGTTCCAGCACCGCGTGGCCCTCGAGCACATCCTGTACGCGCTCCTGCAATTGTTCGAGATCGTCTTCACGCTCGGGGTTTGCATAAATCGCTTCGTAGCCATCCGCACGCTGCGCGTAATAAGCCTTCATGTCGGTCTTGACGATTACTGGTGCCATTGCTGTTTCATGCCTAAAAAAATATCAGATTTCGTAAATGTCTTTTTCACCACTCATGACCTGGTCGATCAGTTTGCGGTTCAATGTCGGCGCCAGCAGCTCGATGAAGGTATAGACATAGCTGCGCAAATAAGCGCCCTGCTTCAAGGCCACGCGCGAGACGTTGCTGCCGAACAGATGACCCACGGAGACAGCGCGCAGGTTCCGGTCGCGCTCGGCATCATAGGCCATGCCGGCGATGATGCCAACGCCAAGACCGAGTTCAACATAAGTCTTGATCACATCGGCGTCGATCGCTTCAAGCAAAATGTCGGGCTTCAGGCCGCGCAAACTGAATGCCTGGTCAATTTTGGTGCGACCCGTAAAGGCGCCATCATAGGTAATGAGCGGATAGGCCGCGATTTCTTCGAGGGTGATGACTTTTGCTTTAAGCAGCGGATGCTCGAGCGGCACGACCAGCACATGTTCCCACTGGTAGCAGGGAATCGAGACCAGGCCGTCAATACTGGCGATGCCTTCGGTGGCGATGGCGACATCGGCCTGATCCTTCAATACCATTTCCGCGACCTGCTTGGGATTGCCTTGCAAAAGTGATAAGCGCACTTTCGGAAATTTCTGGCTGAAGGCTTGCACGACTTTCGGCAAGGCGTAGCGCGCCTGCGTATGCGTGGTCGCGATCGTGAAGCTGCCGCTGTCTTGCGCGGCGAATTCCTTGCCGATGCTTTTGAGGCTGTCGATTTCCTGCATGATCAATTCGACCGAACTCAAAACTGCGCGTCCCGGCTCGGTCAGGCCACGGATGCGCTTGCCATGGCGCGTGAAGATATCGACGCCGAGTTCTTCTTCAAGCTCTATGATGGCCTTGGACACGCCCGGCTGCGAGGTGTACAGCGCCTTGGCCGCTTCGGTCAGATTGAAATTCTGCCGCACTGCTTCACGCACGAAGCGCAGTTGATGCAGATTCATGACTTTCCTTGATTTCCTGATGAGTTAGCACAACACTGAAAGGCTGACATCGCAAAGCCCAGCTCCCGCATGCGCCGTTTTTGCTTATCGCTTTTGCTTATATCAAATGCGCATATAAGCAAATAAATACTCTGTAGTTTGGAATAAGGCCTAAGTTTATTACGATTCAGCCTAATTTGCGCGAGGTCTTATGTCTGTTTCTTATATAGTTTCGGGTTTTGCAGTCGGTTTGCTGGTCGGTTTGACCGGTGTAGGCGGCGGCTCCCTCATGACCCCGTTATTAACCCTGCTGTTCGGGATTTCGCCGACGGTCGCTGTAGGCACAGACCTGGCCTTTGCGGCAGCGACGAAAACTGCCGGCACCTTTGCGCATCGTTTCCGAGGCACGGTCCACTGGGACATCGTGCGCCGCCTGTGCCTGGGCGCCTTGCCGGCCGCGATCCTGGCGACGCTGGCCATGAAAAATTTTGGCGCGCTCGGCCAGCATATGGGCCAGATCATCCGTTATTCTATTGCCGCTTCAGTCTTGCTGACGGTGGTGGCGATCCTGTTCCGCGGCCGCATGCAAGCCTGGATTCAGCAGCATCCGGAAAAGCAATTGCGCGGCACCGCCCTGAGCATTTCGACCATCGTCGCCGGCGCCGTACTCGGCACATTGGTGACGATTTCCTCGATTGGCGCCGGCGCGATCGGCGCGACCTTACTGGTCCTGCTCTATCCGAAGCTGTCGCCCGCGGAAATCGCCGGCACCGATATCGCTTATGCCGTCCCCCTGACCGCCATTGCCGCTTTCGGCCACTGGTGGCTAGGTTCGATTAACTGGGAATTGCTCGGCATGCTGCTGCTCGGCTCGGTCCCAGGCATCACGATCGGTTCACTGGCCGCCAAAGGCGTGCCGGAAAAATTCCTGCGTGGCTTGCTCGCCATGACCCTGACCGGCGTTGCCGTCAAACTGGTTTTCTGAAAGTTAAATTATGTATCGCTACGACCAATACGACCACCAAATCATCGGCGAACGCGTCGCCCAATATCGCGATCAGGTGCGCCGTCGCCTGTCTGACGAACTGACCGAAGACGAATTCCGTCCGCTGCGCCTGCAAAACGGCCTGTACCTGCAACGCCATGCCTACATGCTGCGCGTGGCCGTGCCTTATGGCTTGCTGTCGTCGACGCAGGTGCGCATGTTCGCCCACATCGCGCGCAAGTATGACCGCGGCTATGGCCACTTCACGACGCGCCAGAACATCCAGTTCAACTGGATCGAGCTCGAACAGACGCCCGACATCCTCGCCGAACTCGCCTCCGTCGAAATGCATGCCGTGCAAACCTCGGGCAATTGCATCCGCAATACCACGTCCGACGAATACGCTGGCGTGGCCGCTGACGAACTGTTTGATCCGCGGCCTTACGCCGAAATCCTGCGTCAATGGAGCACCTTCCATCCGGAATTCGCGTACCTGCCGCGCAAATTCAAAGTCGCCGTCAATGGCGCCATCGAAGACCGCGCCGCGACCGGCATGCATGACATTGGCCTGACCGTCGTCTCGGATGCGTCCGGCGAAGTCGGCTTTCGCGTGATGGTCGGCGGCGGACTAGGCCGCACACCGATCATCGGCAGCGTGATCCGCGAATTCCTGCCGGTGCGCCACATGCTCAGCTACATCGAAGCGATCATGCGCGTCTACAACCAGTACGGCCGGCGCGACAATATCTACAAGGCGCGCATCAAGATCCTCGTGAAGTCGCTCGGCATTGAAGAATTCGCACGTCAGGTCGATGCCGAATGGGTCGACCTGAAAGATGGTCCGAGCACCTTGACGGACGCCGAACTGCAGCGTGTGGCCGCGTATTTTACGCCGCCTGCATATGAAACACTGCCGGCGCAGGATGCCTTGCTCGCGCAACAGCAGGAAGGCAACAAGGCGTTTGCGAATTGGATCAAGCGCAACGTCAAGCCGCACAAGGTGCCCGGCTATGCGATTGCCGTGCTGTCGCTCAAAAAGACCGGCGTGCCGCCCGGTGACGCGACGGCGACGCAGATCGACACCGTCGCCGAGCTCGCCGACCGCTACAGCTTTGGCGAAGTGCGCGTCACGCATGAACAGAATCTCGTGCTGGCGGATGTGAAGCAATCCGAGCTGTTCGCACTCTGGGGCGAAGCGAAGGCGGCTGGCATGGCCACGCCGAATATCGGCCTGCTGACCGACATGATCTGCTGCCCGGGCGGTGACTTCTGCTCGCTGGCGAATGCGAAGTCGATTCCGATCGCCGAAGCGATCGCGGAAAAATTCGACAATATCGACTTCCAGCATGATATCGGCGAGATCGAACTGAATATTTCCGGCTGCATCAACGCCTGCGGCCATCACCATATCGGCAATATCGGCATCCTCGGTGTCGACAAGGATGGCGCCGAGTGGTATCAGGTGTCGCTGGGCGGCGGCCAGGGTAACAATATCGCTATCGGCAAGATCATCGGCCCCTCGTTTTCGGCGCACCAGATGCCGGAAGTAATCGACCGTATCCTGCAAGTCTATGTGCGTGAACGCCGGGACGAAGAACGCTTCATCGACACCGTACAACGCATCGGCATTCCGCCCTTTAAGGAACATGTCTACGCTACCCCGATCAAGATCGGCCACCCAATGGGAGAAGACGCATATGCGTAATATTATTAAAGACCGCGCCGTCGTCGCCGATGACTGGCATTTGCTGCGTTTGACGGAAGAACAAAACGCCGAGACCGTCGCCGTCCCCGCTGGCAAAGTACTCGTACCGCTGGCCGTCTGGCTGGCGCAAGGCGCGACCTTGCGCAGCCGCGCTGACGTCGGCGTCTGGATCGCCAGCAGCGAACGTCCGGAAACCTTGAAGGACGATCTGGCCAGCCTGCCGCTGATTGCCGTCGACTTCCCGAAGTTTGCTGATGGTCGCGGCTATTCGATCGCCTACAATCTGCGCGCACGCTTCGGCTACACCGGCGAATTGCGCGCCGTTGGTGACGTCTTGCGCGACCAGCTGTTCTACATGCAGCGCGTGGGATTTAATGCCTTCGAAGTGCGCGCCGACCGCGATGTGCATGATGCATTGAAGGGCCTGACCGATTTCTCCGTACCGTATCAGAATTCATGGGATCTCAAGGCACCGCTGTTTGGCCGCGTCCAGCGTGACGGAGTGGCTGCATGAGCGACCTGACCCAGCGCGTCGCTGACAGCCAGGCCACATTGGCGCGCATCGCGTCGGACTTTTCGCCGGCGGTGTTTGCTTCCAGCCTTGCCGCCGAAGACATGGTCTTGACCGACATGATCTTGCGCGCGAAATTACCGATCTCGATCTTTACGCTGGAGACCGGCCGCCTGCATGCCGAAACATTGGGCGTACTGGATCAGATCCGCGCGACTTATAATTACGATGTTGTCGCATTCCGGCCTGAACCTGCAGCGGTCGAAGCCTATGTCACACAAAACGGCTTGAATGCGTTTTACGACAGCGTCGAGATGCGCAAGGAATGCTGCCGCATCCGCAAGATCGAACCGCTGGAGCGCGCCTTGGCCGGTAACAAGGCCTGGATCACCGGCCAGCGCCGTGCGCAATCCACGACCCGCGCCGGACTCGATGTGCAGGAAGACGATGCAGCGCGCAAGATGGCCAAGTTCAATCCACTCGCCGACTGGTCGGAAGAAGATGTCTGGGCTTATATCCATGCCAACAAGGTGCCCTACAACCCCTTGCATGATCGCGGCTACCCATCGATCGGCTGCGAGCCCTGCACGCGGGCGATACAGCCGGGCGAAGATGTCCGCGCCGGACGCTGGTGGTGGGAAAATCCGGAATCGAAAGAATGCGGCTTGCACGTCGTGGACGGCAAACTGGTCCGCATCAATGCAGCCACAAATAATTAATACTGAAACGAACACTGAAGCCTGAGAATCTTATGAACACAGTAGTCGAAGCCACCCTGTCCGAGCACGCGCTGCATGCCAGCGAACGCCACCTCGATTGGCTGGAATCCGAAGCGATCCACATCATGCGCGAAGTCGCCGCCGAATGCGCCAATCCTGCCCTGCTGTTCTCGGGCGGGAAAGACTCGGTCGTCATGCTGCGCCTTGCCGAAAAGGCTTTCCGCCCAGGCAAATTCCCCTTCCCGCTGGTGCATATCGACACCGGCCATAACTTTGCCGAAGTGATCACCTTCCGCGACAAACGCGTCGCTGAACTTGGCGAGCGTCTCATCGTTGGTTCGGTTGAAGAATCGATCCGCCGCGGCACCGTACGCCTGCGCAATCCGCAAACCGATTCACGTAATGCAGCGCAAGCCGTGACGCTTTTAGAAACCATCGCCGAACACAAATTCGATGCCTGCATCGGCGGCGCGCGTCGCGATGAAGAAAAAGCCCGCGCCAAGGAACGCATCTTTTCCTTCCGCGATGAATTCGGCCAATGGAATCCGAAAGCCCAGCGTCCGGAACTCTGGGACCTCTACAACACGCGCGTCCATCCGGGCGAAAACATGCGCGTCTTCCCGATTTCAAACTGGACTGAGCTCGACGTGTGGCAATACATCGCCCGCGAAAAACTCGAGCTGCCCAACATCTACTTTGCGCATGAGCGCCAGGTCATCCCGCGCAACGGTTTGCTGGTGCCACTGACGGACCTGACACCGCCACGCGAAGGCGAAACGGTTGAAACCCGCGTTGTGCGCTTCCGTACCGTCGGTGACATCTCGTGCACCTGCCCGGTCGCGTCCGACGCGCGCACCGTCGAAGCGATCATCGCCGAGACCGCCATTACACAAATCACCGAGCGCGGCGCGACCCGCATGGATGACCAGACATCGGAAGCCTCGATGGAAAAACGCAAGAAAGAAGGGTATTTCTGATGAACGCCGTGCTTGAGAATTCAACCCTGCCTGCGACTAAGGGCAAGGAACGCGGCTTGCTGCGCTTTATTACGGCCGGTTCGGTCGACGATGGCAAGAGCACGCTGATCGGCCGCCTGCTGTTCGACAGCAAAGGCATTTTCGCCGACCAGCTCGATGCGATGTCCCGCGCCAAACACAAACGTACCGTGGGCGACACGATCGACCTGTCGCTGCTGACCGACGGCCTCGAAGCCGAACGCGAGCAAGGCATCACGATCGACGTCGCCTACCGCTATTTCGCGACACCAAAACGCAAATTCATCATCGCCGATACCCCAGGCCATGAGCAGTACACACGCAATATGGTCACGGGCGCTTCAACAGCAGACGCAGTGATCATCCTCATCGACGTCTCCAAGGTCAAGCTCGGTGACGACGGCAGCGTCGAACTGCTGACACAGACAAAACGCCATTCGACCATCGCACATCTGCTGCGCATCGAGCATGTCGTCGTCGCTGTGAACAAGATGGATCTCGTCAATTACGACCAGACCGTGTATGACCGCATCGTCGCCGCTTACCGTGAATTTGCAGCGCAACTCGGCCTGCAGGACATCCAGCCGATTCCACTGTCAGCGCTGGCCGGCGACAATGTCGTCACCGCTGGCGACAAGATGCCGTGGTACCAGGGTCCGACGCTGATTGAATTGCTCGAGTCGCTGTCGGTCTACGATGAATCACATGACGAGCCTTTCCGCTTCCCGGTGCAACTCGTGGCGCGCCACAATGGCCATGAAGCGCAAGACTTCCGTGGCTACATGGGCCGCATTGAAGCTGGCAAGGTCAGCCGTGGCGACAAGATCGTCGTGCAGCCGAGCGGCCTCTCAGCCACCGTCAAGGATATCCTGACGCTGGACGGATCGCTCGAATCAGCCGTCGTCGGTCAGTCCGTCACGCTGCTGCTGGACGAGTATCTGGATATTTCGCGCGGCGACATGCTTGCTTCCGCCGAGCGTCCTGCCACTGTGCTGAAGACCTTGAATGCCGAAGTCTGCTGGCTGTCGGAAGATGCGCTCGACACCAAGCGCAAATACTGGCTCAAGCACACCACGCGCCAAGTCGCGGCACGCGTAACGCATATCGATACCCTGCTCGACATCAATACCCAGGAAACCCGGCCGGCCACCTCGCTCAAGCTCAATGACATCGCTACCGTCACGCTCAATGTGCAGCAGCCGCTGGCCGCTGACAGCTACGCCGCCATCCGTGCTACGGGCGCCTTCATCCTCATCGATGAAGTCACGCACCAGACGGTCGCCGCTGGCATGATCCATCTGGATTGATCGCCATGTCTGCATCCGCGCACATTAAATACGGCAAGGTCTTCCTGATCGGTGCCGGCCCAGGCGCCGCTGATTTGATCACGGTGCGCGGGGCACGACTGCTGGCGCAAGCCGAAGTCGTGCTGCACGATGCGCTGGTGACGGAAGAGATGCTGGAACTGTGTCCGCAAGCTGTCAAGATCGCCGTGGGCAAACGCTGCGGCAAGCTGTCGACGGCGCAAGCTTTCATCAACAAGCAGCTCGTCGACAGTGCGGCAAAATATGGTTTTGTAGTGCGGCTCAAGGGCGGCGACCCGATGCTGTTTGGTCGCGCGGATGAAGAATTGTGTGCGCTCGAAGCGCACGGTATTGACGTCGAAATCGTGCCCGGCATTACGGCCGCGCTCGCTGCTGCAGCATCGACGCAGCAGCCACTGACAAAGCGTGGCGTTTCGCGCAGCGTCGCGTTTTTCACCACCAGCACGGCGCCGGATCAACCTGAGCAGGAAGCGCTGCCAGATACTGATACGCTGGTGCAGTACATGGGCGGCAAGGAGGCGGCAAGCACGGCGCATCGTTTGCTGGCGCAGGGTCGCAGTGCAACTACGCCCGTCATCATTGTGGAAAATTGCAGCTGCGCTAATGAGCGCGTTTTGCGCATGCGGCTCAGTGACTTGGCCAGCGGACTGGCCGCAGCCAGTGGACCTGTGCTGGTCATGATCGGTGAGGCCTTGGCTGAACGTGCGGCCGCAGATCTGCTGCAAGAATTACGCGATCAGGCTGCCTGATCATTAAAACGCAGTGCGCCATGCACTGTGTTCGGCGGTCTTTAATGACTCAACGCCAGCTCACAATAATCCGCGATCGCATTCAACACGTCGGCATTCTCACCGACTGCCTGCGCCACACGAATCTCCAGGCCCGGATGCGTCTCACGCAATTGTTCAAGCAGCACAGGCAAATCCCGCAGCACATGCCCGCCCTGGCCTAAAAATATCGGCACCAGCGCAATATCCAGACTGCCTTGCGCGACCGCTTCAGCGACCAGGGTCGGCAAATCCGGCGTCATGAATTCGAGGAAGGCGAGACCAACTTTGACCTCTGGCTGTCGCGCCTGCAAAATCGCCTGCAGTCGTTGAAAGGGGCCCGCCCAGCGCGGATCGCGGGCGCCATGGGCAAACAACACCAGGGTTTGTCGGGTCATGCGGTGTCTCCGGAAGTGGGGTTCATTAATGTCTTTCTACCCAGCGCAAGGCGAGGATCGCGATCATCAGAAATAGCAGGCTCGGCGTCAGGGCCGTCAGCAGCGCCGGCCAGGTATTGAGCAGTGCCAGATGCGAGAACAGCGTGTTGAGCAAATGGAAGCTCACGCCGATCATGATGCCACTGAAAATTTTCAGACTCACGCCGCCGGCGCGCGCCTGCAGGTAACCGAAAGGCAAGGCGAGCGCCATCATCACGAGAACCGCAAACGGATAAATGATCTTTTTCCAAAACGCGATTTCATAGCGCTCGGTATGCTGCCGGTTCTCCGCGAGGTGACGCGTGTAGGCACTCAGGTCGGAGGCCGACATGCGGTCGGGATCGGCGAAGAGCACGGCAATGAGATCGGGTGTAACTTCCGAAATCATTTTCTTCGACGGCAATGCGCGCACCGAAATCGCCGTCTTCAAATCTTCCAGCGTCGCCTCCTGGGTCAGAACGATATTTGGGAACAGAGTCTCCGATACGTCGGTGAATTCCCAGATATTGGCCTCGACATATTTACCGCTGGCCGCGGTGAGGATGCCCGTCAGGCGAAAGCTATTATCGAATTCATAAATTTTGACTTCACGCAGTTCACCCGTGCTGCGGACCTCGCGCACATTGAGGAAACGCGAACCAACGATTTTTCCGGTGACGCCGCTTTCCTTGATCAAATCCTTGGTCCACAGCCCCGAGCGGAATTCCTGCGACACCGCGTTACCTTGCAGCTGCTGCTTCATTTTTTCCGCCATTTCGCTGGCCACCGGCGACAGCACTTCACCAAACACGAAAGTGAACAGGACAAACACCGCACCGATTTTCGCCAGCATCATGGCCGCCATGCCGGTCGACATGCCCGATACGCGCATGATCGTCATTTCCGAACGCGCAGCAAATTGTGCCAACGTCCAGATGGTGCCGATCAGCGCTGCAATCGGCATCATTTCATAGACATAGACTGGCGTGCCCATCAAGACGTAAAGGAAGGCATGTTGCAGCTGGTAGGCGCCGCGCCCGACCGATTTCAGCTCGCCCATCAAGTCGAAAAACATCGACAGCGCAAGTAGCGCCGCCAGCACGAACAGGATCCCGCGCACGAGTTCAGTCGCAAAATATTTTTGCAGTACGCGCATCAGCTGGCCTCGCGCCGTGAACGCAATGCGCGCCGCATTGCACCGAACACGACGGCCGGATGCCAGCGACTATTGCGATTGAGGCGCAGCGAAAACAGCAGCGCCACCGTCAGTGCCGCCAGCGCGTGAATCGGCCAGAAGGCAAGCCAGAACGATAAGCGGCCTTGCGCCACGGCGACCTGGAAGACGCTACTCATGTTCGAATAGACCACAAACAGCATCAACGCGATCAATAAATTCGCCGAGCGACCACTGCGCGGATTGACAAAACTCAGCGGGATCGCCAGCAGCATCAGCATCAGCGCCATGACAGGCAAGGCACTACGCCACAAGAGTTCACCGGCGTTGACGCGATTGAAATCCGCCAGCAAATCCTCGGTCGGCAAGGCCGCCACCGATTTGTTACCGGCCACGACATCTGCCTGGCGGCCAATGACGACGCTGTATTTTTCAAATTCCATCACCTGGAAGTCGGACTGCTTCGGCACGCCGTCATAGCGCCGACCTTTTTCCATGACCAGCATCTTGTCGCCACGCGCATTGGTTTCTATTGAACCTTCCTTGGCAAGGACCACGCTGGTGCGACCATTGGCGGTCGAATTGACGAAGATGTTCTGTACCTTGCTCGCATCACCGGAGACGCTCTCAACGAAAAAGACGCGATCCGATGAGGAGGATTCCTGAAATTTTCCGGGTGAGACGCGGGCGATGTCTTCGCGCTTTTCGAAGCGTTCGCGAAATTCTGCGCTCTGGCGCGCGGCCCACGGTGTCAGCACAAAGCTGAGAACGGTCGTCAACAGCACGATCGGAAGACCAAACGCCATGACCGGCTTGATCCAGCGCGCCAGGCTCAGGCCCGAGGCAAACCAGACCACCATTTCCGAATCCTGATAACTGCGCGCCACCACCAGCAAAACCGAGATAAAGCCCGTCAGGATCAGGATCTGCGGCAGATAATTAAGTGCTGCAAAACCGATCAGGGCCACGACATCCGCTGACGCGACTTTCCCGCCAGCGGCCTGGCCGAGGATGCGGATAAGCATATTTGTGATCGTGATGGTGAACAGCGTCGTAAACACTGCCCCGGCAGTACTGACCAATTCGCTGCGGAGAGCGCGTTGAAAAATCATTTGAGACTATAATTGCGGTTCATTTTTTGAGGAGTAACTCGTGGACTTTAGCATAAAAGCATTCGACGCAAAGAATACCATCGCCACCAGTAAAACCGGCTGTCTCGTTGTCGGTATCTTTGAAGACAAGACCTTATCTGTCGCGGCACAAGCCCTCGACAAAAAAGGTGAACTGACTGCTGCCGTCAAATCGGGCGACATTTCCGGCAAGGCGGGCACGACCCTGCTGCTGCGGGGCCTTGCGGGTGCTGCTGCCGAGCGCGTGCTGCTGGTCGGCCTGGGCAAGGAAGGCGCCGTCAGCGGCAAGGATTTCACGAGCGCGATCCAGTCCGTAGCGCGCGGTTTTGCCAGCCTCGGCGCTGCCGATGGCATCATCGCCCTGCCGCTCGATGGCATCACGGCGCACGATACTGCATGGGCCGTGCAAACCGCGACATTGACGCTGCGTGAAAGCCTCTACCGTTCCGACAGCTTGAAGAGCAAAAAAGATGCACCGGCCGCCGGCGTGAAAAAGTGCGCTTTTGCGCTCGCCGCGGCAGACGTGACTGCAGCTAAAAACGCATTGGCCCAGGCTATCGCGCTGGCCAACGGCGTCGAGCTGACCAAGGATCTGGGTAATCTGCCGGCCAATATCTGCACCCCGACTTACCTCGCCAATACGGCCAAGCAGCTGGCCAAGGATTACAAGCTCGGCGTTGAAATCCTCGACACGAAACAGCTGCAAGCGCTGAAGATGGGCAGCTTCCTGTCGGTCACGGCCGGCAGCGACGAACCACCGAAATTCATCGTCCTGAAACACATGGGCGGCAAGGCGAAAGAGGCACCGACCGTCCTGGTCGGCAAAGGCATCACCTTCGACACCGGCGGCATTTCGCTGAAACCCGGCGCAGCCATGGATGAAATGAAATACGACATGTGCGGCGCCGCCTCGGTGCTGGGCACGATGCGCGCGATTGCGGAAATGAAGTTGAAGCTCAACGTCATCGGCGTCATCGCCGCCTGCGAAAACATGCCGAGCGGCCGCGCGACCAAGCCGGGCGACATCGTCACCTCCATGTCGGGCCAGACGATTGAAATCCTCAACACCGACGCCGAAGGCCGTCTGGTCTTGTGCGATGCGCTGACCTATGTCGAGCGTTTCAAGCCGGCCGCCGTGGTCGATATCGCGACCTTGACCGGCGCCTGCGTGGTCTCGCTGGGCAGCCATAATACTGGCATGTTCACCCGTCACGATGCCGCCCACGATGGCCTGGCCGAGGAATTGCTCGCCGCGGGCAAGCACACCGGTGACACCGCCTGGCGCATGCCGATCGAAGAAGCTTATAACGAACAGCTGAAATCAAACTTCGCGGACATGGCCAATATCGGCGCACCCGGCGGCGGCAGCATCGTGGCAGCCTGCTTCCTCGAGCGCTACACTCGCCAGTACACCTGGGCGCATCTGGATATCGCCGGGACTGCCTGGAAGGGCGGCGGCGCGAAAGGTGCGACCGGTCGTCCAGTGCCTCTGCTGACAACTTTCCTGCTGAACCGCGTGAAGTAATCCAGCGGCAAAATGCAGCAGCGATGCCCAATACGATCCTAATCGTATTGGGCATTTTTACGTAGCGAGTCAGACGCAGCGTTTTGCGATCCTGTACGCCTCCACTCCCGGCGCGACATGGGCGAACTTAACTGAGCGTCAACAAACTGGCATTACCTCCGGCGGCGGCGGTATTGACACTTAAGGAACGCTCGATCACCAGCGACTCGAGTGGCAGCGCAACATCACCGCAAGCAAATCCGTGCACGCTGATGATAGCCCCCGGCCGCCGCGCGATAGCCATGCCGATTGCGAGCAAGGATGCGCTGCTGCCATGATGCAGCACTGCATCGAATTCGACCGCAGCGCTCTTCCAATCTGCGCTCACGACGATTTTTTCCTGTACGACGACTGGCAGCTGATGCAGCAGGGTTTCATATCCACCAGGCCAGAGCGGGCGACTTCCCACAGCCAATACGGCGGCCAGCTGCGCAAGGCGATCGTCATCATGTTCGGCAAGACACAAGACCATTTCGCGTGGATGCAGGCTATACGTATTGCATTCGCCGGTCGGCCCGGCCAAAGTTAGCTCTGTACCTCTACAGGATTGCTGCGCGAATTTCGCGCACAGGCCGGCAAGAGCCGGATGCGCGGATCGTTCTGCCCAGGCCTGCAATGCCGCCAAAGTAGGGCTCGGTCTGGCGCTTCCCGGCCGAACAGCGCCGCCTGTCGCGGCCATAGCCCGCTGCATGGCGTCGTCTGGTCGCCGCGCCAGCAAGCGATACAGATACATAGGCCCGCCCGCCTTCGGCCCGGTGCCGGACAATCCCTCCCCGCCAAACGGCTGCACGCCCACGACCGCGCCGACCATATTGCGATTGATGTAGACATTGCCCGCCTTCGCTTTGGCGAGCGCCAGCGTCATCGTTTCATTGATGCGTGTATGGATGCCCATAGTCAGGCCGAAGCCTGTGCCGTTGATATCATCCAGCAGCGCGGCCATGTCCTCACGCTGGTAGCGCAGGAGGTGTAAGACCGGTCCGAATATCTCGTTTTGCAATTCGTGCAGGCTGTCGATTTCAATCAAGGTCGGCAGTACGAAGCTGCCCTTGGCGAGCGCTGCTGCGGACGTCGATGACGGCTGAAATACCTTGCGACCTTGCGCGCGCATGGCCTCGATATGGCGCAGGATGCTGGCCTTGGCCTCGGCGTCGATGACCGGCCCGACATCCGTTGCCAATGTCGTGGGATTACCGAGCTTGAGTTCCTGCATGGCGCCTTTGAGCATGGCGAGGATAGGCGCAAAGGCCTCGTCCTGTATGCACAGGACGCGCAGCGCCGAACAGCGCTGTCCGGCACTGTCAAATGCCGACACCAGCACGTCGGTGACGACCTGTTCGGCCAGCGCGGACGAATCGACGATCATCGCATTCTGGCCGCCGGTCTCGGCGATCAGCGGGATCGTATAACCATGCGGACTCAAGCGGGCGGCAAGACTTCTTTGCAAAATCCGCGCGACTTCCGTCGAGCCGGTGAACATCACGCCAGCGATGCGCGCATCGTTGACCAGCTGCGCACCGACAAGCTCACCCTGCCCCGGCAAGAGTTGCACTGCGCCGCGCGGCACGCCTGCCTGCCAAAGCAGCCGCACCGCTACAGCTGCGATCAGCGGCGTTTGTTCGGCAGGCTTTGCCAGCACGACATTGCCGGCAGCAAGGGCTGCTGCAAGCTGGCCCGTAAAAATCGCGAGCGGAAAATTCCATGGGCTGATGCAGACCACAATGCCGAGCGGCTGATGCGTCGCATTGGAAAAATCCCGGCGACTCTGTGCGGCATAAAAGCGCAGAAAATCGACCGCTTCACGCACCTCGGCAATCGCGTTTGCACAGGATTTTCCGGCTTCGCGCATCAGCAATCCCATCAGGCGCGGCATGTCCGCATCAAACAAATCTGCAGCAGCTTCGAGCATGTCAGCGCGCGCACCAGGCGCACTTGACGTCCATGCAGGCAAGGCAGCGACAGCGTAGCCCAAGGCGGCATCGACATCGCTCGCCGTCGCTTCCTGAACGCGACCTACGACATCGGCGTGATCGGCAGGATTGTGCACAGGCCGCGCGTTGGCGTACGCAGCTTCTGCAGCCAGCATCGGCGCCGCATGCCAGAGCTGCGCGGCAGAGTCCGCCAGCAAGGACGCGAGCCGAAGCAGCTGAAGTTCATCGGCGAGGTCGAGCCCGCGGGAATTCTTGCGCGACGCGCCATAGAGCGCTGCCGGCAAGGCGATGGCTGGATGCGGCAAGCCGATGACGCCATCCTGCGCCGCCATTTGTTCCACTGCGTCGACCGGATCCTGAATCAGCGCGTCCAATGAAATTGTCGCATCGGAAATCCGGTTCACGAAGGAGGTATTCGCGCCATTCTCAAGCAGCCTGCGCACCAGATAGGCGAGCAAGGTTTCGTGTGTGCCGACCGGCGCATAGATGCGGCAAGGACGCCCGAGCTTGCTGGCGCCCACGACTTGCAGATAGAGCGCTTCGCCCATGCCGTGCAGGCACTGGAATTCATATTGACCCGGTGTAAATTTTGCCGGATCGGCCATCTGATAAATGGCAGCCAGCGTCTGCGCGTTATGCGTGGCGAATTGCGGATAAACGGTCTCAGTCGCCGCGAGTAATTTTTTCGCGCAGGCGAGATAGGAAATGTCGGTATAAGGTTTGCGCGTGAAGACCGGATAGCCGTCTTGCCCGTCGATCTGGGCGCGCTTGATCTCGCTATCCCAGTATGCGCCTTTGACGAGTCGTATCATCAGCCGATGCTGACTGCGCTGCGCGAGATCGATCAGGTAATCGATGACGAAGGGACAGCGTTTTTGATATGCCTGCACGACAAAGCCGATGCCTTGCCAGCCGTGCAGCTCGGGCGCGAAACACAGGCGCGCCAGCAGTTCCAGCGAGAGCTCAAGTCGCTCGCTTTCTTCGGCATCGATATTGAGGCCGATGTCGTATTCTTTAGCCTGCCGGCACAGGCGCAACAAGAGCGGGTAAAGCTCGGCCATCACGCGCACACTCTGCGCGCGGCAGTAGCGTGGATGCAGGGCCGATAGCTTGATCGAAATACCAGGTCCCTCAACTACGCCACGCCCGGCCGAGGCTTGACCAATGGCAGCGATGGCCTGTTCGTAAGCACGCAGGTAACGCTCGGCGTCCGCGGCCGTCAGCGCCGCCTCGCCGAGCATGTCGTAGGAATAGCGGAAACCTTCGGCTTCAAGCCTGCGTGAATTGGCGAGCGCCCGGGTGATCGTTTCGCCGGTGACGAATTGCTCACCCAGCATGCGCATGCCCATGTCCATGCCTTTGCGGATCAGTGGCTCGCCGCCTGTCGTCAATAATCGAGCCAGCGCTGCCGACAGGCCACGCTCATTGTGTTCTGCCACGACTTTACCGGTGACCAGCAAGCCCCAGGTGGCGGCATTGACGAAGACCGAGGCGCTGTGGCCGAGGTGGCTTTGCCATTGACCCTGCGTGATCTTGTCGCGGATCAGCGCATCGCGGGTGGCGGTATCCGGTATGCGCAGCAAGGCTTCGGCGAGGCACATCAAGGCCACGCCCTCTTCCGACGAGAGGGAAAATTCCTGCAGCAATCCTTGCACGATGCCAGCCCCGCCACTGGCCGCGCTTTGATGGCGCAGATGATCAGCGATGCGGTAGGCTAACTCCTGGCTGCTCTTGCGCAGCTGTTCCGGCAATCGCGCCTGTTCCAGTAGCGCCGGAATCGCGAGCGTTTCAGGCAAGCGCCATGCCTCCGTGATGCGTGCACGATAGGCTGACTGGCAACCCAATTCGGGCAGGAAATCAGCAAACGGTGCTGACGGGACGGATGGCGTATTTTCGTTCATGGTCGATTTCTCTTGTCGCGCAACAAATGAGGGAGCCGCACAGCACATGACTAGTTCATCTTATTACATGACAATTCCTGCTTAAAATTTATTTTCAAGCGGTTTCACGCCAAGACTACCGCCCTGTCAGCGTTTCACGCCTAGCCAACAATGTTATCCACAAGCTTATGCACGGATATTGTGGACAACTTTCGCACACCCGGAAGCGGAACACATCCAGCCAGGGAGCGCGGGTCTCGCTACGGTAAAATGATCTGGAAAATCAATCCGCGCTCCTGAGTTCTGGGAGTATCAGGATAGCGGCAGTCTGCAGATTAACCGTTTTACTATTTCTTATTTGGACCATCAATGAAACTCGCCACCTGGAACGTCAATTCCCTCAAAGTCCGCCTTCCTCAAGTCTTGCAATGGCTGGCAGACAATCCGGTCGATGTTTTATGCCTGCAAGAGACGAAGCTGACAGATGACAAATTTCCGGCAGCTGAGATCGAAGCCGCCGGCTATCACGTTGCCTTCAATGGTCAGAAGACCTATAACGGCGTGGCGATCCTGTCGCGTCATCCGCTGCTGGATGTCGTGCACAATAACCCGCACTATGCGGATGAACAGCAGCGCCTGATCGCGGCGACCATCAATGGCGTGCGCGTGATTTGCGCCTATATCCCGAACGGCCAGGCGCCGGATTCCGATAAGTTCCAGTACAAGATGGCCTGGCTGGAGGGCTTGCATGTGTGGCTGGCGCAGGAACTCGAAGCGCATCCACAGCTGGCCCTGCTGGGCGACTACAACATTGCGCCGGAAGACCGTGATGTGCATGACCCGGCCGCATGGGTTGGACAGAATCTGGTGTCGGAACCGGAACGCGCCCATTTCCAGGCGATGATCGCGCGCGGCTTCACGGATGCCTTCCGCATGTTCGAGCAGCCGGAAAAATTATTCAGCTGGTGGGATTACCGCATGATGGGCTTTCGCCGCAATGCCGGCATGCGTATCGACCATATTCTGCTCTCGCCCGAACTGGCAAAGCGCTGCACGGCCTGCCTGATCGACAAGGTACCGCGCAAATGGGAACAGCCCTCTGACCATACGCCGGTGGTGGCGACGCTCGCGGATTAAAGCCGAGCGACTAAAGTACCAGTTCCGTAGTCATTCAGCTGCACCATCACGCTAGCCCCGAAAGATCGGGACAGGCGTGATGTCAGTGTCCGCTACTCTTTCCCGAACCTGCGGATGCACGACCAGCGCGCATCCGCGATGCTTTAGTTCGAGGCAGCCAGCGCCAGCAGCTGCGCCATCGAGAGTGGCGGCGCACCGACCACGGTGACGAAGGATTCGACGACATCGCTGAACATGATCGCATCGACTGCATTGAATTGATCAATGTGGTCGGCTTGCTGGCCAGATGCAGGAGCGCCATCCCAGTTCAAAATGGTCAACGTATCCGTTTTACCGGCGACCGTAATTTTCAGGTCGTGCTGCACGAGCTGGAAGAAGAGATCGGCAGCCTTGACTGAATTGAACTGCACGATATCTGCTGTTGAGCCATTCACGCCGTCCTGGGCAGGATCGAGCCAGTTCATCAGCGTATCCTGACCAAAGCTGGCATCGAAATTGAAATGGTCATTACCGCTGCTGTCGTCCAGCAGGTCATTGCCTTTGCCGCCATTGACGATGTCGTCGCCGGCACCGGTATCAATTTTATCTGCGCCATCATCACCATTGAGCGTGTCGTTGCCGGTGCCGCCTTGCAGCGTATCGTTACCAGCGGCGCCGCTGAGCAGATCATTGCCGCCGCCCGCAATGAAATTATCCGCATTTGCACCGCCGCTCATCTGATCCGCAAGCTCGGTACCGATCACCTGTTCAATATTTTTCAGTGACTCTGTTGCCTTACTCACCCCATTCAGATAAAGCGTCGCCTTGCCTGTGCCGAGATTGACGACAATATTGGTGCCTGCGCCGGCCTGGCTGAAGTCCAGGGCGTCTATGCCTGCGCCACCGTCGATGGTATCGCTGCCACCGCCGACATCCTGCACGAAAACATCATTGCCATCAGCGCCATTCAAGACATCATTGCCGGATCCGCCATTAATCGTATCGTTGCCTGTGCCGCCGTTGATGTTGTCGTTGCCGCCATAGCCGCCGAGCTGATCGGCATTCGTACTGCCGACGATCGCATCGTTGGCTATGGTGCCTAAGAGCTGTTCAATCGACGCCAGCTTGTCGGTGCCGACGTTCGCGCCATTTTGCAATTTTGTGACAATGCCTGTCGCGAGATTCGCATTGATGCTGCCGCCGGCGCCGGCCTGGTGGTAATCCACTGTATCGAGACCGGAACCGCCATCGAGCGTCACGTAGCCCTTGAGGACGCTTTGCACAAAGCGATCATTACCGTTACCACCATTGAGCGTATCGTTACCGCCAGCGCCATTGAGTACGTCATCGCCGCCAGCGCCGTCAAATAATTCCGCATTCACAGACCCGCTCAACTGATCCGCATATTGGGAAGCGTAGACGACTTCGGTATTGCTCACCGTATCGGTTCCGACCTGCACGCCGTCCAGAAATTTACCGACCTTGCCGAACTGCAGATCGACACTGATGCTGGCGCCGGACTGCATGAGGAAGCGGTAATCGAGCGTGTCACGTCCTGTCCCGCCATCGATCGTATTGTCATCATTGAGTACGCTCTGGACGACCTGATCGTTACCGCCATCGCCATTGATCGTGTCATTGCCGGCGCCGCCGTTCAAGACGTCATTGCCGGTATAGCCCGACAACAAATTCGCATAATTATCGCCATAAATCGTATCGTCATAACGCGTACCGACCGCGTTTTCAACATTGCGCACGGTATCGACGCCAATTTGTACGCCGTTCACGAGTTTAATGGCTGTACCGGTCGCAAGATTGATGGCGATGCTGACGCCGGTAAGCGGCTCAGGTGCGCCATCATTCGCATCCGGACTCACCAGTATCTGGCCGTAATCGGCGGAATCGTTGCCAGCGCCACCATCGACGGTGATATTGTTGCCATTGTAAATATTGAGCACAAAGCGATCATCACCAGCGCCGCCCGACAGACTGTCATTACCGCCGCCCCCATCGAGCACATCATTGCCACCAGCCCCAAGTAAGGTGTCGTCGCCGGCTTTGCCGTTCAGGTAATCATTGCCGTTGCTGCCATCAAGCACATTGTTTAAGGTATTGCCGGTCAAATTATCATTCCCGGCCGTGGCAGTCAGGTTTTCAATCCCTGACAAGGTATCGATGCCGACCGTAGCGACCACACTGCCCGCCTGATTCTTGATGACTACATTATCTGTAAGGCTGGCACTGATGCTGATACCGGCTTGCTGGATTGCGCTGTAATCGGCCGTATCGCTGCCGGCGCCTCCGGAGATGCTGTCGGTGCTGCTAGCGTCGTCATTTTGGAACAGGTCGTCGCCCTCGCCGCCAACAAGGACATCATTGCCGGAGCCTCCCTTCAAGGTGTCATTGCCGGCGCCACCGTTGGCGGTGTCATTGCCTGCACCGCCATCAAGGAAGTCGCCATTGACACTGCCAGTCAGGTAGTCTTTACCATTGGTGCCGACCAGCGCTTCGAAATTGACTACGCTATCCGTGGTCATCTGATCGTTCTGGACTATATTGACGATGCCAGCGGACAGATCGGCAGTAATCCTGGCGCCAGCAGCGAGGGTGGCATAGCTGAGTGTGTCACGACCCGCGCCACCGTCAAACGTGTCGGGATCCAGCGCAGGATCTTGCACGGTCGGATTATCGCCGTTCACATCGTTGCCAGCACCACCATTGACGCTGTCAACCCTGTTACTGGCGATGAAGATATCGGCGGCATCCGAACCAAAGACGCGTTCAATGTTACGCAAGGTATCGCTACCAACTTGTACGCCGTTGAGATATTTGGCTGCCGTACCCGCCACGAGATCAATGACAACACTGGCGCCTGCCGCCAAGCTGTCATAGCTGCCGGTGTCAATACCGCTGCCGCCATCGATGGCGGCATTGCCAGATGCCTGATCCTGCATGATGACATCGTCGCCGCCACCGCCGGCGATGACATCATTGCCGGCGCCGCCTTGCAAGGTATCATTGCCAGCGCCGCCAAATAGTTCTTCGCCATTGACACTGCCGACGAGCACATCATTGCCGATCGTGCCGAAGACGACTTCAATGTTGCTCAGCATATCCGTGCCGCGCTGTGCACCATCCTGGAATTTCACGCTGGTGCCGGCGGCAAGATCAACTCGGATCGAGGCAAACGCCGATCCCTGGCTGTAATCCACCGTGTCGCTGCCTGCGCCGCCATCGATCGTATCGCTGTCGCTAATTTGATGCTGAACAAAACGGTCATTTCCTGCGCCGCCCGTCATCGCATCATTGCCGGCGCCACCGTCGAAGCTATTCGCGTCATCGTTGCCGACAAGGGTATCGCCGTAATCGCTGGCGATGATGTTTTCGATATGAGTCAAGCTGTCGATACCGGCTTGCACGCCATCGCCGACCTTGCTGGCAGTGCCGACCAACAGATCAATTACTATCCCCGCACTGACCGGCGCCAGATGATAATCCACCGTGTCGCTGCCTGTGCCACCATCGATGGTATCGCTGTCAGCCACGCCATCCTGCACGATCAGATCGTCGCCGCCACCGCCATTGATCACGTCATTACTGACATCGCCATTCACGGTGTCGTTGCCACTGCCACCGCTGAGCGTATCCGCATCCTGACTGCCCCGAACATCACTATCACCATTGCTGGCTATGATGCGCTCGACACCGATAACAGTATCGGTGCCGATCAAGTTACCGTTCTGGAATTTCCTGACCGTGCCAGCGGCCAGATCGACCTCGATACGCGCGCCATCTGCAATGCTGCTGTAATCCACGGTATCGTTGCCAGTGCCGCCATCGATCGTGTCATTACCCTGTGAAACGCCCTGACCGAGATAATCATCACCGGCTTCACCGGAAATCACATCATTGCCGGTGCCACTATTGAACAGATTATCCGCGCCGCTGCTGCCGGTGATGGTGTCGTTGTAAGCCGTACCGATGAGGTAATCCACGTCAATCAGCGTATCCCTGCCGACCTGCACACCGTCCTGGAATTTCAGGACACTGCCCTGCGCCAAATTGATCGCCACACTGGCACCGGCCAGCGCCTGGCTGTAATCGACGGTATCGTAATTGGCGTCATACAAAGTGCCGCCATTGATCGTGTCGTTACCATGCATGTCGATTTGCAGGATCAGGTCGCTGCCGCGGTTGCCGACGATAAGGTCATTGCCTTCGCCGGCTTGTATCGTGTCATTGCCGACTTCTCCGTCAAAAGCTTCATCCGCGCCGGTGCCAATGATCACGTCATCATTGTTGGTCGCCCACACTGTTTCTACATTGTGGATGACGTCCGTACCGACATGGCGGTCCCCTGAATATTTCGTGACAGTGCCAGCGTTCAAATCCGCCACGATCCTGTTGAAGGCGCTGCCTTGGGTTTGGCTGTAATTCACCATATCCTTGCCGGCCCCGCCGTCGATCGTATCGCTGCCACCGAAGGTATAGATGAAGTTGCCGCCGGCAATGTAATAATGCTCAATCAAGTCGTCGCCATCGCCGCCTGAAATCACGTCACTACCGTCGCCGCCATAAATGGAGTCGCTGCCCTGGCCGCCGCTCAGGGTATCGTTGCCATTGCGGCCTTCGAGATGATCGGCACCAATGCCGCCAATAAAATTTTCCGCGCTGTCGCTACCAAAGAAATCATCACCCAGGGAAGAACCGATGTAATTGACGATACCGCTCACAGTATCGATGCCGATCAGCGTGGAAGAACTCCTGAAATCAGCGCCGTACTTCCAGACTCCGTAGCCATTCAGATTAATCGAAATGCGTACGCCCGGCGCAAGCTGACTGAAATCCAGCGTATTGACGCCGCCACCGCCGCTGATCGTATCGTCACCCGCCGAAATATCCTGCACAATCCGGTCGTCGCCCGCGTCCCCATGTATTAGGTCGACACCCACGCCACCGTACAAGGTGTCGTTGCCGCTGCCACCATTCAATGTATCGTTACCGGCATCGCCGCGCAGTACGTCATTGCCTGCACCACCATCGACGATATCGTCGCCGTCCTTGCCATTGAGCGTGTCATTGCCGTCCCCGCCACCATAACGATCGCCATCGACACTGCCTGTGAAAGTATCGTTGGAAGCGCTACCGATAATGCTTTCGACATTGATCAGCGTATCGGTGCCGGCCAACTGACCGTCCAGGAATTTACTGACCGTAGCGGCGGCGGCGTCGACCACGATACTGGTGCCGACCGGCACTTGGCTGTAATCAATGACATCATTGCCTGCACCGCCATTCAAGGTATCGTTGCCAGTACTGCCGAACAGGGTATCGTTGTATTGCGCGCCGCTGAGCAGCTCATCACTGTCTGTTCCATGCAATTGATAAGCCGCCACGACGTGCTCGACATTGCTGATCGTGTCGGTGCCGATCTGCGCGCCGGCCCGATATTTGCTCACGCTACCAGCCGTTAAATCGACCGTCAGGCTTTCACCGTCTCGCAGCACATAGCGCACCGTATCGTCGCCGTCGCCGCCCATCATGACATCGTCACCCGTCAAATCGTCCTTAAGTATCGTGTCGTCACCAATGCCACCATCAACCGCGTCGGCGCCACTACCACCATTGATAGTGTCATTACCGGCGCCACCATTGAGCGTGTCATCACCCGCGAGGCCTGACAGGAAGTCGTTACCAACATCACCTTGCAAAAGGTTGGCATTGGCGTCGCCCATGAGGATGTCGTCGCCGATGGAACCGGTAACATTTTCTATGCTCACCAGTTTGTCAGTTAAAGGAATCTGGTAAAAGCCGAATTTAACGACGTTCCCAGTATTGAGATCCGCTGAAATGTAGTGAAGGCTTTCATCGTAATCATGCATGCCGGCGTAATCCACCGTGTCGCTGCCGCTGCCACCGTCCAGCGTCGAGACCGAAAACGCCTGGTTTTGCAGAATAAGATCGTCGCCCGCCCCCGCCTGTATCAGGTCGAAGCGCCCTGCACCATTGATCGTGTCATCGCCAGCTGTGCCGATGAGGGTATCGTTCCGGCTCGTGCCATTGATAAGCTGTCCTGGGGTCGTGTTTGTGGTGGGCATAATGGGTTTCCTAGCAATATTAAATTGATAATTTCACGAATGAAGATTAATCATTCGTTATATTTATATCAACCTTTAATGCTCTGCTTGTGGCCATTTTAATCACATTTTTATGAGTACAAACAGACGCTCCCGCAAGCTTTAACAGTAAAGTTCCGTAAAAGCGTAATCAGAAAAATTCAGGGGGCAGTAAGAATGGCCTGAGCCCAGCTGCGGCTAACAGGCTTGAAGACGGGCGCTAATGCGCCAGGGAGAGAAAGCGGAAATTGGTGGGTGTGGTGCAAGTTGGCGAGTGCCGTATTGCATCGCGATGAAGCGGGTTTGCGGAATGTTATTCAAAGCCGGGCACCCTTGGGCGCCCGGCGGTAAGCAAGTTATGCGGCCAATACCTGCTTCACTTGCTGCAGTGAAGCAGGATCTTCCAGCGTGGTCATGTCGCCCGGATCGCGGCCTTCACAAATCGCCTGCAAGGAGCGCCGCAGCAATTTGCCGGAACGCGTCTTGGGCAGCATCGTCACAAAATGCACGCGCGAGGGACGGGCCACGGCACCGAGCTGTTTATCGACGATGGACATGATTTCCGCTTCGGTCGACTTGCGCGTCTCCGGCGTCGCGGCGAGCGCCGGATTTTTCAGGATCGCGAAGCCGACTGCGACCTGCCCTTTCAATTTATCCTCGACGCCGACCACGGCCACTTCGGACACGTTCGCATGACTGGAAATGCTTTCCTCGATTTCGCGCGTGCCGAGGCGATGGCCGGCGACATTGATCACGTCATCAGTACGGCCGAGGATAAAGTAATAGCCGTCGGCATCGCGGATGCCCCAGTCAAAGGTCGAATAGACCTGTTCGGTCGAAAAATTATTCCAGTAGGTACTGACGAAGCGTTCATCGTCGCCATACACAGTCTGCATGCAGCCGGGCGGCAGTGGCCCGCCAATGACGACCACGCCCTTCTCGTTGGCAGCGCAGACTTCGCCAGTGACTTCATTGAGCAGCTTGACGTCAAAGCCGGGCATGGGGATGCCGGGACTGCCGAGGCGCGGCCGGCGGTCATCAAGGCCGCGCGCGATCGACAGGATAGGCCAGCCGGTTTCAGTCTGCCAGTAGTTATCGATGATCGGCACGCCGAGCACATCGGAGACCCATTGCGAGGTCGTTTCATCGAGCGGTTCACCTGCAAGGTAGAGCGCCTTGAGCGAGGACAGGTCATATTTCGTGATGAATTCGACCGGCTGCTTGCGCAATACCCGCACCGCTGTCGGCGCCGAGAACATGCGCGTGACCTGATATTTTTCGACGATGCTCCACCACACGCCCGGATCGGGGCGTACCGGCAAGCCTTCATACATGATGGTCGCCATGCCGGCGATCAGCGGGCCATAGACGATGTAGGAATGACCGACGACCCAGCCGATATCGGAAGTCGCAAAGAACGTTTCGCCGGCCTTGCCGCCATAGATATGTTCCATCGACGACGCCAGCGCGACAGCGTAACCGCCGACATCGCGCTGCACGCCTTTCGGCTTGCCGGTCGTGCCCGAAGTGTAGAGGATGTAGGACGTCTCATTCGATTCGAGCCAGGTCACCGGCACGTTTGCGTCAAGGTGTTCAGCGCGCTGCGTAGCGTAATCGAGATCGCGTTCAGCCACCAGCGACATGGGCGACAAGCCGCGATCCACTAGCAACACGCTGGCCGGCTTATGCTGCGCCAGTTCAATTGCCTGATCGAGCAGAGGCTTGTACGGCACCACATTGCCATTGCGCGAACCGGCGTCGGCTGAAATGATCATGCGTGGCTTCGCGTCATCGATGCGGGTAGCCAGACTGACGGCCGCAAAGCCGCCGAAGACGACTGAATGGATTGCGCCGATGCGCGCGCAGGCCAGCATCGCGATCGCCGCTTCGGCGATCATTGGCATGTAGATCAGAACTCGCTCACCTTTCACCACGCCATGTGCGAGCAGAATCGCGGCACATCGACTGACCTCGGTTTGCAGTTCCCGGAATGAATAGGTCTTCTCGGTATTGGTCTCGGTCGAAATGGCGATTAACGCCGGTTTGTCGCCCTGGCTGTCGACCCAGCGATCGACAGCGTTATGGCATAAATTCGTCGTACCGCCGATGAACCATTTTGCAAACGGTGGATTGGAATGATCGAGCACGCTGGTAAATGGCTGCTGCCATTGAATCAGTTCGGCTTCCTTGCGCCAGAATGTGGCTGGATCATTGATCGACTGCTCGTGCAATTGTGCGTAGTTCATGCGGGTCTCCGGGAGGTCAGGGTGAACGCGGATCGAATACGGTTCGTAATATGGCGACATTATGTGCAGGCGAACTGACTCCGGACTTACGCCAAAATTGGACTAAAAAAAGCGCAATGACGATGATGTCACTGCGCTCAGGCGCGGTCTCGACCGCGCGCAAGGAACGTTAAACTATTGAATCAGCTGAATTTGCGCGGAATTAATGCAATTGATGTTTCAGAGATGACAGCTCGCTGTGGGCCTGAATCACGGCCTGACGGAGGTTGTCATCGACATCCTGCGACTGGCTGATCGACTGCTTTGCGCGGTCACTGGTTTGTTCCAGATCATCGACGCATTGCACGATGCGGTTTTCATCTTTCGACTGCAATGCCTGTTTGGCCTGGCCGGTTTGCTGGTCGAGCTGTTGCACACATTCTTTCAAGTCTTGCGGAATATTTTTCTGCGACTGGATTGCCTGCTTGATTTGCTGCACGCTGGTTTCAATCGTGCTGAAGCGTTTTTGAATTTCGTTCGTCTGCATCATGATAGGGCTCCTGTAGTAACGCACTTTCAATAAAAAAATACGCTGGAGACGGCAGGCGCCCTCCTTCGCCGTGGCGAAGCTGGATCAGGCGCCGCCCGCCATCCAGAGTAGCAATTGGATAAGCGCGCGGTGCTGAAGTTCCGTCTGCTGCGCACGACGCGGGTCAAGACTCCAGCTGTTGCAGCTGATACAGGCGCTGGTAAATTCCCTGCGCGATCGCCATCAGTTCCTCATGCCTGCCCGCTTCGGTAATGCGGCCATGATTGAGCACAATGATGCGGTCCGCATCGCGGATCGTTGACAGCCGGTGGGCAATCGCGACGATCGTGACCTGGCCACGCAATTCATCCAGCGCGGCTTGCACGACTTGCTCGGTTTCGCTATCGATATGCGACGTCGCTTCATCGAGGAATAAAATGCGCGGCTTGCCGGCCAGGGCGCGCGCGATCGCGATCAATTGCTTCTGTCCGGTCGACAGGCGCGCGCCACCTTCGCCGAGCGGCGCTTCGTAGCCGGCGTCCAGCGCCATAATGAAATCATGTGCATGCGCCGCGCGCGCCGCCGCTTCGATCTCGGCTTGCGACAGGCCGCGACCCATGTCGATATTCTCGCGCGCACTGGCCGACATCAGGAAGGGATCTTGCGGTACCAATCCAACTTGCGCCCGGAAGGCTGCGTCGCCAATGTCAGCCAGCGGCACGCCATCGATGGTAATGGCGCCGCTGCCGGCCACATAAAAGCGCAGCAATAAACTCATCAGCGTCGATTTGCCGCTGCCGGTATGACCGACAATGCCGTAAAAGGCGCCGGCTGGAATGGTGAGATCGATGTCATGCAGGACCGGCTGCCCCGGCGCATAGCCGAACTGCACATGTTGCAGATTGATCGCGCCGGCACCGATACGGTCATTGCGACCGCTGTGCGCCGCCGGTGCTTCCTGCAGCAACGTATTCACGCGCGCAGTGGCGACGACTGACTGTTGCAGCTGGCTGAATTGCATCGTGATCTGGATCAGGGGATCGACCACGCGCGCGACATAGCTGACGAAGGCGTAGAGGATGCCGACTTCCATGCCGCCGCCCTGGCGCATGCCGAAGCTATAGATCGCAGCGATCAGCAAAACAATATTGAGCATGTCCAGCGCCGGTCGCAGCAGCCAGGCATTGGCGCGCAATTCCGACATGCGCGCCTGGTAATGGTCTTCATTGGTCTTGCGAAAACGTGCCGCGAAAGCGCCGGTCGCATTCGACGACTGCAGCACCGTCATGCCATTGATCGATTCGGCGATCTGCGCATTGATGTCGCTGCGCAGCTGGCGCGCATGCGTGACGGCCGGCGCACTCCAGCGCTGGTAGAACCAGACGATCAAGACAACGGCAGGAATCAGCGCGATCACGATCAGCATCAGGCGCCAGTCGAGCCAAGCCATGGCGATGATAGTGCCGATGATGACGATGCTGCTGTCGAGGATCACGAACAGGACCTGGATATAAAGCGACTTCACCGCTTCGGTGTCGTTGGTGACGCGGCTGACGAGCTGGCCCGTGATGGCCTTGTCGAAATACGCCATCGGCAGGCGCAGCACATGACTGTAGACGGCTACACGCAGGCGCTGCACCGAGCGCATCGCTACACCACTGAGGCGCACCAGCTGGCGGTAACGCAGCAGGCTCGCAGTCCAGCCGGAAAACAGGATCGCGCACAGCAGAGCGACCATGTTCGGCCAGTCGAGATGGCGCGGCAGCAGGTAATGATCGATCAGCGATTTGCCCAGAATCGGCCCGAGCACTTCGAGGCCGGCAGCGATGACGAGCCACAGCATGCCGAAAACGAGATGACGGTTTTCCGGCGCGCTTACGCGCATGAGCAGTGAAATTGCCTGGCGCTTTTGCAGGGCTGCTGCCTGTTTTTCAGAGTGCATCAAGGCTGGCCTCCAATTGTTGGTAACGCCATTGGCTCGCATACCAGCCATCTTGCGCGAGCAAGTCTTCATGCCGACCGGATTCGGTGACGCGTCCATGACGCAGCACCACGATCAGGTCGGCGTCCGCCACGGCGCTCAAGCGATGGCTGGCAATGATCACGGTGCGCCCATGTCGCGCGCTTTGCAGATGCTGCAGGATGCTCGCTTCCGTGCCGGTGTCGACGGCCGACAGCGCGTCATCCATCAACAGCAGCGGCCGGTCCGCGAGCAAGGCGCGCGCGATGGCGAGGCGCTGGCGCTGGCCACCCGAGAGCGTGATGCCGCGCTCGCCGACGGGTGTGTCATACCCTTGGGCGAAGCGCAGGATGTCTTCATGCACCGCTGCCAATTGCGCAACGTGTTCGATTTCGGCGCGCGTGGCTTCCGGTCTGGCCAGCGCAATGTTCTCCGCGATCGTGGCCGAGAACAAAAAGGAATCCTGCGGCACCCAGCTGATCGCGTCGCGTAAGGTCGCCAGCTGAAAATCGTCGAGCAAGGTAGCGCCAAGACTGAGCGTGCCCGAGGCCGGCGCGAACTGGCGCAGCAGTAATCGAATCAAGGTCGATTTACCCGAGCCGGTCGGACCGACCAGACCCAGGGTGCGGCCTTGTGGCAGGGCCAGCGAAACTTCATCCAGCGCTGTCGAGCCCTGCCCCGGATACGCGAAACTGACGGCATCCAGTGCCAGGGAGCCGGGCGTGAATTGCGCGACCTGCCCGTGATCTGGCATGCTCGGGGGCGCATACATGACTGGTTCAAGCCGGCCCCATGCAGCACGTCCGCGTTCAATCAAGGCCAGTACCCAGCCAGCGGCAAACATCGGCCATATCAGGGTGCCGAGATACATGCTGAAACTCGTCAACGCACCGATCGTCAGCTGGTCCTGCCAGACCAGATAGCCGCCCAGCGCCAGCGTGACCACGCCCGAGGTCGACAGGCTCAGCCCGACCGCCGGCTCATACGCGGCTTCCCAGCGCTGCGCCTGATAGGCGGCGTCAGCGGCTTCTTTTGCGAGCTGCGAAAATTGTTCGGCGCTGCGCTGTTCGAGCCCGAGCGCGCGTAACATGCGCACCCCCGACAGGCTTTCCTGCACGAAGCCATTGACATCACTGAAGCGCCCCAGCGCATCCTGCGCCGCATGATGGATGCGCGTCGAGATGCGCCAGAAAGCAAACGCCATGAAGGGAAACGGCAGCAAAGCCACCAGCGCAAGGCGCCAGTCTACGCCCAGCGTCATCATCGCCAGCACCATCACCAGGGTCAGCGAACCATCGAAGCCGGCCAGCATCGCTTCACCCGCGGTCATTTCAATTGCATCGATATCGTTCGTTGCCAGCGCCATCAGGTCACCGGTGCGCTGCTGCTGATAGAAGCCGGGACCCTGCATGCTGAGCTGGGCATACAGGCGCGTACGCAGCATCATGCCAAACTGGTAAGCAGCCGCGAACAGCTGCAGGCGCCAGCCAACGCGCAGGAAGTAAATCGTTACGCCCATCAGGATCAGCCACAGCAGTTCGAGCAGGAGTGCATTACCCACCAGGCGACCGGCGACGAGGCCATCGATAATGGCGCCGACCTGGCGAGGCACCCAGACGGTAAGGACAGCGATGGACGCCAGCATCACGCCGGCCGAAATGTAGGCGCGCCAATGCTGGCGTACGAAACCGCCGATGAGTCGGGATAAGGTCATGAAGGAAATTTCGGTAAAACCGCGCGCACCTGGAGTGGTGCGCGGCGGAGGAGGATTTTACCGTAAAAGAATCATCAGGCTCGCGCCTTACTCTTCCTTGGCGCCGAGGATACCGAGCTCTTGGATCTTGCGCGTGATCGTATTGCGGCCAATACCGAGACGAATCGCGGCATCGTTCTTGCGCCCATGCGTATGCTTGAGTGCTGTCTTGATCAGGGCCGACTCGAACAATTTGCCGAGCGCGTCCATCACTTCCGGCTGACCGGCGCTCAACATGTGTGCAGCTTCCGATTCGAGCAGACTGATCCAGCTGCTCTTGGGCTCACTCAGTGGCGCACTGCCGTGCACACCATTTGCACCATTAAGGGCATGACCCGCCCCATTCACGACCGGCGGCTGCACCATTGCGGACTCACCGACATAGGTCGCCTCGGGCATGGCCAGCGGACTCAGGGAACCGGCTGGTCCATGCATGAGCTCATCCGGTAAATCCTTGATTTCAACCGTCTGGCCTGGCGCCATTACGGTGATCCAGTTACACAGGTTCTCCAGCTGGCGCACATTACCAGGCAGGTCGAGACCGGCGAGGAATTGCATCGCTGGTTCCGACATGCGCTTGACGTCGCCGCCGAGCTGTTTGGCACTCTGGGCGAGGAAATGACGCGTCAAAACAGGGATGTCTTCACGCCGTTCGCGCAAGCTCGGCAGCCGCAGGCGAATCACGTTCAGGCGATGGTACAAGTCTTCACGGAACAAGCCTTCACGTACGCGCGTCTCGAGATTCTGGTGCGTCGCGGCGATCACGCGCACATTCGCTTTCAGCGGCTGATGGCCGCCGACACGATAGAAATGACCGTCAGACAAAACCCGCAGCAAACGCGTCTGCAAATCGAAAGGCATGTCGCCAATCTCATCGAGGAAGAGCGTGCCATTCTCGGCCTGCTCAAAGCGTCCGCGTCGCGTCGCCTGCGCGCCCGTGAAGGCGCCGCGCTCATGGCCGAACAGTTCTGACTCGAGCAAGTCTTTCGGAATCGCTGCGGTATTCAATGCGATGAAGGGCTGCGACGCGCGCGGGCTGTGCTTGTGCAAGGCGCGCGCCACGAGTTCTTTGCCGGTGCCGGATTCGCCGGTGATCAGTACCGTCACATTTGACTGCGACAGGCGGCCGATCGCACGGAAGACATCCTGCATCGCCGGCGCATGGCCGAGGATTTCCGGCGCATCCGTGACCGCTTGTTCGACATTGACTTCGCGCAGGCTCTCGGCGAGTGCGCGGCGGATCAGTTCGACCGCTTTATCGACATCGAAAGGTTTGGCGAGATATTCGAACGCCCCGCCCTGAAAGGATGCGACCGCCGAATCGAGATCCGAAAACGCCGTGATGATGATGACTGGCAGACCCGGATGCAGGGTCTTCACGGACTGCAGCAAGGCCAGGCCTGATTCACCCGGCATGCGGATGTCGGACACCAGCACCTGCGGCGTCGAGGTCTTTAAGGCTTCCATTACGTCGCGCGCATTGGAGAAGCTGCGGGTCGCGAGATTTTCGCGCGCCAGGGCTTTTTCAAGCACCCAGCGGATAGATTCGTCGTCGTCGACAATCCAGATTGGTTTCATATTTTCGTTCACGGCAGCGGTATCAAAATCCTGAAATCCGTCAATCCCGGCCGACTCTCACAGGAAATGAATCCCATGTGCTGCTGCACAAACGTCTGCGCCAGCGTCAGTCCCAATCCACTACCGCCATTACGTCCACTGACGAGAGGGTAAAAGATACGGTTCTGTATGTCGGTCGGAATGCCCGGCCCATTGTCGATGATATGCAAGTCTAGTGCCAGCCGATAACGGACCTTCGCCAGCGTGATTTGGCGTGCCACGCGCGTCTGTAAAACCAGTTCTGCATCGCCTTTTTCGATACGTTCGGACAGTGCCTGCGCCGCATTGTGCGCGATGTTCAGGACCGCCTGGATCAGCTGTTCCTGATCGCCGCGAAACTCCGGCAAAGACAGATCGTAATCGCGTTTGATCATCAGGCCGTTCGGAAACTCGGCCACGATGAGGCTACGCACGCGCTCGCAGACCTCGTGGATATTGACGTCGCCGACGATATGCGGACGACGATGCGGCGCCAGCAGGCGATCGACCAGGGTTTGCAGGCGATCGGCCTCCTTGATGATGACCTGCGTGTATTCGCGCAGCTCCTTCAATTGCCGCTCTGGCAGCTCCAGTTCCAGTAATTGCGCGGCGCCGCGAATGCCGCCCAACGGGTTCTTGATTTCATGGGCCAGATTACGGATCAGCTCCTTGTTGGCCTGGCTCTGGTCGAGGATGCGCTCTTCGCGGTCGAGCTTGAGCTGCTGGACGTTTTCACGCAGCTCGATCAGCACCGGCGTAGCTGGCGTATCGAGCACCGTCACGATCGCATGAACATGCAAGGCGTCGCGGCCGTGACGTTCGAGGATGAGGTCAAGGCGCTTATCATCAAACTGATGGCGCAAGGCCTGGTGGAACAGCTCGTCGATCGTGTCGCCATTGACAAAAAAGCGCCCTAACCTCTGCTGCAGCATCGCCTTGGCGGAACCGTCGAGCATGTTTTCGGCAGCCGGATTGACGTAGCTAATGCGACCTTCCGGATCAAGGATGATGACTGCGGAGGCCAGCAGGTCGAGGCCGGTGAATGGGTTCATTGGTTCGGTTGAAGTTTTTCGGATTTGGGGGATTGAGTTTCGTTTCAGTAGGGCGCAATGGATTGCGCGGCGCCGCCGAGGCCGCATGCCTTGGCTGTCTTGATGCGTGCATGGCGCGCGCCGCAATCCTTTGCGCCTTACCAGTGCCTGAAAGCCAGGCGGCGTAACACGGCTATTTCAAATTACTGATTTCACGCCTCAGTGCCTCAATGTTTTTTTCCGTGCGTGACAGGTCGTCCTTCATCAGCGCCAGACGTTCCTGATATTTGGCGTAATTGCGTTCATCGCCGCGTCGCTCGGGTTCGCCATTGTTGTAGTCCTTTTTCAGCTCCGCGAGCTTTTGCTCCTCCGTGCGCATCTCGTCAACGAGAATCTGGCGCCGGTCGGTGTCACGCGCTTTTTGCGTGGCGCTGTCGACCTTGGGGAAATCCGCCGGCGAATTGGCGGGCTTGATGGACGAAGTTTGCGTCGCTGGCTTTTTCACAGGCGCGACGATCAGGGTCCCGGGCGGCATATCCATGCGTTTGCAATCCTTGGTGACGCCGGTGTTACGGTATTCGCGGCCGCCATTTTCAGTCTTGCAGATATAAACCTCACCCTCAGCGTAGGCACTGCCCAGCGGCGCCATGACAAAGGCACACAATCCCAGCACGGCTATCAGGTTTTTCATCATGTTCCTGCCCAGGTTATCAAACTGACTCCCAGTTTAGGGTAAGAACCTTGGCCTGACAAATACACCCAGACTAAAAAAAACGGGGAAGGCTTGCGCCCTCCCCGTTCGTGTCATTAACGCGCGAGCGTCAATGGATTACAGCGAGTAGTACATATCATATTCGACTGGATGCGCTGTCATGCGGAAGCGTGTGACTTCTTGCATTTTCAGTTCAACATAAGCGTCGAGCATGCTGTCGCTGAACACGCCGCCACGGGTCAGGAACTCGCGGTCTTTGTTCAGGTGCTCAAGCGCTTCTTCGAGCGAGGCACAAACGGTCGGGATCAGTGCATCTTCCTCTGGTGGCAGATGGTACAGATCTTTCGTCGCTGCTTCGCCCGGATGGATCTTGTTCTGCACGCCGTCCAGACCCGCCATCAGCAAAGCGGCAAAGCACAGGTACGGGTTCGCCAGTGGATCCGGGAAGCGCGTCTCGATACGACGGCCTTTTGGATTTGGCACATGCGGAATGCGGATCGAAGCAGAACGGTTACGCGCCGAATAGGCCAGCTTGACCGGTGCTTCAAAGCCTGGAACCAGACGCTTGTACGAGTTCGTACCTGGGTTCGTAATCGCGTTCAGTGCCTTGGCGTGCTTGATGATGCCGCCGATGTAGTACAACGCGAATTCCGACAGACCGGCATAGCCGTCGCCAGCGAACAGGTTCTTGCCGTCTTTCCAGACTGACTGGTGCACGTGCATGCCGGAACCGTTGTCGCCAACGATAGGCTTAGGCATGAACGTCGCTGTCTTGCCGTAGGTGTGGGCGACATTCCAGACGACGTATTTCAGGTTCTGGGTCCAGTCAGCGCGCTCAACCAGGGTCGAGAAGCGTGTGCCGATTTCGTTCTGGCCAGCGCCGGCGACTTCGTGGTGATGTACTTCAACCGGGATGCCCAGCGATTCGAGAATCAGGCACATTTCCGAACGCATGTCCTGGAAGCTGTCTACTGGTGGCACTGGGAAGTAGCCGCCCTTGACTGCTGGACGATGGCCAGTGTTGCCGCCTTCGAGTTTCTCACCAGTGCTCCATGAGGCTTCTTCGGAATCAATCTTCACGAAGCAGCCGTCCATGCCGATCTTCCAGCGCACGCCATCAAAAATGAAGAATTCTGGCTCAGGACCGAAGTAAGCGGTATCGCCCAGGCCTGAGGATTTCAGGTAGGCTTCGGCGCGCTTGGCGATCGAACGCGGGTCGCGGTCGTAACCTTTGCCGTCCGACGGCTCAATCACGTCGCACTGCATGAACAGGGTCGTCTCTTCAAAGAACGGGTCGATGTTAGCGGTGTTTGGATCAGGCATGAGAATCATGTCTGAGGATTCGATGCCCTTCCAGCCGGCGATCGAAGAACCGTCAAATGCATGACCGGACTCAAATTTGTCCATATCGAAATGCGAAACTGGCACAGTGACGTGCTGTTCCTTGCCACGTGTATCGGTGAAACGGAAATCAACGAACTTAACTTCGTTGTCTTTCACCATTTTCAGTACTTCTGCGGCCGTCATTGCCATGCGAATCTCCTAGATTAGGCTAATTTAAATAAAACTAAGTCAAAACTGCAATTGGAAGGCCAATCATGGCTCACGGCTGACACACTTCATGCATTAATCGCAGCACAAGCAAACGACAACCGGAACTCAGCCCGGAATGATAGCAGATTCCATGCCATCAATAATTGTGCGAATTGCAGTTTCGCGTGCAATTCCCTGCCTTGCTGTTGCACTGTTCAGGCGCGAGCAGAGGACTTTTTGAGGCAAAGAAGGCCGCACTCAAAAAATCACCAAATAAGTGCAAAAAAATTGCGTTAAGCACCAAGACAATGCGCCGCGTAAATTTCCGTTCATTATTGCGTGATTTTGGTGCGCGCGCATGGTGCAGCCCGGTATCAACATTTAAAGTAATCCCACCCGTTTGGTGAACATGGAAAGCAAAGGCGACAAGCGCTACACTAGACACATGTCTGACTAATTTTTGGAACTCCTGATGTCGCAGCCTGAACAAATCCTGGAATTCGCACGCCAACGCGGAATCGACAAACAACTCCCCTACGCTGGCGCGGTCACTCCTGTGGAAGCCTATGCTCTCCTGATGGCAGATCCATCCGTCAAAATAGTCGATGTCCGCACCGATGCCGAACGCGACTGGATCGGCACCGTCAATGTCCCGGAACAACAGCACGCTGAAATCCAGTGGAGTTTTTACCCTAGCGGCAAAGGTAATCCTGATTTCATTACGCAACTCAATGCCGTCGCCAATACAGCGACCGTCGTGCTCTTCCTGTGCCGCTCAGGCGTGCGCTCGCGGCATGCAGCCAAACTCGCCACCGAACACGGTTATCTGCATTGCTTTGATATTCTCGAAGGCTTTGAGGGCGACAAGGACGATCATGGTCATCGCAAGCAGCTCGGCGGCTGGTGCAAGGCCGGCTTGCCATGGCTGGGCGCATAACTTAAGCGCATTCGAAGTGCAGGCACACCTTTGTCATCCATCATTGCACTCCATCGGCAAACCCTGCTGGAGTGCGCCGTTTCACGCCATGCGCATCATCTGACAGCAATTTGGCAGCAATGGGAAACCATTGCTCGCTGGTGAGCAAACGCCCGACCATGGGCAGCAATTCATTCTCTTCTTTCGCCAGGCACTGTGACAGGTGCTCGCAATACACTTCCAGCGAGCGGTAAACTTCCCTGAGGTAATCTAGGCCCTGCTCCAGTGCGCGACGCATTTTTTCCTGGGCGGAGCGCAGCATGGCCATGCCACGCGAACTCATCGTTTCCAGTTCTTCGAGCAGGGAATCGACTTCATGCGTAGCGCCGCGTATGGCCGGAATCACATACAGCTCCATTTTGCGCGTATGCCAGTATTGGTCGAACTGGCTTAATTTTTCGAGCGCGCAGGCAATCGCGCCAGGGTCGCGGCCGTTAAATTTTTCCAGGCAGCTGTGCAGGTACTCTTGCAACCTGAACAGGACACTGCGCGAATTTTTCTGTTCGGCAGAGATGGCAACGATCGAATACGTGGCAATCAGCATAGTAGCTCCTCGAATGCATAGGTCAATCGGCGCAGGTCGAAAATCGAAGCTGCGAGAAAAGATCGCATCGGCAATGAGACCGTATTGGAAAGGTGACGTTCGGCTAATTGTAAGAAAATTATGCGACACCGCGTTTGAGCAAACGCAAGCTGCATGGATGCGGCGGGATTGGGGCTTGATTTTTCGGCTATTTGCAGCGAGTTTCCGGTAGAAACTGCTGGCCTATTAACTTGATAAAGGCATGCGCAAAACCATAGGGCCAGGCGAGTTCGGCGCAATGCATTGCGACTAGCCCGCCCGGCCCTACTCACTGCGTCAAGGCGTCCATCCAATCAGAGCAGCGTCACCGCATGCTCACGCGTTGCATGGAAGGTCAGCTTGGGCCAGCGCTCCTGCGTCAGCTTCAGATTCACGCCCGAAGTCGCGAGATAAGCCATGTTATTGGCCGCGTCGAACGCGATGTGATTCCCAGCCGAGGACTTTTCGAAATCGGCGAGCACGCGTTTATCGTCGCAGGAAACCCAGCGCGCGCTGCTGATGCTGGCCGTCTCGAACATGGCGTCGACGCCATATTCATTCAAGAGCCGACTGGCCACTACTTCAAACTGCAACACACCGACTGCGCCTAGAATCAGGTCACCACCGGTGATGGGCTTGAAGACCTGCACCGCACCCTCTTCGCCGAGTTGCTGCAGCCCTTTTTGCAGCTGCTTGGTCTTGAGCGGATTACGGATGCGCACGATGCGAAACAGATCCGGTGCGAAGTAAGGAATGCCGGTGAACTGCAGCACTTCGCCTTCGGTAAAACTATCGCCAATTTGCATGTTGCCGTGATTGGGCAAACCAATAATGTCGCCGGCGTAGGCCTCTTCGACTTGCTCACGCGAGGACGCCATGAAGGTCACCACGTTCGAGACCTTGATCTCGCGTCCCAGACGTAAATGCTTGATCTTCATGCCGCGCTCGAAATGACCGGAACAAACGCGCAGAAAGGCGATGCGGTCACGATGGGCCGGGTCCATATTCGCCTGGATCTTGAAGACGAAGCCGGAGAAGCGCGGCTCACCGGGCTCCACGGAGCGCACGGTCGCGTCACGCGGACGCGGTGACGGCGCCCAGTCCAGCAGCGCATCAAGGATTTCGCGCACGCCGAAGTTATTGATGGCGGAGCCGAAAAACACCGGCGTTTGCGTTCCCGCCAGGAAGGCGTCGAGATCGAAAGGATGCGAGGCGCCATGCACCAGCTCAACTTCCATCTTCAACTGTTCGATCTCCAGCGGGAACATCTCGGCCAGACGCGGATTATCGATGCCCTTGATGATCTCGAATTCCTGATCGGCCTTTTCGGAACCGGCAGCAAACAGCATGATTTCATCGCGCAGCAGGTGGTACACACCGCGGAAGTTTTTGCCCATGCCGACCGGCCAGGTGATCGGCGCGCATTGGATCTTCAGCACCGACTCGACTTCATCGAGCACTTCCAGCGGATCGCGTACTTCGCGGTCCATCTTGTTCATGAACGTGACGATGGGGGTGGCGCGCATACGGCAGACGTTGAGCAGCTTGATGGTTTGTTCTTCCACGCCCTTGGCGGCATCGATAACCATCAGCGCCGAGTCGACCGCGGTCAAAACGCGATAGGTATCCTCAGAAAAGTCCTGGTGACCCGGTGTGTCAAGCAGATTGACCACATGGTCGCGATACTCGAACTGCATCACCGAGCTAGCCACGGAAATGCCGCGCTGTTTTTCGATTTCCATCCAGTCGGACGTCGCATGACGACCGCTCTTGCGCGCCTTGACGGTACCGGCGAGCTGGATCGCGCCCGAGAATAGCAGCAGTTTTTCCGTCAGCGTGGTCTTGCCGGCATCCGGATGGGAAATGATGCCGAAGGTGCGACGACGCTTGACTTCACGCGCGATGAGTTCGGCAGGGACCGAACGCGTCGGGGTATTTTCGGGTACGGGAAGATCGAGATCGGTGGACATCTGGCGGCTCTGGCAAAAAGGGCTAAAGTCTACCGGCTCTTGGCAATGAAGTCGAACATTGCAAGCATCGCAGCGGCGCCAAATCGCCGGCAGCCGGCATTTCGATGTCGCTTTGATATTGAATGCTGCCTAAGCCTGCACCTAGCCCTCACGCCTCCATGAAAATGTGTACAGTGCAACATTAGAAAAACAAAAGTCGCGCTGGGATGCGCACACCGCGAATAAAAAAAGCCCGCCGGACAAACGCCCGGCGGGCCAAACGACCCCAGGGAGGGAGGGGTATCGAAGGATGCAAGCCATGGTAGTGCGCGAGAGCTGCGAACAATTTGCGCCAGCACAAGAAGCATGCACAAGGACAGCAGGCGCGACCATGTAACACGGCGGCCTTATTGACGAACGACTCGGCTGAACCAAATTTGCACCGATTTATCCAATTCGCTGTGCCATCCCACCCGACTTATGCATTTTGACGTCGGCCTTTGCCGGCGTCGCCCTGTCGCCGCATGGCGGTGACGACTCCAGGAAACCCACATGTTCAAACCCGTCCTATTTGTCGGCGCGCTCGCCCTTTGCTGTGCCGCGCTCGCCCAGCCTAGCCGCTGCCCCGAGCATTTCGCCAATGGTGAAGCGCCGGAATTCACCAATCAAAAGCTGGCGGCAAAATCGGTCGCCCTCTGTTTCAGTGCCTATGCGGTAATGCACTCGGGCGTGTCGCGCACGCCGCTCTGGTCGGCCGAACAGCTGACCACAGAGCGTCTGACCGCGAGCAAGAAAATGAAGCGACAGAATGCCTTTCATCCGGAAGAAAAACTGCCATCCGACCAGCGCGCAGAATTGCGCGACTATGCCCACTCCGGCTTTGACCGTGGCCACATGAGCCCGTCTGGCGACATGCCGGATGGCCAGGCCCAATATGAAAGCTTTTCGCTGGCGAACATGGTGCCGCAAAACGCCGAAAATAATCAGAAGCTCTGGTCTGCGATTGAAAACGCCACACGCGACCTGGCCCGACGGCGCGGTCAATTGTTCGTGGTGACCGGGCCACTCTTTGAGGGTAACGCCGTGCAGCGACTCAATCAGCGGGTGCTCATACCAACGCATGTCTTCAAGGCGATTTACGATCCGTCGGCGCGTAGTGCCGCCGCCTATGTCGCACCGAATGCACCGGGCGGCGCCTATGAGGTAATCTCGATAGCGGAACTTGAAAAACGCAGTGGCGTGAATTTCTTTCCGCAGCTCGACGCGCGTATCAAGCAGGCCGGTATGCGCCTGCCCGACCCTGAAAAACGCGTACGGCCGTTTCGCTGATCCCGCGCTACTTACTTGAAAGGAAACAACATGGCTCACCTCCATCCATTCCAGAATGAAGCCGACAGCCTTATGGTTGACGACCTGACCGTCGAGAACCGGCTCGACCGCGTGTCGCTGTACGGCACGCTACAAATCACGCGCGACAAGGCCGGCCTCAAACATGCACAAGCATTAAAAGCCATTATCGACGCCGTCGTGAGCACGCTGAAGGCACAAGCTTTGCCAGACCATATCGGCATCATCGCCCCAGACGAGACCGATAATCCTTTCAAATAAGGCAAGAATCAGGCGGTGAATTTTATCTGCCGCCTGAAAAAGTTATTCACAGCAATTGTGGCTAAGTTTGTGGATAAGCCAGCTTAAAACTCTGCAAGCCATTGATTTTTAATTACTTTTTCAGACTGATCCGAAATCGCATAAAAAGTTATACACACCATCTGTGGTTAAACCTGTGGATAACTGGGTGCAATACTTGCCAAGTCCTTGATCGCGCAGGACTTTATGGATGTGATGCAGAATCGGACAATTTCCGTGTGCATCCGTTCTATGGCGCCCAGCAAATTGTCAGCCGAAAATAATTAGCACATAAATGCTTGCTGCAAAACTAGCTATATTTCCAGAGTCTAAAATATTGCATTTTTAATAAGCAATGGATACTATTGAAATTAGTCAAATGGCAACTTTGGCGATGAAAGATGCGGTCAAAATCCGCATTCTTGTTGAAGCTCAAAATGACCGCGCATCAATCGTTCAAAATGACTTGAATTGGCGCAACACATATTGAAAGGCAATATGAATACTTTAGAACAACTGCAATCACCCAAATATGACCCCAATAATTTATTGGGTGCCCTGATCGAAAAACTCAATCTCAAGAACGACGCGGCACTTTCGCGAGCGTTGGAGGTCGCACCACCGGTCATCAGCAAAATTCGCCACCGTAGATTGCCGGTCGGCGCTTCCCTGCTGATCCGGATGCATGAGGTATGCGAATTAAGCATCAAGGATTTACGCATACTCATGGGCGACCGCCGAGGCAAATTTCGCATCAGCGACAAACAGTTCAAACCCAAGGAATTGGCGCAACAGCATTAATTGAACGACCACTTCCTCCCCGCTCACTGTTTGCTTGCCGGCCTAGCGTCTCGTTTATAGTGAGATGCGCTGCGACCATTGCAGCGCATCTTTTGTTTTGAGGAGACCAATGATGCAACATCCACTGCAATATCTTATCGCCCATCGTGAACCGCTGCCCGAGCCAGACCACGATCCCCTTCCAGAAAAAAGCCCGATTCCCCAGGACGATCCTGTACCTGATCATGACCCGGTAAAGCATATCCGTTCATACAAGTTCCGCGAATGAAAAAGAAAGCATTTCCACTGCGAACTTTTTCGCACTCCCGAGCCTCAAATACACTGGATTCATTGATGATTACAACGAATTCCACAGAACCACATCGACGAGAAATCATCGAAGCAATTGAGGTGACGTGTAGCGCCATGGCCTGAATCTTCCGGCATGGGTAATCATTGACAATGCAAGACCGGAGAATCGTGTGTCAGCAGCTGGAAACTTGGACGAAAAAAGCGCGAACAACCCTGCCAATCACGGCACATCCGTGACCGCCAATACGGGCATGGAACCAATCGACATTCGCGAAGGCGATTGGAAGGCCTATCTTCAATTCAGCAAACGACAGCATGACAAAGATGCGATGGTTGCCACCTATGGCAATCTGTCTGCCTACAAACGCGCCTGCGCGCTCGCCTATCTTGGCCGGCGCGCACAAATTCACGGCGGCGTTTGCAGCACACTCCACCCGCATATCCTCACGCAAAAATTCCTGATAAGCCTTGAAGCAGGCAACCGGACTTTGCGGTACGCGCGTTATCCCTGGCTGGAATCGCTGGTGGCCATCCTTGCCGATATTGAGCGCATGCAGGATGAGCTGTCGAATGCGAGCAATGTGATTCAAATATCAGGCGCGAACAGGAACTAGACGGCGCTTACCAGTAAGGCCCCACACGTGAAAAATAAGGCGCGCCATAGGAATAACGCAGGGCATCGGTCTGATTCATTTGAACCAGGCAATTGCGCCATGCGTCGCTATTGGCGATATACCCAAGGCGCTCGCAGGCCGTACCGAAAACCTGGATCATCTGCTCGGCTTCGCCGACCTTTTCCAGTGCACGTTGCGCGGGCGTTGCGCATCCGAGCAAGCCGCCTGCGATCAGACAAACAGCGATTGCAGCGCGCATAGCAGACTCCCTTGGCGGCGTACGTGGCGGTGATGTTTGCCATCACCCTGAAAAATTGGCAGGGGAGCATGGAATCGAACCACGGAGAGCGGCTTTGGACACCGACTGCCCACCACGGGCCCCCCCTACTGACGCTGACTGACAAGAGCAAAGCCGCATTTCAGACAGGTCTACTATCCATTAAAAACAGCGGACGATTTTTGAGGGACATCAAGAATCAAGGCACTGTCTAGGGCGCTTCGTCTACCTTTGACGTATTGCCGACACAGGTGCTGCCTGTGTCAAGCGCGAGTTTGCCCTGGCAAGGATCTTTTGCCGCTTTTACGTCGCTAGTCGACTTAAGTAATCGGTTCGCCTGGCGCTTGATTTTTGCCTGCGACATTGACGTCAGGGCGCGCACGTTGGCTTTGATTTCCCACATTTGCTCTGCTTGCGCCAGACGCACAAGACCGCGCAGGGATTCGCGCAACAGGTGGCGCTGACGTTGATCCGCCTCTGCCTGGCAGTGCACTTCAACGAGACTTTCAATGACCGTATCAATTGTGGAATCCATCGTCACGCTCGCTAAATGTCAAACAGGGGTTGATTACAGTAATTAAACCTGCGGTAAGTATCAGGTCTGGATGCAATCAATCCTTGATAAATCTCAAGCTTGTTGCGCAGTATAATTTTCGCGACACTGCTGTAGCGACGATGCAACGCAAATTTCAGGAGGCCTTGGATAATTGTTCAAGACGCGCCCAGACTGCCGCTTTTTCTTCGTCGTCGTACATGATCCAGTTAATCACTTCGATGAAGGTGCGCCCGCAGCCCTTGCAAATATCATCACCGTAGGTGGTCGAACAGCGGCCGACGCAAGGTGATTCAGGCTGGAGGGAAGAAGTGCTCATAGGGGAATTTTCGCGAGATTCAGTAAGGTTGTTTATTTTAGCAGAGCCGACCATTCGATATTTTTACTGGAAATTGGCAGATATGCTCCCCGTGAATACCTACCATTCGGAAAAAAAAGCATACAGGCTCAGGCCGCTTCGTTATAGTTTGCCTGTCTCCTCCAATCTCCTCCAGGAATTGGATTTAGCCCGCCGCTGAAAAGCTGGCGGGCTTTTTTTTGCCTGTTGAAATTGATGTCGCAAGCAGGCACTTCCGCAGCGCTGGATTATTCGGCGATACGCCGGCGCATGTCCTTGATATTGGCGCGGATATTCTTCGTATCCAATCGTTTCAACTGCGAGCTGCGGGTGGGCTTGGTAGCGCGGCGTATTTCCGGTGGCATGCTGACGGTTTCTACCAATTCATGCAGCCTGTGTATGGCGGCGTTCTTGTTGCGCTCCTGGCTGCGATGGGTTTGCGCTTTCAGGATCACGACACCCTCTTTCGTGATGCGCTTGTCGTTAAGCTTCAGCAATCGCGCCTTGAGGTCTTCAGGCAAGGACGAGGCCATGATATCGAAACGCAAATGCACCGCACTTGAGACTTTATTGACATTCTGCCCGCCAGCTCCCTGAGCACGGATTGCGGTGATCTCAATTTCATTTTCGGGAATCTGGCGTGTTTCGGAGGGGCGCATTGCAGTTTATCCAGTGTCACTGCCAGTTGCAGGCAGCAAGTTCGGCTTCAAAGAAGGAAGCTGCGATTGTAAACGACTGGCGAGGGCAAGAAGCGTGATTGGGAAGTGGCGGCAACAGATCACCAGACCCATCTTTAATTTGACTCTGACCCTAATTTCTAATTTTGTTGATTTGTCATGTCTAAAAATAACTTTTTATTTGACTCTGACCCTATTTTGCATAGGTTTTTATGCCCGGCATCCGCCCTGCGCGCCCCATCCCTGCTGACTTTTTAAGGGATGGGGCGCGCAGGGCGGATACCGCTGACAGTCCAGCGTGGCACAGCCAGCGACCCAGCCGGATGGTGTTTTGAATTAGTCGCGCTGCAAGGCAGGCCCCAGAGTCAGGGGTATCGGGCGCCGCCAGGCTTAACAAGTCGCCAGTCTGGCGGCGCCCGATAGCCCTGGCTCGATCTGATACGGTAGCAGTGCCTTTTTCGATCAACTCATCACCATAGAACATCATCGACTGCATCGACTTCCATGCCCTGTCTCGATCTGATGCGGTGGCAATCCTTCACGCGATCTGACTCAAACTATTTTTGCCTAGAAACAACAGTCGAGCATTTCACTATCGAATATTGCATTAAAACAATGTTTGAGTAATAAAATGCACGCTTTCTATGGGAGTGCGTTCATGCCGAAGTTATCTGTTTTGCGTAAGTCTGTCTTGTTGAGTCTCTATGGTGCCGCTTCACTGGCTGCCCTTACACCATTTGCGGTCCATGCCCAGGTGGCGGCCACGAATGCTGATGCTGGCATGCAAACGGTGAATATCGTTGGGTCACGTCGCGTGAATGCCTCGGCGACTGATACCGCTGTGCCTATCGATATGATCTCCATGGCCAAGCTGGCCGAACAAGGCGGACAGTTTGATCTTGCGCAAACACTGACTTACATTTCGCCATCATTTAACTCAACACGCCAGACCGGCGCCGATGGCGCTGATCTGGTGGATTCGGCGGCCTTGCGCGGCCTCGGCTCGGACCAGACGTTGGTACTGATGAACGGCAAACGCCGCCATACCACCGCCCTGGTCAACCTGTTCGGCGCGCGTAATCGCGGCAATACCGGTACTGATCTGAATTCGATCCCGATGCTGGCCATTAGCAATATCCAGGTCTTGCGCGATGGCGCAGCGGCGCAATATGGCTCGGATGCGATCGCCGGCGTCATCGATATCAGCATGAAGAAATCGCTGGGCTGCGAATCGATCGCCGGTTACGGTCAATATTCGGCGGGCGACGGCAAGAATTATCTCGCGTCCGCTTACTGCGGCGTGCGCATCGGCGACAAGGGTGTCGTCGGCATCACTGGCGAATATCTCGACCGTGGCCGTTCGAACCGCGCTGAAGAAGGCAATCCGCGCATCATCGGCGACACCGCCGCGAAGAATTCGACGCTCTACGTCAACGGCGAACTGCCGACCAGCGCCGATGGGAAATTCTATTTCACGATGGGCGCGCAAAATCGTGACGCTTCCTCCGCAGCCTATGCCCGCGGCGGTATCGGCTCCGACGATATCCCTTCGCGTAATTCTGCCGCGATGTATCCGAACGGCTTTGTGCCTTTCATCAATGGCAAGATCGAAGACCGCTACATGACCGTCGGCCACAAAGGCCTGATCGGCGACTGGAATGCCGACTTTTCGCAGACCTACGGCTACAACAATCTGAAGTACAACATCAGCAACACCCTCAATGCCTCGATCGCGAACAAGAACCTGCTCGCCGGCGGCAAGGGCATCAGCCCGACGTCCTTCGATGCGGGCGGATTTGCATTCTCGCAGCTGACCACGAATACGGATTTCAGCCGCTACTTTGAAGGCCCATTCAATGGCGTCAACGTCGCCTTCGGTGGCGAATATCGCCGTGAAAATTACCAGATCACTGCCGGCGAACCAGGCTCATATAACGATGCTGACGGCGTTGGTTTTGGTGGCAATGCCGGCAGCCAGGGTTTCCCCGGTTTCCAGCCTGGCGACCAGACGGACAAGAACCGCAATAGCATCGCCGCTTATGTCGATATCGAAACCGACATCACGCAAAAGCTGAAACTCCAGACCGCGCTGCGCTATGAAAAATTCAGTGACTTCGGCTCGACCATCACCGGCAAACTCGCCGGCAGCTATCGCATCAATCCGGTCGCTTTGGTACGCGGCTCGGCCAGCACGGGCTTCCGCGCGCCGTCGCTGCAGCAGGTGTATTTCTCGTCGACCTTCACTGACTTCATTAACGGCAAGCCGCTCGACGTCGTGCTCGGACCAAATGGTGGCACGATTGCCAACGCCGCGGGTATTCCGAAGCTAAAGGAAGAAAAGTCGAAGAACCTCACGCTCGGCCTGACCTTGACACCGACGCCTGATCTGGCTGTTACGGCTGACCTGTACCAGATCCTCATCGACGACCGCATCGTCCTGTCGGGTCGTTTCGACGCCGATAACTATCCGGCACTCGGCGCAAGCCTGACTGCACTGGGCGTGGGCCAGGCGCAGTTCTTCGTCAATTCGGTCAACACCAAAACCCAGGGCCTGGACCTGACCGTATCGCAAAAGTCGGAAATCAAGGGCGGCAAACTGACGACCTTCCTCGCCTACAATTACAGCAAGACCGAAGTGACCGGCGTGAAGACGCCACCGTCGCTGGCCGGTTTTGAAGATGTATTGTTGTCGGAACGCGAGCGCCTGTTCATCGAACAAGGTGGTCCGCGCAGCAAGGCGACCTTGGGCTTTGACTATGGCACAGGTCCATTGGATACCAGCTTCAAGATCATCTACTTCGGCACACAAACCCTGGGCACCTTTTCGGGCACGGCCAATGGTGTACCGAATGCGCACTATGCTGCGAAAACTTCGGCTGACCTCGCCTTCACTTATGCCTTCAATCCAACGACCAAGCTGACCGTCGGCGGCACGAATATTTTCAACGTCAAGCCGACGCGTCAGGATGCAAATGAAACTGACAATGGTTTCATTTACGATAGCGTGCAATTTGGCTTGAATGGCGCGGCTTACTTTGCGCGTTTGTGGAAAAAGTTCTAATCCAGAAAGCGATCGACCGCCGGTGCAATGCCGGCTGGTCGAGATAATCATATTGGCTGCCCGGCATAATTCTGCCGGGCTTGCCTTCAGCTGAACCGGCATTCGACAATTTGCCAAGCAACGCAATAAGCTTGCTACTATTTCACTTTCATTTGCGCCTGACCAAGGCACGCCCATACCTCCACAAAAAGGTCTCCACGATGCAGGACAATTCGATATCAGGCGCTCGACGCCCCACGGTTCGCCCCTTCATTCCCGCCAGCGCGCAGCTACCGGAATTGAGCGTGCGCGCCCTGCTACTCGGCGCCGTGCTCGGCATGATCTTTGGCGCATCATCCTTATATCTGGTCCTGAAGGTCGGCTTGACGGTGAGCGCTTCGATTCCTGTGGCCGTGATCGCCATTACCCTGTTCCGCCTAACGCATAAACTCGGCGGCAAGGATTCCAGTATCCTGGAAAACAGCATCACGCAAACCGCCGGCTCGGCCGGTGAATCGATCGCCTTCGGACTTGGCGTGACCATGCCGGCGATCCTAATCCTCGGCTTTGATCTTGAAATCACGCGCGTCATGCTCGTCGGTGTACTGGGCGGTCTGCTTGGCATACTGCTGATGATTCCGATGCGGCGCACGATGATCGTCGAGCAGCACCTTGAATTGAAATACCCGGAAGGCACCGCCTGCGCCGAAGTACTGAAAGCCGCAGCCAACGCCGACTCGCGCGCAGCGGCCGGACTGGCTGCACGCTCGGGCGCGGAAGACCAGACCGCTGACAGCAAACGCGCGGCGATCATTTTCGGCGGCTTTGGCGTGGGCCTGCTGTACAAGATTTTCAACGTCGCACTGAAGGGCTGGAAAGACACGCCGCAAGTCGTCTTCGGCGCACCGCTCAAAGCTGGTTCACTCGGCGCGGAAATCTCGCCGGAACTGCTAGGCGTGGGCTATATCATCGGTCCGCGCGTGGCCTCGATCATGGCGGCAGGCGGCGTACTGTCCTACATGCTCCTGATCCCGATGATCAAGTTTTTCGGTGAATACCTGACCGTGCCGCTGGCGCCCGGCACCAAACTCATCAGCGCCATGAGTCCGAACGAAATCCGCGGCGCCTACATCCTCTACATCGGCGCCGGTGCCGTCGCTGCTGGTGGATTGATCAGCCTGCTGCGCGCGATGCCGATGATCTGGCGCAGTCTGACGGCCGGCCTGAAAAGCCTGGGCAAGCAAGGCGCCGCCATCGCAAAACCCGAGCGCACTGACCAGGACATCCCGATGAAATGGGTCGTCATCGGCACGCTCGCCCTGCTGGCGATCATCACCGTAGCCACGCCGCTGCACATGAACTTGCTCGGCGCCTTGCTGATCCTCGTATTCGGCTTCCTGTTCGCGACCGTGTCCTCGCGCCTGACCGGTGAAATCGGTTCCTCATCGAATCCGATTTCCGGCATGACTGTGGCGACCCTGCTGTTCACCTGCGCAGTCTTTCTGCTGCTGGGCTGGACAGGTGGCCAGTATTACGTGACAGCCCTGTCAATCGGCGCCATCGTCTGCATCGCCTCGAGCAATGCGGGTACGACTTCGCAGGATTTGAAGACCGGCTTTCTGGTCGGTTCGACGCCGCGCCTGCAGCAATACGCGATCCTCGTCGGCGCCTTCGCCTCCGCCTTGATCCTCGGCCCTATCCTCTTGAAACTCAATGATGCCGGCACCGTCTACGTCCCCGTAGCGCAAGTCGCGCCCGGTCTCAGCACGGACGCCGCGCGCCTGACAGGAACCGGCACGCTGCAGGGACCGCAGGCCGAGCAAGACCAGCAGACTTACAAGGTCTGGCACAAGACCGATAGCGTCGGCGGACCGGCTGGAAAATACTTTGTCGATGCAGAAGGCAAGGCTGTTTATCTGGTCGATCCGGGCATTAACGGCACCTACACGAAACGTCCCGACGGTACGGAAGTGAAGAAATACGACGCGCCGAAAGCGGTGCTCATGTCCTACATCATCAAGGGTATCCTCGACCGTCAGCTGCCGTGGTCGCTGGTGCTGTTTGGCGTGATGATCTCGCTGGTGCTGGAAATGGCCGGCATTTCTTCGCTCGCGTTTGCGGTCGGTGTCTATCTGCCGCTGTCGTCCTCGGCGCCGCTGTTCATCGGCGGCATGGTGCGCTGGTGGGTCGACCGTCGCAATGCCAGACTTGCTCACAATGCGAATCTGTCAGAAGAAGAAAAACTCGCGGCTGGGGACCGCAGTTCCGGTGTCTTGCTGGCCTCGGGCTATATCGCCGGCGGCGCGCTGGCGGGTATCGTGATCGCCTTCAGTGCTGGCGTACTGACGCATTTCGATCAGGCCATCGATGCCTGGGCGACGCAGAACAATCCCTTCTATGCGGGCGTGAGCGCGGATGCGCTGTCGATGCTGCCGTATGCGGTACTGATCGTGCTCTTGTACTGGGTTGCGCGGGAGAAGAAGCAGTCGGTGTAAGCAAACTCAGCCGGGAAACAGGGACGCCGTCGACGGCGGCGTCCTGTGCACGGCGCGTCGTAGCGGCGCCTCTGTCGCGATCAGACGCGATGCCGGATACGGCTGGAAAAATTCGCCGGCCTGTTCCAGCGGCGCCTGTAGCCAGCTGGCATAGTCGTCCGGTTCCAGCACGACGACCATGCGTTTTTCATCTTCCGGTTTATGGAAGCGCTGCATCAGCGGATGGCCATCAGCGTTAATGGTCAACATGGAAAATGACATCAGCGGCGCGCCATCCGGCCCCGCCGCACGATATTCCCAGATGCCAGCCAGCCCGAGCGGACGTCCATCGGCGCTGGCGATTTTCCATCGCACGGCCTTGCCGGATTCATAGTTCGGCTCGAATATCGCCGCCACTGGAATCACACAGAATTGCCGATTGCGGTAAGCATGGCGAAAGCTCGGCTTGCTGGCCACGGTCTCGGTGCGCGCATTGTAAGTCGAGCGCGCCAGCTTCATGTCGGCCCAGTGCGGCACCATGCCGAAACAGGCCGTCACGGCTTCCATTTCAGCCGGCTTAGCCTGTGCATGTGGCAGGCGGATAATCGGTGCCAGCGAGCCGGGAAAGGCTTCCGCGGTGGTCACGTCCTGCGGCGGCGCGACATGGAAATATTCGAGCAGCTCGTCTCTTGCAGTGGGAATGTAGTTAGCGCACATGCAAATCATTTTAGCGCCCGATCCCGGAACATGCCAGTGCTGCCGCCAAGCCTATTGAAGCAGGTAAAATTGCGCGCTGACGACTATTCAAGAAAGCCGCAATGGCCCGCCTTAAACTCGACTTACCCGCAGACCAGTTCTGCTACTCGACCGTATTGACCGTACGCGTGACTGACATCAATGGCGCGAACCACCTCGGCAATGATTCCATGATCTCGATGATTTCCGAAGCCCGCGCGCGCTTCCTGTTCGATTTCAAGATCGCGGAGAATCAGGATGACGGTGTCGGCCTCATCGTCACGGATCTCGCCACGATGTACAGGAACGAAGCGCATGCACGCGATCAGTTACTGTTCGAGGTCGGCGTGATGGATTTCAATGATTACGGCGGCGACATCATGTTTCGCATCAGCCGCCCAGCCGATGGCGCGCTGGTGGCGATGGCGAAATCGGGCTTTGTGTTTTTCAATTACAAGAGCAAGAAAGTCGTGACCATGCCGGCAGCCTTCCACGGCAAATTCAGCAAGGTCAACTGGCTCAAGTAGCGCGCCGGTAAGACGACACGACGATGCCCGCCACGATCAGCAGGAAGGCCAGCGCATGATACAGATGCGGCAGCTCGCCTAAAAAAGCCGAGGACATCAGTGCCGTGATCAGCGGCGTGAGGTTCACGAAGAATGCACCGATGTTCGGTCCGACGCGCTGCACGCCCGCACCCCAACAGCGAAATGCAATGATTGCGGGACCGACGGCGACATACATCAGCGCGGCGATCAATGGCCAGCCCCAGCTGATGTGCTGCGGCGCGAGCGCCCATTCACCAGCCGCGAACAGCCCCGACCAGACTACGCCAAAGGTGACTTGCGCCAGCAGGAAATGCGCCCAGTTCTGGCGAATCTCGCCGAGGTCTTGCGCCTTCACTAACAGCCAGCTGTAGAAAGACCAGACGATGGTCGCGGCGATCATGAGCAAATCGCCGGGCACAAGCGTGAGTCCCAGCAGCCGCGCCCACTCGCCGCGCGTGAGCACGATCAGCACGCCGAGCAGCGACAGCACCGCGCCGAAGACCTGCTTGCGCGCGATCGGCGCCTTGAAGAACAATGCACCGATCAGCAGCATCCAGACCGGCATGCTGGCCGCGACCAGCGTCACATTGATCGGCGAAGACGTTTTCAGCGCCATGTATTGCAAGGCGTTATACAGCCCGACACCGAGCAGGCCGAGCACCGCGAAATGACGCCAGTGCCGCCACAGTCCGCTGTCACGCCGATAAATCGTGTGCGCCATCGGCAGCAGGATGCACAGTGCAATGAGCCAGCGCAGGAAGTTCAGCGTCATCGGCGGCACCATGTCGTGCACGAGGCGGCCGATGATCGCATTGCCAGCCCAGAGCAGGGGTGGCGTGGACAGCAGGAGGATGGTCGACGGCGTTAGTTTTTGATTCATTCCAATTCGTTCTTTACCGCCGGGCGATCCGATTTTCCATCAATGCGGATGAAAATTCTTGCCCAGCGAAGCCGGCATGTTCAACTTGATCCAGTTTGCATTACGCGAGATCAGCACCAGCACCACGATGGTCGCCAGATAAGGCAACATCGACAATAACTGGGAAGCGACCTCGACGCCGACTGCCTGTGCGTAAAAGGTCAGCATGGTCACACCACCAAACAGATATGCGCCGATCAGCACCCGCGCCGGACGCCAGGTCGCAAACGTCGTCAGCGCCAACGCGATCCAGCCGCGCCCGGCCGTCATGCCTTCGACCCACAGCGGCGTATAGACCAGCGACAGGAACGCCCCCGCCAGACCACAGCAGGCACCGCCAAACAACAAGGCGCCGCAGCGGATGTGGCGCACATTGTAACCGAGCGAATGTGCTGACGAAGGTGATTCGCCGACCGCGCGCAGGATCAGGCCGGCGCGCGTACGATACAGGAACCAGACAATGGCCGCACACAGCCCCAAGGACACATAGACCATCGGATGCTGCTTGAACAAGGCAGTTCCAAAGAAAGGCAGATCAGCGAGGAAGGGAATCTCGAATTTACTGTTGGTCATGCTCTGGCCGACATATTTGATGCCCAGATAAGCCGAAGCACCGCCACCAAACAGCGACAGCGCGAGACCGGTCGCATACTGATTCGTGCCGAGCCAGACCGTCAGCAAGGCGAAGAAGCCCGCCATGAGCATACCGGCAGCCGCACCAGCCATGAAGCCGAACACGACACTGCCACTATTGATGGCGGTGGCAAAGCCGGCAATGGCGGCGACCAGCATCATGCCTTCCGCGCCGAGATTGACCATGCCGGATTTTTCATTGATCAGTAAGCCGAGCGCAGCCAGCATCAGCGGTGTGCCGGCATTGATCGAGGCGGCGACTAAGGGAGCGAGCGATTCCATTATTTTCTCCAGCTTAATTTGTAGTGGATCAGCACGTCGCAGGCCAACAGCGCGAACAGCAAGATGCCCTGGAAGACGCCGGTAATCGCATTCGGAATCCCGAGGCGCGACTGCGACAGTTCGCCGCCGATGTAAAACAGCGCCATGATGAAACTCGAAAAGATCACGCCGATCGGATGCAGCCGGCCGACATAAGCAACGATGATCGCCGCGAAACCATAGCCGGGCGAGATCGACGGTGTGAGCTGGCCAATGGGCCCTAGGATTTCACACACGCCCGCCAGACCCGCCAGCGCGCCGCAGCTCAGCATCGAGACCCACAGCGATTTACGCGCCGAAAAGCCGCCGTACAAGGCCGCGCGCGGCGCCATGCCGCCGACTTGCAGCTTGAATCCGGAAAAGCTGCGCATCAAAAAAATCCAGCCGAGCAAAGCCGCGACCAGCGCAAACACAATACCCAGATGCAGGCGTGTACCCGGGATGATGCTCGGCAGGAGAAAGCCGGCCGAGAGCATTTTCGACTGCGGAAAATTGAAACCTTGCGGATCCTTCAATACGCCATGCACCATGAAACTCAGCAGCAGTTCAGCCACATACACGAGCATGAGCGAGACCAGGATTTCATTCGTATTGAAGCGGTCGCGCAGGAAGGCCGTGATCGCTGCCCAGGCCATGCCGCCCAACATGCCCGCCAACAGCACGACGGTGATCATCAGCGCACCACCATTGCTGCCATTATCAAACAGCAGCGCCGCCCAGCCACCGGTGATCGCACCGACCACGAACTGGCCTTCAGCGCCGATGTTGACGACGCTGGCGCGATAACAGATCGCCAGACCGACGGCGATCAGCAGTAGCGGCGCGACCTTCACGCCGACTTCGGACCAGCCGCGTAAATTCTTGATCGGTTCGTAGAAAAAGACCGACAGGCCGGCGAGCGGATCCTTACCCAGCGCGATGAACAACAACACACCACACAAGACGGTCAACACGACCGCCAGCACGGGTGACATCCACGACATCATGCGCGAGGGCGCGGGTCGGCGTTCAAACTTAAACATCGTGCTTCTCCCCTGCCTGCGTTCCCGCATTGACATCCCACAGGCCACTCATCCACAAACCAATCTGGTCGACCGTCGCTACTGCGCGCGGCAGCGATGGCGACATGCGGCCCTTGGCCATGACCACGAGGCGGTCGCTGATTTCAAATAATTCATCGAGTTCTTCAGAGATCAGCAGCAGCGCGCAGCCGGCATCGCGCAAAGCGACCAGTTCCGCACGAATCTGCGCCGAGGCGCCGACATCGACGCCCCAGGTGGGCTGCGCCACCAGCAAGACCTTAGGATTGCGCACGACTTCGCGACCAACAATATATTTTTGCAGGTTACCGCCAGACAGACTCGCCGCCGGCGCACCCGCGCCACCGGCCTTGACCTTGAAGCGCGCGATGATGCTACTGGCTAGCTGCTCGATGACATTGAAGCGAATCATGCCCTTGTGGACGGTCTCATCAGTCTGGTGCGACAGCAGCATGTTCTGCGCGAGCGACAGCTCGGGCACGGCGCCACGGCCGAGGCGTTCCTCCGGCACGAAGCCGAGGCCGCGCGCGCGGCGCTGCGCCGCATGCATACTACCCACGGCTGTGCCTTCGAGGACGATGGCAGCATTGTCGGCGCGCGTGTCTTCGCCCGATAAGGCTGTCAGCAATTCCTGCTGGCCGTTGCCGGACACACCGGCGACACCGAGGATTTCACCGGCGCGTACTTCGAAATTGATATCAACCAGCGCTGTCGCGAAGGGATGGCTTTTTGGCAGCGACAGTGCGCGCACCGACAGCATGGTCGCGCCGAGTTTAGGTTCGGCATGTGGAATCGTCGGCGGTTCAGCGCCGATCATCATGCGCGAGAGACTCGCTGCAGTTTCCTGCGTTGGATCGCACACGCCCGTGACTTTGCCGCCGCGGACCACGGTGCAGGTATGGCACAGCGCGCGGATTTCATCGAGCTTGTGGCTGATGTAGAGGATGCTGCAGCCTTCGGAAGCGAGTTTGCGCAAGGTCTCGAACAGGCGCAGTACAGCTTGCGGCGTGAGCACGGACGTCGGCTCGTCGAGGATCAGCAGCTGCGGCTTGGACAGCAGGGCGCGCACGATTTCGACGCGCTGGCATTCGCCGACCGACAGCGTATGCACATGGCGCTGCGGTTCAAGATCGAGGCCGTATTCCCTTGCGGTGCGCGTGATGCGTTTTTCGAGTTCATCGAGCTTGGTGTCTTTCGGCAGACCGAGCGCGATATTTTCTGCCACCGTCAACGTATCAAACAGCGAGAAATGCTGGAACACCATGGCAATACCGAGCTCGCGCGCAGCCGCCGGATTGGCGATATGAACTTCCTTGCCATTCCAGATGACATGACCGGCATCGGGCTTGACCGAGCCGTAGATGATCTTCATCAGCGTTGATTTACCGGCGCCGTTTTCACCGAGGATGGAATGTATCTCCCCGCGGCGGACGGTCAGGTCGATGCCATCGTTGGCAACGACGGCCGGGTAGCGTTTGGTAATGCCGCGCAGCTGCAAGCGAGTTGTATCCATGTCACTCCACGAGGGCGGAAGTCCGTCGCGCCGCATTGTCACGGCGCTGAAAGGGGGACGGGCATCCAGATTAAGCTTGCAGGCCAAAGTACAGTAATCGGACCATGCCCACTATATTGCCGACACTATGCCAGTTATAAGCAGTGAAATATAGGCAAGCAGCATGGTACCCGTACAGCGCCATTCTCGGCACGACTCAGGCGAAAAATTTGCTGGCATGGGTGGGCAGGCGGCGGTGTTCGCTTCATAATCTCCGCTCCGGGCCAAGCCTTCCTTTTTTGAATCACCATGAGCAAAACAATATTGATCCGCCATGCGCGCGTACTCGTCACGATGGATGACGCGCGCCGCGAAATCGCCGATGGCGCACTGTTCATCCGCGACAATGTGATCGAACAGGTCGGCAGCAGCGCTGAGCTGCCGCAAGACGCCGACGAGATCATCGACGCGACTGACCATATCGTGCTGCCCGGCCTGATCAATACCCACCATCATATGTACCAGAGCCTCACTCGCGTGATCCCCGAGGCGCAGAACGTCGAACTGTTCAGCTGGCTCACGAACCTGTATCCGATCTGGGCGAACCTGACACCGGAAATGGTCAGAATTTCGACGCAGACCGCGATGACGGAACTGATGCTGTCGGGCTGCACCACCAGCAGCGACCATCTCTACATTTATCCGAATGGCTGCAAGCTCGACGACAGCATCGAAGCGGCGCAGCAGATCGGCATGCGCTTTCATGCCGCGCGCGGCTCGATGAGCGTGGGCCAGTCGCAGGGCGGTTTGCCGCCGGACCGTGTGGTCGAAAGCGAAGCGGCGATTCTGAAGGATACGCAAAGGCTGATCGAGACTTATCACGACGCGAGCCGCTATGCGATGCAGCGGATTGTCGTCGCGCCCTGCTCACCCTTCTCCGTCTCACGCGACCTGATGCGCGAATCGGCGACGCTGGCGCGCAATTACGGCGTGTCGCTGCATACGCATCTGGCGGAAAACACGAACGACGTCGCCTATAGCCGCGAAAAATTCAATATGACGCCGGCCGAATATGCCGAAGACTGCGGCTGGGTCGGCCACGACGTCTGGCATGCGCACTGCGTGCAGCTCGACGATGAAGGCATTTACCTGTTTGCTCGCACCGGCACCGGCATTGCACATTGTCCGTGTTCGAACATGCGGCTCGCTTCCGGCATCGCACCGATACGCAAGATGATCGATGCCGGCGTCGCCGTCGGTCTCGGCGTGGACGGCTCGGCCTCGAATGACGCAGCACACTTGCTCGCAGAAACGCGTCAGGCGATGCTGCTGCAACGCGTCGGCTTCGGACCGGAAGCGATGAGCGCTCGCCAGGCTCTCGAAATCGCCACGTTGGGCGGCGCGAAGGTGCTCAATCGCGATGACATCGGTGCGCTCAAGCCCGGTATGGCGGCGGACGTGGTGCTGTTCGACCTGCGCCAGATCGCTTTTGCCGGCGCGCTGCACGATCCGGTCGCTGCGCTCGTGTTCTGCACGCCGGCCAATGTCGCCACCAGCATCATCAATGGCCGCATCGTGGTGCGCGATGGGCACTGCACGACTGTCGAGACGGGCGTGTTGATCGAGCAGCACCAGCGACTGGCGCAGGAACTCGCGACTGCGGCACGGCATGGCGGCTGACGCTGCAGAGACGTGAGGCTTGCGCTACACTGGTCTGCATGAACTCCGTACACCCGAAAAAATTATTGCTCACGAAATGGACCGCTGTTCGTCCTAGCGCCAAGGAAAAGCATTTCCTCGTCACGAAGGTCATCACGCCCGAGACGCCGGAAGAAAAGATCGAATGGGTCGACATTGAAGCGGCCTACTCGAAGGTCAGCCGGCGCATCCAGTGGCGCGAGCTGCGCGACCAATCACTGTGGAAGCAGGGCTGGGTATGAATCTGCCTGATCCATTTCGCGCGCTCGTCATTGGCGCCACTGGTGCGATCGGTGCGGCGTTTGTCGCGCTGCTGGAAACCGATCCACGCTGCGCTGCAGTCGTCAGCCTGCATCGCCATTCGCAGCCGGCGATCGACTTCGATGACGAAGCCAGCATTGCAAAAGCGGCTGCCGAACTCGCGCAGCAGGCGCCTTTCCACCTGATCATCAACGCCGCAGGCAAGCTACATACGCCGGACTTCATGCCCGAGAAAAAACTCGGTGACTTGAATTACGCGCAGATGGAAGAAACCTTCCGCACGAATGCCTTCGGTCCGGCGCTCGTGCTGCGGCATTTTTCCGCCTTGCTCGAGCGCGAAGGCAGCGCCATCGTGACGCTATCTGCGAAGGTCGGCAGCATAGAAGATAACCGTCTGGGCGGCTGGTACAGTTACCGCGCATCGAAGGCGGCACTCAACATGTTCATCAAGACTGCGTCCATCGAGCTCAAGCGCACGAAGTCGAACACGGTCGTGATTGCGATGCATCCGGGCACAGTCAGCTCAAAGCTGTCGGCGCCGTATCGCGGCGCGGAAATTGGTCGCACGCCGGACGTCGCGGCGGCGGAAATGTTTGCGGTGATTACGCAGCAGACGTCAGCGGCATCGGGCAGTTTTCTTAGCTATAGCGGGGAAGTATTACCCTGGTAATCGCCGGCCTCAATTTTTCTGTAGACTCTCTTTTTCCATCAGAATATACGTGCCATATGCATTGACCCGATTCGCCGCATCAAACGCCGGCAATTTTTCATAGCGACGCCAGTCGACCTTCGCATACGCCGCATCAAAATTCTCCATGTCAGCGACCGCCGCGCCCATCTGCTGCCGCAGGTAGTTCAAGTACTCACGCGTCAATTGCATGTCCTGCAGCGGCGCAGTCGACACCCGGCCATGGCCGGGGACGACGAACTTCGGCTGGACTTCCAGGATGCGCTCCAGCGCGCCCAGCCAGGCCTTGCTGTCGGCGTCGCCGACAAAGGGAATCCGTCCCGTGAAAAACAGGTCGCCGGCAAACAGTACCGCATCCTCGTCGACGGCGAGCATGATGTCGTCGTTCGAATGTGCGCCGCTGGAATCGATGACACGGAAATGCAGGCCGCCCATGGCGAAGCTGATCGCTTTACCTAGATTGAAACTGAGCCAGCGGTCAGCCGCGACCAGCCGTGTCTGCGCATTGACCCACGGCGCGAGTGCGTCGCGACGTTGTGCGAGGCGCTCCACTGCCTGATCCGATTGCAGATAGGCCTGGGCATTTTCATGCGCCCAGATTTCCGCACCTTGCGCCTTGAAAGCCTGCAAGCCGTAAAAGTGATCGGCGTGATAATGACTGACGATAACGCGCCGGATTGGTTCGGCCGTGACGCTGCGGATAGCCTTGACCATCGCCTCGCCCAATACCGGTGTCGCCAGCGCATCGAAGACGATCACGCCGTCACCTGTGACGACAAAGCCGGCGTTCGACATGAAGCCCTGATTGCCTGCACTGGCCATGCCCGACTGGCCGCGGAAATAATAGACATGCGGCGAGACTTGCTCGGCCAGCAGCCTCAGGGGTTCAAGTGCCGGCGCAGCGCCGGCCTGCAGTCCAAGGACAAACATCAGCCACAGGTGCGATAATCCGAACATCGATTTCATACGTGATTCTCCTGATTCGGCCGCTACCATAGCATGCAAAACCAGGGCGCGACACGGCGAGCATTCCGCAAAATCAGCTCCGGTGTGTGATGATCAGGGATAGTCTGAGCTTCAGGGACAAGGTCGTAAGCAGTCAATTCCCTGCAGCTGCTCTGGCATCATCTAGGCTTTGATCGCGGCAGCCAGCGACGATGCCTTCGAAGTCACGCGCAGCTCGCCCTCCTGCGCAAATACCTCCGGCGCGAGGCTGGCGATCGCCTGGTAATGTGTCAGGAAGACCTTGCCGCTCAGATGCTGCAGAAAATCGCTCGCCTGCAATCGATCCATCACTGGCCCCTTGACTTCAGACAGATGCAGGCAAATGCCAGCGGCCTGCAAACGATGTTCGATCGCTTCCAGGCTTTCGAGCGCGCTGGCATCGATGTCGCTGATGGCCGCGCATTGCAGGACTACATGACGCAATAAGGGATGCGCCGCCACCGTGTCATTGACGCGGTCTTCGAGATAACGGGCATTCGCGAAATACAGGTTTTCATCGACGCGCAAACCGAGCACGGTCGGGCTTGTTACGACCGCATGGCGTTGCACATTGCGGAAATGTTCGGTACCCGGCACCCATCCCAGCACGGCGATGTGGGGTCGGCTGGTACGAAACAGGTAAGCGCCGATGGAAATCGCCACGCCGACTATCAAGCCTGTCTCCACGCCCATGATCAACGTCGCCAGCAAAGTGCCGGCACCTGCGACGAAATCCGGCTTCGAGTACGACCAGGTGCGCTTGAGGATGCCCAGGTCCACCAGCGACAGAACCGCGACGATGATCGTTGCGGCGAGCGTGGCTTGCGGCAGGTAGTACAAGACTGGCGTGAGGAACAGGGACGCCAGCATCAAGCCGATCGCCGTGAATACGCCCGCTGCCGGCGTCAGTGCCCCAGCGTCAAAATTGACGACCGAGCGCGCAAAGCCACCCGTGACCGGAAAGCCGCCCGTCAATGCTGCGGCGATATTGCTCGCGCCAAGCGCGACGAGTTCCTGATCCGGTTCGATACGTTGCCGGCGCTTCGCTGCCAGCGTCTGGCCGACTGAAACCGATTCGACAAAGCCGACCACGCTGATGAGCAAGGCCGGCACGAACAGCTGCTGCCAGAGCTGCGGATTCCAGGTCGGCAGCGTCAGCGGCGGCAGGCCTTGCGGCACGGTGCCGACGATTTTTACACCGTTGGTATGCAGGTCGAAGCGCCAAACCAGTAAGGTCGTCACGGCGATCGCCGCGACCGGACCGGTCTTGGCAATGACATCGGCAATGCGGGCTGTGAGGCCGAGCTGCATCAGCATCGGTTTGAGACCCTTGCGCACCCAGAACAGGAAGGCTGTCGCGCCCAAGCCAAGCAGCAGCGTGTGCAGGTGGGTCTGCGAAATTTTCCCGGCGATGGAGACGAGCAGTTCGAACAGATTATGCCCCTCAGCCTTGATCCCGAGCAGCGTCTTGAGCTGGCTCGCCGCAATGATCAGGCCCGAGGCAGAAATGAAGCCGGAGACGACCGGATGGCTGAGGAAGTTCGCAAAAAAACCGAGCCGCAAGACGCCCAACAGCAGCAGCATCGCGCCCGACATGAAGGCCAGTACCATCGCCGCATGCCAGTATTCCACCGAACCCAAGACGGCGAATTGACCGATCGCCGACGCCGTCATCAAGGAGGCGACCGCGACCGGGCCGACCGCGAGCACGCTGCTGGTGCCGAAAATTGCGTACGCGATCAACGGCGCAATGCTGGCGTAAATGCCGACTTCGGCTGGCAGGCCGGCGAGCAAGGCATAGGCCAGGCTTTGCGGGATCAGCATGATCGTCACGATCACGGCCGCGACCAAGTCGCCGCTCGCGGCTTCACGGTTATAGCGCCGGCCCCAGTCAAGGATGGGCGCGCGCGGCAGCCATTTGCTCAGGGACTTCATTGCGCAGGTTTCAGCACAGGCTGCTCAGGCCGGGACAAAGGCACAAAAATTTTTAGCGATACCGCCAGTTCAGCTCGTGCATGTCGAATGTCGATGTTCGTCTCCTGTGTATCGTTTTTATTTGTAAAAACGTCCTTCAGCTTCACAGCGCATCGATCGGGATCTTCAGGTAGACCTGTCCATTGTCATCCGGCGGCGGCATGTGGCCGGCGCGCATATTAACTTGCACTGATGGCAGAATCAGCGTCGGCATCTCCAGCTGCGCATCGCGCGCGCGACGCATGACGACGAATTCCTCTTCACTGATGCCATTGCGGACGTGAATATTCTTTTCACGTTCTTCGGCGACGGTGCTGATGAATTCGACTTCACGTCCGCCCGGCTGATAGTCGTGGCACATATACAATTTCGTCGCCGCCGGCAGGCTGAAGACCTTGTTAATCGAGCGGAACAGTACGCGCGCATCGCCGCCGGGGAAATCGCAGCGCGCCGTGCCGTAGTCCGGCATGAACAGGGTATCGCCGACGAAGGCGGCACCGTCGTCGGCATCGCTGACGACATAGGTCATGCAGGCGGGCGTATGACCCGGCGTATGCATGGCGCGCGCATTCAGATTTCCGATCCTGAAGGCCTCCTCATCGGCGAACAGGTGGTCGAACTGACTGCCATCTCGGGCGAAATCGCTGCCGGCATTGAACAATTTGCCGAACACGTTTTGCACCGTGGTGATCGCCTGGCCGATACCGACCTTGCCGCCAAGCTTCGCTTTCAAATAAGGCGCGGCCGAGAGGTGATCGGCGTGCACATGCGTCTCGAGTAGCCATTGCACATGCGCGCCGAGCTCGCGCACGCGGGCGATGAGCTTGTCGGCGGCGTCGGTACTGGTACGACCCGACTTCGGGTCATAATCGAGCACGCTGTCGATCAGCGCACACTGGCCGGTGCTGGCATCGAGCACGATGTAACTGACCGTCCAGGTCTTGGTATCGAAAAAGCCTTCGACTTGCATTGCGCCTGCATTTTTCATGGATCGCTTCCTGATGAATTGATGATGTCACTGCGGGCCATTGCTCATGGAAAATGACCTGAACTCTGCCATCTTAATGCGGATCATCGATCGTGGCACATGCTTGAAATTTAAATGGCCGTCATCTTGAGTGAAGGCGATCAACAATGTCCACAACATTGACCTCAAGGCGACGTGATAATTTTCACCAACTGATGGAGGCTACCGGGCACGGCCCGGCCTTGCTCATCAATGTCTTCACTTTGAATTACGCCATAGCCCGACGCGAACCAGAGTACATTCGCCCAGCCGCGATGTTCGTCCGCGTCGAGGCTGTCGACGCTGTATCCCACTGAGAGCAGCTTGCAGGCCTGGGTAAAAGTATGACCGCCTAGTTGCAGGGTTTCCTGACCCAGATACGTAATTTTGGAGCGCTGCTGCGAGCTCGTGATGTCGACGACGTCGTCAGATGATGCGCGCGTATTTTCCGTGGTCGATACGCCATTGAAATGTACCGACGCACCCGGAGACAGCCTGAGCGGAATTCGATAATCGCTGAAATAAGCAGAAGTACTTCTAAGCTCTCCGGCAAGATCCTCGGCACTGTCCCCCAGCAGCCGAAAATAGCCGGACTCTATCGCATAATACTGCGTCCCGACGCGCGTACCGTCCTCGCGCAATTGCGCCGCGCCGAACGCTGCTTGCCCCTGAAAGCCTTCTGCCACGATCAGCCATTTTGTACCGTCGGACATATCGAATCGGGTGCCGGGCACATAAGAAAAGCAGTCCGCGAAAGCGCTGGTGCCATTTGTGAAATCAGGCAGAAGCGCGACCGTTCGCGCAGATACTGCGACTGCATCACTCGACGAAAGCGCGAATGATGCAAGCAGACGCTCCCCTGACACAGGTTCGGCCGGTACGAACTTCGCAGACGCCTCGTCGCCAGTATCGCCACCACATGCGCACAGCACGCACACCATGACGCACGTTGCGATTACGCGCTCCTGTCTGTGCAGGCATCGCCTTTTTCCATGCCCGGATCCGAGGACAAGCAACGGCAACACGAAGCAACAGTCGGACGATTTTTTTAAATTACGCCGCCGGCTGTTCGCAGTTCATCATCCAGGGCGTACCGAACTGGTCAATCAAGGAGCCGAAGCGCAGCGCCCAAAAAGTCTGCTGCAGCGGCATCGTGACTTGTCCGCCTTGCGCGAGCAAATCGAAGAGCCGTTCAGCTTCATCAGGGTCGCTCGTACTAATCGACATCGCAAAGCCTTTCATGCCACTGGCGGGATCCTGGCTCATGTCGGACGCCATGTAGGTATTTCCAGCCAGCTCAAACGACGCATGCAAAACCTTGGACGCCATTTCCGGCGGCATGTCGGACTCGATGGGTGAACCTTGCACAGGCATGATGAACTTGATTTGCGCACCCAGAGTCTTTTCATAGAAATGCAGGGCAGCTTCGCAATTGCCGGGAAAATTCAGATAGGTATTGACTTGCATGGTGGCGTCCTCATGGAAGGTGAATTTGCGCAGGGGGATTCCTGCGCGTCATTGCAAAAAAATGTAGTGCGTATCCGTAAAGCCTGCAGGTTCAGGCGAATTATTCGACAGCACTCTGTGAGCTTATTTTGATATCGAATGCATTAGCGTGCAAGGCCAGAACGGCGGCCTGCGATCTGCATGAGACAGATCAACAGGAATTGACAGGATGATGGCCTGTAGTTTGTGGGCATATCGCCTTATGCCGCCGTCACGCAACGCACCGCCGCGAGATCCCATCCACCCCAGCCACAACTCTTGAACAATACCGGACCACTGTCACGCCGCTGTGGATGCGCAGCCCAGCAAACATCGTCAAGCACATCGGCCAGCGTCGGCATCAGGCGCACATCCAGCCCCGCCTGCAGCAGGTCGCCAGCCTCATGATCGGCGTCGCGCGTATCGACCACGATCGTTGCATCAGCCGCGAACCGCCGGCAAACCGCCGCGTCCCATTCAAGCATACGCGGCGTAAAGGCGCCGACGGCGGCGACGAATGCATCGGCGCGCGGCATGGCGCGCATGACGACTTCCTGTGCCGGCGTCGTCGTCACGACCAGCGGGCATGAAGCCAGCGCCGCATCGGCATCGTCCACGCGACGGGCGCGTAATCCCAGCGTGTGGGCATGCGCGACGAGGGCATCGGCACTGCTGCGACTGCGCGAGGCGATCCAGACTTCTTCTATCGGCAAGCCGGCACTGAAAGCTTCAAGGTGCGAGCGCCCCTGCACACCGGCGCCCACGATCAGCAAAGGGCCATCGACATTGGGCGCGAGCAGCTGTGCCGCCAGCAAGGACACAGCAGCCGTGCGCCGCGCAGTGACTGTCGGGCCATCAAGGATGGCAATGCGCTGGCCATTGCGAACATCGAAGACGACGATGTCGCCCTGAATCGTCGGCAGGCTGCGCGCCGGGTTATCGGGGATAAAGGTAATGAGCTTGGTAATGGCAATGCGTGCATCTGCCGCCGGCATGACGAACAGACTGCCGCCGCCGGCCAGGGCTTGCACGATTCGCGGCGGCACCGTCACCGTTGCATCGCGCAAGGTCGCCTTGATTTCCTGTGCCAGCGCCAGGTAGGGCAATGCTACGGCGGTCAATTCAGCATTCAGAATCAGGGACATGACATTACCTTGTAAGAAGAAAACTGGGCTGCGACTGTGCACGAAAAAACAGGCCCGATTTAACTCGGGCCTGTGCAATGCTAAGGCAATCAGCATTAATTACATCATGACGCTTATTCTGCTGCGGGCCGCCACGCGCGCCCTGTTCTTCCCAGCAAGTCATCAGACTCGGCCGGGCCTTCCGAACCAGCCGGATAATGCGCCAGCGGTGCCTCACCTGATGCCCAGTAATCCTGGATAGGCTTGACGATTTCCCAGCCTGCCATGACGCTGTCGGAACGCTGGAACAAGGTCGCATCACCAATCATGCAATCGTAGATCAGGGTTTCGTAACCGGTGCTCGGCGCGTTCTGGAAATAATCCTTGTAATGGAAATCCATATGCACCTGGCCGATCGCAATTTTCGGTCCCGGGATTTTCGCGCCAAAAGAAAGCAAGGCGCCCTCATCCGGCTGCAATTTGATCACGAGGCAATTTGGCGTGAGTTCGTCTGTCGCCGTATTACGGAACAGAGAAATCGGTGGCCGCTTGAATTGAATCGCGATCTCGCTGTAGCGTGTGCCGAGCGCCTTGCCGGTGCGCAGATAAAACGGCACGCCAGCCCAACGCCAGTTATCGATACCCAGCTTCATCGCCACATAGGTCTCGGTCGTGCTGTTCTCGGCTACGCCGGACTCTTGCAGATAGCCCAGATGCGCTGCACCATTCTGCTCGCCTGCAGCGTACTGCCCACGTACCGAATCATGCGCGGCATCGACGCGATGCACCGAGGTCAGAACCTTGGTCTTTTCATTGCGCACTGCATCCGCATCGAACGACGCCGGTGACTCCATCGCCGTCAGGGCCAGCAGCTGGAAGACATGGTTTGGTACCATGTCGCGCATGGCGCCAGTGGTCTCGTAAAACGCCGCGCGATTTTCAACGGCGACGGTTTCAGCGACTGTAATCTGGACGTGATCGATATGGTCACGATTCCACAGCGGCTCGAAGATGCCATTGGCAAAACGCATGAGCATGATGTTTTGCACCGTCTCTTTGCCAAGGAAGTGATCCATGCGATAAATCTGGCTTTCGGACAAACTATGGCGCAGCTGTTTGTTCAAGGCCTGCGCCGATTCCAGGTCATGGCCGAACGGCTTTTCGACGACTACACGACGCCAGCTGTGATCGGTCTCGGTCACGAGGCCGGCGCGTCCAAGACGATCGACGATGCTGCCAAAGAAGCGCGCACCGACGGCCAGGTAGAACATGACATTGTCGCTGACGTGATGTGTCGTTTTCAGGTCTTTAAGCTTGGCGTCGAGTTCAAGATAGGACTCGGGTGATGCGAAGTCGAGCGACATGTAGGTCATGCACGATACGAGACGCTTGAGATGGGTTTCATCCAGCGTTTGCGTGTAATGCTTGTCCGCGGCAAAGGCGCGCACTGCCTCTTCCACATGGTTCTGGAACTCGAGGTCCGTCATCGGTACCCGATCGAGACCGACAAGAGCAAAATCATCCGGCAGCAAACCTGTGCGTGCGAGGTTATACAGAGCCGGCATCAGCAGGCGTTTGGTTAAATCACCGCCTGCACCAAAAATCACGATGGTGCAGGAAGGCGCCCGCTCACCGTGCGCGGTTTTTGCGTGTTCGATATCTTGTGCCATTAGCTTCCTTATTGTTTTGTTGGCTCTTTATGGCCGCCGAATTGCTTGCGCATGGCGGACAACAGTTTTTCAGCAAAAGTGTGTTCCTGACGCGAACGGAAGCGTGCGTAGAGTGCCGCTGACAGTACATCAGCAGGCACCGCTTCTTCGATCGCTGCCTGTATCGTCCAGCGGCCTTCACCAGAATCTTCAACAAAGCCGGAATAGGTTTTCAGATCAGGGTCTTCAGCCAGGGAAATCGCGCTCAGGTCGAGCAGCCACGACGACACCACGCTGCCGCGACGCCACAGTTCCGTGATTTCAGCCAGATCGAGGTTATAGCGACGTTCCGCCGGAATGCTTTCCTGACGCGCGCCACGGAGAATATCGAGGCCTTCGGCATAGGCTTGCATCAAGCCGTACTCAATCCCGTTATGTACCATCTTGACGAAGTGGCCGGAACCGGCAGGACCGGTGTAGTAGTAGCCCTCTTCGGCGGTGGAGTGACGGCCTTCGCGACCCGGGGTCTTTTCGATTTCGCCCACGCCAGGCGCGAGAGTTTTGAAAATAGGATCAAGGCGCTTCACTGATGCCTCGTCGCCGCCGATCATCATGCAATAGCCGCGCTCCAGTCCCCACACGCCGCCGCTGGTGCCGACGTCGATGTAACGGATGCCCTTTGGCTCCAACATTTGCGAACGACGCACGTCGTCCTGATAGTTCGAATTGCCGCCGTCAATGATCACGTCACCCGGTTTCAGCAATTCGCCCAGTTTTTGTACTGTCGCTTCAGTGATCGGACCGGCCGGCAACATTACCCAGACCGCGCGAGGTCCTTCAAGTGCTTTGACGAATTCGGCGAGGTCATGCGTCGGCGTTGCGCCTTCGCTTGCCAGTTGCTCCACGCTTTGCGCTGAAGTATCAAACACGACGCAGGAATGCCCGCCCCGCATCAGTCTACGTACAATATTTCCACCCATCCGGCCTAAGCCAATCATTCCGAGTTGCATCGAGTTTCCTTTTTTTTAGTTAGAGTAAGTCGCTATTTTCGAAAAACCGGCATTGCCTCGAAGCACCTAAACAGTGGAGACAAGCCGCATGCATGCAAATCCATTGATGATTTCAGTCAAGATAAAGCTTTTTCTTTCCCGTCCTTTTGAAACATGAACGATGCACCACCATTTTCCCGGCGGAACACCATTCAATGCACAGCAGTCGCCGGCCATTACCAGCGGAAATCACATGGATAAACTAAAGTATTAATGGCAATAAGTTGCTTTAGAGAACTTATATTATGTTGATTCTGGGTAATAAAGCAAAATTTTCTTTTAGTACAACGGCATCGCTGGGGCGCGATTACTTTTGGCTGGGAACGCAAAAAATTGCGTTACAGAGAATAATTTGGCGGGTGAGCCCGATGAAAAATCAGATCATGATCCGAAACTCTTAACGGAGCGCAACAATAGTAAAATGACGGCAAAGCTGAATTGCGAAGCGGCGGAGCGCATTTTCATGACAAAAATGCACCGTCAGCTCGCCCTTCAAACAGTCAAATTCAACAATCGGTAGATAACAAACATGGATCCCTTTTATTTCACTGCTGCGGAATTAACCTTCCTCAAGCATCACGGACTAGCAGCAAAAGATGTCTACAACGGCGGTAGCTTGCAAGCGCGTGACTACGTGCCCAAGGCCGAAGCCGCCGGCAAGTTTCTTGTCTATGTGAAAGACAAGTGTCCGCGCAAGCACAACATCAAGACCACCAGCGGCCATTGCCCGCAATGCAGCCCTTCCGTATTGGCATTTGGTCGTCGGCAACACACTGAAGGCTTTATCTTTGTTGCACATTCCAAGTCTGCCGGCGCAACACGGGTGAGCGTGACGGAAAACATGGAAATTCGCGCGAAAACGATCAACGTCAATGACCCTGGCAAGCGCACTGACTGGGTGATTTTGTTTTCTGCCAATTGCGATGAAATGGGGCTCATGGAAAAAGCCGTGCACAGGGATCTTGCGCAATACAGTCTCAAAGGTAATTACCTCGACGACAGCGATCCGGCCAACAATGACCTGTTCAAGTGCGAGCCGGATGAGGCGATTACTATTGTGAAGAATTTGCTGGAAAAAATGGCGTAAGCGGTATTTTCATCTGGGGCGAAATATTGCCGCCGAAAATGCGTTCGAGACGAACCATGACCATCGAATTGTGCTGACGGCATCGACTTTTATTCCCGGCATCCGCCTTGTGCACCCCATCTCTGCCGCCATTTTCAGGGATGCGGTGCACAGGCCGAATACCTGTGACAGTTCAGCGTGGCGCTGCCAGCGACTCAGCCGGATGAGGTTTTAGTTTTAGTCGCACGTCAACGCAGGCTCAAGTGACCGGGGTAACGCACGCGCAAGAATCAAGCATTCATGTGCAAGACACCGAAGCCTACGCACTGACGCCACCGCGTGATCTCGAAGGCTTGCGTCACTCAGCCATGACAAACGACCGTCAGCGCGACAAGCCCGGCATCGTCGGACTCCGTGAAAACAATTTAGCCAAGGTCACAAAAGAAGAACGCTTGGGTCAGAAGATCGCCGGTGCGGCACGTAAGGATTGTCCGCATGCCTACAGCGGTGCCGGCTTGCATGACGCGCATTCAATCTTAAGGAACTCACCCATGCCACAAGATATCTGGCTCAATTTACCCGTAAAAAATATCGTCAAGTCGACGGCGTTCTTCACTGAAATTGGTTTTGCACGCAACCCGGGATGAGGCAATAGCGAACATTCTGCAAGCTTCACGATCGGCGAGAAAAAAGTCGTCCTGATGCTCTTTGCGCAAGATGTCTTTACCGGCTTCACGAGCCATGGTCTTTCCGACACCAGCAAGGGAACCGAGGTCTTGTTTTCATTAGGCGCTGATAGCCGGGAGCAGGTTGACGAGATGGCCAGTCGCGTGAAGGCAGCAGGCGGAACTGTATTCGCCGAGCCAGCTGAATCGAATGGATTCATGTATGGCTGCGGCTTCTGTGACCCGGACGGGCATCGATGGAATGCACTATTTATGGACTTCAGCAATATGCCTGGATAGTTGTCTCTGATTTTAGGCTAGTGAATTCCCCGTGACCTGATGGTCAGCGTCATGGTGCCTCTGCTCATCTTGCTGTAGTTGACGCAGATCAATATTTTTTTGAAATGTGCGCGGCATACTGAGAACCTGATTCGGTAGGCAACACCACGCCATGCGGCCATGTGCACCACACCGGATGAGGCTCTATTCCAACTCCAACAAGAAAGCACACCATGTCATTCAATCACGCCGTCATCTGGCTCGATCACCAGGAAGCCCACATTATCCATTTCAATCCGGTCGCTGCCGAAAACGAAGTCATCAAGACCCACTCGACACATCCGCATAACGGCGGCGCACACGGCAAGATCGAGCAAAGCTATCTGCACGACGTCATCCATGCCGTCGCAAATGCGCGCGAAGTCCTTATCGTCGGTCCGGGATCGGCAAAATCTGAATTGATGAAGCATGTTGCCCGTCACGATCATGCACTTTCAGACAAGATCGTCGGTGTCGAGACGGTCGACCATCCCAGCGATGGCCAGCTGCTGGCCTATGCGAAAAAATACTTCCTCAAAGTCGACAATATGAAAGGCGATGCAGCGATACATTAAGCCACACTGCCCGAGCTTGCGCTCGGGCGTCTACCTCTGCAGTACTTTGTGACTCAACAAACTGAACAATGATCGGCGTCGCGCTGTTCGTTCTGAGCCGTACAGACGGACCGCCAGCCCCTGTTTAGCGTCCACCGCCTCACGCAAGCGCTTAGCCTTGCCGATATCTTCCGCCTATCGCTTCGGCCACTTCCGAAGGCGAATTGCGTCTTACTCCTCAATTTAAAGTTGTTTCAAGCAGTCGAACGATCAAATTCGTTTTCGCTTTGGATACGCGTGGCCAGGTAGTACAGTAAAGGCACCACAGAAATCGCTTGCGAGTGCGGCCGTATCGAAGGCATTGGTTTGCTCAACAGTCACGGTGGCAAACAACATTTTGTGCAATTCGCCCAGCCCTAAAACTTTGTGCGTCGCATCAAGAAAAGATTTTTACAGGGAGTTTGACTTTGTTGCCAATCGCATAAATACTCTTGCAATGATTTTATTCAAACCAACTAAATTATCCCGATCCGGCACGGTCAAATCGACCCCGAACAGAAGCATGGCGCTGCTGCTGTCTGCCCTGCTGGGACTGTGCGGACTGGCCGCCTTGTCGCCGTCGGCCATGAGCGCGTCGCCGCCGGACGCACCATCCAAATCTGCTGCGCCTGTAGTGCCGGTTCAGACCGGCCGCTGGGAACATGCTATTTCTTCCTATGCACCGCCCAAGTACCCGCGCGGCTTCACCCACTTCGATTACGTCAATCCGGATGCGCCCAAGGGCGGCATCCTGAATCTGCATAATCCGGACCGTCGTTCCAGCTTCGACAAATTCAATCCTTACACCACGCGTGGCGTGGCGCCGGCGGCGATCACGATGTTCATGCTGGAACCGCTGGCGATTCTGGCCATGGACGAACCGCAGGCAATGTACGGCGTACTGGCGGAAGAAATGTTTGTGGCACCTGATTTATCGTCGATTTCATTTCACTTGAATCCCAAGGCGCGCTTTAACAATGGCGATCCGGTGACCCCGGAAGATGTGGTGTTCACGCTCAAGCACCTCAAGAGCAAGCAGGCCGCGCCCTCTACCCAGATTGGCTTGGCCGACCTCGATAAAGCCGTCGTGGTCGACAAACATACCGTGCGCATCGACTTGAAAAATCGCACCGTCGATGCGGTGTTTACAGCCGGCGGCCTGAATATTTTTTCCCATCGCTGGGGCAATGGTAAAAAGTTTGACGAGATCGTGCTGGACTTGCCGATTACGACGGGCCCTTACCTCATCGATCAATATCAGATGCCGGGCCGCCTGGAATTCAAACGTAATCCGGATTACTGGGGCCGCGACATTCCGAGCCGGCGCGGACAGTTCAACTTTGACAAGATCCGCTACCGCATGTACAGCGATCAGGCCATCGCCATGGAAGCGTTCAAGGCCGGCGAATTCGACATCAACAAGGAATACCGCGCCAGCGCCTGGATACGCCAGCATCAGGGCAAGAAATGGGACGATGGCCGCATTCGCAAAGTTGCACTCAAGACGGCTATCGGCGCGGGATTGCAATCGATGCACCTGAACCTGCGCAATCCCAAGTTCCAGGATGTGCGCGTGCGTGAAGCCTTGCTGCTGGCCTGGGATTTTGACCGCTATAACCAGTACAAGACTTTTTTCCACAGCTATAGCGTATTCAGCAATTCCGAGTTTGCTGCTGTCGGCCTGCCCTCAGCGGCGGAATTGAAATTGCTGGAACCGTTCCGCGCTGAATTACCGCCACGCGTTTTCGGGCCAGCCTATGTCCCACCCGACAATCTCACCGGACCGAATGCGCTGCGCGAGCATCTGCGCCAGGCGCGCGATTTGCTGGCGCAGGCAGGCTGGACTATTGCCACTGACGGCAAGCTGCGCAATGCCAAAGGCGAGGCTTTCGAGTTTGAATTTCTGGAACCGTCTTCGCCGGGCCGCAGCATAGACTTCCAGCGTAATCTGGAAAAGCTCGGCATCGTCATGAAAGAACGTCTGGTCGACTTTTCCCTGTTCCGGCGCCGGCTGGAAGAATATGACTTCGATGCGATCATTATCGTCGAAGGCAATTTCACCCTGCCGCAGGCGGCGGATCTGAGCGCCCGATTTGGCAGCAAGTCCGCCGCCGAAAAGGGCAATAGCAATTACCGTGGCGTCAGCAGTCGCGCCGTAGATCATCTGCTCGAGGCACTCAACGCCGCAACGACGATCGAGGAGCTGCGCACGGTAGCGCGCGCGCTGGACCGGGTGGTGATGTGGAATTTCTGGCAAATCCCGCAGGTCTACCAGCCTACGGAACAGATTTCTTACTGGAACAAGTTTGGTATGCCGGCGACCGTGCCACAGCATTTTGCCGCCGATACGTACTCAAACGACATCGTGCCGCCATGGCCGCTGTGGACCTGGTGGAGTAAAGATGCGGCCCCAGCCAAACAAACAACCCCTAACGTAATCCAAACCAAGGAGGCCGGACTCCGGCACTGAGCGCATGTTGACCTATATATTCAAGCGCCTCCTGCTGATGGTGCCGACCCTGTTGGGTGTGTTGACCGTCACCTTCATCCTGATCCAGTTCGTGCCGGGCGGGCCGGTCGAGCAACTCATGGCTGAAGCCAGGATGGTGCAAGGCAGCGGTGAAGGCAGCGCCTATAAAGCCAGCCGCGACATTGACAAAAAACAAATCGAGGAGCTCAAAAAGCAATTTGGCTTCGATAAGCCCGCGCATGTCCGCTATGGCGAAATGCTGGTCAAGTTCGCGCGCTTCGATCTCGGCCGCAGCTTCTTGCAAAACAAGGATGTCGCGACCCTGATCAAGGAAAAGCTGCCGACCTCGATCAGCCTGGGGCTATGGACTTTCCTGATTTCCTATCTGGTCTCGATCCCGCTGGGCGTGGCCAAGGCGGTGCGCGATGGCACGGCCTTCGATACCGTGACGACCATGATGATACTGGTCGGTTTCGCCATTCCCGGCTTTGTGCTGGGCGTATTGTTGATCGTGCTGTTTGCCGGCGGCTCATTTTTCGACTGGATGCCCCTGCGCGGCCTGACCTCGGATAACTGGTCCGAACTGAGCTGGGGTGGCCGGATTCGCGACTACATGTGGCACATGACCCTGCCGCTGATCTGCCTCACGCTCGGCAGTTTTGCGACAATTACGCTACTGACCAAAAACACCTTTGTCGAAGAAATCCGCAAACAATATGTGCTGGTCGCGCGGGCCAAGGGCCTGAGCCAGAAGCGGGTCCTCTACAAGCACATCTTCCGCAATGCCCTGATTCCTTTGGTGACCGGATTTCCGGCAGCGTTTGTGCATGCTTTTTTTGCCGGTTCGGTGCTGATCGAAACCCTGTTTTCTCTCGATGGACTCGGCCTGCTCGGATTCGAATCCGTGATCCGGCGCGACTACGCGGTGGTGCTCGGCTCGCTCTACGTATTCACCCTGATCGGCCTGTTCGTCAAACTCATCTCGGATATGTTGTATGTGCTGGTCGATCCGCGCGTGCAATTCGGGGCGGTGTCACAATGAGCACACAGAAAAACCTCAGCGCGCCGCCAGCGCAAGCACAGCCGGCCGATGCCGCGGTCGAAACAAGACTCATCACTGAAGCGCCGCGCTCACCCAGCCAACGGGCGTGGGCGCGCTTCAAGCGCAATCGCTTTGGTTATGTCTCGCTGTGGCTATTTGCCGTCATCATGCTGGTGGCGACATTTGCCGAAGTCGTCAGCAATGACCGGCCCTTCATCGCGCACATCGATGGTAAAACCTGGTATCCGATCCTGAGCAACCCGAGCGACCGCGACCTCGGCGGTGATTTTGCCACCGCGGCTGACTGGAAAGATCCCTTCATCGTCGGGCAGCTCAGTAAGCCAGGCAACTGGAAAATCGGCACGATCAACCCGCATTCTGCCAATTCGGCCGATTATTTTTCGAAATCCCCTTCGCCCTCGGCACCGTCGGCCAGTAACTGGCTAGGCACCGACCGGTTCGGGCGCGACATGGTGGCGCGACTGCTGTATGGCTTTCGCGTCAGTATATTTTTTGCCATTGCGCTGACATTGGCCGGCACCGTGTTTGGCATCGTCATGGGGGCGATTCAAGGGTATTTTGGCGGCCGCGTCGACTTGACGATCCAGCGCCTGATCGAGATCTGGGGCTCGGTGCCGGAACTGTATTTGCTGATCATCGTGGCCTCGATTTTCGAGCCGTCGCTGGGGCTGCTGCTGGTGCTGCTATCCCTGTTTGGCTGGATCGGCCTGTCCGATTACGTGCGCGCCGAATTCCTGCGCAATCGCTCTCTGGAATTCGTCAAGGCCGCGCGCGCGCTGGGCCTGTCGAACCTGCAGATCATCCGTCGCCATGTGCTGCCAAACTCACTCACGCCAGTCATCACCTTCCTGCCGTTTCGCATGGGCGCGGCGATTTTCGCGCTCACCTCGCTGGACTTTCTTGGACTCGGCGTACCCACGACCGTGCCTTCGCTGGGTGAATTGCTCAAGCAGGGCAAAGACTGGCTCGACGCCTGGTGGATCATCGTGCCGACCTTCCTGGTACTGACGATCACGATGGCATTACTGATTTTTATCGGCGACGCCTTGCGCGACGCTTTTGACACCCGCAAATCATGAGCACAGCCATGCCAAATACAAGCAGCGCGCTGCTCGAGATCGATCGCCTACAGGTCCGCTTTGGCGCTGCCACGGTGGTCAAGGAAGTCTCGTTTTCGATTGCCAAAGGCGAAAAATTTGCCCTCGTCGGCGAATCAGGTTCGGGTAAATCGATCACCGCCTTATCGATCCTGCGCCTCGCCGATGCCGCACAAACCAATGGTGCGATTCGTTTCAATGGCGATGATTTGCTCGGTAAAAGTGAAGCCGAGATGGAAACCATTCGTGGCGCCAAAATCGCCATGATTTTTCAGGAGCCGATGACGGCGCTGAATCCGCTCTACACCATCGGCAATCAGATTGGCGAGGTGCTGGCACTGCATGAGGGTATGCTGCCGAAACCGGCGCGCGAACGCGCCATCGCCCTGCTCAAGCAAACCGGCATCCCGGAGCCGGAACGACGCATCGATTCTTATCCGCATGAACTCTCCGGTGGCCAGCGCCAGCGCGCCATGATCGCCATGGCACTGGCATGCCGGCCACAGCTGCTGATTTGCGATGAACCGACCACGGCGCTCGATGTCACGATTCAGGCGCAGATCCTTGATTTGCTCGATGACTTGCAACGCGAGCTGGGCATGGCGCTGTTATTCATTACCCATGATTTGAACCTCGTCAAGCGCTTCACCCATCGCGTGGGTGTCATGGAGCGCGGCAAGCTGGTCGAAATCGGCGACACCGCGACCGTCTTCGGCGCGCCGCAGCATCCTTATACCAAAAAACTGCTGGCCAGCCGCCCGCAACGGGTGGTGCAGGCGATCACCGCGGATGCGCCTGTCTTGCTGGCCGCGCACGACCTTGGCGTGACGTTTTCCAGCGCTCAGGGCTGGTTTGGCAAGCGGCATTTTCAGGCGGTCAAACGGACCTCGCTGCAATTGCAGCGCGGCGAAACCTTGGGCATCGTCGGTGAATCCGGTTCCGGCAAGACCACCTTGGGAATGGCTTTGCTGTGCTTGCAAGGCCTGTCTGGCGGGCACATCGAACTTAGCGGCGAACGCATCGACAATGCCCGCAATGTGACACTGCGCGCCATGCGGCGACGGATGCAGGTGGTCTTCCAGGACCCCTTTGCCTCGCTCAGCCCGCGCATGACGGTCGGCGAAATAGTCGGCGAAGGCCTGGCCCTGCATCGCGCCGAACTGAGCAAGGCCGAACGCGACGCACTGGTATTGCAGATGCTCGATGAAGTCGGCCTGTCCGAACGGCATGGTGTGGCCAATGTCTTGCAGCGCTACCCGCATGAATTCTCTGGCGGCCAGCGTCAGCGCATCTCGATCGCCCGTGCAGTGGTGTTACGCCCGGAAGTGCTGGTACTGGATGAACCGACATCGGCACTGGATGTCTCGGTGCAGCAGCAGGTGCTGGCCTTGCTGGCAGAGCTGCAGCAACGTTATCACATGAGCTATATTTTCATCAGCCATGACCTGGCGGTAGTGCGCTCGATTTCGCATCGGGTGATGGTCATGAAGGATGGCGATGTGGTCGAGGAAGGCGAAGCCGAAGCCTTGTTCGCCGCGCCTGTACATGCCTACACCAAGGCCCTGCTGGCGGCGGCATTCCTTAGCTGAACCAGGTCTGCAAGAGACCAAGGTATCCGCACTCGCCGTTTTTTTCATCGGTGAAATTTCCATGAGTATTGATGCCAGGGCAGCGGCTGCCCCGGCTTGTCAGTGCGCGCCAGCTCTGCGATATGACAAAATCTGAATCCAATGTAGCTTGGCGGCCTATTCCTGCCTGTTTTACCCTGTTTTTCGCCACTTTTATGCTACTTAAGTACCCAAAAGTATGACAGTTCTGTGACAAGAATATGCGATCATTACTTTCACTAATGGTAATTGATCAATCTTTCTGGAACAGGCCGCACGATGAGCAACCCGAGTTTTTCCCTCAAAGCGAATCTTTCTGGCGATCTGTGGGGCGGTTTTGCCGCGATGCTGGTGGCGCTGCCGTCAGCGATCGCTTTTGGCGTGACCATCTTCGCGCCGCTGGGAAGTGAATTTGGCGCGAAAGGTGCCTTGGCAGGCATGTTGGGCGTCACCGCACTGGGATTGATCGCAGCCCTATTTGGCGGCACGCAAAGACTCATTTCTGCCCCCTGTGCGCCGGCTGCTGCGGTGCTCTCGGCGACCGTGATCCAGTATGCCTCCTCTCTGTCTGCCGGCGTGGTGGTGCTGACCCTGTTCCTGATCACGTTGCTATCGAGCCTGATGCAAATCTCCTTTGGCTTCCTGCGCATCGGTCGCCTGATGCGCTACATGCCTTACACGGTGGTGAGCGGCTATCTCAGTGGCGTCGGCCTGATCGTCATCTTCAGCCAGATTCCCAAATGGCTGGCCGCACCAAAAGGCACAAACTGGTGGCAAACCCTGACCCAGCCTTCACTCTGGCAAATGCCGAGTTTATATATCGGTCTGGCCACCTGCGCGGCCATGGTCTGGGGGCCGAAACTCACGACGAAAATTCCCGCTGTCATCATGGGACTCGCCGGCGGCATCGCTACCTACTGGCTGCTGGCCTTCAGCGGCTGGCCTGAGCTGATGAATAGTCAGAACAATCCCTACATCATCGGCCACCTGTCGGCCGACATGCAGGGCATGATGGAGTCGATCAAGGGCCCGTGGGTCAACCTGCTCCATGGTCCCCTGCCGCACTGGGACCAGATCGTGATTCCGGCCCTGACGCTGGCAGTCCTGTTATCGATCGATACCTTGAAAACCTGCCTTGTGCTCGACGCCCTGACCGGCTCGCGCCACGACTCCAATCGTGAGTTGATCGGCCAGGGACTGGGTAACCTGACCGCCACGCTGGTGGGCGGTGCACCGGGCGCAGGCACCATGGGCGCGACCCTGGTCAACAAGGCCAGCGGCGGGGAAACCTTCATGTCGGGCGTTTTTCAGGGTGTATGGGCACTGCTGGCGATCGCCTTCCTGACGCCGCTGATCAGCTGGGTGCCGTCTGCCGCACTGGCCGCCCTGCTGATGGTCATTGGTTATCGCATGATCGACTGGCATTCGCTCGCCTTGATCAAATCGCGGGATACATGGCTGGACTTGCTGGTGATCGTGTCTGTGGTACTGGTGGCCAATACCATCAGCCTGATTGCCGCGTCTGGCCTTGGCATCTTGCTGGCCACCTTGATGTTCATCAGCGAGCAAATCCACTCGGTCAGCATACGCAGCAAAAGTTATGGTAACCAGCGCTTTTCCAAACGCATGCGCACCGTGGAAGAACGCGCCGTGCTCGAACAGGCCGGCAAGTCCAATGTATATGTCGAATTGCAGGGCAGCCTGTTCTTCGGCACGACCGACCAGCTCTACCTGTCGCTCGAAGCCGAACTGCAGGGGGCGCGTTACCTGCTGCTGGATTTTCACCGGGTCCAGTCGCTCGACTTCACTGCCGGACACATGATTGAACGCCTGCAGAAATCACTCGAGCAGAACCACGCCCATCTCGTGCTGACCCGGCTGCCGCAGCACACTGTCACGGGCAAGGACCTGAAAACCTATATTGACCACGTCGGCATCCAGGAATCGGCTTACACCCATCTGTTCGACGATTTTGCCGATGCCCTGGAATGGATAGAAAACGAAACCATCCACCACAGTGACACCACATTTACACAGACCCGGGACGCGAAGCTTGAGGAGTTTGAATTGTTCAACGGTCTGTCCGCGGAAGAATTGCACGCGCTGAACCAGATCGCGGTCGAGCGTCATTTCAAAAAGGGTGACAGGATTTTCACTATGGGCGAGCCGGGTCAGGAGCTCATGTTGATCTCAAAAGGCCTGGTCAGGATCAGCCTGTTGACGAAAGACCGCCAGGAAATCCACCTCAGTACGATGGGCAAAGGCCAGTTCTTTGGCGAGATTTCTTTCATCGACCGGCAAAATCACTCTGCGCAAGCCATCGCCGAAGTCGATGCGCGCCTGATCTGCATTAGCCGGGATGCGTTTGATGCCGTGAGCCAGTCGGATCAGGTTATTTCTGCCAAGGTGATCTCATGCATTTGCCTGTCGCTGGCGGCGCGTCTGCGGCATACCAATAGCGATTTGCGGCATTTGATGGAAGAATGATTTTGCCTGACTGACCATCAGCAGCTTATCCAGCTTCCGGCAATTCATCCCACCGCGTCGTGTAGCGCGGTGAGCGATTTTCCGAGCGCATGGCCCAACGCTGCAGCGTGCCTGATGCGCCCGCGCGCAGCGTATCGCGACCGAATTGCGCATTCACTGCATCCATGGCTGCCATCAATGAGGATGATCGCGCACGCAGTGGCGCATCATCGAACAGAGTGGCTTGCCGCGCACGCTTGTCAGACAGGAGCGTGAGCATGATGCCGGCCTTCTTGTACTTGAAGCCGGCACGGTAAATCGCCTGCAATCCCGCCAAGGCCGCTGTCGTCAGTTCGAGCGTATCGTCACTCGCCTCCGCCAGCGGCATGAGTAAGCCCGCGTTGTATTGCGGCGCATCGGGCTTGAAGCGGTTCGTCTCGACAAAGACGTGCACGGCGCCCGCGACTGAAGCCTGCCCGCGCAGCTTTTCTGCGGCACGTCCGACATGACTGGCGACCGCTTCGCGCAATTCCTCGATCGACTCAATCGCTGCGCCAAAGCTGCGCGAGGCCATGATTTGCTGCTTGGCTGGCGCGATGTCTTCCAGCGCGAGACAGGAAATACCGCGCAATTCATTGCAGGTACGTTCCATGACGACGCCAAACTGCGCGCGCAGTTCGGCCGGTTTGGCATTGCGCAAGTCGAGTACGGTCTCTATGCCGATCGCCTGCAGACGCGCCGCCAGTCGCCGGCCAACGCCCCAGACTTCCCCCACCTCAAGCGCATGCATCCATTGCAGGCGTTCCAGCCGCGACAGTGCATGCAGGTCGCATACGCCATCGAAGACGGGATTTTTCTTCGCCAGATGGTTCGCGAGCTTGGCCAGCGTCTTGGTCGGCGCGATCCCCACGCATACGGACAAGCCGACCCACTGCGCAATGCGTGCGCGCATCAGCCGGCCCATCTCTGGCGCGCCGCCATACAGGTGCGCGACGGTCTCGATGCGCAAAAAACTTTCATCGATGCTGTAGACCTCGATGTCGGGCGCAAAGTCGCGCAGTATCGTCGCCACGCGGTTACTCAAGTCGCCGTACAAGGTGTAATTCGATGACAGTGCGCGGATATTGTGTTCGAAGGCCAGCTCTTTCATCTTGAACCAGGGCGTACCCATCTTCACGCCGAGCGCCTTGACTTCATTACTGCGGGCGACGGCGCAGCCGTCATTGTTCGACAGGACCACGACCGGCACATGCTTGAGCCGTGGCTGGAACAGGCGCTCGCACGAGACATAAAAATTGTTCACATCAACGAGCGCGAATTGCGGTGCGGCTGGCATGATCAGCCTCTCGCGCCATAGCGGCGCACGACGCCGACGACGACGCCCCAGACTTCGAGCTCGGTGCCGTCGCCAAACGTGATGGCGGGATAAGCGGGGTTTTCCGGGCGCAACTCGACCTTGCCGCGGTATTTATACAGGCGTTTGATGGTGTATTCGCCATCGACGGCGGCAACGACGATGTCGCGGTTTTTCGGCGTGAGCGCACGGTCGACGACGACCTTGTCGCCATCCTCGATGGCCGCACCGATCATCGAATCACCGCGCACCGTGAACATGAAGGTCGCAGGCTTATTCCTGACAAGATAGGCGTTCAGGTCCAGGCCGACATCGGCGTAATCCGTCGCCGGCGAGGGAAAGCCGGCCGACAGCGGGTGCTGGATCAGGCGCAGCGAAGACAGCTCAGCGCCTGGCAAAGCCGGCTCGGGAATCTGCTCGAGCGTTGGGATGGACGAAGGTAGGACGGGATCGGCAAGCATGAGAATGGGCGTCAGTAAATTCACAATTTTACTGTATATAAACACAGTATATTGCATTCACTTAAGATTCCATCTCGACAAGTCACGGAATTGACCTGGCGGCTCAGTCCCTGGAACTTTCCGCCAAGTGCGCCGGCACTACTTCGACGATCCCTTCAAGGAGATCAAGGACGATAAATTCCGCAGAGCTTGTGGCCGTCGGGATCGCGTACGTAGGACAAGTGTATCGCCCCCATGCTGCTTTCGCGCAGACCCGGTGGGTCTTCAATGGATTTGCCACCATGCGCAACTGCGACGTCGTGCAACTCACGAACTTGCTCGGCAGAGCTACACTTAAAGCCGATCGTGGCGCCGTTTGCGCTGGTCGCCTCTTCGCCATTGATCGGCTCTGTAATGCACAAGACGCTGCCGTCATGCCGGTAAAAGAGACGCGTGTGGCCGGAATTGGCAATGTTGCGCACCGGTTCGCCCGCCCCCAGCACGCCGAGAACTGCGTCGTAGAAGCGCTTTGAGCGCTCAATGTCATTCGAACCAATCATTACGTGATTAAACATGTTTTATCTCCTCTGACACTTGTTGGAAAATCATTCTATTTTGAAACGCATTATTCGCAAATTCAGCCAGTCTGCCAGCATTGATTTATATTGCAAATTATATTCGTCTTGGCTTTCGGAAAGCTAATCCTGAGCCTGGCCTGATAGCGATGACAACATTAGGGGTAATCAGCGATGGGCATGGATACCAATGGAAAAATAAGCAAGGAAGGCGGCCGAGCTGCCTTGCCAGCCGAATTCAAAGTGAGCAAATTTCAACGAAGGACGAACCAGCCACCACTAGGTTTTCATCACGTCATTGCGCTCAATATCCTCGTTGAGGTGTGGAATCAATTGCTGCAGGATCAGGCTTGGGACACCCTGAAGTTGCTAGTACAAATGATCCGTCAGCCAAACGTCGATCAGATCATGTCGCGCATCAGCGAGCAAAACGGCTCTTTGACAGCCGATGACCGCGACAGCCTGTTCGAGAAGCTGACCTGGTCCACCTGGAATCTCGTGCAGGGTCCGCAAATGGACATTCGGTTTGACGATCCGAAAAGCAAACCGGAAAACTTTACGCTTGACGCCATGGATCATTTTTCAGCACCGGCTGGTGCGGCTTATCTGGCCCATACGGAAGCACTGGGACAGGCCATGATCGCGTTCAACGATCAAATCAAGAAAGAGAATTTGAAGAAAGTCACGGACGCGGCGCAATTGAAACGTCGTCAAAATGGAGCGATCGAAGAACCGGGAAAAATACCGCGAGCCATGTCGCCAGTAAGGGAAGCGAAGCGATTCTTCCCGATTCTCGCTAAGCCAGCCGAAAATGCCATTCATGCGCACGCACAGCTTCGGGGCGCCTTGGAAAAATATGTCGACGAACTGCGCAAGGTGGGCGAGCCGGTCGCCTATCGCGAGGAAATGTGGGTTTCTCAGGGTGGCAGCTACGGCCTCAGTGGCGCGATGCCGAGAAGGACCGCCATCCTCTGCATAATCTGCAGCAAAAAATATCACGAACCCGAGGAAGCGCCTGCCAGGGGCAGCGATCGCAAAAAGTCGTCGCCAATGTGCAAGCGCTGTAATACGCCACGTGAATTCGTCAAATGAATACCTGACAAAATTAGCGTAGAAAAAAACCCGCCGAGCTTTACGCAGAGCGGGTTTTGAGACTTCTTGATACTGGGTAAATCATGTTTTTGGCGGAGAGACGGGGATTCGAACCCCGGATAGGTTTAACCCTATACACGCTTTCCAGGCGTGCGACTTCAGCCGCTCATCCATCTCTCCTGATTCTTGCTTGCAACTTAACTTCGCCGCTATGGTCGGTGGCGAAGGCGCGAATTATAGCAAACATTCTCACAGTCATGCCGCTTTTCAGGCAGCATATCGCAAGCGCGCTTGATCGACATTGATTGGCCTACAAGTTCACCCTGGTCGGATTTTCATTTTGGTCCTTGCCGAATCCTCGGTAAGCGCCTCACCTTAACCGTCTGGCAGATCGTTTCTAGAGACACCACAGTAGTTTGTAAGAAGTATCAGGTTTTTTGTGTGCAAGGCATCGAACTGCTGCTTGCTCGGCACTTTGATGTAAAGCTCAACGCGATACAGCCACGACAGACATCCCTGCCGTTTCTGGCGCAGCAGATGAAAAATCCTGAAACATTGTGACAAGCGACAACGAAATTGCCAATAGCGCGATGGCGGCGATCAATTTGTTCAATTTTATTCCTTAATCGTCAGTGTGTTGTGGGCCTGCTTAAGGAGCAGGCAGATACCGGTAAAATGGAAAACCTCTGTCGTGCATGCAGCCTGCCTGATGCCGAAAATGGCGCCTAAAATGCCAGCTGCCAAAAAACTTATAAGCAGCATTCAGCACAGAAATTCGATGTTGTATTCCTCACGCAATTTGCACACCCGACTTCCATACGTTAATCACGATGGGGATGCCCTTGACGACGCGCACACGCAGAATGTCCGCGCGCAAGCCGAGCGCAACTTCACCGCGATCTGACAAGCCGATCATGCGCGCTGGATTGCGCGTGACCGTAGCGACTGCCTTCGGCAAATTGAAGCCCTCCTGTTGCAGCAGGAAGGCCGCATGCAGCAGACTGGCCGGCACATAATCGGAAGAAAATACGTCGAGCAAGTCGGCGCGCGCCAAGGCTGAGGCCGATACATTGCCGGAGTGCGACCCGCCGCGCACCATGTTCGGCGCGCCCATGATGATGCCCAACTGGTGTGCGCGGGCCGCCTGTGCCGCGGCCATCGTGGTCGGAAATTCCGAGATCGTCACACCATCGACGACGCCTTCAGTGACATGCTCGATGGTCGTGTCATCATGCGTTGCCAGCGGTACGGGGCTGCTGAGACTGGCGCAGCGCGCGATTACGGCACGGCGGTTTGCGGCAACATAGATGTGCTGGCGTTCGATCAGACGCTCGAGCATCGAATCGACCTTGGTTTCGCTCCAGCCGCGCTTGCCAGTGACATATGTGCGGTAATGTGCAAGGTCAGTCCACTGGCGCTGGCCCGGCGTATGGTCCATCAGCGAGACCAGCTTGAGCCGCGGATCATGCAGGAAGGGTTCGAACATCGTTAACAAATTGGCTTCCGCCAGTTCGAGGCGCAAATGCAGGAAATGATCGGCGCGCAGCACGCCGGCATCAGCGGCTTCCTGCAAACCGGCCACGCAAGGCGTCAGCATATCGTTGCGCATGCTGTCAGAATCAATATCGCCGACCGAGATCGCATCGAGCACCGTTGTAATACCGGAAACGGCGATTTGTGCATCATGCGCAATGATGGCAGGCAGTGTTGGCCACTGCGCTTTCGGCCGCGGCATCAAATGCTTCTCGAGATTGTCGGTATGCAGTTCGACCATGCCGGGCAGTAGATAATCACCCTGCCAGTCCTCTCCGACCGCGCTGCGGCTCTCCGGTGCAATTTCAGTAATCAGGCCATCGCGGATACCCAGCGTGCCAAAAAACATAGTGTCGGCCATGACAATACGGGCATTGCGTATGGTTTTCATTGCGTCGTCACCAGGGATATCGTTTGCACGGAAGGAATCAGGAAAAGGCGCGTTGCCAGTGCGCGGCGCACATGGTCGTCATGAAAAATCCCGACCACGGCAGCACCACGCTCGCGCGCCGCATTGATCATGTCGATGACACAATCGCGATTGGCTTCATCGAGCGATGCGGTCGGTTCATCGAGCAGCAGGATCGGATAGTCACAGATCATCGTGCGGGCAATATTGATGCGCTGCTGTTCGCCGCCCGAAAATGTCGCGGGCGGCACATGCCACAGGCGCATTGGGATACGCAGGCGCACCAGCATGGCTTCCGCCTGCAGGCGCGCATCTTCGCGCGCCATGCCGCGCGCGAGCAAAGGTTCCATCACCAGTTCGAGCGTGGCGATGCGCGGAATGACCCGCAGGAATTGCGTCACGAAGCCGAGCGAGGCATGCCGTACCGCGTGGACTGTTTGCGGTGCGGCGCTCGACAAGTCCACCCAGGTATGGTCGTGCCGGATTTTTACACTGCCGCTGGTGGCGCGGTAATTCGCATACAGGCAGCGCAACAAGGTGCTTTTTCCCGCGCCCGACGGCGCGTGGAGCACCACGCATTCGCCGGCATCGACCTGCATGTCGAGATCTGACAATATCGGCATCGTCACACCGCCCTGCAGATGCAGCGTGAAAGACTTGCACAGCTTGCTTACTTCAATTCGTCTTGGCATCGGGTTCTCTTACGCCTGCAATACGGATGACACCAGCAATTGGGTGTAGGGATGCTGGGGGTCATCCAGCACCTGGTCGGTCAAGCCTTGCTCCACGACCTGGCCGTTCTGCATGACCATCAGCCGATGCGCTAGCAGGCGTGCGACGGCCAGATCATGCGTCACGATGACCGCCGCAACCTGCAATTGCGACACGAGCTGGCGCAGCAAATCGAGTAGACGCGCCTGCACCGAGACATCCAGACTCGCCGTCGGTTCGTCCATGAAAATCAGGCGTGGCTTGGTCACGAGATTGCGCGCAATCTGCAGGCGCTGTTGCATGCCACCAGAAAAGTGGCGCGGCAAATCGTCAATCCGCGCCGCATCGATTTCGACGCGTTCCAGCCAGTGTTGCGCTTCTGCGCGGATATTGCCGTAATGGCGTGCGCCGACGGCCATGAGCCGCTCGCCGATATTGGCGCCGGCCGAGACATCGCTGCGCAAACCGTCGCGCGCACTCTGATGCACGAAGCCCCAGTCGGTGCGCGCGAGCATGCGTCGCCGCGCTTCGCTGATGGCATACAGGTCGATCACGCCTTCGTCTCGCGTGGCGAACAGCACGCGTCCGGCATCGGGTGCTGCGCGACCGGCCAGCGTATGCAGCAGCGTCGTCTTGCCCGATCCGGACTCACCGACGATGCCCAGTACCTCGCCCGGATACAAGCTGAGATTGACGCTATCGCAGGCAAGGTGATGGCCGAAGCGGCGCGTGAGATTTTCTGCCTGCAGCAAGGGTGTCATGCGGCCACCTCAGTGTGTGCAGCCTGGCGCGTGCGGCAATAATCAGTGTCGCTGCATACATGCATGCGCGCACCCGCGTCGTCGATGATGACTTCGTCGAGAAAACTGTCGCTAGCCGCGCACAGGGCGCATTGATGCTCCCAGCGCTCGATCTCGAAGGGATAGTCGTCAAAGTCGAGACTCTTCACCGAGGTATAGGGCGGCACTGCGTAAATGCGCTTCTCACGACCGGCACCAAACAATTGCAGGGCCGGACTGAAGTCGAGTTTCGGATTATCGAATTTCGGAATCGGCGACGGGCGCATCACGTAGCGGCCATTGACGATGACCGGATAATCGTAAGCCGTCTCGACCTTGCCGTAGCGGGCGATGTCTTCATACAGCTTGACGCTCATGACACCGTAGTCGGCCATTGCATGCAGCTTGCGCGTTTCTTCCTCGCGCGGCTCCAGCCAGCGCATCGGCTCGGGAATCGGCACCTGATAAATCATGATCTGCCCAGGCGCCAGCGGGGTTTCGGGAATCCGGTGACGCGTCTGGATCAGCGTCGCCTCAGGCGTTCTTTCGGTCGTGGCCACGCCGGTGGTGCGCTTGAAGAAGCGCCGGATATTGACCGCATTGGTGGTGTCGTCGGAGCCCTGGTCGATCACCTTGAGAACATCGGCGCGACCGATCACGGCGGCCGTGACCTGAATGCCGCCGGTACCCCAGCCGTACGGCAAGGGCATCTCGCGCCCGCCAAAAGGCACCTGGTAGCCGGGAATGGCGACGGCTTTCAGGATCGCGCGGCGGATCATGCGCTTGGTCTGTTCGTCGAGGTAGGCGAAGTTGTAACCGGCCTGCGGCTGTGTGGCGCTCGCATCGCTTTGCATCGCTGGCGTCATCATGCGGCTTCCTGTGAGGCCGGTGAGGCCGGTAAGGTCGTGGCGCTGGCGGCGGCCGCCATGGCTGTCGCACGCATGCTGCGGATCAGGTTTAGTTCGGATTGAAAATCGACGTAATGCGGCAGTTTCAGATGCTGCACAAAACCCGAGGCTTCGACATTATCGGCATGCGACAGCACGAACTCGGCCATCTGCGCCGGAGCGCTGATTTCTTCATCGAGCTCGGGCGCGCGCAAGGCACGATCGACGATACCCATGGCCATCGCCCGGCGTTCGCCATGGCCAAACGCAAGGCCATAGCCGCGCGTGAATTTCGGCGCTTCGCTGAGTGAACCGGCAAATTGATTCACCATCTGGCATTCGGTCAGTTCGATCGTGCCAATTTCAATCGCAAAACCGAGTTCTTCCGGAATCACTTCGACCGCTACTTGGCCATAGCGGATTTCGCCGGCAAACGGATGATTACGCGCATAACCACGCTGAGTCGAATACGCGAGACCGAGCAGGAAGCCTTCATCGCCACGCGCCATGCCTTGCAAACGCAAGGGACGCTCGGCGGGGAAACGCAGTGGCTCGCGCGTGAGGTCAGCCGGCGCCGGATCACCCTGCGGAATGGCTTCCGCTTCGATCAAGCCCTCCGCATTGAGGAAGTCCAGCACCCGCGGCATGTTCGTGGCTGCAGGCGCGGCTGCGGTGTGCTCGGCTGGGTTATGCGCGGCGGACGTGTCGGACAGCGACTCGGCAGCCAATGAGAAATCCAGCAAACGTTGCGTATAGTCGTAAGTCGGGCCGAGCACCTGGCCGCCCGGTAGATCCTTGAAGGTCGCTGAAATACGCCGCTCGATCACCATGCGTGCGGTATCGACTGGCACCGTCGCCAGCAGTCGCGGTAAGGTCGTACGGTAAGCGCGTAAAAGAAAAATCGCCTCCAGTAAATCGCCACTGGCCTGCTTGATCGCCAGCGCCGCCAGATCGCGGTCATACAGCGAACCCTCACTCATCACACGCGCCACTGCCAGCGGCATTTGTTCGCGGATCTGCGCCAGCGACAATTCCGGCACGCTCGTGTCGCCGCGCCGCTTGCGCGCCAGGGCGACGTAAGATTGTTCGATGGCGTGTTCGCCACCCTTGACTGCTACATACATGGCAAAGCCTTCATGAACGGTGAATCTGCGTGGTGCGCGGCAAACCGACGATCGCGTCGCCACAGCAGAAAATGACATCAACGCCGAGCGGAAATGCAGCCGCGTTGTGCTGCCACTGCGCGTCAAAATCGTGCGGCAAACCGTCCACGCACAGCAGCGCTTCGCCGGCGATGCCCGGGCCGGTAAGGCGGCGACGGCTTCCCTGCGTTAAGCTGTCGACCTGAATGAGCAGCGTCGCCGACCGATCCGGATACTCGGCACTGCCCTGCGCAAATTGGTCGAGCTGCAGGTCCATGTGCGGCGCGACGATCAGCGCAAACGCCGCTGCGTCGGGCGTGGTCACGATCGGACAGCCACAGTGAAAGCCCAGATAGGCCTCAAGCGTCATCTTGTCTGCCGCCACATGCATGTACAGCGGCGTGTCGCAGTCAAGCAAGGTGAGGCAGGCTGCCGTACTCGCAACGTCCAGCGGCGCAGGCGCGCTTATTGCAAATGACATGGCTTGTACCGTACCCGGCTCCGAGAGTGCCTTTAGGATTGCGCGAAAGCCTCGCTGAGCATCATGGACACTGTCGTCCCAGGCAGGCAGCAGGACCGCTTCCGTTTCACGTTTCATGCATCTTCTCCGCGCACCATGGTCATGAACTCCACCTTCGTCTCGGCTGCCTGCGCCAAGGTCGCGCACAGTGCGGCATCGAGTGCCGCGGCGATCGGCTGCAAGACGATTTCCTCCACGCGGGGCCGGGCCTCTGACTGCATCAGGGCATCGAAGAGCGCCGCCTTTTCAGCGTGCCCGCGATCGCGGCCAGCGACATAGGCCACGCCCATTTCACCGGAAGCGAGACGCAAGGCACAGCGCGTGACAGACATTTCACCGAGGTTGAATTGGGCGCCAGTACCACCGGTGCGGGCGCGCACCATGGCCAGGCCGACTTCAGGTTTGCGCAGCCAGAGGTAGTCTGGCAAGGCGCCAAAGCTGGCAACAGCGCTGGCAAAAAGGCCTGGAGGCGCTTTGGCCAGCAAGGCCATCCAGCGTGCGCGATCGGCGTTCATTTCAGTTTGGTTCATAGACCGCATTACATCATCGGAATATGAACGCTTGATTACATGCGTCCCTTCCCTGCAAGCTTCGCCCATGCAAGGTCGATGTCAAAGTCTGGTCATAATTAGTCGATAGGCTATGGCTTTTTACAATCGCAGGGGCAAGACATGGAACAGCGATTCCTGATTCAGGGCGGCAGCTGCCTGGCACATACTGGCAAAGGTGATGCCGACTGGCGCAATACGGATCTCGCCTTGTCCGGCAGGCAGATTGCCGAACTTGACTTCGACCTGCGCAGCGCGGGCTCCGTCTTTGATGCCGGCGGCTTGCTGGTACTGCCTGCGATGATCGACATTCATGGCGATGCGTTCGAGCGGCAAATCCAGCCGCGTCCGGCGACCACGTTTTCCCATGCCATCGCGCTGGCCGACACAGACCGCCAGCTAATCGCCAATGGGATTACCACCGCCTTCCACGGCGTGACCTTTTCCTGGGAAGGCGGCTTGCGTGGTCGCGAGGCTGCGCTGGCATTGATGGCGCAGCTGGAGCAGCAACGCGATACGGCACACGCCGATCACCGCATTCATTTACGTTTTGAAAATCATCATCTCGATGGCGTGCAAGATGCGCTCGACTGGATTACCGACGGCAAGGTCGATTTTTTCGCCTTCAATGAGCATTTGCCTTCCATGCTGAAAAAATCGGCACACCCTGAAAAGTTGGCGTCCTTTGCCGAGCGTGCCCGCTGCGACATACCGACTTTTCAGGCGCGCATGGCGGCGATGCAGGCGCGCTCGGACGAAGTACCGACCCTCGTCGCGCAGCTGGCCGCAGCCTGCCGCGCGCAGGGTATCGCCATGGCCTCGCATGATGACTACACCGCCAGCGATCGCGAGTCCTATGCCGATCTTGGCGTTCAAATCAGCGAATTCCCGCGCACCCAGGAAGCGCTGCTGGCCGCGCTGGCAATGGGGCACCACACGGTCATGGGTGCACCGAACGTCTTGTTGGGCGGCAGTCATTGCGGCAGCATTGCGACCATCGAAGCGGTGCGCAGCGGCATGTGCGACATCCTCGCTTCCGACTACTACTATCCGTCGCTGCTGCAGGCGCCGTTCATCCTGGCCCATGAAGGCGCGTGCAGCCTTGCCGATGCCTGGCGGCTGGTGTCAGCCAATCCGGCCGCAGTACTGGGTTTGACCGATCGCGGCCGCATTGCCGTCGGCGCGCGCGCCGATCTGCTTCTGGTCGAACAATTACCCGCGGGGGCAGCGCGCCTGATCGCGACCTTCGCTGCCGGCAAGCTCGTTTATTGCGCCGAACCGGAACGCCTGCAGATGCGCAGTGTAGCGGCCCTGAAAGCCGTGCCGGCATGACGCGTTATGCGCTATATTTTGCACCGGCGCCGGGGTCGGCCTGGGCGACTGCCGGGGCGTGCTGGCTCGGACGTGATGCCGAGACCGGCGCCGACCTGCTGCAGCCGCAGGTCGATGGCGTCAGCGCCGTGCAGCTGGCCCGCCTGACGACGGCGGCGCGACGTTATGGTTTTCATGCCACGCTGAAGGCGCCCTTCGCGCTCGCCGAGGGCTATACGGAAGACCATCTGGCGGCAATGGCGACGGCGTTTGCCGCAATACAGCAAACACCATTGATTGAAGACCTACAGGTGCACGCAATGGGCGCATTCCTGGCATTACGTCCGGCGCAGAGGAGTCCCGCGATCGATGCTCTGGCACAGCATTGCGTTGAATATTTCGATATCTTGCGCGCCCCCGCCAGCGCCGCAGAATTGGCGAAGCGCCGCATGACCGGCTTGAGCGCACGCCAGGATGCCTTACTCATGCGCTGGGGCTACCCCTATGCTGAAGAAGAATTCCGGTTTCATATGACCTTGACCGATGCCCTCAAAGCGACGGACGCGCCATTACTGCCACTGTTGCACAGCGCCGCCCGTACGCATTTTGCGCCGGCCGCCGCAGTCGAAGCGCTACGACTCAGCAGCTTGACGATACTGCGCGAAGAGATTCCCGGCGCGCCGTTGACGGTCTGGCTGCGCTTTCCGTTTTGTGGCACCGACATTCAACGCCGACAGGCCGCAGGCGGCCGGCTTTTTTATGTCGTCGGCCCCTCCGGCGTCGGCAAGGACACCCTGCTGCACTGGACCCGTGCAAAGCTAGGGCACGCCAGCAATGTCATGTTCGCACGCCGCACGATCACGCGCCCCATGCATGCCAGCGAAGCCCATGAAGCGCTCAGTGAAGAAGCCTTCCTGCATGCTGCATCCTGCGGCCATTTTGCTATGCAATGGCAAGCCAACGGACTGTATTACGGCGTGCGCCGCAGCATCGACGCCGAACTGCTGGCAGGTCGCAACGTTGTAGTGAACGGTTCGCGTGAATACCTGCCGCAAATGCGCGCACTCTACCCTGATGCGCGGGTAGTCTGGATCGAAGCCGATCCCGCCATCGTGCGCCAGCGACTCGAAGGGCGCCAGCGTGAGGTCGGTGCGATCCTGGAGCAGCGCATGGACCGTGCGACGCAGTTCTCCGCACCGCTGAGCGGTGGCGAGATCACGATCGACAATAGCGGACCGGTCGAAATTGCCGGCCAGCGCTTACTAGAGGTCCTTATTGCGCAATAGCGTTTGCGCAGGCGCGCGCGCTTCAAACGTAACCGCATAGCTGATGCCATGCTGCTCGAATCCGAGCTTTTCGTACAGGCGATGCGCCGGTTCACGTTTCAGGTGTGATGACAGCATGAGCTTGTAGCACCCCGCTGCTCGCGCCAGATCCATGGCATGCCTGACGATCACTTCACCGCAGCCACGCCCACGCTGCGCATGCGCCACGACCACGGCGTCGAGCAAGCCCTGGCGCGTACCGCGATGCGAAGGGCTGCTGAACAGCATCAGACTGAAGCTGGCTACAGGCAGGCCATGTTCGAGCAGCAGGTAAGCCTTGAAATCGTGATACGTCTGCATATCCTGCAAGACAGTGGTCATGCGTGTGAGATCGATGTCGCTGACTTCACATGGCCCGTCGGCATCCATTTCCGCCTGCAAGGCGGCCATTACCAGCGCATCGTCGACGCCAGCCATGCGCAGCACAAACTGACCTGCAGTAGCCTGCCTCACGCTGCTTCAGCACCGATGTGGGCCGTCGGCCGCGCCACCATGCGCATGATCGAAAAATAGGTCCCAAGTGACGACACTATGGTGCCGGCCATCTTGGCCGCATCGTCCCACTGACGTAACAGAACAGCATCGCCGGCATGCTTCCTGGCGATGAAGGCCTCGGCCTGCGACGGTGAGAACGGTCCGCCCTGCCATTCAAGACTGCGCTTTGACGCAGGCGACAGGCTGGCCCAGTAGTCGCTGTCGATGGCGCACAGATAGCGCTTCGCATCGACATGCAGGCGGATCGGATCGAGCACTGCAGTACCGAACACGTCGCGCAGTAAATCGGCCGCCAGCTTTTCATGCGGATAGTGGACATCCGTGACTTCATGCGCGAGATGACCAATGTCATGCAACAGTGCAGCAGTAATCAATGAGGCACTGGCGCCGGCGGCCTTGGCCATGGCGGCACATTGCAAGGCATGTTCGAGCTGGGTAACAGCTTCGCCACCATACATCGCGTCAGCGCGCTGGCAGAGCCAGTCGATAACGTCATCGAGCGTCAGGGCAGTCGGTAATTCATTAGGTGTAAGCATGATGATCACTTAGGTAAGCAATTTAAATAAACAGGGTCCGCAGGCGCGAAGAAACCAGATCGATGAGGCTGACGGTGACGACGATCATCAGCAGCACGGCACAGCTTTGGGCATACTGGAAGCCGCGGATCACTTCCCACAGGATCACGCCGATACCGCCGGCGCCGACCATGCCCACCACGGTCGCCGAACGCACATTCGATTCGAAGCGGTACAGTGTGTAGGAGATCCACAAAGGCATCACCTGTGGCAGCACGCCAAAGACGATCTCTTCGAGCACATGCGCACCGGTAGCGCGGATGCCTTCCACCGGCTGCGGATCGATCGCTTCGACCGCTTCCGAAAACAGCTTCGCGAGGATGCCCGTGGTGTGCACGAACAGCGCCAGGACGCCGGCAAAGGGCCCAAGGCCAACGGCGACCACGAACAGCATGGCGAATACCATTTCATTGATCGCGCGCGCCGCATCCATCAGGCGCCGTACCGGCTGATTAATCCACATGGGCGCGATGTTGGCCGCGCTGAGCAATCCCAGCGGCACCGCGCAGATGACCGCCAGGGCAGTGCCCCAGACTGCGATCTGCAGCGTCACCAGCATCTCGTCGAGATAGATGCGCCACTCGTGAAAATCCGGTGGAAAAAAACTGGCCGCGTAGATCGCCATATTGCCGCTGTCACGCAGCAGTTCCAGCGGACGCATGTCCGCGCCACGCCAGGACCCAGCCAGAAGTGCCAGCAGAATGCCCCAGACCAGCAGCTTGCCGGAATTAATCCGCGGCGGCGCCGCTGGCATCTCCGACGATACTGACACCTTGTGCGTAATCGAACTCATCGGCTCAGGACTTGGCGACTTCAGCGAGCTTGCGGTCTATTTCGTCGAGCTTCACTTTTTTCTCGTCAGCAGCCATGTTGGCGTCGCCTTCGAGCTTGACCTTGTCCTTGAACAGTTCGAGCTGGCGAATCGGTCTCAGTTGAGCATTACCGGAATCCCGAAAGCCGCTGAAGGTCAATTTTTTGAGCTGCTCTTTTTCGCGTGCGGCGTCAGGGCCGGACTGACCATAGGTAAGAAAGAATTCCTTGACCTTCTTTTTCAAGTCTTGCGGCACATCCTTGCGCCAGACTATCGGATCGGCAGCGATCAAAGGCGACTTCCAGACCTGGCGCAATTGACTGGCAATTTCTGGCTGGCGTGCCGTGATGCGTTCGAGCGTGTCCGACGCATGCACAGCTGCATCGACTTGCTTATTGGCGACGGCAAGAATATTGGTTTCGTGATTGGCGCCACGAATGGTCTTGAAGGCCGTCTTGGGATTGATATTATTTTGTGCGAACACGTAGTAGCTCGGCACGACGAAGCCCGATGTCGAATTCGGGTCACCGATGCCAAAGTTCAGGCTCTTGGCATTCTTGAGCACTTCATCGATGGTCGTGTACGGACTGTCTTTATGCACACTGATCATGCTGTAGTAGCCCAGCGTGCCGTCGGCATTGACGGTCTGCGCGAAGACTTCGCCGCTGGCGCGGTCAACCGCTTCAATTGCCGCTTTATTGCCCAGCCATGCCATCTGCACTTTATTGAAACGCATGCCTTCGATCACGCCAGCATAATCCGGCGCAAAGAATGGCGTGACCTTGACACCGAGCTTCCTGCTCATGTCGTCGATCACAGGCTGCCAGTCCTGACGCAAATTTTGCGAGGACTCAGTGGAAATGATGCCAAAGTTGAGCGTTTTTAATGCGTCATCAGCACTAGCAGTCACGCTTGCAGCAGCCATCAGCATGCCGAGCATGCAGCGGGAAATCAGTTTTCTGGACATCGAATAACTCCTGGATGAAATGAAAGTGAAATGCAGGATCAGGCGGCCGCGGCGAAGCTGCTCATGTCGCCAGACGCCTGAGAAGGTGTAAATACCGGTGCGCCAATGGGGGCCACGTGGGAATGCAGGATTTCTTCGGCTTCGGCGCCATACAATTCGCGCAGCATGGCCCCGGTCAGGGCGGCGGACGGTCCGTCATACACAATGCGCCCGCGCGACAAGGCGATCGTGCGCGCACAGAAGCGCAAGGCCATGTCGACTTGATGCAGCGAGACGACGACCGTGGTGCCATCTTCACGATTGAGGTCCGACAAAGTTTGCATGACGCGCCGCGCTGACTCCGGATCGAGCGAAGCGATCGGTTCATCGGCAAGGATGATGCGTGCCCGCTGAACGATCGTACGAGCAATCGCCGCACGCTGCTGCTGGCCGCCGGACAAGGCCGAGGCGCGCTTGTAGGCATGCTCCGCGATGCCCACGCGAGCCAGCGCCGCCAGACCCAGTGCCCTCTCGCTGGCAGTGAACTGCATGAAGCAGCTGCGCCACAAAGGGATGCGCGCAAGGCCGCCTGACAGCACATTGGTCAGGACGGGCAATCGGCCAACCAGATTGAATTGCTGAAAAATGAAGCCGACCTCGGCGCGCACGGCACGCACGCTACGGTCGATCACGCCTCCGCTTTGCACCGTCTGTGTACCGATCTTGATGTGATTGACGCTGCCATCGGCCGACAGGAGCCCGGAAATATGCCGCAATAAGGTGGATTTGCCAGAACCAGATGCGCCGATCAGGGCAACCATTTCGCCGGGGGCTATGTTGAGATCAATCTTGTCGAGTGCCTTGTAGCCACCACGAAATGTCTTGGAAAGCCCGCTGATTTCGATATGCATCGCTGCCGCCGGTCTGGATGAATAGAGCCAGCATTGTCGCCAGTGATTGTTTCAGGCGTGTGCAATTGTTATGACAGCAGGATGAAAAAAAGTGTTTTCTTCGAGTGAACAAAAAACCGGAAATCGATCCATGGATGACGATCTTGTTTTTTGAAAATTTCATGAAACAGTAATGAGATCGTCACAAACCGCCGCTACAGTTCCACAACTTTGTGCATTTGCACAATAAAACGATCATTTTTTTAATCATTCATAGGAAACCCCAATGAAAAAAGTCCTCCTGACCGCTGCCATCCTTGCGACATTTGCCAACGTTGCTGCAGCGCAGAGCACCGTCACTGTGTATGGCGTCATTGATCTCGGCCTGGCGTCGGTTACCAATGCAACGGCCAGCACCCATGTGCCAACATCGGCGATTCCTGCCTATACCGGCGGCGATGAATTCAAAATGCAAAGCGGCATTCAAGCCGGTAGCCGCCTTGGCTTCCGCGGCACAGAAGACCTCGGTGGCGGCATGTCGGCACTATTCAATCTCGAAGCCGGCATACTCGCTGACACTGGTGCGTCGGATCAAGGCGGCTTGTTGTTTGGCCGTCAGGCATGGGTAGGCTTGAAGAGTAACAGCCTCGGTACCGTGACCGTCGGCCGCCAGAACCCATCGCATTACCTCGCATGGAAATCGATTGATCCAATGGACGATGGCTTTGCTGCCGCCGGCAGCAACCTGATTCCAACGAACGGCAAACGTATCAACAATGCGCTCAAGTATGCCACGCCAACGATCTCCGGCTTCAACGCTGACTTGTTCTACGCACTGGGCGAAGTTACCGGCGACAACTCAGCTTCACGCACGCTGGGTTCAACGCTTGCCTACCAGGACGGGCCGCTGATGGTGAAGCTGGCTTACCATGCACTCAACAATGCGACGTCGACCGACAAATCGACCAATATCGTCCTCGGCGGCACCTATAACTTTGGCATCGCCAAAGCGCATGTGGCCTTCAACAGCAACAAAGGCACAGGCACGCTTGACAGCCGCGATACCCTGGTCGGCCTGACAGTGCCAATGGGCGACAGCAGCTTCATGCTTTCCTACATCAGCAAGGATGACAAATCTGTCGCCAACAAGGATGCAACGCAACTGGGTCTGGCTTACACCTATGCCTTGAGCAAGCGCACCAATCTGTACACATCCTTCGCCAAGGTCAGCAACGACAATGGTGCGACCTATCGTAGCTATGATTCAACCGCACCGATTTCTGGTCAGACTGGTGCAGTTGGTGGCACACAAGAAATCAACGTCGGCATACGTCACACATTCTGATGTTGTTCGGCTGCGTCTGAGTCGCCGCCGAAAAATTGCAAGACAAAAAAATCCGGCTCCTCACATCGAGCCGGATTTTTTTTAATGATATTTTTGTATCCGGAAAAGTAACCATGCCGCCACGACAGTAATGCTGCTGACGATCGATACGACGATCCAGAAGCCATTCGTATCGTTCGCCAAGGGAATGCCCCCAACATTCATGCCAAGCAAGCCTGCGATCATATTGATGGGCAATGCGAGTACCGTAACGATCGTCAGTACAAATAAGCTGCGACTGTTTTCTTCATTGACGCGTGCAGCGATTTCTTCTTGAAGTAATTTGATCCGTTCTTGCAGCGACGACAGGTCACTCAATACAACCGAAAATTCCTCGGTCGACTGCCTTAACTCTTGCTTGTCTATTTCTGTGACCCATGCGGGCGGACGTTGCAACAAGCGAAATAATGCCGATGGTTCAGGCGCAAGAAGGCGCTGCAGGCGCACCAGTACCCGTCGCATCGTGCCAAGGTCAGTTCGCTTACGCGAAATTCTTTCGGCCAGCAAATCATCCTCGACACCATCAACGCGGTTGACCGCATCGCGAACAATTTTCATCAACACATCGGCCTGATCGCGCAATAAATGGATCAGTAGTTCTACCGATGAACGGATCGGTTCGCCATTACGGACGGCCTGACGTAATCGCTCGATCGACTGCAGAGGCTTACGTCGGGCACTGACGACGAGTTTATGCGTCACGTGAACCCATAGCGTCGAAATTTCTGCGGATTGAAAAGAAAAATCATGCAGTACATCATTGACTACGCCAATGAGCGTATTTTCAGCCAGTTCGATTCTGGTCGAGCGAGAATCCTCATGCAAGGTTTGATAAAACTCTTCCGACAGCATCAGGTTATTGTGCAGCCATTTTTCGCAGGAAGCATTCGACAGGTTGAAATGCAGCCAGACGAATTCTTGTGGGCCATGCAATTCCGCGTGCTTTAACCAATCAAGCACGCCAGCCGTATCAAGTGGCAGCGGGCTAGCATCGCGGCCGAATAAATAGCCCCAAACCAAACCAGATGGGTCCGAGCCATATGTGAAGTTTTCCAACGCCATCTTGCTTTCCTCATGCACCCATCAGTTCGCGAAAGTGTAAACGAAATTATTACCAGTGCCCACAATCCCTGACATGAAAATGCACATTGTCCTTTCGTAGCGAGCAAGAGAATGATGCCATCGATTGCACAGCCAGAGACATCAGATTCATTTGCTCCACTTACTACAACGCGTCCATTCACCATCGATGTTTGAAAATGCGAAAGCCTGCTGCGCTTATCATGGCAATCACTGAATACACCTTCACCGAAGCGTTAATCGGGCAGGCGATGTCGTGTCACTTACCCGTCATTTGCCTAGCGTATTATGCGAAGCACTAATTATTTTTAATACCTCAGCAGATGGAGAGTCGAGTGGCCCAACTTCGCAAAAATTTTCTGACCGGGTTGCTACTGGCGCCTTTGATTGGCGCCACGCCCCTGGTTCATGCACAAGAAATCGCCACTGTTAATGACGCGCCTGAAAAATGGGCGCTCCATGGACAGGTAACGAATGTCACGCAGGGGCATCGTTCATTTACTGCTCCCTATAGCGGACAAAACAGTCTGACCGCACATGGGCGCACAGAAGAAACTACCGACCTGACACTCTATGCCGGGATCGCACTCTGGCGCGGCGCAGAGCTGTGGTTAAATCCTGAAATTGATCAGGGCTTTGGTTTAAACAATACGGTAGGTGCCGCGGGCTTCCCCAGCGGCGAAGCATATAAAGTCGGCGCAAACGCGCCTTATTTACGTTTGCCACGCGCGTTTATTCGCCACGTGATTGAATTGGGCGGCGACCAGGAGCCGCAGGTGCCGGGCGCGAACCAATTGGCCGGCGCCCGATCCTCGGACAATGTAACGCTGACGATCGGAAAATTTTCAGTCGTCGATATTTTTGACACCAATAGCTACGCCCATGATCCGCGCAGCGACTTTCTGAATTGGTCACTGCTCGATGCTGGCGCTTTTGACTATGCGGCTGATTCCTGGGGCTTTACCTATGGGGCAGCCATCGAGTGGAACCAAGACCGCTGGACGCTGCGTGGCGGCTATTTTCAGTTATCCGATACGCCGAACGGCAAGATCACACGCGTCCACTTTGCGCAAAACAGTCTTGTTTGCGAATTGGAAAAGCGCCATCAATGGCTGAGCCAGCCAGGCAAAGTAAAGCTATTGGCCTTCATCAATCGCGGCAAGATGGCCAATTACACGGAGGCCGTGCAACTCGCCTCGGTCACCGGGGAAACGCCGGATGTGGCACTCGTCAGGCGAACGAGCACGCGCTCAGGCATCGCGCTCAATGCAGAGCAGGCAATGTCTTCCGACCTCGGAATATTCGCGCGCTTCAGTCGCAACGATGGCAGCAAGGAAGCGTATGAATTCACGGAAATCAATCAATCCATCGCGGCGGGGGTATCGCTGAAGGGATTACGCTGGCATCGCCCTGATGATGTGATTGGCATAGCGGCGGTAGTGAACCGTTTGTCCGATTCCGCGCAAACTTATTTTGCCAAAGGCGGTATCGGCATCCTGATAGGGGATGGCAAGCTGAATTATCGGCCAGAGAAAATTGTCGAAGCATATTACGCGCTGAAAACGTCGCCGGGAACAGCCATCACGCTAGGGTATCAGCGCATCGCCAATCCCGCCTATAACGCAGACCGCGGGCCTGTCTCCGCGGCATCGCTGCGACTGCACGCAGAATTCTGAAAGAAATACGTTCGCAGTGCCATCTGCAGCGTGGCCGTTCATCGCGCTCTGCTCGGACGCGACGCCGTTTATAAACGGAGCGTCAAGCCTCATCAATATTCGCGTCAAGCTTGCGGCAAGATAAACCAAGCAACATGATTGCCAGCGGCAAAAATATCCAATAATCAACAGGCGCGCCAAGCAGCCAATGTTTGTGCCAGACAGCGCTTTGCGGATTGAAACGCGCTAAACCATAGGCCGGGTTCATCACGAACCAAAGAAAATCCTCTGCCACCCAGAAAATGATGATGATGCCGAGTACGCGCGCTTCAGCCGGCCAGGAAAAATGGCCCACAAACAGCAAGGGGAAATGAAACATCAAGGCAATGAACGGAAATATCCAGGCATGGTAACCAGTCATGGCGCGGCCGCCCCAAAATAGGTCGAGCAACCAATGCTGTTCTATCCGCCAGGTCGGCAAATTCGCCGCCCATCCGGCACTGCCTTCGATTTGAATTTCGATTTGCGCGAAAAATAGCGCGAGTACGAGAACGGCAACAATTTTCAATACGAGGTGGCGCGGATGGCTGGTATGGGCGGGTATGTGCATGATCAATGGTGAGTTAAGACAATATCGAGCGCATGTGCAGCGGCATCAGGCCGGCCAATTGCTGCACACCGCTCACGCATGGCGATCAATCTGCGCGGATCAGAAAATAATTCGGTCAGGCGATATTCCAGCATGACGACGTCGCAGGCTTTGACCGCCGCGCCTTGCTCAAGCAAAAAATCGGCATTGCGCTCCTCCTGACCGGGGATCGCATCGTTAATGATCATCGGCAAGCACATCGCAAGACATTCCGATGTGCTCAGGCCGCCTGACTTGGTAATGGCGACATCGGCGCAAGCCATGGGGCGTTCGACGTCGGCGATGTATCCGAGCGGCACAAGACGCCCTGGATAACGCGCGGCCAATTGTTTCAGCCCGCGCAACGCTGTCAGATTTCGTCCCGCGAGGACGATCAGCTGGAAGTTCTGTGGCATCGCCAGGACACGCGCCGCGATCACCTCAAGGCTACCCATGCCAGCGCCGCCACCCATCAACACCAGCGTCGCACAACGCGCGTCCAGTCCGAGCTCAGCGGCGCAGGCGGAACGCTCAGGCAAACGACGGAAGGCCGGCATGACGGGAATGCCCGTCACGTGGATTGCATCGGCGGCAATCCCGCGTGCGCGCAAGCTGAACGCCAATTCGTCATTGCCCACGAAATAGCCGGCCATTTCAGGTTGTACCCACATCCGGTGCAAATCGAAATCGGTCACCTGCACCCAAACCGGACCACGGTATCGTCCTGCGATGATCGCGCGGGACAGTACTTCGGCCGGCAAAAAATGTGTGCAAACAATTGCATCAGGCGCAAGCCTGGCGACCTCCCTAAGCAATACGCGGGCGCAACTACGCTCGATCCAGCTGCGCGCGCGGTCAACGCGACCGACGGGACTGGCATCGTGCGAACGCCGATAAATCCACGCCCACGCAAACGGATAATGGCGCACCAGCTGGAGATACCACTTCGTATAAATCAAGCGGAAAAGCGCCGGCACATAATCCATCACATCGAGATGCAGAATCGCCGTATCACGGCCGTCGGCATGCGCGCGCAAAGCTTCTGCGGCGCGTCCATGTCCGGCGCCAGCCGACACACTGAGAATCAAAATCAGGCGTCTGCCATCAGGCCGGCATTGACTCGCCGTGGGCGCCGCGACCGGCAATGTGAGTTTTCGTAAAAGACTGTCGATCACGCAGGGGCGAGCGCTTCTGCAGGATGATGTGTCAGCGTTTGCTGTCCTGCGAGAACCATGATTTCCTGCCAGTCCACCAGACGCAAGGCACCGCTGGCATCTTCGACCAGCGCCGACAGGCTTTCGACCCAGTCGCCGTCATTGCAGTAAATGATGCCATCGATCATGCGGATTTCCGGCTTGTGGATATGACCGCAAATGACACCATCGACACCTTGCTTGCGCGCCTCTGCAGCCACCGCATCTTCGAAGCGCGTGATGTAGCTGACGGCGTTCTTGACCTTGAGTTTCAGGTATTGCGACAAGGACCAATAAGGCATGCCCGCCCTCGCCCGCCAAACATTGAGAATTTGGTTGAATTTGAGGATGACGGTATATAAATTGTCCCCAAGATAGGCCAACCATTTCGCGCAAGCGATAACGCCATCAAAGCGATCGCCATGCAAGACCAGCATGCGTTTGCCATCAGCGGTAACGTGGACGAGTTCGTCGCGAATCTGGATGCCGCCGAAATCGAGATCAATGAATTGGCGGATAGCTTCGTCATGATTGCCCGGCACGAAAATCACGCGGGTGCCCTTTTTGGCTTTTTTGAGCAAGGTCTGAATGATGTTGTTATGTACCTGGTTCCAGTACCAGCGACGCTTGAGTTGCCAGCCATCGATGATGTCACCAACGAGATACAGCGTCTCGGCGTCGGTATTGCGTAAAAATTCCAGTAATTTGACGGCCTGGCAACCTGGCGTGCCAAGGTGGGTATCAGAAATCCAGATCGTCCGGAATTTGACCCGCTGGCGCTTCTTCACGCTATTTTTCTGAAACATGTCAGACGTCAAAAAATCGTCATGCGTTCTCATGGCCCTGCCTCCACGGACAATCAACGGAACTTACTGCCGCGCCGAGTCACGCGCGTCGCCATACATAGCCACGCACATGCCCGTCACAAGGTTCGTTTCAATACCCTTAGCGTAGCCAGAAATTACTGCAGCTTCATGACGCGCGGGTGAATTTTCCATGACAAACAGGCCGGCTTGAAATACGCAAAAAAAGACACCCGCAGGTGTCTAAATCCCTCTGATGGGATCGTCAAAAATCAACGAAGAAGGGCAATCCGAGTTTTATAAACTAAAAATTATTTGTGGTCGACATCCGCATGGTCCGCAGCTTCATCTTCCTTTGCCGCCATTTCAGCAAAGTGGATTGCTTGAATCTGATGGCCATAGGACAGGTAACCATGATGCGCAGCGGCGACTTCATCGTCCTTATCATCAGCTTTTGCAGCTTCGATCTGGTGCTTTGCAGCGGCTTCGAAATGATGCGCTGCTTTCAAATGATGTGCACTGGCTTTGTGATGCAAATCGTGATCATGCTTGTTCGACATACGCTTCTCCAAGTTAGTATTGCTGGTCAAATTCCGATTTAACTTTAGCAATGTTTAATGACAAGAAGATGACCGCATGGGAATACATGAATATCACGCGCCATAGCTGATCAAGGTTTCAGCCTGTATGGATTGCAGCTTGATGCTCATGGATTGCAGCAGCCTGTTGAGGAATCGGCTGTGGCGTACAGGCGCGCGCAAATAGGTATATTCCAGATGCGGCGTGCCCCCCCGCTTCCTTTTGAAATCGCCCGCGCCGGAACTATAGTTCAGCAGAATTCCACGTTCTTTGGCATGGGTATAAATGGCAGCAAACAGGAGGCGATAAGTGCCGACTGTTTCACTATCGCAGTCGTAGCCCAGCGCGGGAATGGTGAGTGTGCCAGCCTGTTCGAATAACAGGGCAAATGCGAGTATGTCGTGCTGTGGATTCACGACTAACAGGCATTGCATGACATCCGCATTGACAAGGTCATTAAAAAATTCGAAGGAATACTGCGCATTCAGCAGGCTGTGCTTTTGCAGATAAATTTTATTGTATAGCGACTGGATACGTCCGATTTCATCCTTTGACAAGCGACTTTTAACAATGCTGGTCAGCTTAGACTTGCTGAACAAATTCAAATCCTTCTGCATGTGCGAATATTTTTTCTCGACGGCTCGTGTGAAGTCGAATTCATAAATAACTCGTGCAGGAAAAGCATGGAATCCGGCGTCTTTCAAAGCCATTGCCAAGCCCGGATGACGATGCGGCAAAATATTGCGGACGCCAATGAAATAGTCGGGGTTATCGGTACTTAGTGTTTCCGAAATTCGGGGAATTTCGCACTCCTGCAGCCGGTCCCAATGTGAAGTGGAGACAGGGAAATTTCCGACAAAAATCGTCCTGTCGATCCCGAGACAATACAAGACGAATCCAAGCGAGCGTATGGCTATTGCGGCGAGTGGTTGATCGCGTAATTCGGCAGCCAGGTAGTCAACCCAGGCGCTTCTGGGCGAGGTGATGTAGCTGGCATTTTTATCCCGCCTCGCGAATGCGCGACTGACCGGCAGCGCACTGTCACCCACCCAGATCAGCTCGGCTGATGCATTCGTCATCCATGTCACCAAGCTGACGCGCGGCCATATGCGCATATTGCGATTCAGACCGTCATTCACGCGACCAGTTCATACAGATGAAATGCGCCATAGATTCCCGAACGGTCTTTCAGTCCCGCAGCGGCAGAAACTGCGTCATTTCTTTTCCAACGCAATTTCAAGTCTTCCGGCAGAACCTGGTCGATCGGTGATGCAATACCGGCGGTTCGAAAAATCACTCTGGCACCCTCGTTGGCGGTGCGCGTAATTTGCGTCCACAGCGTGATCATCTCATGTGGCGCCATCCAGTCCTGCGCATCCAGCAAAATCACGGCGTCAACAGATTGTGCGGACATTGCCCTTAAGGCGTCCGATACATTATTTTGCTCAATGCTGAGACGATTGACATTGTTCTTTATCTTGTTGAAATTTCGCTGTTGCAGGTATGGCGGCAAATTATTCTGATTATCGAGTTCATAACTACGGCCGTAGGCTTGCCAGGCGAAATAGTTTTCATTGATGGGTGACGCCGTCGCCAGTCTTCTTGCGCGCTCTTTCAAGACCTGGGCCATGTTGTCTGGCTGCGAACTGCAAAGATCTTTATATTGGCTAGGCGGAATGCCAAGATTGTATAAGGCAATGGGGCTGCTGGTGATCATCCTGAAAAATCGAGAATCAAAAATTTTTGCGACATTTTCATCAAACCATTTTCCCTGCTGATCGACACTTTTCTGCTTTAATAAATCCGTAAGATTAACGCGCCACAGTCTGGCACCAAGATGTATCAGGCTGATCAATCTGCCAAGCAGACCATATCGATAAAAGCCCTTTTTGAACATCTGGATTTTTTTAAATCCGAGGATGCCGCTCTCCCAGTAGGTTCGGGTCGCGTGATCAAGGCCGGATGACAAGACTTCCTTGTAGATTTTTACATTTTTTGCTGACTTTGCTTCCGCAAAAAATTTAAAAAAGTCCTCGTAGCTCAGTCGCGATGCGGCTTCCATTTTTAACTTTACGAGGGCGACATGCGCATGATTCAAATCGATCGCGGTAATTTTATTTGGGTTCGCGATCAGATACGACATGGCATTGCAGCCACCTGAGGCGATGGTCACGATATGGTCTGTTGGCTTAATTTGCAGCGCCGCAAGATCGACAACCGGATCTTCCCAGATTTGTGGATAGACGAGTTGTTGAAACCAATACGCAAACAACTTGTCTTGCAGCGACTGCCCGTCCTTCTTGGCATAAACAGCAGTTTTCAACAATTCCTTCGATCGATCGACGCCAACTTCGGGCAAGACAGTGTTTTTATCCATGGTGGTTTCAATTCCAGTTTTTGAACTTACATGACCGATTTGACCGCACTAATGTGACCCAATGATGAAAACGAATCGACGACAAAAAGGCCCGTCCTGATCGACCTTTTGTATCAGGCTCCAGCGACATTTCAGTGTCTATCCTGTCACTGTGATTCGAGAATATTGGCCGCGTAATCCGTATGGCGGATATCCTTGCCTTCAACAATATAAATGACGTATTCCGCAATGTTTTTCGAGTGGTCGCCGATGCGTTCGATCGCTTTCGCAACCCACAGGGTATCGAGCGCCGTCGAAATCGTGCGCGGATCTTCCATCATGAAAGTAATCACATTACGCAAAATCGAACGGAATTCATGATCGACGAGCTTGTCCTGGCCGATCAAGAGCACGGCCTGCATTTTGTCGAGACGCGCGAACGCGTCCAGCGCTTCGTGCAGCAAGTCAGCGGCCCGTTCGGCAATCACGCGTACCGTGTCAAAATGCTGCAGTTCGCCTACGGTGCCGCGCTCATGCAAGCTCTTGGAAATACGCGCGATTTTCGTCGACTCGTCACCAATGCGCTCGAGATCCGTGATGGCCTTGATCGTGGCCATGACGGTGCGCAAATCGTTCGCAGTCGGCTGACGCTTGACGATCACATGACTGCAAATATCATCAAGCATGACCTCGAGCTGATTGACTTCATCATCGTCCGCCATGACGCGATCCGCGAGCTGCGCGTCGCCGGTACGAAAGCAGGTCATCGCGTCGCGGAACTGGTTTTCCACAAGCCCGCCCATTTGCAAGACCTTGGAACGGATTGTTTCGAGCTCTTCCTCGTACTGTTTGGAAGAATGTACATTTGCCATAGGGTGGACTCCTGAGTGATGCGTCTAATGCGTCTAAATCAACCGAAACGGCCCGTGATGTAATCCTGCGTCTCTTGCCGCGTCGGATTCATGAAAATCTGATCAGTCTCACCGAATTCCATCAGTTCGCCCAGATACATATAGGCGGTGTAGTCCGAGCAACGCGCCGCCTGCTGCATATTGTGCGTGACGATGGCGATGGTGTAATCCTGCTTGAGCTCATCGATCAATTCTTCAATCTTGGCTGTCGAAAT
>CANFLV010000005.1 GCA_947448025.1 Oxalobacteraceae bacterium | reverse complement strand
GTATGACATTACTGAGGGCGGCCCGGCCGAGGGCGCACCACTCGAGGTCATCCAGCATAAGAAGCAGATCGTACTTTTCGGCCCACCGGGCACTGGAAAAACATACCGCGCCAAACGGCTAGCTGAGAGAGTGATCCATTCTGCTGCGTTGGCCAAGATGGGGCCGGCGCGCTATTTTCAGTCGCAAGCCGATATCGAGCTGGCGATCAAAAACAATGTCCATCGCCTACAATTACACCCGGCCTATAGCTACGAGGACTTCGTGCGTGGCCTGCACATTGCAGACAACGGGGCTACGGAATATCGCCCCGGCTACCTACCGCGTTTGATTGATGACATTGAAAAGCAGCTGCGGGAAACTCGTCTACCTCACGTGCTTATTCTCGACGAGATGAATCGTACCGACTTGAGCAGAATGCTGGGTGAGTGCTTTTCATTGTTGGAAGATCGAAACCAGACGATTGAACTACCGGCGCGCAACGACGATGGCACAAATCTCAAATTGAGGATCCCAGATGACCTGTTTGTGATCGGGACCATGAACTTAATCGACCAGTCCATTGAGCAAATTGATTTTGCGTTGCGTCGTCGCTTCCTTTGGCTGCTGTGCCCATTTGATGCTGGTGCTTTGATTGGCGCTGCGGAAGCGAAGTGGAGTGAGCTGAAATCTGATCTTGAGTGGAGTCGCGTCGAATCGGATTTCCGACGGCTCGCCAGCGCGGCGACAGTTTTGAACCGGGAGATTCATGACAGTCCGTTGCTCGGATCGCAGTACGAAATCGGACACACCTACCTTCTTGACGTGGTCGTTTTCCTGCGAAATTTCCTCGGTCCCCGCCCGACCCGTAAGCAAAATTACTTATGGAACAAGAAAGGCGACGCTCTTGAGCCGGTAATTCAGGTCTGGAATCTGTCGTTGCGCCCCCTGCTGGAACAGTATCTTGCCGGACTTGATGCGACATCACGTAACGCCGAGCTGGAAAGACTATCAACGGTTCTCCTGAAGCCGCCGGTGACTGAGTGAAACTCGCCGCGAGGGATTGCTCTCCGCTGAATCCGCAACCAACAGTGGCAGAGGCGGCTTGGCTGCGCACTGTTGCTGCGAGCGTTCGTGCTGGCGATTTTGTCGTACCCATTTCCGGCGACCGTGATGACGATGAGCCAGTTGTATACTGTGCGTGGGATGGCACTTGGTGGGCTGGCCGATATGTGGGCACCTTGTCCTTCGAGGGAAGCAGCCTGACAATCGCTCCACGGTTCGGCATTGCGGCGCTGAGAAATTGGCTATTCGAAGCAACATCGGTAGTGCTGACCGAGTCGCCGGGGCGCTTGCGCGAAGATGTGTCTTTCATTGCACAATTGTTGGCATCGGTCTGGGCTCACGGATTCGTCGAAGCTGCACGACACGGACTGCCGGCACTTCGAAGAGACGTGGCAACCAAGGGCGCGACGATCCGTGGGCGATTGGACGTCGCCGCCTCGCTTCGACTGATCGCGAGCGGCGGGCACGAAGTTGTGTCGGTTCGATCGGAGCGGTCATTAGATCACGCGGCATCGGATGCCATCGTTGCCGCCTACGACGTTCTGCGGCGCTGGCTTCCCGACGAGCAGTGGATGCCACCGCGTGCGAAGGAACTCATCCCGCATCTTCGGTCTGTCACAGGCCCTCGCCCGCGCGTGCCCACGAAAGCCGAGCTTGATCGAATTCGTTACACGCCGATCACGGCGGGATTCGCGCCGATAGCAGAGCTATCTCGCCAAATAGCAAATCGCCGTGGGCTGGCGGCCGATATTGATGCCAACGGTGAAACCAAGGGCGTTCTGCTTGATGTGGCAGAGCTGTGGGAGATGTACGTTCTGAGTGTACTCCGCAAAGCAGCGGCACCGCTTGCGGTCAAACATGGGACACGAGAGAAAGAAGCCTCGAAAAAACTCCTATTCAGCGACATAACCGGCCAAGGTCTGGGCACGCTCATCCCGGATGCAATTCTTTATAAACAGGGTAATGCTTGTGCTGTCATTGATGCAAAGTACAAATCACTCCATCCATCAATGAACTCCCCACAAGGCCCGCAACGCGAAGACTTATACCAGATGACGGCATATCTGGCTCGCTTCACCCCAGGTGAAAAAAGATCAAGTTGGGGCATTTTGGCGTACCCGCACGATCCATCTCGTCCGGAAATACCGCCGGCAGAACGACTTGGCCCCTGGTCATTAAACGATGGAAGTAAGATTTTGTTTTCAACACTCCCGCATACCTCTATTGAGGCCGTCGCCAAGATCAAGGCATTAATTTTGTCCCTTGAACCACGCGAAAGCGGACAACGGCAAGCGTGAACATTGAGCCATGGCGACCATAGCCGACAGCAGCTTGAACGTGGTTGGTGCCGTGCCCGTTAAATGCATACGTATTTCGGACATGGGCAGAGCGTTCATTTACTTAATGACGCCATCCTTCGCCGGCCCGCCAATTCATTTCGTGACTGCCGTTTGTTGAAACCGATGCCAGCACCGGCAACAAGAATTCACGGAGATCATTGATCACCGCCCCAAATGGCATTGGATTCAGGGCATTCTTGCGCAGAAAGCCCTGCCACTGCTTATCCTTCTGAGCATCGTTGACGAACTCGTCACTCAGTCCGATCGGAATGCCTTGCGGAACGGGAGTTCGCCGACGCTCGAAGGTGGCCGCCACCGCCCGCGTCAGCACAGTGCCGTCGAAATCCGAATGGCGCGCCAATATCCAGAGGTCGAAGAAATCCTTCATCCGGCTGTTCAATATGCCGAGTGACGTCAGTGCCTCAAATTTTTCTGCAACCACGGTATAGCGTGGATAAACCCTGAGTTGCGGTTCCGGCATGCCTGGCAAGATAGTCGGGTAATCCGCATCTTCCGGGCCGGGCACTACAGCATCCCCAAAACCGATGTCGACCTGAACCGGACAGCGGGCATTATCCAGCAGGCCCATCAAGAGGATCCGGACGCCAGCATAATTGGCCTCCTTGCGAATTTCAGCGCCCTTGACGGAGTCCGGCTGGAAGATGATGCCATCCTCGACCGTGATGCGGCAGATGTCACGGAAGACCTCTTCCAGATGCGGAATATCGGCCGAGCCGAAACCAAGAAAATCGGCGTCATGGGTCGGTCGATGTGGCACGTCGAACCACAGGTCGAATAGCAGCGCCCCTTTGAGCAGGAACTGGTCACGCTGACCAGAAACGCTCAAGCGGTAGAGCAGCCGTTCCAGCGCGTACCGGGTCAACAACAGGTTGAAGTCGAGCTTCTCGGCCCGGGCTTTATTGAGTAGCCTGCTGCGAACGGAGGCTCCGATGTTTTTGATGTTCATGCCAGGCTTTCCAGATATGGACGCATCACGTTGGCCACGCGGCAAACCTTGGCGTAGCGCCAGATGTCGTCACTAGTCATGCGCTTCTCGTGCCAAGCCTCGCGCAACGCCTCCAGGGCGACGTCCAGGCCGATCTTGTTACGGTATTTAAAACAGTCGGCGACGGTTTTGGCGACGTTCGTCACTCTAATATTCACGCCATCCACAATGTGGTTCTCGACACCTTCGGTGAGCGCTACTCCGGAGAAACGCACGATGCGCAGGCGCGGATAGTCGAGTTGCGGCGCAATGGCCTTGTTGTCGATGGCCAGCCACACCTCAAAGGGGGCTTGGGTCGTCAGGCCATGAAATCGTAGTGCGGAGAGGAGGCAGACGATACCTTTTGGTACCCTGCTTGCGACTTCGGCCAATGATCCGTGAGCCGAAACGTCACGCCCAGGCAATCCGTAAAGCCCTCGCCCGACACGCTCCAGTTCGCCGCGCTGGACGGCGCGAGACAAGGAAACTCGGGAGATTCCCAAGGGTGCCAGATCGCGCGGGCGAATTAGCCCGTGGGAGCGTGCCAAATTGATCAGCCTCTCGGCAGTGTTGTCCATGCCCTGCATGATGTTACAAAACATCGGTAAATGTCAATATATACCGATATATTGGAACGAATGCATCACAGATGATTGTGGCAGGTCATCGCGATTTCGACGACCACGATTCCGGTGACAATTCCGTCAATGCAACTGATTATATGCCTCAAAAATCATCGAATAAGCACAGGCGATGCCGTTCGACTCACCAAAGTTTACTGGATCATCGTTGTCTGGATAACAAAAAACCGCCGACGCCCGTACCATATTGATGTAGGCCGGCTTGAAATCACCTGATCTTTCCAGTTGCCCCAATGCCTCAGCTTCAATTTTTCGCAACAGCCGCCACGTTAGTATATGCCCCGCTGTGCGATGCGATTCGACCAATGTGGCGACGACCGGCTTCAACCTCCCGATCACCGCATCGAACTCGGTTACATCCACCATCGACATGACTCCCTCACTGGACACTGTATATATAACCAGTATATTGCAGAGGCAGCAGAAAATATAGTGCTTTCACGAACATTTATGAAAAGCAACATATTGCGCGATGGACGCGGGTTCGGTTCCCGCTTTCGGAATTGAATCAACGACCTGTTATTGCCGTCAGCGCCATACCAAAATGGCATTGCCGTCGCAGCCGTGCCGCTCGTGAACCGCGAAACCCTCAATATTCCGCACCGGCTTGCGGCGCTCCTAACCTGCTATACTGACGCTGGTGGATACATGGGGCGACCCCACCACCAAAATTAACAAACCACCCAGCTTCATCGGGTGGTTTTTTAATTTTGATCGCAGTTGGGACGGGAACCGAACCCGTGTTTTTCGACGAACCTGGGCGCGGGGTGAGCGGGGAATTCGAGCCGCATGCGGCGAGCCCGCGAACGACATTGCGCTTGCAAGCGCAATGGCTGGCCAGGATGGCCGATTCCCGCCGCCTCCACCAAAATTAACAAACCACCCAGCTTCATCGGGTGGTTTTTTAATTTTGATCGCAGTTGGGACGGGAACCGAACCCGTGTTTTTCGACGAACCTGGGCGCGGGGTGAGCGAGGAATGCATGTTTTGGACAATGACCAGCAAAAGCAGACCGACAATTCTGGAGGTGTGCATCACTTTTCTCCCTGCAGTTTCAAACCTTGCAGCTTGACTGACCGCTCAGGATCGCTGACACGGCCAGACGATATGCGCGCATAAAGTTGCCATCAACATTTGTGAAAGTACCGCACTGACCACAAATTTCCCACAAGTCTTCTATAAGACATTAGACTTGACACATGGCAACCTAAATACGGGCGCTTGCCGTCCGTTTTCACTTAATTCAATTTCACCATTATCGAGGCCAGATTATGTTAGCGACTTACCGCACCCACGCCGCCGAACGCACCGCGCTCGGCATCCCGCCACTGCCACTGTCAGCGAGCCAGACTACTGAGCTCGTCGACTTGCTCAAGAACCCACCCGCTGGCGAAGAAGCCTTCCTGGTCGAGTTGCTGTCCTTCCGCGTGCCGGCAGGCGTGGATGATGCGGCGCGTGTGAAAGCCGGCTTCCTCGACAAAGTAGCCCGTGGCCTGGAAACCAGCCCGCTGGTTTCGCGTGAACTGGCGACCAAACTGCTCGGCACCATGCTGGGCGGGTTCAACATCAAACCGCTCGTCGAATTGCTCGATGATCCACTGGTCGGCCTCATCGCGGTCGATGGTCTCAAACAGACATTGCTCATGTTCGACGCATTCCATGATGTGAAGGAATTGGCCGATAAAGGCAGCCCGAATGCAAAAACGCTGCTGCAGTCATGGGCCGATGCCGAATGGTTCACTTCGCGCCCGGTCGTACCGGAGTCCATCATGCTGACAGTGTTCAAGGTCACGGGCGAGACGAATACCGATGACCTCTCGCCGGCACCGGATGCGATGACACGTCCCGACATCCCGATGCACGCGCTGGCAATGCTGAAGAACCCGCGCCCGGGCATCCTGCCGGAAGAAGCTGGCAAGACTGGACCAATCAAGCAAATCGAAGCACTCAAGGCCAAAGGCCACGTGATCGCCTACGTTGGTGATATCGTCGGCACAGGCTCGTCGCGCAAGTCGGCCGCGAATTCGGTACTTTGGTACATCGGCGACGACATTCCCTACATCCCGAACAAGCGCGTCGGCGGCATCTGCCTCGGCGACAAGATCGCACCGATCTTTTACAACACCATGGAAGATGCCGGTGCTTTGCCGATCGAGCTCGACGTATCGAAGATGGAAATGGGCGACGTCATCGAACTGCGTCCCTATGAAGGCCGGGCACTCAAGGATGGCGTCGTCATCGCCGAATTTACAGTCCGGTCCGACGTCCTGTTCGACGAAGTTCGTGCCGGCGGCCGCATTCCTCTGATCGTTGGCCGTGGTCTGACCGTGAAGGCGCGCGAAGCGCTGCACCTGCCGCCATCGACACTGTTCCGCCTGCCGTCGAATCCGGCGGCCAGCACCAAGGGCTTCACCCTGGCACAAAAAATGGTCGGACGCGCCTGCGGCCTGCCCGAAGGCCAAGGCATCCGCGCCGGCACTTACTGCGAACCAAAGATGACGACTGTCGGCTCGCAAGATACGACTGGCCCGATGACCCGCGACGAACTCAAGGATCTCGCCTGCCTCGGCTTCTCAGCCGATCTCGTGATGCAGTCCTTCTGCCATACAGCGGCCTATCCGAAGCTGATCGACGTCAAGATGCACAAGGAATTGCCGAGCTTCATGTCAACACGCGGTGGCGTGTCCCTGCGTCCGGGCGATGGCGTGATCCACTCATGGCTCAACCGCTTGCTGCTGCCTGACACCGTTGGCACTGGCGGCGACTCGCACACACGTTTCCCGATTGGTATTTCCTTCCCGGCCGGCTCGGGTCTCGTCGCCTTCGCTGCGGCCACCGGCGTCATGCCACTGGATATGCCGGAATCGGTGCTAGTGCGCTTCAAGGGCAAGATGCAGCCTGGCGTAACATTGCGCGACCTCGTCAATGCGATTCCCCTGTATGCAATCAAGCAGGGCCTGCTGACGGTTGAAAAGCAAGGCAAGAAGAACATTTTCTCGGGCCGCGTGCTTGAGATCGAAGGCTTGCCAGACCTGAAGGTCGAACAGGCATTCGAACTGTCGGACGCTTCTGCTGAACGTTCGTCCGCCGGCTGCACCGTGCATTTGGACAAAGAACCGATCATCGAGTACATGAACTCGAACATCACGCTCATGAAGTGGATGATCGTCAATGGCTACCAGGATGCACGTACGCTCACACGACGCATCAAGGCCATGGAAGCCTGGCTCGCGGCCCCGACGCTGCTCGCACCGGATGCTGATGCCGAATATGCGGCCGTCATCGAAATCGATCTAGCTGAAATTCACGAGCCGATCGTCGCTTGCCCGAACGACCCGGACGACGTGAAGACGCTGGCCGACGTCGCCGGCGAGAAGATCGACGAAGTCTTCGTTGGCTCCTGCATGACGAACATCGGCCATTTCCGCGCCGCCGCCAAACTGCTCGAAGGCAGGAGCGATATTCCAGTGCGCCTGTGGATCGCGCCGCCGACCAAGATGGATCAGCAAGTGCTGACCAACGAAGGTCTGTACGGCACGCTAGGCAGCACCGGTGCGCGTATGGAAATGCCGGGTTGCTCGCTGTGCATGGGTAACCAGGCGCAGGTACGTAAAGGGGCGACCGTCATGTCGACGTCGACACGTAATTTCCCGAACCGCATGGGTATGGATACCCGCGTATTCCTCGGCTCGGCGGAACTGGCGTCAGTGTGCTCGATCCTGGGCCGGATTCCGACGCGCGAGGAGTATCTGGAACACACCGGCGTCATCACGAAAAACGCAGACAGCATCTACCGCTACATGAACTTCGACAAACTCAAGGAGTTCACTGACGTCGTGGAAACGGCTAAGGCGTAAGCGTTAGAGAACTGTCTGGTCGAACTTGGCTGGACAGGGTGTGCAGTACAAGAAGCGGCTCGCCAGAATGATGGCGGGCCGTTATTTTTTATGCTGGGCGTTTTTTTATTTTGCATCGCAAAACAGTCAATTTCGAAAACACGACTCTTCTGATCCACACACAGGTAGGGAATTCGAGCCGCATGTGGCCAATGACATCTGCCTCTATCCATCCTATGCGCTGCTGAATAGTCTCAGAGGTAGTCCACTGGCTTATTGGAATGGTTGGTGCCATGAGTATCGCCGTGTTGAGCCCGACCGAACCCGTGTTTTTTGACGAAACTGGGCATCGGTTTCGAGCCAGCTGCGCAGTTGATCCACATATGGATCGACAACGCTGGATTTGCGCCGCTAGGGATATTTCGGTTCACTAATCTCCGGCGACTTCAGCCACTGCCTCACCGTATTACGCGAAAGGTGCATGTGTCTGGCGATCTCGCGAATCGATAACTTCTCGCGGATATACATCCACCTGATCTTGGCTAACATGCCCACTGTAATCACTCCCTGTCTCCCTGCCCATTCATTGAGCAGGTGATTCAATCACGTGGATCAAATTTGGATGAAATATATTGCTCGAAGTGGGTCAGTCTGGGCTATCGTCAACAATGGAAATCACCACTCCTTGTTTATACTGAGCTTATTGCACGATTAAAACTGCAAGCCGATTCTATTCATTAACCAGGTGTTGCACTTGATACTTGGGACCGCCCAGAATTGAAGAGGCGTTATTTGATGTTATCTCTGGCTTCGAAGCACTGAAAAAGGAATGAAAATGAAGATTGATATCGAGAATTTTCAAATACCAGAAGGCAAAAAAGTTAATCTTGATAAATGGCCAACCCGGATTGATCCGGTCTACAGTTCCGAAGACAAGTCTCAGATATATCTCGAACATCAAGTCGCCAAGCTAAGCAAATTTCAGCAACTCCACTACGCGTCGAACCAATGTGCAATCCTGTTGATTTTTCAGGCGATGGACGCAGCGGGCAAGGATGGCGCCATTAAACATGTGATGTCTGGTATCAACCCCCAAGGTTGCCAGGTATTCAGTTTCAAACATCCGAGTGTGCAAGAGATGGAACACGACTTCTTATGGCGCACCACGCAATGTTTGCCTGAGCGTGGTCGAATTGGCATCTTCAATCGGTCTTACTACGAAGAGGTGTTAATTGTACGTGTGCATCCTGAAATTTTGATCAGTCAAGGCCTGTCAGAATCATCTCTGGAGGAATCCACCATCTGGCAGGATCGATACCGTTCCATTCTGGATTTGGAAAGCCATCTCCATCGCAATGGCACACATGTCATCAAATTTTTTCTCCATCTATCAAAAGATGAGCAACGCAAACGCTTTTTAGACCGTATCGACGATCCGGAAAAAAACTGGAAATTCAGTATGGCCGATATCAACGAGCGGCAGTTTTGGAAGCAATACATGCACGCATACGAGCAATGCTTAAGCGCAACCAGTACCCCGCATGCACCTTGGTATGTCGTCCCCGCTGACGACAAAAAAAACGCACGATTGATCGTCGCGCAGATCATTCTCGAGACCTTCGAGAGCCTGAAAATGCACTACCCTCAGCTCGATAAAAAGCATCAGCAAGAACTACAATCGATTCGCGAACAGTTAGTCAAAGAATGAGCGTCCACCACGACTAGCAAAAATAAGCACGACGAACACTTCACCGAGTTCGAACATTTCGCTGGCCACTGCGCCAGATCGTTCACTCCCAAGCCCATTAGCCCCAGACGAGCCACCGCCACACAAGAGTTGCATCAGCCTTGCCTGGCTCAAGCGTTCTGATACGCACTGGTAATGGAAGGCTGCCCATAGACCTGACCATGCCAGTGATGGGTTTCATGCGGAGCGCTGTCGACCATGTAGAAGCGGTAGGCTATTACCCCAGCAGCTGAAGGTGAAAGTCGTAATGAGTAGCGTAATGAGTAGCGGGTGTCCCAGATTTTGGCGTCGTGCATTTCATTCCTAGATTTTCGCTTGAAGTCCCTTCTATGTCGCCGAATTTCCTCATGTAGCCAAGTCGCTTGCACAAAATTCAGAAACCGCTCAAAATAACCTATGCATATGCAATGGTTACAAATTGAGAGATATATGACTAATTTAACTACTGTATCGGACGCTTCCAAATTGCTGGATGTCTCAGTTGATACAATCCGACGCTGGGAGAAGAAAGGTCTGATCAAAGCGAGGCGTGATGAGAAGAACTACCGTGTTTTTGACATGGAAGAATTGCGTCGTGCGCACGATAAATACGTAGGTAGGGAAGCTCAACACAGCCGTTTTGTAGTGTTGAAAAACACAAGGGTAAAAAAATATTCCAGCATCGAGTTATTTGCCGGGGCAGGCGGACTTGCACTCGGCATGGAAAATGCTGGGATAAAACACAACCTATTGGTTGAAATTGATAAAAATGCGGCATCAACACTAAAACTAAACAGGCCGGATTGGAAAGTCATCTGCTCAGACGTTCGACAATATTCGTTTGAGGGGTTGACGGCTGATATCGTAACTGGGGGGTTTCCATGCCAAGCGTTTAGCTTTGCGGGAAACCAACTGGGTTTCGAGGATGCTCGCGGGACCTTATTTTATGAGCTGGCCAGATGCATCAACGAAGTGAGACCTAAAATTGCGGTCGGCGAAAATGTACGAGGCCTTCTCGCCCATGATAATGGAAGAACATTGAAGGCAATGTTATCCATCTTCGACGAACTCGGATATCGAGTTGCTTATAAGGTGCTACGCGCGCAATATTTTGATGTCCCACAAAAACGTGAAAGACTAGTAATCGTCGCGGTAAGAAAAGATCTTGATTTTCCGATCCTGTTCCCAAAAGAGCGGGATTACACTGTGTCGATGCGTGAAGCGTTGCAGGATGTCCCTCCCTCCCAAGGGCAAGAATATCCAAAGAAAAAACACGACGTATTGAAACTAATTCCCCCCGGAGGATATTGGCGGGACTTACCTATTGAGCTTCAGAAAGAATATATGGGCGGTAGCTATTTCCTCGGCGGGGGAAAGACAGGAATGGCAAGGAGGTTGGCATGGGACGAGCCATCCCTTACTTTGACTTGCTCACCAGCACAGAAGCAGACTGAAAGATGTCATCCAGAAGAGACTCGGCCGTTGAATATTCGCGAATATGCTCGAATCCAAACTTTCCCTGACGATTGGCAATTCGATGGATCTGTCAGCTCTCAATACAAACAAATTGGCAATGCAGTACCTGTAAATCTGGGCTTTCATATCGGCCAGTGTCTAATAGCGATGCTTAGTGGAAAAGCCGACTATTCAATGATGGACGAATTGCCCTCATATGACGAATATAAGTCGGGTCAATTAGAACTATTGTAGTGCAACGATATGCGACGATAACTTAACTTGTTAGATCAAAATAGATTGCCTTAACCCCGCCAGAAATGGTCTTCTAACAAGGCAAGTCATTAACAATTCTCGCCAAAAATTAAGTTTGAAATAGTGTTAAAAACTACCTTAAATGAAAAATATTCTTGCAGAAAAACGTCGAAATAGATGAGATCTCTGACTATGCTTCACTATCGTCCAGCCAAATGTTGAACAAAGGGAGTAGCTGCAAGTTCCCTTTCAACTCCTGCTAGAAGACTGGATCCCTTGGCTTCGGTCGCCACCTCAGCAATTGCGAGACGCAGATCCCGATAAAAATTTTCGTCACCGGTGAGACGATGCCAAAATTCACTGCCGATATACAAGGGGTGGTCATGCACATCCCTGAGTGTTTTGTAATGAGCGCTTTCATTGCCTAACTCACCATATAGTATTCCGACAACAAGGTCATGCTGAACGACCTGCACATTGTTCGTTCTGCCTAAATTTCGAGCTGCGCGAAAATGGTCTTTTATGGTCACGACATCATCCCTGTTAATCGTGTTAGGTCCAAGTTTGCATTGGCAATACTTACGCCTCCCGTCGAGCGAATCAATAAATTCTATATCAATCCCTGGAACAATGGATCCAAAAGAATTTATAAGAACGTCCGTAATAAATCTTTGAATGTTCGTACCAAATGATGTCGTTATAGAGGTGCCAAGAACTCTCGGATAAAGCAGTGCCTTCGAAATAGATTCCGGTGTAAGTTCACCTGTGAAGAACGCCGCTAGGTAAGGCGCCAAAAACGGGTTGATATTGAATTCTTCTGAGCTAACTAGTTTTACTGTATTCGCTATATGGTTCGGCAATATGACGGTGCGAAACCAATCTTTCACCTGTACTAAAATTTTTTTTCGTTCCGCTTCATTCATGATTACCTCCATCGACTATTTATTGCCGCAATCTCGAGCCCAAATTAAAGGTGTTTTGCCAAAAAACAATTTCCTCAAAAAATTTTATAACATTTGAATCTGCTTTTCATGCTGAAGGGAAAACCTAGAATCATAATATTACTATCTTGGAAAAACTTTCAAAACATTTATTGGTGTAAATATAAATTATATTGCATTAATGCCATTGCAAATCAAACCAAAAGCCCCTCATATCGCTCAGTAATTACCTTCATTTAGTAGTCAATTCCGGGAAAATCCTTGAATTGCGCCAGACTGCCTTGCAGGCAAAGACCGTAAGCACCCGGTAAGGCACATCATCACACAAAAGTTGCATAAGCCTTTGCTTTACCATCTCTAGCAAATAGGCGCTGATGAAGGAACGATGCCAATCGCTCCTGACCATGCCAGTGATGCGTCTTATGCGGCGTGTTCGTTAGTATGTGGAAATAGAAGACAGGCGTCCAGATCGGATGAAAAATATGCCAGCCGCGGGTATCGGAGCGCACTGCCAGTCTTCGCTCTTCGCCATGAAAATACAGACAGGGGTCGTAAGGTATTTCCTCGACAAACTTCCCTGCGCAACCCGCTGAATCAGGCCCAATGAATCGGGTCTTCCATCGCCTGCTTGAGCGCATCATTCATGCCGCGAATAAAGCGATCCTCAGTGAATCGCGCAGAGCTCAGCATGGCGACCTTGCAAGGGCGGGAGGCAAGAAGCTTGTCGCGCGTCAGTGCCGACAGGTTCCAGGACAAACAGTCGATGGCATCGACCGGCGCCATCAATGTATTCACGCCATGCTGCCAGATACCTCGGTAGCAGGGCAGATCTGAAACTACCAGCGGCAAGCCGAGGGACGCCGCTTCCAGTACCGCCATGCCAAAAATTTCATCACCTGATGACGAACAAAAGACATGACTGGCGAGCAAATACTGACGTTTCTGGTCTTCTGCTATTTCCCCGGTCAGCGTAAAAGGATGCGGATTGTCGTCTACGATTTTTGTCATCGCCGATCCGTTCAGGTTCAGCCAGTGAGGATTACCCACAAAAGTACAGTGCACCTGCGGATCCGACATGTGAGATGGGTGGGGTTAAAAAAACGCGGCAAGAAACGCTTCCGTCAAGGCCAGGCATTCCGCTTCCGACTGCAGTGCCGTATCAAAACTAAGCTGCGGCGCCAATGCCGGTGATGACGCCGCTATTACTTAGGGTTGCAATCGTGCCGGCATTTTTTACAGCTACATAAGGATTCCCGTCATTGAGCGTGCTGACGATACTGCCGTCGATCGTATTGTTTAGCTCACCAATACTACCGCCGGGATTAACGCTCACTGCGAAAATAGGATTCGTGATCATGCCACTGTTAGTGAGGGTGCCCACCAACGTCTATGTGCTGATGCCCGCCACTGTATCGGTGGGTGTGATCACACAGTTATCTGCACTCCATGTGATCGAACCCGCCACGATGCAGTTGGCCGCAAACGTCACAGTCGGCACCATGGTGGCCAGTGCCGCTGCCAAGGCCAGCGCAAACGGGGTCAAGCCTGGCGAACAGTGTTGATGATTCATGAATCGTGTTCTCCTGAAATTAAATTGTCCATTGCGCTCTGCATCTGCGTCATCAGCGTGACCAGACGCGCCGCCGGATTTTAAGAAAGGAGTGTCTCGAGGAGCGCAATTCCGGGCTACCCGAAAAACGAAACGGACATGCCAAAAAACGCAAATCCGAAAAATAATCTGGAAAAGAAACGGCGAACTACTACGTTTGATGTGACGCAACAACAGTGCAAAAGAGTTCGCAACAGAACGACGAATTCGCTGCTAAGGTTGCTGAAATTAAATTGCCCCATCGCAGATGAAATTCAACATCTGCGCTTGTTTAATAAAGATGAATGTGAAGTCGAACATCCGTATTTCAGCTCTCCCTTTCGGTAATAAAATCGCCTATACCGATTACTGCGCCATCAGTATTACGCGGCGCATGGAGGCCACGATGCCGCGGCGTCTGGAGTATTGCGCAATTGGCAAGGTCGACCGCTTTGTGTATCGAACTGCGTCGGTCAATATCAACGGCATGCACATAACGGCGAGTGCCAGCGAAAGCAGAACGTAAAGGGCATGGTGCGCTGGCGAGTGCCGTCAACTTGCGACCATTACAAACGAATAGCGCTGTTACACTCGCACTTTCATTTGCTAATAACGAGAAGTCCCATGTCCAGAATCCATCTGTGGGCAGTGGCGCTTTTGAGCCTGTGCGCGCAGGTTCAGGCGGCCGAAGTCAGCATTGCCGTAGCAGCCAACTTTACCGCGCCCATGCAAAAGATCGCCCAGGTTTTCGAGCAGGAGACAGGCCACAAGGCCCTTCTGTCCTTCGGTTCAACAGGAAACTTCTACGCACAAATCAAAAATGGCGCGCCATTTCAGCTACTTCTCGCTGCTGACGGTGAAACACCGCTGAAGATCGAACGCGACGGCCTCGGCGTGCCAGGATCGCGGTTCACTTATGCGATCGGCAAACTGGTTTTGTGGAGCAAGCAAGCCGGCTACGTTGACGCCAAGGGCGACATCCTGCGCAGCGGCAAATTTCAGCGTCTCGCCATTGCCAACCCCAAGCTGGCACCCTACGGCGCAGCAGCGATTGAGACCATGAGCAAGCTGGGAATCTTGGCTGATGTTCAGTCCAAGTTTGTGCAAGGAGAAAACATAGCTCAGACATATCAGTTCATCGCGACTGAGAACGCGCAACTCGGCTTTGTGGCTTTGTCGCAGATCCTCTCTGACGGCAAGATTTCGACAGGATCAGCGTGGATCGTTCCATCTGGGCTGCATGCGCCAATTCAACAAGACGCCGTGCTATTGAGCAAGGGAAAGGACTCTCCGGCGGCTTCGGCATTTCTGGGCTTTTTGAAAAGCGAGAAAGCCAAAGCCCTGATTCGTTCGTTCGGCTATGATTTGTAATATTGTCACGCAGCATCCTGAAGACCGGGATAGATAAATCGAGCCATGGATTTCCCATTGAATCAAGAGGCATTGAGTGCCATTCGCCTGACCCTTGAGTTGGCAATCATGGCCACGGGTGTGCTGCTTATCCTCGCCACGCCTTTGGCCTGGTGGTTATCACAGACGCAGTCCCGATGGCGCGCGCCTATTAGTGCATTGGTCACCTTGCCGCTGGTGCTGCCGCCGTCCGTGCTTGGTTTTTATCTGCTCGTCGCAATGGGGCCGCATGGACCGCTTGGACAACTCACCCAGATGCTGGGCTGGGGCGTGCTGTCATTCACCTTCACGGGACTGTTGATCGGCTCGGTGATTTTCTCGCTCCCATTCGCGGTACAACCCATGCAACACGCTTTTGAATCCATGGGATCGCGCCCGATGGAAGTGGCCTATACCTTAGGCGCCAGCCCTCTGGACGCGTTCTTTTCAGTGGCACTACCACTCGCGCGTCCCGGAATTCTGACGGCAGCCATCCTGAGTTTTGCGCATACCGTTGGGGAGTTCGGTGTTGTCCTGATGATAGGCGGGAATATCCCCGGCAAAACCCGCGTGATTTCCACCCAGATCTACGGGCACGTAGAAGCCATGGAATACACGCAGGCGCATTGGCTTGCCGGCGGCATGTTGCTTTTCTCATTTGGTGTTTTATTGGCACTCTCGATGCTGCGCCGCCGAATTGACCGGGTGTTGCCATGAACACCTTGGAAACCTTGCGAATTTGCCTCAAGCTCGAGCGTGGCGAATTTCAATTAAAGGTAGACCTCACCTTGCCAGCGAACGGCATCACAGTGTTGTTCGGTGCGTCGGGTTCAGGCAAGACTACATTGCTGCGTTGTGTTGCCGGACTTGAACGACCAACCGAAGGTTTGATACGCGTTGGACAAGCGCTTTGGCAAGATAGCGCGACTCGGGTATTTGCCCAGCCGTGGCAACGCGACCTTGGCTATGTGTTTCAGGAAGCCAGTCTCTTCGAACACCTGGCCGTGCACGAAAATCTGGTCTTTGGCCAGAAAAGGTCAAAAAAAGCGGGTTCGGCCAAAGCCCTGAAAGACGCTATCGAATTGCTGGGAATCGGTCATTTGATGCGCCGCCAAGCCGCCAGCCTCTCAGGTGGCGAACGACAACGTGTCGCGATTGCCAGAGCACTGGCAACACAGCCGCGCCTCTTGCTGCTGGATGAACCGCTGGCGGCGCTGGATCTTGCACGACGCCTTGAGATACTTCCCTGGCTGGAAAGACTGAGAGACGAGATGAGCATGCCGATGTTGTACGTGACGCATTCAGTTGACGAAGTCGCCCGGCTTGCCGATCATTTAGTGGTTCTGGATGGTGGCTCGGTTAAGGTTCGCGGCGCAGTGCAGGACGTGTTCTCCCGTATAGACAGCCCTGTGATCATTGGCGACGATGCTGGGGTTCTGCTGCATGGGTATGTCAGGTACCGGGATGAGGCTTGGCACCTCGCAAAAATTGAATTTTCTGGTGGTGGGCTTTGGGTACGCGACAACGACATTCCACTGGGAAAGCAGGTTCGGCTGCGCGTACTCGCACGCGACGTCAGCATAGCGGTGGATGAACCGCGCGACACCAGCATTCAAAATCATCTACAAGGTCGGATAGAAGCGATTGCGGATGATGTACATCCCTCACAGGCCATGGTTCAGATTCGCTGCGAAGAATCAATTGTATTAGCCAGGATCACAAAAAGAGCGATTAGCGCTTTGAATTTACAAAAAGGCATGACCATCTGGGTACAGGTGAAGTCAGTCGCAGTCATAGAGTAGCGCTAGCGTCAGATTGAAACTGCAAGCCATACTCAGCAAAAACAGATTATCGCAACTGATGCATGCGCCGCAGTCCTAGCCACACGCCAGCAGCGACGAAAGGCACCAAAATGCCCACCATAGCTTCTACATTTACAGCCAAACCCAATACCTTGGCCGCCTTGCCGGTGTAACTGAACAAACCCACAACATAATAAGTGATCGCAGCGACCGACAGTCCCTCCACGGCTTGCTGCAATTGAAGTTGCTGTGCCGCTCGGGCATTCATAGCCTGGAGAATTTTTCGATTTTGCGCTTCTTGTACGATACCGACACGCGTACGCAACAAATCATTCGAGTTGGCGATGCGCCTTGCCAGCGCGTCCTGGCGCGCGAGTATCGCTTCACAGGTATTCATGGCAGGGGTCAGGCGGCGGTCCATGAATTCCTCTACCATCGGGATGCCTTCTATCCGGACTTCGCGCAATTCCTCGATGCGGGCATTGACGAGACGGAAGTAGGCCTTCGATGCAGAAAACCGATAGCTATTATCCAGTGACAACTTTTCAAGGCGTGCAGCCAACTGCGTAATATTGCCGAGCAAGGCCCGGTCGGATACGCCAGTCTGCTCAGTCTGAGCATCGAATACTGCAGCATCTGCATCCAACATTCGGTCGGCGAGGCTGACAAGTTCGCTTTCAATTCCGCTCAGAACCGGTGCGGCACGTTGTGCATAAGGCAAACCGAGCAAGGCCATCATGCGATAGGTTTCAATTTCCAGGACGCGTTGCACAAGGCGCCCCGCCTGAAGCGCACGCATACCAATGTCGCGCACCACGAAGCGGCTAAAGCCATCCGTCTGGATGGAAAAGTCGGTCCATAATTCACCGCCGTCCATCACAAAACTTCCGGTGAGGACATTGCCTTCGAACACCTGTGGCAGTGCTTGCGCAAACGCTTCAGTCGTAGTGTCACCGTGATCAAGTACGACATGGGCAGCGACAAAAAGCTTACCCTGCAGTCCAAGTAACCATTGCTCCGGGACTCGCAAGATCGGCATGCGCGCAAATGCGTCGGTCAGAGGCGTGCCGACCGCCGCACGTTCGGCGAAGGTGTAAGTGGCGAACTCTGTGTGGCACTCCCACTTGAGACGAAACTGGCCGAAATCATAATAAAAATATTTCGCCTCCAAAATCGGCGGTGCGACCCCGAAATGGCGACACAAATCGGCAAGCGTTGCGTGTTGCGCCAACTCTTGTGTGTGCCGGGCAAGGGGATCATCGCTGCCATAAACGGCCAAGTGCGTGACCGATTCCGGTACATCGAGCTTGAGAAATGGTCGCGAATGAATTTCCGTTGCGAGGGGAACCCGCAAAGCGTGATTGAGGCTGGCGTAAACCAAGGTCATGAGTTGTCCACAATTAAGGCGTCATTTTTCCATCGCAGTCATCTCCACTATCAAATGCAGATGTTCGCTTCGTCACTATCTTGAAATTTAAAAAACAAAAAATTCACTGATACCGAAATCTTTATCCCAGCCGCAAGGGGAAAACGTCAGCAGGAAACACGCCAGAAATCTATTCTTTCTTCTTGATCATGCCAGCCAGCGCAGCAAACGGACTATGTGTCGCCGCTTTCACGGCACCGGCAAGGAGCCCGGCGCCACGATCAGCTTCAAGATAGCGTGAATGCTCATTATCGTGACAATACAGGCACAACAACTCCCAGTTACTGCCATCGGGCGGATTATTGTCGTGATTGTGATCTCGATGGTGGACCGTCAGCTGCTGTACATTCGCCCGCGTAAATTCCCGCATGCAGCGCCCACAAATCCACGGATACATTTTCAGCGAGCGCTCACGATAGCCGACCTCACGTGTATCGGCTGCGCGGCGCGCGTCGGCCACGATCTTGTCGAGCCGGGCAGCATCGGGCTTCTTGTTCGGTACCATCGCTGTGCACTTTCCGTTTAATTAAACAAATACAGCTCTTTGGCGCTGCTGGATGAATTGTCGCAGAATTTTGCAAAGTCAGCGATTTACACCGCACGCCTCTCTGGGCGTGCAAGCTAGCCGAAGTGCCAGCAAATAAAGTTGCAAAATAATTTGAAATTAGTTGTTTTATTGTCGACCGAATCCGAAGGTCATGCGTTAATGACTCGGTAGCAACCAAATCACCCTAGGATTATTATGAATATTCAGACTAAATTCCAAATTGATTTGACCGTCCGGTCGTTCGCTTATGTCGCCAAACAGTTGGGCACATCGCCCTCTGCGCAGTTTGCGCAAATCCTCAACGAGGCGGAACGGCATCGCCAGGCACTGCGTTTGGTGCAGCGCGATGTACTCGAGTTCGCCAATCAGCAATGGCGCGAGCGGACCTTGACGGAAACAGCGTTCCAACGCCTGCGCAAGGAAGCAGAACGCGTCATAGAGCAAGCTCAGGGGAAAATTAGCCGTATTGCGGCACAATATTCGCCGCAAAAACTTGCTGCGTGACGCAAGGCGCACTGTTGAGTGCGCTATGCCCTGAGCAAGCTAATTGCCAGTGCGAACATGATCGAGGCAATCAGGGAATCCAGGATGCGCCAGGCAACAGGCTTGCTGAATAGTGGCCCAAGCAGGCGCGCGCCAAATCCCAAGGCGAAGAACCAGACGAAACTGGCCGCGATCGCTCCGCCGCCAAACAGCCATCGACCATGAATACCGCGCTGACTGGACAAGGATCCAAGCAGAATTACCGTGTCCAGATAGACATGCGGGTTCAGGAAAGTGAAAGCGAGGCAAGTGGCCATGGCAGCGCCAAGGCTCGTGCCCTTGCCGGAATCAACGACCAGTTGGTGGACTCGCAGGGCGCGTCGCACTGCAAGCCATCCATAGGCCATTAAAAACGCTGCCCCGCCATAGCGCGCCACGGTCAGAACCACTGGCGCCGACTGAATCAAAGCGCCCAAGCCGGCGATACCTGCGGCGATCAGGAGCGCATCTGCAGTGGCGCAGGTGAGTACGATCGCCAATACGTATTCACGACGTATGCCTTGACGCAAAACAAACGAATTCTGGGCGCCAATGGCGATAATCAGAACCGCGCCGGACAAGAATCCGGCAATCAAATCAGCGCTCATTGATGAACCATGTGATCAATCAAGCTGCGCGCTGTTTTGACAAAACCACTTTCAGGCAATCGACAGATCAATTCACTTCTGTAACGAATTGTTCGATCGGACGACGGACTTTCTTTAAATTCACCAGCCAATCCTTCTCTTCGTCGCGATAACCCAAGGGCAAAATCACGACGCTGCGCAGACCACGGGCGCGCAGATTCAGGATTTCATCGACGGCATTCGGATCAAAACCTTCCATTGGCGTGCTGTCGACTTCCTCGAAAGCAGCAGCAATCATGGCTGCAGCCAAGCCGATATAGGTTTGTTTCGCGGCATGCTGAAAGTTAATCTCGGCATCACGCTGCGGGTAGGTTTCGAGCAGCATCTTGCGGTAGCTTTCGCCACCTTCAAGCACAACTTTACGTTCTGTGTTGTTCAGGTCATACATTGCATTGATACGGTCTGCCGTGTAGTTATCCCAGGCGGCAAACACGAGCAGATGGGAACCGTCAGTAATCTGCCCTTGACCCCATGCCTTCGGCTTGATTTGTTCAAGCACGTCCTTGTTGCGCACAACAATGATTTCGAAGGGCTGTAAGCCACTTGAGGTTGGCGCCAGGCGCGCAGCTTCCAGAATCCGCGCCACTTTTTCCTGCGGCACGACCTTGGTGGGATTCATTTTTTTGGTCGCATAGCGCCATTGCAATTTTTGGATCAGTTCAGACATGGACTTCTTTCATTAATTAGTTGCTGCAACATCATACCTCGACCAGGCCGCCGATTTCGATCGCATGCTCAAATGGAATTTTGAAGTACTCGGTGGCACTTTGCATGGTCCGGTGCATGTAGATAAACGGCGCCATTAGCAGGGAGGAAGTGTTCTTCGCAACAACCTTTTCTTTACCGACAAAAAAGGAAATTTCCATCAGGCTAAAATGAAACTCTCGCGCCCGCAGCAAGGCTACCGCACGCATGACATGCGGCTCCTCCATGTAACCATGACGTACATGCACCGAATGGAAGTTATGCGGCAAATGTTCAATCGTTAAACGCTGCTCATCAGGCACAAATGGTTCATTGACAGTTTCTACATGCATCAAAATTACACGATCATGCAATACCTGATTGTGTTTTAAATTGTGTAGCAGTGAGACCGGCGCAATATGTCCATGCGGCACCATGAAAATGGCGGTACCAGCGACACGATGCGGCTCGCTGACATCGAGGGTTTTCAGGAAATCCTCAAGCCGCAACGCGTGTTTCCAACGCGCTTTCAACAACCGCTCCCTGCCACTTATCCACGAAATCATTACGAACAACAACAAACCGGCGACTGTCACCGGCAACCAGCCGCCTTCGAAGAACTTGAATAAATTTGTTCCTAAAAAGATTGAATCCAGCAAGAACAGCCCGGCAAACAAGGGCAGGAACACAAGCTTGTTCCATCCCTTTATATAAATCATGAAATAGCCCGCCAGCAAGGTATCAATCGCCATCGCACCGGTTACCGATACGCCGTAGGCTGACGCCAGATGCTCGGATGATTTGAATGACAACACCAGCAGTACCACGCCAATAAACAGGAAAATATTCACTTTCGACACATATACCTGGCCGATTTCCTCAGCTGAGGTATGTTTAATTAGCAGCCGCGGAATGAAGCCCAGTTGTACTGCTTGGGTAGCAATAGAAAATGCGCCTGAAATCACCGCTTGGGAAGCGATGATCGTCGCCATTGCCGCCAGGAACAGCAACGGAACAAGTCCCCAGCTCGGCGCAAGGCGGAAAAACGGATTGTCCAGCGCGGCAGGATCGCGAATCAACAAAGCGCCCTGTCCAAAGTAATTCAACAGCAAGCAAGGAAAAACCACGACAAACCACGCACGCTGGATAGGCGCGCGACCGAAATGGCCCATGTCAGCATACAAGGCTTCACCACCGGTCACAGACAACACAATCGCGCCAAAGATCGCAACGGCAACGCCGGAATGCTCGACCAGAAACTCGATACCCATCATCGGATTGAGCGCAATGTAAATAGCCGGAGTATTGATCACTTCGGCCAAACCCATCAAACCGAGCGATAAAAACCAGGCCACCATAATAGGACCGAACACTTTACCGATGACGGCAGTACCGAAACGCTCAACGGCAAACAAGGCCGTAATGAGCGCCAGTGCAATCGGAATGATGAATGTTTCCAGGTCTGGGGACAAGACCTTCAAGCCTTCCACGGCGCTGAGTACCGAAATCGCCGGGGTGATCATGCTGTCGCCAAAAAATAATGCTGCCCCGAGCGCCCCGGCAATCATCACCAGCCATCGGTATTTCGATTCCTTTTGCATGTCCTTGGATACCAAGGCCGTCAACGCAAAGATGCCGCCCTCACCGTGATTGTCGGCACGCATGATGATGAAAACATATTTCAACGTCACCACGATGATCAGCGCCCAGGTAATCAAGGACAAAATGCCGTAGACCGCATGCACGATCTGGCTCGCATCTTTGGCGCCTGATGCTTCTACCGATACTTTTAATGCGTACAAAGGTGAGGTACCAATGTCGCCGAATACAACGCCGAGCGCACCAATGATGAGCGCGAGGCTGACGCCAGAGGCCGCCTCTTTTGAATTGTGTGAGGACATAATTAATCCATCGAATGATCTGTCAGGTGTCCCGGCTCGAAACGCCGGTCCGCAATTTTTTGGCCTACCTCGGCAAATTAAATAGTTGCCGAAAAGCATTGTAACCTCACAAACCTACATTTCGTGGCAAAAATGGATCAAGATTAGGCGCTGCGGGCTGTTTTGATGGATTCAGGCGGTGACATTACATTGGAAAAACACTCGCCATTTTAGAGAAACCCATAAACATTCAACAATTCCATGGTCAACGATCTTTCGTGCACTGAGCGTCAATTGCTACAAAACAAAGCATGGCCATACGGCTAATCCAATTTTGAAAGGAAATTCATGATCGACCACCTTGACCACCTGGTGCTCACGACTGCCGATAAACACGCCTGCCTCGACTTTTATACGCGCGTGCTCGGCATGCAGCTGGAGACATTCGGCGCAGGTCGCATGGCGCTCAAATTCGGCCAGCAAAAAATCAATATCCATGAGCGTGGCCGGGAGTTTGAACCCAAGGCACATTTACCGGTGCCGGGTGCGCTGGATTTGTGTTTTATCGCCGACCGACCGCTTACCGCGGTGATCGCGCATCTGCAGGAATGCGCCTGGCCTATCATTGACGGCCCGGTGGAACGTACTGGGGCCACGCATAAAATCCTGTCGGTGTACGTGCGCGATCCGGACCTGAACTTGATCGAGATTTCGGAGTGGCTGTAAAAATGGCCGGCAATGCAAGGCGTTGCGGCTGACTGTCTCGCAATAAGACAGCTGCTCCATCCTGCAACAATCAGTCATCATGCTAATGACTCGCTCAAGTCCGGGCGTCTAAAAAAACACCTATCAAATCAAGATCTTGCAAAATTACTGCTCGCTTGGCACAGGAATTGATAAGAAGTGTTACCCGCAAGGGAAATATCACTATCAAATTCAATCCTCGAGGAGACACAATGCTCTACGCATTCCCGGGCGCCGCTGGTGCCAAAGTCGCATACAAAGCCCACTACGATAATTTCATCGGTGGCAAATGGGTCGCGCCAGTTAAAGGGCAATACTTCGATGTCATCACGCCTGTCACCGGCAATGTCTATACCAAGGTCGCCCGTTCGACCGCAGAAGATATCGAGCTCGCGCTGGACGCGGCGCATGCGGCAGCCGATGCCTGGGGCAAGACTTCGCCGGCCGATCGTTCGAACATCCTGCTCAAAATCGCCGATCGTATCGAAGCCAATCTCGAGATGCTCGCTTACGCTGAAACCGTCGACAACGGCAAGGCTATCCGTGAAACCCTGAATGCCGACATCCCGCTGACCGTCGATCATTTCCGTTATTTCGCCGGCTGCCTGCGTGCGCAGGAAGGCGCACTAAGCAACATCAATGAAAACACGGTCGCTTACCACTTCCAGGAACCGCTCGGCGTGGTCGGCCAGATCATTCCATGGAACTTCCCGATTCTGATGGCCGCATGGAAGTTGGCGCCAGCGATTGGCGCCGGCAATTGCGTCGTGCTGAAACCCGCCGAATCGACGCCGATCAGCATCCTGATCATGGCTGAGCTGATCGCCGACCTGCTGCCGCCGGGTGTACTGAATATCGTCAACGGCTATGGCCGCGAAGCGGGCATGCCTCTGGCCACCAGCAAGCGCATCGCCAAGATCGCCTTCACCGGCTCGACCACGACCGGCCGCGTGATTGCGCAAGCTGCCGCGAACAATCTAATCCCGGCAACACTGGAACTCGGCGGCAAGTCGCCGAACATCTTCTTCGCCGACGTGATGGACAAAGACGACGGCTTCCTCGACAAGGCCATCGAAGGCATGGTGCTGTTTGCATTCAATCAGGGCGAAGTCTGCACCTGCCCTTCCCGCGCACTGATCCAGGAATCGATCTATGACAAGTTCATGGAGCGCGTGCTGGCACGCGTGGCCGCGATCCAGCAAATCAATCCGCTCGACACCGACTCGATGATGGGTGCGCAAGCCTCGAAAGAACAGCTCACGAAGATCATGTCCTATCTGGATCTGGGCGTGCAGGAAGGCGCGGAAGTGCTGGCCGGCGGCAAGCAGGCACACCTGCATGGCGAACTCGAAGGCGGCTACTATGTCCAGCCGACGCTGTTCAAGGGCCATAACAAGATGCGCATCTTCCAGGAAGAAATCTTTGGACCGGTGCTGGCAGTGACGACCTTCAAGGACGAAGCCGAAGCGCTGGAAATCGCCAATGACACGCTGTATGGTCTGGGCGCCGGCGTATGGACGCGTAACGGCAATGTCGCCTACCGCATGGGTCGCGCCATCAAGGCCGGTCGTGTCTGGACGAACTGCTACCATGACTATCCAGCGCATGCCGCCTTCGGTGGCTACAAGGAGTCTGGTATCGGCCGTGAGACGCACAAGGTCATGCTCGACCACTATCAGCAAACCAAGAACCTGCTGGTCAGCTATAGCGAGCAAAAGCTCGGTTTCTTCTGATCCCGCGCTTTAGCCCATCGCAATAGACAGGGGGACGGGCGACCGTCCCCTTTTTTGACCAGGAGAAAAGCATGGTAGACAAAGTAGTCGCACTACCCGTGGCACTGGAACTGATTGAATTTTTGAAGCAGAAACACGGCGAACTGATGTTCCACCAATCCGGCGGCTGCTGCGACAATAGCGCCGCGAATTGCTACCTGCCCGGCGAAATCACGATCGGTGCCGGCGATGTCTATCTGGGCGACATCGGTGGCTGTCCGTTTTACATGAGCACTTCGCAATATGAATACTGGAAGCATACGCAGCTGATCATTGACGTCATCGAGGGTCATGGCGGCACGTTTTCGCTGGAAGGGCCGGAAGGCAAGGCCTTCCATACACGCTCGCGTCTATTTTCCGATGCGGAGATGGCAGTGATTTTGACAATGCCGGTCAGCTCAGTACGACAAATCGCTTGAGGATAAAAAAAGGATTACCGGCTTCAAACCGGTAATCCTTCAAGAAAACATCAGCCGAGGTTCAAAATAACACAGGCGAAGCAGTCTCGAATGGCATTGGAAACACGATCTCACCCGAGAGACTGCTCATAGCAACCGGCGCAGCACCAACGACCGTCACGAGGTGCGCGACCGTCGCCGCATCGAGCACCGCATCACCCGCCTGAAACGCGTCAATCGCAAAGTCGGAGCTAGGGCCAGTGGCGGACATCAGGCCATACCAGTTTGATATGGAGACATTGTCCGTAGTACCTGCAATCGTGATCTGCAGGTCGTCGCCGAGGCGCTGGAACAGCACATTGTCTGCCGCAATGTGCTCGAATTGCACGGTCGCATGCCCGACGATATCGGCAGTATTGGAGACGCTGATGACATCGGTGCCAAATCCGGCCTTGAAGATGAACACATCATCGCCGCCACCATCAAGACGCATGCCATCGTTGCCCGTGCCGGCGTCGAGCGTGTCGTTACCACTGCCACCGGCAAGACTGTCATCGCCAGCTGCGCCCACCAAGACATCATTGCCGGCCCCGCCGAACAAGGCATTCGCTTGCGCATTGCCGTTCAGGACGTCGTTAAAGCTGCTACCGGTCACATCGTTGACGCTGACGACGGCATCCCTTCCAAGGGCTGCGCCATTAACGAATTTTTCGATACGGTTAATGCCGAGATTGGCGACGATATGTGGATCTGCGCTGGCAGTCATGTTCGCCTCCAGCACCAACCCGCTGTAATCGGCGACATTGCTTGAACTTCCACCGAACAGGAAATCGCTGTCATCCCAGTGATCCTGCATGAAATGGTTATAGCCCTGCGCGCCGTACATGAAGTCATTGCCGGCACCGCCAATGAGTGTGTCGTCGCCAGCGGCGCCATACAACGAGTCGCCTCCGGCGCCGCCGTTCAAGGCAAGCGATGCGGAAAGTGCGAAGTTGCCACTGCTGAGATAGTCATTACCGCCGGTCCCGGTGACGCCTTCGATCGCGCTTAGCTTGTCGGTTCCGAGCAGAACGCTATCGCGGTATTTCATCACTGTCCCCGCCGTCAGGTCCGCAACGATATGTTCGCCTGCGCCATAGTTCGCGCTGAAATCGGCGGTATCCCTGCCGGCACCACCATCGATAGTGTCACTTCCATCCATCGTCGATTGCACGAAGCGATCATTACCGTCCTGGCCGAACAGGGTGTCATTACCGCTGCCACCGTCGAGAACATCATTACCAATGCCACCATCAAGAAAATCTTTGCCGGCACCGCCATAAATTTGATCATCGCCGCTATCACCGTAAAGGACGTCATTGCCGACACCGCCATCAATTTGATCATCGCCGCCATCACCGTAAAGGACGTCATTGCCGCCTCTGCCATCCATAGTGTCATGGCCAGGACCGCCGGCTAGCCGGTTCCCTGACGAATTTCCGGTCAGGATATCCGAGGCATCTGACCCGATGAGGTTTTCAAAGTTAGCGATTCGCGACCCATTGCGGGACGCGTAATCGTCGCCCATGACCACCGTGCCACTCGCCAGGTTAGCGAGGATGCCATAATGAGCGCCGGAATGATCTGGATTCAGGCTAAGGTCGAGGGTGTCATTACCGGATCCACCATCAAAGTTGGTACCTCCGGTCCAAAACGAAAAATGCAGTGGGCGAATCACGTCATCGCCAGCTGCGCCGAAGATATCCTGCTTACGCGCGGAACTGCTGCCAATGATCGTGTCATTGCCGCTACCTGCATCGACGTAAAGGGAAGTGTTGACTTGCCACGGAGTCACTATCAAGTCATCTTCGGCATCAAAAAAGGCCGTGATCGAGGCATTGACAGCATCATGGACAGAGCCGTCATTAACGTCAATCTCTTTGGTTGTCCAGATTTTGAGTCTAAAAGCCATGATTGCCTCTCTCAATGTTTAAGTTTGTCGATGCCGGACAGCTAGCTGTCGAAGGTTTCACGCGCATAAAAATTATTAAAAATACAATTTTTATGGCCATACTAAATTAGACTTTACACTTTGAGAAATTATTTAATTATTAATTTTTTAAGTGTCGCAAGCAAGCTATGAGGTCGCGCACTGTGAGGCCGGGAAGGATCCGTCTGCCGGTTTCGGCAATAAAAAAAGGACTACCCGCCGCGACGGATAATCCTTTTTTAACTCACCCGCGCAAGACGGATGGAGGCAAAGCTGAGAGACGTCAGGCCGCCAATGCGACCGGCTCGCTTTCCGCCGGCGCCGAGGTGCGGATTAAGTGATCGAAGGCGCCGAGTGCCGCTTTCGAACCATCACCCATGGCGATGATGATCTGCTTGTACGGCACCGTCGTAACGTCACCGGCAGCGAATACGCCGGGTACCGAAGTCTGGCCATGGCTATCGACTTCGATTTCGCCATGCTTGGACAAGGCGACCGTGCCCTTGATCCAGTCCGTGTTCGGCAGCAAACCGATTTGCACGAAAATGCCTTCAAGTTCAACCGTATGCGCTGCGCCAGATTTGCGGTCGGTGTAGTGCAGGCCATTGACCTTGCTGCCATCGCCGCTGACTTCCGTCGTTTGCGCATCGGTGATGACGGTGACGTTAGCCAAGCTGCGCAGCTTGCGCTGCAAGACCGCATCGGCGCGCAATTCGCTGCCGAATTCGAGCAAGGTGACGTGTGCCACGATTCCGGCCAGGTCGATTGCTGCTTCAACGCCGGAGTTACCGCCGCCGATGACCGCCACGCGCTTGCCCTTGTACAGCGGGCCATCGCAATGCGGGCAATATGCCACGCCGCGATTACGGTATTCCGTTTCGCCCGGCACCTTCATTTCACGCCAGCGCGCACCTGTGGCGATGATGACGGATTTCGCTTTCAGGCTTACGCCGCTTTCCAGTTGAATCTCGATGAGTTCACCCGGGATCAGCGCCTTGGCGCGCTGCAGGTTCATGACGTCGACGTCATATTCTTTCACATGCTGCTCAAGTGCAGTGACCAGCTTTGGTCCCTCGGTGTGATTGACCGAAATGAAGTTTTCAATGCCCATCGTGTCCAGCACCTGGCCGCCGAAACGCTCGGCAACGATACCAGTGCTGATGCCCTTGCGCGCCGAGTACACAGCAGCTGCCGCACCGGCAGGACCGCCGCCAATGATGAGCATATCGAACACGTCTTTTTGCGCCAGTTTCGCCGCATCCCGCTTGGCCGCACCGGTGTCGAGCTTGGCGAGGATTTCTTCGAGACCCATGCGGCCCTGGCCGAAGATTTCACCGTTGAGGTAAATCGTTGGCACCGACATGATCTTGCGTTCGTTGACTTCATCCTGGAACAATTCGCCGTCGATCGTGACGCTGCGGATGTTTGGATTCAACATGGCCATCAGGTTCAGCGCCTGCACGATGTCCGGGCAATTCTGGCAGGACAGCGAGATATAGGTCTCAAACTTGAATTCACCGTCGAGTGCGCGGATGGCGTCCTGTACTTCGGCTTCGGCTTTTGGCGGATGACCGCCGACCTGCAGCAGGGCCAACACGAGCGACGTGAATTCATGCCCCATCGGGATACCGGCAAAGCGGATACCCATATTGCTGCCGGCACGATTGATCGAAAACGACGGTGCGCGCTCGCCATCATTGCGGCGCTCTTCGACGCTGATATGCGACGACAGCGTAGCCAGTTCCTGCAACAAGGACTGCAATTCTGCGGCCTTCGGGCTATCGTCAAGTGAAGCGACGATCTCGATCGGCAGCGTCACTTTTTCGAGGTAGGCTTTGAGTTGGGTCTTGATATTTGTGTCCAGCATGGCGTTCTCGCTCAGGTAAATTCTTGGTGTAGATAGGATTCAGTGCCACTGCCGCAGCAGCCTTGGTGCCGGCGCACAGGATGCTCGGGGAGTGGTACTGGCGCCGGGCGCGCTGTTTTGCACCCGGCCTGCCTTAGATTAAGGTTTTTGAAACAGAATTACAGCTTGCCGACGAGGTCCAGTGATGGTGCCAAAGTTGCGGCGCCTGGCGTCCACTTGGCTGGGCAAACTTCACCTGGGTGCGAAGCGACGTACTGGGCAGCTTGCACCTTGCGCAGCAATTCCGATGCGTCACGGCCGATGCCGTTGTCATGGATTTCGCAAAGCTTGATCTGGCCTTCTGGATTGATCACGAAAGTACCGCGCAGTGCCAGGCCTTCTTCTTCAATCATCACGTCAAATGCGCGGGTGATCGCGCCAGTTGGGTCGCCGATCATTGGGTAAGTGATCTTGGCGATTGTGTCGGATGCGTCATGCCATGCTTTGTGCGTGAAATGCGTGTCGGTCGATACGGAATAGATCTCTACGCCCATGGACTTGAATGTTGCATAGTGGTCAGCCAGGTCGCCGAGTTCAGTTGGGCAGACAAAAGTGAAGTCAGCTGGGTAAAACACGACGACAGACCATTTGCCCTTCAGGTCAGCATCGGAAACTGGCACGAATTTGCCATTGTGAAATGCAGTAGCATGGAATGGCTTGATTGTTGTGTTGATCAGGGACATGAGTTTTCTCGCTTTCAGTGAACTAGGTTGAAGAAATTTGGCACACACGAATCATAGCGATGAACTATGAAATTTTGAAGACAATAGTATTTATTGAACGCATAGCCTGCGTTTATCGACCGATAGGCAGGCACCCGCTAGCTGATAGTTACCGCCGCAGCGCTGTACATCCTGTAACAAGCATTACGAAATCGGGCTGTCAAAACCTTGCGAAAAAGCGCTTAATCGGCTTTTCACAAGGAGCACACCCATGATCAATGTCAAATTCATCGCTTCGTCCGTCGCCGCCTTGATGCTGGCGAGCCTGCTCGGCTGCGCCGCGGCGCCGGCCCAGGAAAGCACCGGTCAATATCTCGACGACACCGTCATCACGACCAGCGTCAAGGCCGCCATCCTCAATGAACCGACATTGAAGGTTACCGAAATCAAGGTCGACACTTTCAAGGGCATAGTCCAGCTGAGCGGCTTCGTGGGCACGCGCGAGACCATGGCCAAGGCCGTGAGCGTGGCACAGAACATTAATGGCGTGAAATCGGTCAAAAACGACATGCGCCTGAAATAACTCGCGCATACCGGCAATATCCGCCCAATTACTCGGAGTCACAAATGAACACGATGAAACGAATCTCCCTATGCGCCACCCTGCTCGTCGGCTTGATCGGCTTGAATGGCTGCGCCAATATGTCCAGACATGACAAGAATACCGCGGTGGGGGCAGGTGCCGGCGCGGTGCTCGGTGCCGTGCTGACCGGTGGCAGCTCTATTGAGGTGGTCGGCGGCGCGGCGGTGGGTGGCGTAATCGGCAATCAGATGAAGTGAATTTGGCGGAATCGGGGCAAAAGTATTTGTCCTGATTCCGCTTTGCACCTGTAGTCAACGCTGTCACAACGCCCACTCACCTCGACCCAGTCTTATTTGTCACAATGTCAACATTTCTCTCTCTGCAAGAACGTGCTGGATGACAGGTGTTTTAATTCTGTCAAAGCTAAGCCCTGGGAGTACCTTCACAGCTATCAGGCGCCCAAGTTCAAGCCCCCCAAATATTCCAATTACAACAATCCCCGGCCGAACATGGCCTTGAGCGGATTCACCCCAACGCAGCGGAACTAATGATCGGAGGATTGCCATTTACCACTCCGGCTTTTTACGCATTGCGTGCGCCGGCGAATTCCACCCGTCCTTTAAAAAAGCAGTCCTAGGATTCTTACGTGGATGATGTTGCCTTGTGCGCTCTAGTTTTATGGTTAGCGGGCGGGAGGAAACACGAAGATTTTGTTGTCAACTTTGTTTTCCAATGCGGGAATATCTTGGAAAAAAAGCGTAGGTATGAATGGTCAACCTGTTGTATCGACAAAATAGATAACATCACGATCAATACGCATATTGATACAAATCGCAGATTGTGTTTCATGTATTTTGAGAAAATTTTTACGCGCTATGTGCAGATAGCCGACAGAATAAAATTGTGCTCCCATTGAATGGCAATTCCCAATTCCTTCTACTTTGTGATACCTGAAAGCCAAGACGCTTTAATGGCTGTATCCAAGGCGAATAGTCGTTGCAGCTTTCCTCAGGTCATAGCGTAGGAGGAAGCGGTACACCGGAAAAAGAATCTTGTTGATCGCTTTGAATTTTTATTCTATTTCAGCATCTGCACACCTACTCTTTTGAGTTGAGAATCTTACAGAAGCGCAAATGATATTGATTGCTGAACCGTAATTCAATACCAAATATGCTCTAGAACCAATCGACTATTGTTCATTTTTCAGTAACGAATTAACATTTATGAATGTTAAAAATTCACGGCTTCTCAGATTTTTAAAAGCATTCGTATCGCTACTAACTTAGCAATTTTTCCCACTGTCGCTACAGGATTTACAAAGCCAAAAACTCTTCAATTTTCATTGACCACGATGAATAATAGTTGAAATGTCTGACGACGATCCAAATGATAATTCGTACCGCATTTGCTATTACCAATTGGATGTTCGTGTTTGTCATGAATTAGCCGATAGCACGATCGGATCAAAGTTCGATTGATTAATCAGAACCAATCTATTTAAAATTTTCTTTCTGTTTTTTAAAACCTATCTTAAATTTCTAATCCTTCATAAAATATAATGAAAAAAAAGATCGTCCAAAACTTGGCTTTATTATTAACCTGCATACTTGTAGCGACTTCTCTTTTGTATGCAAGTACTAAACAAAAGAGCAATTTTGATATGAATTGTCCGAAAAATAGTGATGCACAAATCTGCATGATCGGGCCATAAGCTGTTTAAATGATTTAGCTCAAGAATGCACGATTTAACCTTCGTGCGCACGGCTTTGGAGACGGACCTTGCCTGGAATTTCAAGACCTGGATAATTTGAGAAGATAGCTCTTTGCAAAAATGAGCAATGAAAAAGAGTCAATGACGTGATGCCCCCTCAGACATCAAGCAGCGTCGATTTAGCCGGCGTGCTGTGCACTTCCAATTACTGGCGGGGCCAGAAAAATACAGATTGAGATGAAGGCCAGTGGACAAGGCGATCACGAATACTGAGGCACCAGCTAAGCGTGTTTGCCCGACGAGTGTGCGCTTGAATTCCGCCATGAAGGTGCGCCGTCTAGGAACATCCGTTGCTTCTGGATGATGATCGAGAAACGTCAATACCGGTTTTCATGGTAAATAATGAAGAGGACAGGGTTCGAACATTCAATCATTAAATGATGCTGGTTCAAACTGGACGCCTCCCACTTATGCGACACTATCAGCTCCCAAAATAAAAGCATCTCCGTAATGACGCATCTTTAACTAAAGTTTAGTTGATGTCATAACTGCGAGCCTGTATCGTCGTCAAATGACTTTAATTTCCAATAAATCCCTGCTCATCATTGATGACCACCCCGTTTACCGTGATGCGTTAAGCGAAAAACTTACCCATGAATTTGCTATTGATGGAATTGAAGTTGCAGTTGCAAGCAGTGCTACGGAAGGCATAGAAATCATTGAGAATACAAACAAGCTTTGGGTCGTTCTACTTGACATTTTGATGCCTGGATTAAGTGGCTTGGCAGGCATTAAAGTATTCAAAAAGTTGCACAATGTTCAAGAAGTCGTAGCAATTTCTGGACTCGACGAACACGCTTGGGAGCCAAAAACAGTTTCAGCCGGTGCTTCTATGTTCCTGTCGAAAAACAGTACTGCCGAATTAATTATTCGGAAATTAAGGCCACTGATGACACTTCAAACTGGCTACGTCGCAAAAAGTGAAATCGTGGAACCTAAGGAGTTTCGACTAACGCAACGGCAGTTAGAGGTTCTCGAATTGATTTCGCAGGGCCATCCAAATAAATTGATTGCTGATTACTTGGACATTAGTGAACAAACCGTAAAGATCCATATCAACCAGATATTCAAAGAGCTGCGAGTTTTTAACAGAACTCAAGCTGTACTGAAATCGCAAAGACATCAGTTGTTGTTGCGAGACTTGAATTGACAGGAAACGAAATCGATAACCTTCATCTGCTGCGTGAAAAATCAGCGCACATCACTAAAGCTGCTCGCTCAGCTACGGTTGCGAATATCTTGGCACCTTTGCTTTGTATTCCGATGTTTAAAGATGAGGTGCATCCCTTAAATTTAGCCATCTGGCTGGGATACATGTTATTGGCGGTCTTGATTCGAACATGGATGGTTTTTCAGTTAGCACATCAAGCTGAAAAAATTCTTAATCCCCAACGCAATTTGAAAATCATGTCGTATGCCATTGGCATCGTTGGTTTTGGCTGGGGTTTAGGCTGGATCCTGATGGCTCCCGATTTACTGATGGTGAATCGGATGATTTATGTCTACATGACAACGGCTGCCATGATTTCCAGCATGTTTGCATATAGTGTGAATACCACTACATTTTTTGCATTCACATTGCCTATCATGATCCCGTCACTAAGCACAGTCTTATGGCCAATGAATATTTTTCCGTGGCCATTTATTGTGGGATTGGCTTCGCTTTACATCGTTGTTCTGAGCATTGCTAAAAACTTCGCCAAAACTTTTGAAGATTCCGTGCGACTGAGATTTCGTAATGAGCATCTTTACCAAGAGTTGGCAACGGAGCGCGATCAATCCATTGCAGCCAATGTGGCCAAATCCAAATTCATCGCTGCAGCAAGTCATGATCTGCGACAACCAATGCATGCAGTTAACGTTTATCTAGAGCTTGTTAATTTAGACAACTTACCAGAACTTGAAAAGAAGTCCTTATCCAAGATAAAAAGTAGCATAACTACTCTCAATGCGATGTTTGATTCATTGTTAAACATCAGCAAACTAGATGCAGATGCGATGCAAGTTAGCCATCGTGTTTTTTCTTTGGATGAACTCGTAAGCACGATTCGGGATCTGACAGAGGCAAAAGCATCGAGTAAAGGTTTGATTTTTAATATGACGCACGCTGCCCTGTTAGTACGTGGGGACAAACAACTACTACAGCAAATCATCAGCAATCTGGTCTCAAATGCGATTCAGTACACCGAGAGCGGTCAAGTGGAAGTGCGGTTTGAATCGGAACAGGATTGCTTGGTCATTGAAGTGAACGACACGGGATGCGGAATCGCGGAATCAGAGCAAAAATATATTTTTAATCAGTTTTACCGCGCTGACAACACGCGGTCGCTGCACGATGGGCTCGGACTAGGATTATCGATCGTTCAACGTTTGTGCAACCTGATCGGTGCTGACATTCAGATGGTGTCCGAACAAGGACGAGGTACGAAATTCAAAATCATCACGCCGTTTTTAGCGTCTACAAATAATAAAGATATCCATGCTGAAAATCCATTACCGAAAATACAAAACTCGGACCGACGACTTCAAGGCAAATATATTGCGGTAATTGAAGATAATCCCATCATAGTCGAAGCCTACAGGCAGACCTTAGCAAGCAAAGGTGCATACGTTCAAGTGCTGTCAGAATATGAGAACGAGCTTGATGATCAACTTGCCACTATTGACCAGATTGACTGCATCGTGAGTGATTACCGGTTGAGTCATACCACCGGCGATCTGCTTATACAAAAGTTAAGGGATAACTACAACAAAGAAATTCCTGCCATCATTGTTACAGCCGACACCGCACCATCACACATCAACTTTTTTGCACATCTGAATGTGCAAGTACTCCACAAACCAATTAGTTTTCGAGATGTCGCTGCAGCCATTGAAAAGATAATTGGTGCGCCTAACAATCTCAGCCAATAAATTTCAGGACATCAAGGCGCAGGCAATGAAAGAAACGCTTGGTGAATATCGGCGTGACATTCATAGCAAACGCACAATTGATGCAACCTGCCCATCGTGCGTTCGACGACCCAGCGCCACCGAACTAGGCGTTGAAGGGATTCAATGCCGCATTAATGGCATGAAATCGGTCAAAAACGACATGCGTCAGAAATGAACACAATGAAACGAATCTCCCTACACGCCACCCTACCCAAGCGAATCCCTCAGCCAAAAACCGCTGCCCAGCCCTTGCGCGCAACTCGCCGCCAGATTTAGCCGATACGATTAGCCAGCATACGTCAGCGTGTCGATTGCCGTCGTATAGCTGGAGCTGGTCACAGTGCTGACATACACATATTCCGCTTTTACCTGCGCCGGTGTTACCGTAATCAGCATGTAGCCACGACGCGAAGTGTCGAGGTAACTGATGTCGTCGACCAGTGCGCGTATCGTTCCGGCCAATGTTACCGGTGGGAAGGCCGCTGGCGGGAAATAGCTCTCGAAGCCGCTAGACGTGACCGACATGCCGGCGAATTCGGCGCCGACTTGAGTACCGTCAGCCAGGGTCAGCTTGTTATACCAGGCGTTATGGCTGTCGCCGGTCAGCACCACGAACTTCTTGCCGGCGGCCTTGAGTTTTGACGCCGAATTCAAGACCGCTTCGCGTTGCGCCGGGTAACCGTCCCACGCATCCAGATTGTAGGGAATCTTCGGATTCTTGGCTGGATCGAGTAAATCTTTTTGCGCCTGTGTCAGGTAAGCCGCAGGCGTGCCCTTGGCCGTCAGGTAGGCCGTGACGGACTCCACACTTAGATTGGCAAGCAAAGTCGATGCCGGTAACTTGATACGGCCCATCATGGTCTGGTTACCCAGCACTTGCCAGGTCGCCTTGGAAGCCGTCATTTGGCTATCGAGCCAGGTTTGCTGGGTAGCGCCCATCATTTGCTTGTTTGGATTGTAGGCATATGGCAAGAATGCCGGATCTGCGATATCGCGACCGCTGGCGTCGAGCTTGCGATCCGGCGCCTGTTCGCGACCGATGATGCGCGTATCGAGCATGTGCAGCGAGAGAAGATTACCGAAATCAAATGAGCGATAAATCTTCAGCAGATTGGTAGCATCGGGTGAACGAATCGGCATCCACTCATGATAAGCCTGGCTGGCTGCAGCTTTCCTGGCTGACCACGGGCCCTGGATAGTCGGATTATGATTCTCCGCGCCATCCATGAAAGCGTTATTGGCGAATTCATGATCATCCCAGATGGCAATCATCGGCATGCGCGCATGCAGGGCTTTCGCATACGGATCGGCCTTGTGCAAAGCATGACGGGCGCGATAGTCGGATAGCGTGACGATCTCGTTGGCCGGTGCCGATACGCGCGCGGCGACGGCCGAGGCGGTAGGTGGATAAACGCCGTCCTTGTACTCATAGATGTAATCGCCAAGATGCAGCGCGAACTGGGCCCCGGACGAAATAGCCGCATCGTAGGCGTTGAAATAACCGGCCGGGTAATCGCTACAGGAAAACACCGCCAGCTTGACTTCAGCGACGCTACCGACCGGCAAGGTGCGCGCGCGGCCAACGGCTGAAACACTGTCGTTAGGTGCAATGAAGCGATAAAAATATTCCGTATTCGGGCTTAATCCCGTGGCGTCCACCTTGGCGGTGAAACCCGTGTCACTGCTCGCTACCGTTTTACCGCTGAACAAAACCGTTGAAAAACTGGCGTCGGCCGCCATTTGCCAAGTTAAATTGACTGAATCCGGACTGGAGATTTTTGCATGGGTCCACAAGATGACGCGATCGGACAAGGGATCGCCACTGGCGACACCGTAATTGAACATCGCCTTTTCGCCATACAGTTCAGGATCGCTGCCACCGCAGGCGGTCAGCGCGCCACCGGACGCCAGTACAGCGGCAACCGACGACATCTTGATGAAAAAGCCGCGTCGGCCGGTGTTTTCCGGTACTGCAGGGCTTGCTGGATCGATATTTTTTGTCATTGTTCTTCTCCGTAAAAGAAGAACAGTCTATGTGTCACTTATGTCATGAGTGTGACGTAAGGCAATGCTTATTGCAGACCCATAAGACATCTCTTACTGTCACAGATTGATAAGGCTGGGGCGATAAGCATACGCATGCAAGTCAATGTCGGGGGATTACCGGGGCAATTGAGGCCACTTTTAAAATGCGAAATAACAAAGCAGCATTCAATGCACCGTCTGCCTCTCCATCCAAGCAAATGCGCGTGGCCAGATTTCGCGATGCCCGCTGGCGCCGACCAGCGCGCCGACGTGTTTGAGCGCCACGCCGACATCGCCCTCGTATGGCACCAGGGTTTTGCGCAGGCTACCGGCAGCGCGATGAAATTCAACGATGGCCGGTGCCGGGATGATGCTGCTGTCGGGTTCATAGACGGCAAACATCGGCGCATGGATGTCGTGCGGACTGATGCGCTCACCACCTATGAGCAGCTCATCGCGCATGAAGCGATCCTCGCGATACAGCTGTTCAACGACGTCATCGAAGAGCTTGCGCGACAGCGGCAATTCATCGAGCGTCCAGCGCACGACGCGCCAATGCGTTTCCAGGTCTTCCTGCGAACTCAGGCTGGCGAGATAATCGAGATAGCGATCCAGGCAAAAGGTAAGCGGCGCGGCACTGCCGCCGAGCAGACTGAGGAGCGACCCCGGCACACACTGCGCAGCGGGTAATACCGCACTGGCAGGCACGCCAGAGTCGAGTAATTTGCCAAAGGCCCCGGCGGCATTACCAAAATGAAGCGGGGACTCAATCAGGATCAGGCCGGCAATCCGCGCTGGCCGATATGCCGCGTAGAGCGCGGCGAGCGTACCGCCCAGCGAATGCCCGGCGAGAAAAATATCCTTGCCCGTATTATGGGCGATCGCTGCCACGCATTGCCCGAGCAGGCGCGCAACATAATCCTCCAGGCCGTAGCTGCCGTGGGGTTCCGTCCATTCGCACAGATAAACTTCAATGCCGCGCGCGAGCGCCTGCTGCACGACACTGCGCTGGGCCGACAGGTCCCAGATATAAAAGCGCTTGATCGGCGCCGGTACGATCAGCATGACCGTGCGACCGGGCTTGGCGGCGCCATAGCGGCGCAAGCGCAAGGACGGCCGCGCAAATACCGTGCGATGCGGGCGCTCGCCGGGCCCCAGCCCCATACCGTCGAATACCCGGCCGCGCAGCTGGCGCAGCTTATCGAGATTTTCAAAATACCTGCCGATACCATTCATGGTCTAGTCACCGAAAAAATATTCACATCCGGTCTGACCATCACGCCGCGAATTGGATCGCAAGATCGCGCCAATTCTGCAGCCGCAGACAACCAATATTGAAATTGCACTTGTGCAATAATTAAATACGCATTTTGCGTGAAATAAAAATAATATCAGGAGACAACAATGACACGATCCACCATGCTCGCACTACTGCTGCTGGCAGCTGCGCCGCTGTCACAGGCGCAAAGCCCGGCCTTGCCGGATGCGGGCGCGAGCGATGCGCAGAAACTCGGCTGGATGCAGGGATTCCCGCCCGCCGCTGACAAGACGGTTCGTTTTGATAACGGCAGCTTTTATTCGTTCCCGCGCCTGCGCTGGTCCTTCAATCATTATCGTGAAATCGTGCCGACCAAGACTGTGTCGCGCGGCGACGGCAAAGTCCAGGCCTTCGCGTCTGCACCACGCGATCTCGACGGCGTGCAATTTACGACCATGGATGGGCGCGCGATGAACTTTGCGGAAGCCTTGCAAAATACCTATGCCGACGGCGTCGTGGTCTTGCATCGTGGCCGCATCGTGTATGAAAAATACTTCAGCGAAGGCCGCGCCGAGCGCCCGCATCTGGCGATGTCAGTCACAAAGTCCTTCGTCGGCACGCTGGCGGCGACCCTGGCCGTGCAAGGCAAGCTCGATCCCGCAGCACCTATCACGCAATACATCCCCGAATTGAAAGATTCGGCGTATGGCGACGCTACCGTGCGCCAGCTCATGGATATGACAGTGGGCGTACAATATTCCGAGAATTATGCGGATCCGAAAGCGGAAGTCTTTGACTACGCGCGCGCCGGTGGCATGCTGCCGGCAGCACCCACTTATGCCGGTCCGCGCAGCTTTTACGACTTTCTCGTGACATTGAAAAAGGAAGGCGAGCATGGCCAGGCCTTTGCCTACAAGACCGCCAATGCCGAAGTACTGGCCTGGGTGGTTAAACGCGCCTCGGGCAAGTCGCTCGCGGATTTAATGTCGGAACAGATCTGGAGCAAGCTCGGCGTCGAGCAGGATGCCTACTTTCAGATTGACCGTATCGGGTCTGAGTCCGGCGGTGGCGGTTTGAACACCACGCTGCGGGACCTGGCGCGCTTTGGCGAGATGATGCGCAATGACGGTCGCGCCAATGGTCAACAGGTGATCCCGGCTGCCGTCGTGCAGGATATCCGCAAGGGTGGCGATCCGGCGCATTTTGCGAAAGCCGGCATGTCGACCCTGGCGGGCTTTTCGTATCGCAACATGTGGTGGGTCAGCGGTAATGCGCATGGCATGTTCATGGCGCGCGGCATTCACGGCCAGACGATCTACATCGATCCGAAAGCGGAAGTCGTGATCGTGCGCTATGCCTCGCATCCGATCGCTGGCAATGCAGCCAACGATCCGGTCACCTTGCCGGCGTTTGCGGCGGTGGCCAACAGCCTCATGAAATAAGTATTCCCGCAGGACTGGCGCATCAGCTCGTCCTGCCGAGAAAAATTGCGCGCGGTGTACGGATACTTGCAAATGACGGTATCATCCCAACGCAAGCGGTCGCTACGGTGACGCGATTTTTTCCCCACCCCATCTAACGGAGTTAGCGCATGAAAGCATCACGCAGAACCTTCTTCATTCAATCCGTCGTCGGCATCAGCGCCATCGCCAGCGGTAAATTGGCACTGGCTGCCGAAGCGGTCAAAGAAACCGATCCGCAAGCTGTCGGCCTGGGCTACAAGGCGGATGCGACCAAGACGGACAAGACTAAATATCCGAAATATGCAGCCGGTCAGCAGTGCAGCAGCTGTGCACTGTATCAAGGCAAGCCGACCGACGCAGCTGGTGGCTGTGCGATTTTCCCGGGCAAGGAAGTTGCGGGCAAAGGCTGGTGCAGCGCTTACGCCAAGAAGGGCTGAGTGATATCGAGCTGCAGCGCGCGGGTTCGGCACTGCACTGGGCTTGATCTGCCTGTCATTTGATCACCGGGCTGCCTTCGTGCAGCCCCATTTTTTTCAGCGTGGTCTGCCGAGCAAACCCACTTAGCGCGCGGCCAGTCGCGACAGAACTACGCGATTCTTGCCAGCGTCCTTGGCTTCAACCATCGCCTGATCTGCATATTTCACCAGCTCTTTCGCCGCCATCAATGTGCCGGGACGATACAACGCAACCCCAATACTGACGGAGACCTCCAGGCTTTTTTCCTGAATGTCGAAGGGCTCATTAAATTCCTGCATGATCTTGTGCGCGAGATTCAGCGCATCGGTTTCGCCATGTTGCAAATCTTCCAGGATCACGATCAATTCGTCACCGGCGATGCGCGCGACCATATCGGTCTGGCGGATGGATTCCTGTATGCGTTCACCTGCCATACATAACAAGGCATCACCGACGTCGTGGCCGCAGTCGTCATTGATGCGTTTGAAATTATCGAGGTCAAGAAATAGTACCGCCATCGTCTTGCCATGACGTTCCGCGCGCGCCATCGCTTCCGGCAGCCGCTCGGTGAATGAGCGTCGATTGAACATGCCTGTCAGGGGATCGGTCATGAGCAGCTCGAGCAGTTTTTTCTGATTCACGAGGCGGTCGCTGATGTCGTGTAAATAGACGATGAACAAATGGCCGTCCTGCTGCTTCACATGGCCGATTGACATTTCGACCGGCAATTCACTGCCATCCCTCTGCAGCGCGGTGATTTCAAAACGCGTATTGATCATCGTCGATTTTCCGCTCTCCAGGAAAAGCGACATGTCGGCATGATGCGCCTGCCGATGCTGCGGCGGCAGGATAGTTTCGGCCATCGATTTGCCGACGACCTCGTCGCGATTCCAGCCCAGCAGCTGTTCGGCGCTGCGATTCCATTCCTGGATCAAACCCGCACCATCGACGGACACGAAGGCGTCGTGGGCGCTATCGAGCATCATGTGCAGCTTGGCTTGCTGATCCAGTAGCGTGTTCCAGGTATGTTCGTGCTGTTGCAGCGACTGGCGCAGGACCACGCCGACTTCATCGGCGCGGCGCCTGGCTTCTTGCCCGGCTTGGTCGAGCGACTCATTGAGTACGCGAATTTGCTCGAGATACGCCTGCTCACGCGCCGCAAAATCGGTCGCCGGGTCTGGTAGCTGTGGTTCGGGTGGCAATGGCTCGGGCAGTAGTGACTCGACCGCATTGCGTGAGAGGCGTTTTCTTAGCGCGGAACGCAGGCTGGAGAATTTTTGTATGAGGTTCAAATCAGATACCTGTTCGCTTTTTTTCCTTACCCGGGCGGGCAAGAACCCTGCGTCTCTTTCAAGAATGGTATTGCAATTGAAATCCAGTGACAACAATTAAAAAGCCGGAACTGAAAATTCCGGCAGCTGCACGTCTGACAATGTTCGCGCAGCTGCCGCCGGTACTTACCTTCAAGCCCGTGCCAGTGCCGCCTTGACCCGCTCCGGCGTCATCGGTGCACGACGCAGCCGCACGCCGGTGGCATCGAAGAAGGCATTCGCGACCGCCGCCGGCACGAGGCGGCAGGTCGCCTCACCGGCACCGGTCGGCGCCAGTTCCGGATGATTGATCAGCACCACATCGATCGTCTCCGGTGCATCACGCATGTCGAGGATAGGATAGCTGGCCCAGTCAACACTCGTGACCATATTCTCGTCGAAGCGCACTTCCTCGAACAGCGAGCGCGACAGCGCCTGTACCAGCGCGCCCTCGATCACATGGCGCAGGCCATCCGGATTGATGACGAGGCCGCAGTCATGCGCGACCGTGAATTTACGGCCCCAGATACGCCCGGTGACGCGATTGACTTCGATCTCGGCAACGATGGCGAGAATGCTGCCACCACGCGTCGCATAGGCGATACCACGACCCTTGAGTATGTCGCCCGTGCTTTCACGCCGTGGCGCGACGGCCGGCAGCCAGCCAGACTTGTCTGCGGCGGCCTTGATGACCGCCTTGTCACGCGCTGCCGTCACATACTGCAGTCGGAAAGCGACCGGATCGGTGTTCGTCGCTGCGGCGACTTCATCGATAAATTGTTCACTGGCGAACTGGATCTGCAAGCCTACCGGATCGCGTAAATGCGAGGTACGCAAAGGCGAGGCACGTTCCAACATTGGCGCGACGACATCCCAGGCGAGCATCTTGTTGGCAAAGCCATAATTCTCGGACGGGGTACCAAAACCTGCACCGACCTTGATCGGCATACCGAGCTCCATACCCACGAGGCTGTCGCGCGGATCAGACTCATTACTCTCGATGACGGCGCGCGAAAATGCCTTGGAATTGAATGCGTAAGCAATCACTTTGCCGTTTGCATCGAGACCGGCGCGCGCGCGATGCACGGAGGCTGGCGCCTTCGGGTCCCAGGCGGTACCGTCACGACGCATGCCTTGTACACGTACCGGCTTGCCGGTCAGCTTGGATAACATCGCCGCGTCCAGCGCAGCATCGCCGGCATCATTGCGACCGTAGGAACCAGGCCCGACGATCCAGATCGCTTGTACCTGCGCCACTGGCACATCGAGCAAGGCGGCCACGCCATCACGCGCATAGTGCGGCTTTTGCGTACCCGTCCAGAGCCGGACCTGGTCCTTCTTCACATCGGCCACGGCACAGGCCGGGCCCATGCTCGCATGTGACTGGAAAGGCCATTCGTATTCGGCCTCGATGATGCGCACGGCCTTGCTGAAGCCGACTTCGACGTCGCCATTCTTTTCCGAATCATCACGTTTGGTACTTTTTGCTGCGCGCAGATGATCGTGCACCTTGTCATGGCCGGTGAAGAGCTTTTGCGGCGCGCTCCATTCAACCTTGAGCATTTGCGCGGCGCGCACGGCGTCCCATTCACGCTCGGCAACGACCGCGAGGAAATTCTTTTCATGCACCACGCGCGCGCCCTTGACGCCGCGTATTGACGCGAGGTCGACCTTCTCGGCGACACTGCCGGCATAGGGCGTGCGGATCACGCGACCATGCAGCATGCCCGGCACTGAAATTTCCGTGATGAAGTCGCCAAAGCCGAAGACCTTACCCGCCACATCATTGCGCGGAAAGGACTGGCCCACGACCTTGTAATCCACAGGCGACTTCGGCTTGGCCTTGCCCTGCACATTCATCTGGTTTCCGGTCTGCTTGTTCCATTCGACCTTGGCGTTGAAGTATTTGCCGCCGATCAGATCGGCGTAACTGACTTTTTTGGCCGGATCATCGAGCGAGGCAATCACGCCATCATTGACCGACAGGCGCGAGGGCGCGACCGCCAGCTGTTGCGCTGCCATGTCGATGAGCAGACGGCGCGCTTCGGCGGCGGCATTGCGCAGCGGCTTGGCGCCAGCCTGAACGCCGAGCGCGCTGGAGGCGCCGCCCTGGTTCAGCGAGGTGTTCGTGTCACCCATGAAAATGCGCACCTTGGCGAATGCCACATCGAGTTCTTCTGCGACGATCTGACCGATCGCCACTTCCAGACCTTGGCCGAGATCGACCTTGCCGAAGTAGGCATTGACGTGCCCGTCAGGCAGGATGGCGACCCATGAATCGAGTTCTTCCGGCTGCAGCGGCGGTTTGGCGCTGCTGGATTTTGTTTGTGCGCTGGCCGCATCAATCGTCCAGGGTGCAGTCGCGCAGACGACCAGTGCGCCGGAGCCGCGCAGGAACTGGCGACGCTGCATGGATGGTGTGTTTTGTTCGCTCATGTCCGTCCCCTTAAGCCATCTTTGTTTGCGCGCGCTTGATCGCACGCAGGATAGAGACGTGCGTGCCGCAGCGGCATTTCAGTCCGGTCAGGGCTTCGCGCACCTGGGCATCGTCGGCTTTCGGATTCTTGTCGAGGAAGGCCGCGGCCGTCATCATCCAGCCATTGATGCAGTAGCCGCATTGCGGTACCTGTTCCTCAACAAAAGCGACTTGTAGCGGATGCGGCTTTTCCGGGGTACCAAGGCCGGCGATCGTCTTGACCTTCTGGCCTTGCGCGATCGAGACCGGCAGCAGGCAGGAGCGCACTGGCTCGCCATTCAGATGCACGGTGCAGGCGCCGCACTGGCCGAGGCCGCAGCCGAATTTCGGGTTCTTCAGTTTCAGGTCATCGCGCAGTGCATACAGCAGCGGCATGTCCGGGCTGGCGTCGATGGCGACAGGTTTGCCGTCGACAGTGAATTTAATTTTTGCCATGTCTCTTCCTTGTTCTGGTTTTTTTATGGATCACCGAATCTGTCCCCTATCTAATCATACTTTTGCGTTTCGCGAAATATTTTGAAACGCCGTTCCTCATAACAGAACCAAACTCGCGGCACTGCGAATTTTGCGCTATGCTCAAGCTATCTGATCACCCGTAAATGCACACGAAAGTTAGAACCATGTCATCGACTGCCGCCTTTCCCTGGACTGACGCTTACCTGCTCGGCTATACGCCGATGGACAATACGCATCGTGAATTCGTCGAGGTCGTCGACGCGCTGATGGGCGCTGACAACGCTGCCTTTGCGCAGCGTCTGGAAGCCTTCAGGGTGCATGCAGAAACGCATTTTGAACAGGAACGTGCATGGATGGCGGCGACGACCTTTCCGGCCATGGCCTGCCATGTGGATGAACACAATGCAGTGCTGAAGTCCGTACATGAAGTGCAGGCGCAGCTTGCTGCAGGCGTGGCAGTAGCGAATGCGCGCGGTCTGGTCGACGCCTTGGTCGACTGGTTTCCCGGTCATGCGGATTACATGGACGCGCCTTTGGCGCAATGGATGGTCAGGCAGCGCATGGGGGGCACACCGATCGTACTCAAGCGCGGCATCCTGAATACGGAAGCCGAGCAGAGTACGAACGATGCTGCGCTGCCTGGATAAAGCGTTTTACTGAAAGCCGGCGTGCTTGAATTGCTCGCGTCCGGCTGGACTGAGCAAGAGTTCAACAAACTGACGTGCGGCAGGACTGGCCGCTTCGCTGCCAAAGGCCGCGCTATAGGTCGACGTCAATTGCAGCTCTTCAGGCAAAGGGCCGACCAGTGTGTCGCCCTGAATATGCATGATTTCACTGATCTGGGTGACGCCAAGTTCAGCGTCACCTTTGGCGACTAAGCGCATGACTTCGAGGCCATTTGCGGCCAGCAGTGATTTGCCCTTCAAGTCCTCGGTCAAGCCCATTTTGTCGATCATCTTCGCAAAATGAATCCCGGTCGTGGCGCCCTTTTGCGGATCGCCGTAAGCGACCGTCTGCGCTTTTTGCAAGGAAGCCTTGAGGCCAGCAACGCTACTCACATCAGGACGCACCCCACCCTTGCGCACGGCGATACCGATCTGCACCATGCCAAGATTGCGCGCCGGTGCAGCATCAACCAATTTCGCCGCCGCCAGCGCATCCAGACGCTCGCGCGCATTGATGACGATATCCGGATGCGCACCCGCCTTGACCTTACCATCGACACCACCCGCCGTCGAAAATTCGAAGCGCACATGATGCCCTGTGCTGCGCTCGAATTGTTCGGCCACTTCCGTGATCGGCGCCTGCACGGCGGCGGCGCTGAGCACGGTGATCTCGGCGGCGGATGCGACCGAGATCATGCCCAACAAGCCGAGCGCGATGGCTGCATGTTGGGCTGGCTTCATACGACTTTTACCGACAGGTGCGGCAGGCCATCGATATGGCCTTCCATGACGTCACCGCGTACAACCGGGCCGACATTTTCAGGCGTGCCCGAATAGATCAAATCGCCCGGCATCAATTCAAACGCTTCCGAGAGCTTGGCGATCTGCTCGGCGACGGACCAGATCATCTGGTTCAGGTTCGCTGTCTGTTTGACCACGCCATTGACCTTGAGCCAGATCGCACCCTTTTCGAAATGGCCGATCTGCGCCACAGGATGGATAGGACCGATCGGTGCCGACTGGTCGAAGCTCTTGCCGATTTCCCATGGCTTCTTTTCCTCGCCCATCGCACGCTGCAAATCGCGGCGCGTCATGTCCAGACCGATCGCATATCCGTAGACGTGCTCTAGCGCTTTTTCTTTCGGAATATTACGGCCACCCTTGTTGATGGCAGCGACGAGTTCGATCTCGTAGTGATAATTTTTCGTCAGCGGCGGGTAGGTATGGTCCGCAGTCTGACCAGGTGTCACGAACTGGATCGCATCCGTCGGCTTCTGGAAAAAGAATGGCGGTTCGCGCGTTGGGTCCGAGCCCATTTCACGCGCATGGGCGGCGTAATTGCGGCCGATGCAGTAGATGCGACGCACTGGCCATTGCTGGTCGCTGCCGACGATAGGCACGGTCGTTTGCGCGACGACAAACGGTGTCTTGACGCGATTGTCTGCCACGCCCGGCAAGGCGCAGCCCGCGAGCGCGCCAGCGGCCATCAGGCCGGCGCTTTGCAGCATGCCACGGCGATTCATTTTGCTCATGATGTCTCCAATTTTTATAAGTTTTATCGTATTGTTTTTAGCGTGACTTCTTCCAGGGTACGATCTCGCGCTCGACTTCATTCAACACCATCGAAAACACGAAACCGAGCAAGGCGATGACGATCAAGCCGACGTACATGGTCTCCACCGAGAGGATTTCCCAGGCATTCCAGATCATGAAGCCAAGGCCACTCTTGGCGCCGATCATTTCCGCGATCGCGATCAGGATCAAGCCCATGCCGATGCCAAGTTTCACGCCACTCATAATATGCGGCACAGCGCCAGGAAATGCAATCGTGCGGAAGGTCTGCCAGCGGCTCGCCTTGAAATTACGGCCGACGTCGAGGTAGATCTTGTTAATTTCAAGTACGCCCGTGACTGAATTAATCAGCACCGGATAGAACACGCCGATGGCGACCATGACGATTTTCGAAGCTTCGCCGAGGCCAAAGATCAGCAGAATCAGCGGGAAGATCGCGCTTTTCGGAATCGGATATGTCGTCGAGATCAATGGATCAACGATGGCACGTAGCGAGCGGTTCAAGCCCATCGCGATACCGAGGATGAGGGCCGGAATCGCGCCGAGCAGAAAACCCCAGAACAGGCGCTGCAGGCTGGCCCAGGTATTGGCCCAGAGGCTGCCATCGCGCACCAGCACAACGAAGGTTTCGAAAATCTTTGACGGCGCCGGGAAGAAGCGCGCGTCCAGTATGCTCACGCGCACCAGCACTTCCCATAGCACCAGCAGCATGATGGGTGAAGCGAGACTGATCAGGCGGTCGCGGTTATTGGCGCTCATGCCTTTACTCTTGCTGCGTAAAACCTTGGGATGACTCACTGGCAAGCTGCTCATTATTTGACACTCCTTTCATCCTGCGATCGGGCACGTTGTACCTCATCACGCAGTTGACCCCAGATGGAATACACCAGCTCGCCGTAAGCCGGACGCGAACGCAGTTCCAGCACATCGCGCGGGCGCGCAAAGGGTACATCGACAATTTGCTTCGCCTGACCTGGCTGCGCCGTCATGACCATGATACGGTCGCCCAGCGTGACAGCTTCATCGACGCTATGGGTAATGAATAGCACGGTCTTGCGCGTCTCTTCCCAGATGCGCAGCAGTTCTTCTTGCAGCAGTAATTTATTCTGTTCGTCCAGCGCTGAAAACGGCTCATCCATCAAGAGAATGTCAGGATCGTTGGCGAAGGCGCGCGCGATCGAAACGCGCTGGCGCATGCCGCCTGAGAGCTGGTGCGGGTAGGCGTTGGCGAATTTCGTCAGGCCAGTGCGATTCAAGTAATGGCCGACGACTTCGTCAATTTCCGCTTTCGGCCGGTTACGCAGTGTCAAACCATAGGCAGCATTCTCATACACGGTCATCCACGGGAACAGGGAATCGCCCTGGAACACCATGGAATTACCGGGCCGGTCTGCAGCCGGCGCAGTCACTTCTACCGTGCCCGAAGTCGGTGACTCGAGACCAGCCAGGATACGCAGCAGCGTGGTCTTGCCGCAGCCACTGGGACCGACGATCATGAAGAAGCAGCCGGTCGGAATATCGAGCGAGACATTGTCGAGCGCCGTGACCGTGCCGCCTGCCGTATCGAAGGACTTCGTGAGGTTACGCAGACGGATTTTTACCGGCGCCTCAGTGAGGCTGCCTGCCGTCTGGAGTGTGGACGTTTGCATGTGCTTCCTATTTCTTTACTGTGGTTTTCGGCGCGGCTTTCGCCTTGTACAGACCGAGGTCTTTCAGTGCCGCTTCGACGAAGGAATTGTCGAGCGCCTGATCGACGGTGACATTGCCCTTGATCTGGCCTTCATCCTTGTAATACTGGAGGTCGTTCTTCAGGCTGGCTTCATGCACATGGCCATCCGGATTGCAGCCTTGCGGACTGATCGTGCGATACAACGCGGCATCCTTGATGGCCGTGTATTCGGTCAGGATGGCGACGACTTCATCGGCATTCGGACCGGCGATCTTGCCGTCTTTGAGGCCATCGTTATAGTCACGCACGGCGCGCAAATAGGCGCGCATGAATCGCTTGGCGGCATCGGGATTTTTCTTGATGAAGTCGCCTGAATACAGCACCACGGCCAGCTGGTGATTCGGATAAATCACGTCATCGCCCATGATGCGCACAGCCACACCGGCTTGCACGGCTTTGGTCGCCGACGGCTCAGTGGTCATGGCGGCATCGACGGCTTTATTCTGCAGCGCGATCACATGCTGCGGAAAGCCGAGGAAGACGCGTTCGACGTCGGCAGGCTTCAGTCCAGCGGTCTTCAGCGCTTCATTCAGCGTGGAAGTGGACGCGCTGCCGACGGCGCTGCCGGCGATCTTCATGCCCTTCAAATCTTTCAGCGTCTTGTAGCGGCCGCTGTCGACTAAGTCCTTGCGCACCAGCAGCGGCTGATAGCCATAGCCGGGCGGCGTTGAGCCTTTGTCGGCGACGATCTTGATGTCGATCCCGCGCGCAATGGCGTTATACAAACCGGCTGAAGGCGAGCCGGCGCCGACTTCGAGCTGGCCGTTACCTAGTGGGGCGACCATCTTCGCGCCGGAATCGAACGGGAAGAAAGTGACGTCCAGGCCTTCCTGCTTGAAGTAGCCCTTTTTATCGGCAATGAAGAAGCCGACATCGCTGCTGGCATTGGCCAGGCCGATGCGCACTGCGACGGGTGCAGCAGCATGTGCGGCGCCATTAACGAACAGCAGGCTGGCGGCGAGCGCCAGTACGGACTTAAATGTTTTCATGCTCTTGTCTCCACCCTGTTTGTGAATAATCGGCCGTCTTCTGCGGCTTTTACTTTTTAACTGTCTTGGCTTTGTAAGGACCGAGCTCTTTTAGCGCCGCTTCCACGAACGAGGTATCGAGCACCTGCTCAACAGTGACCTTGCCGGTGACCTGGCCCTCGTCCTTAAAAAATTGCAGATCGTTCTTCAGGCTAGGCTCGTGCACCTTGCCGTCGGGGTTAGTTCCCTGTGGCGAGATCGAGCGATAAATCGCCGGGTCCTTGATGTTCGTGTATTCCGTCAGGATGGCCAGGACTTCATTGGCGTTCGGGCCGGCGATCTTGCCGTCTTTGAGGCCATCGTTGTAGTCGCGCGCTGCACGCAGATAGGCGCGCATAAAGCGCTTGGCTGCATCCGGATTCGCCTTGATGAAGGCGCCCGAATACAGCACCACGGCCAGCTGGTGGTTCGGATAAATCATGTCGTCGCCCATCACGCGCACGGCGGCGCCACTTTGTACGGCCTTGGTCGCCGATGGCTCGGTCGTCATGGCGGCATCGACGGCCTTGTTTTGCAGCGCCATCACATGCTGCGGAAAGGCCATGAAGACGCGCTCGACATCGCTGGTTTTCAGGCCCGCCGTTTTCAAGGCTTCATTGAGCGTTGAGGTCGAAGCACTGCCCGGCGCGCTGCCGGCGATTTTCATGCCCTTCAAATCCTTGAGCGTCTTGAAGCGGCCGCTGTCAACGAGGTCCTTACGCACCAACAGCGGCTGGAAGCCATAGCCGGGCGGCGTTGATCCCTTGTCGGCGACGATCTTGATGTCGATGCCGCGGTCAACAGCGTTATACAGACCGGCCGAGGGCGAGCCGCCACCGACGTCGAGATGACCGGCACCGAGCGGCGCGACCATTTTTGCGGCTGAATCAAACGGCGTGAAGGTGACGCTCAGGCCTTCCTGCTTGAAGTAGCCTTTTTTATCGGCGATGTAGAAGGCGATATCGCTGCTGGCGCTGGTGATGCCCACGCGCAGGGGTATCGCATCGGCGGCCTGTGCGGCGAATGAAGCGGCTGCCATCGCGACTGCGGCGATGATGCCTTGCATGAGGGTCTTGTGCATAGTCGTCTCCTAAATTTGTGCTTATTGCGCCGGCATGTTCAGGCGCCCAATTGTTCCAGCATGTCCGCTACATAATTCAAATCCGATGACACGATCAGCATGTCGGATGCAGCGCGCAAGACCGGCAATTCAGGCTGTGCTGCGGCGGTCTCGATCAGGATGCCGGTGATCATGACGTTCAAACCACGGGCGATATGTTTCACTGACGCGGCCAGACCCAAATCGTCGCCGCTGCAGGCGACAGCAAAAATCATTTCCGCGTCCGCCAGCTGCGCCTGCGCTTCGGCGATATTGGTCGCCTGGACGACGCGCACATCGTTCATGCTTGCGGTATCAATCGCATCGAGGATGGTCTTGCCCCCCTTGCCCAGACCGACCAGGCGAATGCGGCGCGGGCGTGAATTCGGAATCGTTATCCGGTGCCGCGTGTCGGTGGCGGCGCGGGCATTGCTGACCGGCGCTTTCATCATCATTGTGTCCATGCTCATTCTTTCATTGCTTCATTGCGATGCAGCCGCGAAAACCAGCCTCCAGCGCAGACGCGTCAAGATTGCGGCCGATGAAGACGATGCGGCTGCTGCGGATTTCGTCCTTACGCCAGTCGCGCTGGTAATCACCTTCGAGCAGCATGTGCACGGACTGGAACACGAGACGCCGGTCGTCGCCGGCGATGGCCATGATGCCCTTGGCGCGCAGGATGTCGGCGCCCTTGCTCGCTACCAGTGCATTGAGCCAGTAGCTGATGCGCTCGGCATCGAAGGGTTCGGTGCTGGAAAAGGAAATGCTGCGTATGCCACTGTCGTGCTGGTGGTCGTGATGCTCTTGATGCTCTTGATGCGCTTGATGCTCGTGGTGGTCGTGCTGTTCCTGATGTTCGTGCTCTTGCTCATGGCCGCAATGCTCGTCGTGCACATGCACAGGCGCGGCAGGCGCGAGGAAATCCGATTCCAGCAAGAGGATGCGGTCCAGCGAAAACGCGCCTCGACCAATGATGTCGGACAGCGCCACATTGGCACGCTGCGCGCGATGCACAGGCGCGAGCGGATTGATTTTTTTCAGGCGGGCTTCGATGCCGGACAATTCTGCAGCAGTAACCAGCTCCGTCTTGTTAAGCACGATCTGGTCGGCAAAAGCGACTTGTTCGACTGCTTCACGGCTGTCGGCCAGGCGCAGCAGGATGTGCTTTGCGTCGACCAGCGTCGTGACCGCATCGAGCATCGTGCGCTCTTGCAAAAACGGATCGACAAAGAAGGTCTGCACTACCGGCCCCGGATCGGCCAGACCCGTCGTCTCGACGATGATCGCATCGAAATGACGGTCTTTTCCCAGCAAGCCATGCAGCGTGCGGATCAAATCGCCGCGCACCGTACAGCAGATACAGCCATTGTTCATCTCGAACAATTCTTCATCGGTATTGAGGATCAATTCATTGTCGATGCCGATCTCGCCAAATTCATTGACGATGACGGCATAACGATGACCATGATCTTCCGACAGGATGCGGTTGAGCAGCGTGGTCTTGCCGGCACCGAGGTAGCCGGTCAGGATCGTGACCGGGATGCGCTGATCATGCGCATGCCCGTCGACTGCTGCCGTCGTTGTCGTCACTGAATTTACAGCCAAGGCATCAGCGACGCATGGATCACGTCTGGCACGCCTTCGTTGCCGACCGAGCGGATCGCCAGATCGACTTCGTTGAGACCGAACTTGTGCGTCGTGACTTTCTCGAGCGGGAAACGCTTGGATGCGAGCTGCGCCAAGGCGAGTTCGCAGGCACGATAGCTGTGGCCACGGGCGCTTTTGAGCGTGATGTACTTCAGTGTCATTTTCGCGATCGGGAAATTCGGGAAGTCCTTCATCTCGCCTTGCACGACCATCAAGCCGCCCTTGCGCTTCATCGCTTCGATGCCGAGCATGATAGGGAAAGTACCGGCGCCGGCGGTGCAGTCGAGGACCACGTCCACGCCACGGCCTGCAGTGATTTCCATGATGCGCGCCAGTGGATCTTCCTTTTGCACGTCGATGACGAAATCGGCGCCGAGCAGCTTGGCCACTTCCATGCGGGCCAGATCTTTCGAGGTACCGGTGACGATGATGCAGGAGGCGCCAGCTTGCTTACAAATCACGGTTTGCGACAAGCCTTGCTGGCCCGGACCCTGGATCAGGACCACGCTGTTGTAGCCGACTTCACCGTCAAACAGCGACCATTCGATACCGTTGGCCATTGGTGTCACGAGTCCGGCGAGTTCGGGTGTGACGCCATCCGGGACTTTATGCACGACCGAGTTCCATGGCATGTAGGCGTATTGTGCGAAACCGCCCCACAGATGCGGTGGCTTGTCGCAGGAGGTGTAGCCGTAACGGATGCCGTTCGGATTGTCGCGCCAGTCGGTGTTCTCGCAATGGCGGTATTCGCCTTTATGGCACCACTCGCACTGGAAGCAGCCGACATAATGTTCGACAAAGACGAGGTCGCCTTCCTTGAAGCCCTTGCGCGCAGTGAATTCGCGGCCGGCCTTGGCGATGTAGCCGATGTTTTCGTGACCCATGATGACCGGGCCTTTGGCCAGCGGCTGCTTGTACATCTTGACGTCGGTGCCGCAAATGCCGGCGACTTCGACTTTCAGCAGGGCGCCATCGACGGGCACATCCGGCATCGGGAATTCCTGAATCTCAATCTTGCTTGGGCCGGTCTTGACGGCGGCGAGTACTTTTTCCATGGTCGTGCTCCTTAAATTGTCGTATTCAGAAATGCGGTTTAGCGGCCGGCGTGCGTGCGCGCGTTGTCGAGCGTGGCGAAGCTGCGCGGTGCGGCGCACATCAGGTAGCGGTAGCCTTCCGCCAGTACGCGCTCGATGTTGGATGTCGTCACATGCGGATGGCCGACGATGACATCATGCTGTTTGCAAATTGACACGACCTGTGCCATCGCATCGAGCACGACCTTGTGTTCGGTCTGGCGCGCATAGCCGAGTTCCTGGCTCAGGTCGCCCTCGCCGATCAGCACGGCGCCAATGCCGGGGACGTTCTTGAGGATGTCTGGAAGGTTCTCGATGCCCAGTGTGTCTTCGATTTGCAGCACTACGAAAATCTCGCCTTCCGGCGCCAGCGGCCAGACGTCGGCGCGCGCATAGTATTCCTGCTGCGTCACGCCCCAGTAGCGCGTGGCCTGCATCGGGCCATCGCCACGGATGCCGGCCGGCTCGTACAAAGGTTTGTCTTTCAGGCGCGGATAGCGGCAGGCGGCGACCGCGTTATAGGCTTCTTCAACGGTGCTGATGTGCGGGAAGACGACGCCGTAGCAGCCTACATCGAGTGCCTGTTTGGCGAGGAACTGGTTCATCTCGACGCCATTGGCAGGGATGCGCGCCGTGGGCGTCACTGACGGTGCGACCGAACCGGATTTAGCGATCAAGCCACGGTTGAGAAGGAATTGCATACTGTCGCGCAGAGCCTTGATGTCCCAGCCACGATGCTCACCTTCGAAGACGATGCCATCGTATTTCGAACCTTGCAGCTCGACCGCGGTTTCGACTTCGCAGGGCGCGAACAGGGTGAAGGACGGCTTGCCGGATTCTAGTGCGCGAATGATGCCATTGAGGCGGGGAAGCGTGGACATGTAGGTCTCCAGGGGATGCGATTTTCTGCAGCCATTGTAGGAGGTAATTTCGTCAGGGGCAACAAAAAATGAAACGTCGTTCAGTATATCGGAACGCTTTCGCGGGCTTGGTCGACGTGGCTTAAAGTGGCTTTAATCGTCAAGACCGGATTTGGCGGGAATTAAGGCATGCAGGCAGAGGTTCTGGGCTGGGCTGCTGTTCATTTTTGCGATCTACTCTTGCGATCATATGCATCTTCGCTGGGCTGCTGTTCATTTTTGCGATCTACTCTTGCGCTAACCCGCATCAGCGCTGGGGGGCCGTCACCTCCAGTCAGGGTGTTCATTCCTTCCGGCGACGGCCCCCCATCACTGACGCTTTTTTTCACTACTTGCAAAAGGACGGGGTGCCTAATCCGCGCTTCAGCATCCACCTGCGCGATAGGCACGACCGGCTTTCATTGAACCCGCACACGACGCGAGAAATTCGCCCTCGTAACCATGCGAACTTGGGCGAATTTCTCGCGTCGCGCGCTACCGACTGTGGATCGCAGGTGCCGACAGCCTTTGCCCTGATGCGAAAATACGCTTTTGAAGTTAGCGCCCCACCTGCATGCTGATCGCTGGCGCAGACAGCATCTTTGCTAATACGACCCAAGGCTTTTTTGACAATAATGCCCAATCTGCGCGAGCATGAGGCCTGGAAAAAAATTTCAGGCTCGCATGTTTGCCTGTAATTTTTTTTCAGGCCTTATGCGGATTTAAACTACAAAAGATCGCATGGGGACTCCCCGTCGCACTGAACAGTCGACCCGGTGCCGATGCGCCAAGCGAGCCGAGAAAAAAAGCGTCAGTGATGGCGGGGCATCGTCGGAGGGAATGAACACCCTGACCGGAGGCGATGCCCCGCCAGCGCTGATGCGGATTAACGAGACAGAAGCTCGCGTAAACGAAAGAACGAACGAACGAAAAAACGAAAGCAAGAACGAACGAGCGAACGACCAACTATCTAGAACTGTTTAGCCGCATGACCACGCGCCGTCAGCAAGGCATCCAGACGCGGATAAACAAGGCGCGCATTACCTTCAAAAATCTTGTAGCGATTTTCTTCTGACAGACCTTCGACCTGATCGATATAGCGCTTCGTGTCATCAAAGCTGAAACCCGTCTCCGGATCAATGCCAGGAACCGCGCCCAGCATTTCGGAAGCGAACAGGATGTTATCAATCGGGACCACCTTGGTCAGCAGTTCAATGCCGGGCAAATGGTAGACGCAGGTATCGAAATACACGTTTTGCATCACATGGTCGAGCAAGGAAGTCTTCTTCATGCTCAGACACAGACCGCGGTAACGCCCCCAGTGGTAAGGCACTGCTCCGCCGCCGTGCGGGATGACGAATTTCAGCGTCGGGAAATCCTTGAACAGATTGCCCTGAATGAGCTGCATGAAAGCGGCAGTGTCGGCATTGATGTAATGCGCGCCGGTGTGATGGAAGTTCGGATTGCAGCAGGACGTCACATGTATCATCGCCGGCACGTTCAGCTCGACCAGCTTTTCGTAGATCGGATACCAGTAGCGGTCGATCAGCGGCGGATCGGTCCAGTAGCCGCCCGAAGGATCGGGATTCAAGTTCACGCCGACGAAGCCGAGTTCATTGACGATGCGCTCGAGCTCGGGCAGGCAGTTCTTCGGCGAGACGCCGGGAAACTGCGGCAGCTGGCCGACGCCGACGAAATTATTCGGCAGCAGCTTGCACAGGCGGTGAATGATGTCGTTACTGACGCGCGCCCATTGCTGGCTGACCGCTTCAGTGCCGACGTGATGCGCCATGCCAGCCGCGCGTGGCGAAAAAATCGTCAGGTCGCTACCGCGCTCGCGCTGCAGTTTCAGCTGCGGCGCGACGCTGGCGATCAGCATTTCATCGGTGATGCCCATGTCGGTCGACGCGGGCTTGCGCGCCGGATCGGCGAGACCGGCGAGCTGCTTGTCGCGGAAGGTATGGAAAGCCGTCGGCTCTGTCGTGTAATGGCAATGGGTATCGATGATCATGTCGGTGCCGATAGGTTAAGTTATACGCTCGCCGCAGCGAGAAATTGCAGCAGGCGCTCGGCGCTGCGCTCTTCATTCTGGTCAGCCGGGGCGACATCCCAGTACTCGGCGCGCGGCAGACATTCTTCGAGATAGCGCGCTGCCGAGGTCGCATGCGAGGCATCCTTGCCGGGCACGATCAGGGCGGGAATATCCAGCTGCATCAAGTCTTCCGGTTCAGCGCCAGGCGCCGTATCACGGTCGATCAGCGTACGCGCCATGCTGGCCACGACCAGTTTGTACTGCTCGACATTCTGCTTCACATAACGCGCCGTGAATTCAGCGTCATGCAGCAGCACCGAGGCCCAAGGCCCACCGCGCGGATCGGCGCCAAAGGGTTTGCGCTCTTTTTGCACAAGCGCGACGACCTGCTCGAGGCCGTGCTGATGAACATAGGCCAGATGTTCGGCAAAACGCTGATGACCGGTCAGGCGATAACGCGCACCGCCGACGGGCCAATACAGCACCATGCTCAGTACCATTTCCGGATGCGCGACAGCGAAGGCCATCACCGGACTGCAGCCCATGCAGCCGCCCATCAGGTGCGCCTGCCGGATGCCGAGATGATCGAGCAGACCCTTGCCCTGCGCGACATAATCGGCCCAGGTCACGCGCTCGACGCGCCCGCCCGACTGGCCCGTTTCGCGCCGATCGAACAGGATGCAGGTGTATTGTTTCGTGAGATGGTCGAGCGGCTTGGTGCGCGCATAAATGCCCAGCGAGGACCACTGCTCGATGGTGGCATTGAAGCCGCCCGGAGAAAACATCAGCAAGGGCGGACCATTGCCGATGACCTCAAAGCGTGTGGCGATTCCGTCTATGTCAACGATGGGCATCTGCTACTCCGTTCAGACTGTTGGTTTGGCGGGCACGACCGCACCCTTGATCTGGCGCGCGGCGCGCACGTCGCTCGTGTAAGCGTTGATCGCATCGAAAGTAATCTTTGCAACGTTGGCATACATGTCGGCATCGGAATCGATATTGCTCGCAGCGTAACCGACGGCGGCATTCGCCATGCGCATGCGACCATCGAGCCAGGGACCACCACCAAAGCCGCCGATGACTGGAATTTTTACTGCTGCCACGACCGCAGCGCCGGCGACTGCACCAGAATTGGTGAAGTCGAGCAGGGTCGCACCGGCGTCTTCGAGGCGCTTGGCTTCCTTGACCAGACGGTCGATCATTTCATCGGTCACCAATGCGCCCGGCTTGTTCGCAGCGCTGTAGGGAATACCATATTGCAGGGCCGTTTGCGGCGTGATGCCGAATTGCGCGAAGACCGGAATGCCGGCGCGTGCAATGGCAGTCACAGTCTCAGGAAAATCAGCTGCGCCATCGAGCTTCAGCATGTCGATACCGGCCTCCTTGACAAGACGAATCGCGGCGCTGACAGCAAACTGCGTGCCTTCCTGCAGCGGACCATACGGGAAATCGGCGCTGACCAGCGCGCGCTTGACGCCGCGGCGCACGGCCTTGCAGACGACCAGCATTTCTTCCATCGTGATCTCGAAAGGATTCGGATGGCCCCACAAATTGATGCCGACCGTATCGCCGACCGAGACGATCTCGACGCCAGCGCGATCCACGATTTGCGCCATCTGGTAATCCCAGGCGACTACGCCGACGATCTTCTTGCCGTCGCGTTTCATTTGTTGCAGGCCCGGCAGGGTTACTGCGCTGTCTTTGGCTTCCATGGTGCTTCCTTTAATTGATTATTTGTTAGCCGATAAGATCGTGGGTGCCAGCGGCAAATACCGAATTGATCGTCATCGGCGTCGTGACGATGCCCTGCTCGCGCGCGAAGCGCATGATGGACTCCAGCATCGCGCGGTTCGGGGCGATCCCGTAAGGCAGCGGGTCTTCGCCGGTGATGTCCATGACGCGCTTGTAGAGCACATCGGCAGCAGTTGGTTCAGCGATTTCATTGTTGGCCAGGCGCGCGACATAGGCTTGCTTGGCTTCGGCGAAGGCAGCAAAAATTTGCGCCGCCAGTTCCGGATGCGCCTCAAGCAATTCATCGCGCACGACCACGGTATGGTTGATCGGATAATAGCCGCTCGCCTCGAGCGCGGCGAAGCCAGTCGCCTTGGCGTCGGCAATCAGCGGCTTGACATCCGGATGGTCGACAGACACGCCAATGGCCGCGGCGATCTCGCCACTGATCAGCATGTCTTCGAGTTTCTTGCCCTTTTCGATCGACACGACATTGCCCGGCGCCTGATATTCGGCCACGTGCTCGTCGCCCGACAGGACCCAGGTGATCTTCGACAGGTCGACGTCATGCTCATGCTGCAGCACGCCGCGCGCCCAGACGCCAGTGGTTACCGTGTAGCCACGATTGACGCCGACCTTCTTGCCTTCGAGGTCTTTCGGATTCGTGATGCCCAGCGTCGTGTTATGCACGATCGCGCCGTGATGGAAAGCGCGCACAAGGAAGATCGGCAGCGCCGTGAATTTCTTGCCATTCGCGCGCGCGCACAGGTAAGTCGTGATCGCCATCTCGCTGATGTCGAATTCGGAGCCGCGCACCATGCGGCGAAAGGCCTGGATGATCGGCGAGACTTCTTCGAAGTCGAATGCGAAGCCGTGCGGTGTGACTGAGCCATCCTTGAGTGCCTTGGTATGGCCGAGCGTCTGGATGGCGGTTTTTAATGTGAGGTCGGCCATGATGTTATTTCCAATTGAATTAATTAACAGCAGTCGCAGCCCTCGCCTTCAATGAAGGCCAACGATTGCTTGAGCCAGGCGTAAGGCAAGTCGTCTTCAACGATCTCTGTGACTGGCTTGAAAATCTTGAAGTGATGTCGCGTTGCGTCCTCCGTCCAGAAGGCCACCACTGTTTCCAGTGGTGGGCAGCCCGGCACGGCACACTCCAGCTCGGAGACCAGGACCGCGTCCTCGGGTCGCAGGCTGAAACGCGTGCGCGTCCAGTCCCTGACTTGCCCGAATGCCGGTAGCTCAACACTAGCGCTGCTGAACGAGCCGAATCCCGAAGCTGGCTTTAACACCGAGTCTTAAACCGACGTCAGTGGCACGCCTTCATGCGCGATCAGCGCTTCCTTGGCCGCATCCTTGAAAGCGACGTCCGGTGGCAGCACCAGTGAAGCAGAACGAACCCGATGTGTGACTGGATCGACGCCCGGTGGCGCAATGCCTTTCTGCAGCGCCAGTGCCGCCTTGCGCAGACGATGACGCGCCATGATGATGCCGTTATCGGTCGACACAAGGTTCTCTTTGCTACGGTCGGCAATGTGCCCCATGCTTTCCTGCAGCGAGGAATCCTGGATCGCAATGCCAGCGATGCCACTGTAGCTGATGCGCTTCTTCTGCGCCTCGCGGTCCATCAGGTAATCGTTATCCTTGTTTTGCACAGGGATGAAAGTACCCGGGATGAGTTTGACGTGGATGCCGTAGCCGTCGTTCATGGCCTTCACTTCAGTCGCCGACAGGTCGCGCATCGGATGGTAGTCATAGCTCCATGACCAGCAGGTATCGTCATCGATCGGAATCCAGAAATGGCCATGGATAGGATGGTCGCCGCGCGGTGGAATCGCGGTAAAGCATGGCATGACCCACTGCGTGATGCGCCAGTAGTAATTGCCCTCTTCCGCATTGCGGCGCGCGCCGATCAGCAGACCACCTTCGGATTCGACGACTTCGAATTTGACCTGGAAGTCCTGCAGATTGTATTTGTTGCCCTTGGCGCCCTTGAACAGCGGATCCTGTTCCAACGCGCCGCTATGCAGGAAGGACACATGGCTGGAATCGATGCCGCCTTCCATGGCCTGCAGGTAGTTACATTCCTGATGACGCTTGGAGATGAAGCGGCGCTCAGGCGCGACCATGTTGAATTCATATTCCGGCAAGGCTGGCTGGTGCTCGGGCGGGCCCATGTAAGTCCACAGGATGCCGCCGCGCTCGACCAATGGGTACGAAGTCAGCTTGATCTTGCCGCAGTAACCGCTTTCGGCTGGCTCGGACGGAACTTCGGTGCACTGGCCGGTGGTATCGTATTTCCAGCCATGGTAAGGACAGCGCAAGCCATTCTCTTCATTGCGACCGAACCACAGCGACACGCCGCGATGCGCGCAGAATTCATCCATCAAACCGTATTTACCTGAGCTATCGCGAAAGGCAATCATGCGCTCCGACAGCAGCTTGACGCGCACTGGCGGGCAATCGTTCTCCGGCAGTTCGCTGGACATGATGGCCGGTATCCAGTAACGGCGGAACAGGTCGCCCATCGGCGTGCCGGGTCCGGTCTGTGTCATCAATTCATTTTGTTCGCGTCTGGTCATGATCAAGGTCTCCCAAAAGTGCTTCGTTCGTCAAATATTGTAGTCTTAGTCTCTGCGCAAGGCAGGCCGCGCCAGAGGCGTCGCCGGGATGAAAAAGCGTGCTGCCTTCTGCGCACTTTGATTCGTTCTTTTATGCGGAACGCTGTTCCTAATAACGAAATTAAGATATCATCAGAGTCAATGCACTGTCAATGACGTGCATCAAGACGATCATTTAAAATAACGCTTTATTCAAATTTATCCTGCACGGAACGATGACACCCATGACCGACAAAACTGAATTCAATATCCTCAATTTGCTCGAGCTGTGCGACAGCACCGAGGTCGCCGTCAATGGCGCGACCAAGGTCGACAAGAACGGCATGAGCCTGGCTGTATTCAATCTCGATGGCGATTTTTTTGTGACCGATGACCTGTGCACCCACGGTCCCGGCTCGCTTTCGGAAGGCTATATCGATGGCGATCTGGTTGAATGCGATTTTCATAACGGCGCCTTCAACATCCGCACCGGCGAAGTCGCTACGCCGCCCTGCATGATCCCGCTACGGACCTATGCCGTGCATGTCGTCGATGGCAAAGTGTTCATCGATCCTGAGCAGCCGTCGCTGGCGTTGGACCCGGCACGGGTCTGTCCAAAAGTCGCTTAAACCTAATGGTAAGCATCAGCCTGTGCTGAGGCTTACCAGCGCACCACCAGAAACATCGTCCCGATCACACCCAGACTGACCGCCAGCAGCACCGGCCCGGTCAGCTGCTTGAACGAACGCGTCACGACCACGGTCAAGAAAATCGTCACGACCGCTTCAACCGAGCTGATCATCGCCACACGCGATATCGTGCTGTAGCTGAGCGCGAAAAAATACAGCAGTTGGCCGGTAGAACTGAGCAGCCCAGCCGCCAGCAGCCAGGGATTGAAGGCCGCGAAAGTTTGTCGCAAGGCGGTGCGGTAGCTGCCGATGAACTGCGCCATCAGCACGAATACGAGCGCGCCGACGACCGAGCCCAGCATTGTGCCAAAGGCAGCATCCGGCAAGGCCTGCAAGCCGTATTTGCGCGCCACATAGCCGCAGGCATACGCAAACGCCGAAACCGGCCCGTAAAAGAAACCAAGCTTGCGCAGCTTTGTACTCCATGAGGTCGCCGCGACTGTGCCGGCGGGCTTGTCTGCCGAGCTCGCGCGCGCCTGCAACGATTGCCAGATCAGCACGCCAAAGCTGGCGGCGATGAGCACCATCCCGACCAGCATCGCCCGATCAAAAGACTCGCCAAGCAAGCCGGCACCGATCATCACCGAAAACAGCGGATTGAGTCGCTTCACTGCGGACGCGCGTACCGCGCCCAGATGCTGGATCGAAGCGTAGAAAAAAACGCGACCGATGAAGATCGTCAGTATCCCCGCACCGGAAAACCACAGCGCGCCCGCCAGATTGATCGCCGTCCAGCCGTGCTGCATGCTTTGCACCAGCCACATCATGCCGGCAATGCTGGCCGTCAGGAGGATAGACAGAAAGGCGCCGTTATCCTCACCTTTCGGCCCTGCACCGCGGCTGATGGTCACATTCGCCGCCGCGAAGCAGGTCGCCGACAGTAGTGCCAGCATTTCACCCACGGACGACTCCGTTCACCCGCACACGACAGCAGTCACGCATCAATTGCCTGACGCGCTTTTACCCGCCTCGGCAGGAATCAGGAAAATGAACATGTTGGCGATCACGATCGTGAAAGCGAGGAAGTAAAAGGTGCTCATCAAGCCGTAATGGTCAGCCATGGCGCCGCCGACGATAGGACCGATCGACGAACCCAGCGCCTGCACGCCGAACAGCATGCCGATACTGGTGCCGCCCATGTTCTTTGGCGTGGCTTCCAGCAGCCAGGCTTGCAGCACCGGGCGAATCGCGTACAGGAAGAAGCCAAGCACGGCGATGAACAGCGCAAACGCATTCGTGCGACCGGCAAAGGCCATGAACACCAGCACCACGGCCGACATCACCATGCTCGTCATGATGATGCGACGACGCCCCATCGTGTCCGACATGTGCCCGGCGATCGGTGCCGCGATAAAGCCAGCCGCCTGCAGCACAAACATGCAGCCACCGACCCACACCGGCGAGTACCCCATTTCATAAGCGAGGAAGACCGGCAGGAAAGTGAGCAAGGTCGTTTGCGTCATCGAGCGGAAGGCCGAGCCGACCGACAGCAGGATCAGTGTGCGGTTACGCACGAGGCTGCGGAAGCCTTCAGCATAAGCCGCCAGACCCTGCCCTTCCGGTTCGGCGTCGGCTGCGACCGGCTTCTTGGCTTTGCGGCTGAATTGCAAGGTGCCCAGAAAGGCCAGCAGCATGATCGACATGACCGCGCCGGGAATCGCATTCAGCACGACGATCTCGCGCCAGCTGAACGTCGCCAGCAGCGCGCCGATCGCCAGTGGCGCGAGCGCGTCACCGGCATTGCCGCCCATGCCGTGCATGGACAGCACGAGTCCTTTGCGATCAGGATAACTGCGCGCGAGCGTCGGGATCGCAGTCGGATGCCAGAGGTTATTGCCGATGCCGACCATCGACACACAGACCAGCAGCATCAGGTAACTATGCGTGAAACCCATCAGCAGATACGGAAAGCCGACCCAGAACAGCGACAAGGCCATGAGCAAACCTTTTTTGCCGACCGTATCGACCAGCATGCCGCCGGGGACATTCGATACCGCGCCAGCGATATATTGGCAGGTCATGACCAGGCCAATCTGGCTGTAGCTCAAGCCGAGCTCCTTGCCGATCAGCGGCAAAAGCAGGTAGAAGGTCGCCGGATACCAGTGCGTCAGGGCGTGGCCGATCGAGATCAGCCAGACCTCGCGGAAGGATTTTTCAGGAGGGGAATCGAGGGGAATGGTGGCGCTGCTCATGGTGTCTCCTTTTTATTATTGGTGGAATCTCAAGGAAGCTGCATCAGGGCACAATGGCATGCGCCCTGCCTGAAAATGTCTTACTTGCCGCCGTGCTTGAGCACGATCTCGTCATACAGCTTGGACCATTTTTCCGCCTGACCAAGCGTTACGGCCGGGTCAATCACTTTCAGCTTCAAGCCCTTCAGCGGCGACTCAACCGTGGTATTGGTCGGGACATAATCAATCGAGGCAAGGATCTTCTGGCCTTCGGCCGAGAGCATGTAGTCGTAGAACAGCAAAGCTGCTGCCGGATGCGGCGCACGCCGCGCGATGCCGATACCGTTGGCGCGCGCAATGGCTGGTTCAAGCACGAACCAGTCGATCGGCACGCCCTTCTTTTTCGCTGCTTCCGGCATGTAGTTATAGACGGTCAGGCCGAGTGGGACTTCACCGGCGCCGACCATATTCGTCAACAATGAATGACCTTTGCGCACTGACATGCCGTTCGCAGCGACGATGTCCTTAAACAGCTTCAAACCCTTGGCTTCGCCCATCTCCGAGACGGTGGCGGCGAACCAGTCGAAGTCTTCAGTCTCGATGCCAAGCTTGCCCTTCCATTTCGGGTTCAGCAAATCCTGGAACGTCTTCGGCAATTCTTCTTTCTTGATCTGGTTCGTGTTGTAGGCCTGAACGAACACGGTCAGCAGGGTCGAGACCCATTCCTTGTGCGCCGGCAGCGTGCCGGGCAAGAGGTCTTTGAACAAGGGGTTACTGACGGGCTGCAGGATTTTTTCCAGATGCAGGGCTTCCATTTCCGGCGCACTGATATGGATGGCATCGACTTCGTAGCGTTTGCCAGCGGTCTCGGTAAGCGTGCGTTGCAAGACCTTGTCGGTACCGGCGCGCCAGACGCGCACCTTGATGCCGTATTTCTTCTCAAACGGAGCGATGACCGTCTGCAGATCTTTTTCTGCAATTGAGGTGTAGAACGTGAACGTGCCTTCCTTTTGCGCCGCAGCCAGCAGCTTTTGCGCACGGTCTGCGCCTTCGTAAGTCAGCAGCGCGGCATTTTGCGCGAGGCTGGGCAAAGCGAAGGTCAATGCAGCCAGCGCCAGGCCAGCACGTCGAAGTAAGGAAGTGAGCGTCATAGTAATCCTGGAAGTACTTGATGATTTACGGCAGAACCGGCCGTGTAGGCCATAACGAAACTCCGGGCGCGCGTGCAGGCAGCGCGCCGCGGAGGGTGCGGCTAAAACTTACTTGGCTTTGGCAGCCATCAATTTCGCGACCAGCTCAGGCGTGAGCTTGACGCCGGCCTCGTACTCAGGCGCGTCTTCGACTTGCTCGAGATCGTTCAGGCCGAATTTCTGATAAATACGATTGATCGCGGAGATCAGGCGCACCGGACGGTCCGGGTCGGCATTGAAATGCTGGTGGATCGTATTTGGCGGGATGTAGATCACGTCGCCAGCTTCCCATTCGTAGCGTTTGACTTCATCTTGCGCTTTCCAGTGGTAAGTATCAGTGATCTCGACATCGCAATCCTGATGCAGATCGTAGCCACGGCCTTCGAGCACGTACAGGCACTCTTCTGCGAGGTGACGATGCTTGCCTGAATGGCTGCCCGGCGGGATCAGCTGCATGTAGGCGTCGACCGACTCCATGCGCGTATTCATCTGCTCGTTGAGCAAATGCTTGAGCAGACCCTGACGCGCCATTTCCCAAGGCATTTCGCCTGGATGCACGACTTTCTTGCGTTTTGCGTTATTGACTGGCGCTGCGGTGGCTTCGTCGAGCAAACCCTGATACAAATCCTGGTTCTCGGTGCCGACCATCCATGCCTTTGATTCTGTCCATGCCATGATGATTTCCTCTTGCTGAATTAGTTGAGCTTCGCCGCTTACTTCGGGTCGTGGTTATAGTCTTCTTCGAAATGACGCGGCTCGAAGCCCACGCCGCCTTCGGTCGGCTCGGTCGGCTTGGCCAAGACCTGCTTCTGGAACAGCAGGTTCATGAACATCATCATCGGCTTTGGTTTCAATACCAAGGCGCGGGCTGGCTTCAAAGGGTCCTTGTTGAAATGCTGGTGGACGCAATTGTTGTGCACGATGGCGACGTCGCCGGCATCCCAGTCATAACGGATACCGTCATGGATTTCATAGCCAGTACCGTCGAGGATATAAAACGCGGCTTCATTGACGTGACCGTGTTTTTGCGTGCGGCCACCCGGTGCATATTCTTCGAGGTGGACGTGCAGGGTCTGGGTCAGGCCATCCACTGGCTCGATAAAATGCTTGCTGAATGACTGCGGGCCGTCATTGAATTTCATTTCCGTACCCTTGATCACGCGCGGCATCGAACGCAGACGCGTGAGCTCATCGTTGAGGTTGTACGGACCTGCGATCGCGCGCAAAAATACGCGGTCTTTTTTACTGCTGTAATGCGATTCCTTACCCATGGCTTTTCCTTTGATGATGAATCTTGCTAAATCTTGCTAATTACGTGATTACTTCGATTGCTTGGTAATGATTTCTTCGTACAGCTTCGACCATTTGTCGTTTTCATCGAGGATGATTTTCGGATCGACGAATTTGATCGGCATCTTGTTGAGATTGGTGTCGATCTTCTTGCTGGCCGGGACATAGTCGCGCTTGAGCAGGATGGCTTGCGCATCCGTGATCATGAAGTCAAAGAACAGCACGGCGGCATTTGGATGCGGTGCGCGACGGGCAACGCCAACGCCGTTCGGCCGTGCGATGGCAGGCGGGATCGCGAACCATTCAATCGGCGCACCCTTGTTCTTCAATTGCTCGGCCTTGTAGTTATAGACCGTCAACGCCATCGGCACTTCACCCGAAGCGACCAGGTTCGTCAGCAGCGTATGTCCCTTGCGCACCGACAGGCCGTTTGTGGCGACGATGTCACGGAACAGCTTCAAACCCTTTGCTTCGCCAAGCTCACCAATGACGCCGGCAAACCAGTCGAGGTCTTCGGCCTCAACGCCGAGCTTGCCCTTCCATTTTGGATTGAGCAGGTCCTGGTAAGTCTTCGGCAGATCTTCCTTCTTCACGATCTTGGTGTTGTACGCCATCGTGAAAATATTCATGCGCGTGCCGACCCACTCGTGGTGCGGCATGATGGCTGGCGCGATCAGGTCGCCGAGGTAAGGCGAGACGACTTCCTGCAGGATTTTCTCGCGATGCAGGGATTCCATTTCCGGACCGTTGGTCTCGATGATGTCCACGTCAAAGCGGTTCGCGCGCGTCTCGGTCACGGCGCGCTGCAAAACTTTTTCGGAGCCGGCGCGCCAGACACGCACCTTGATGCCATATTTCTTTTCGAATGCCGTCGTCAAGACCGCCATGTCGTCCACCGGCACCGAGGTATAGATGGACAGTTCGCCCTCTTTTTTCGCACCATCGACCAGACGCTGCTGGCGATCTGCGCCGGTCAGGGCAGCCGCTTCAGCACTCCCCTTGTTCTGCGCAATTGCGCCCGCGCCGAAGCTCAGCAGGGCGCTGCCAACGGCTGTGGCTAGTAAAGTCTTGAGTACCCAACGCTTGGAATTTTGCAGTGCCATTGTTAAACCCTTTTCAGTACATATTTGAAAAAATCTTGATGGTATTTATCCGGATATTCCGTCCAGGCCGGGCCGCTTCAATCGGCCTTGTGACTGACGGATTGGCCGTGCAAGAACAGGTCGCCCCAGAGCTTTTCCCATTTTGCCGACTCGTCGAGCACGATAGCAGGATCGATCATCTGGTTTTGAAATTTGTTCAGCGTGCTGTCAACGGCATTACTTGCCGGTACGCGGTTACGCTGCTTGATCAGTGTCTGCCCTTCGCGTGAGAGCATGAAGTCGGCAAACAGCAGTGCAGCATGCGGATGCGGTGCATTTTTTGCAGTGCCGATGGCGCCGGGACGACCCATGGTCGGCGCCAACGCCTTCCATTTGATCGGTGCGCCGTTAAGCGCAAGGCGCTCGACGGCATGGTTATAGACGGCGGCAGCGATCGGAATTTCACCGGCGGCGACGAGTTCGGAAATCAGGGTGTGACCAGTGCGGATCTGCGGATGGTTATCGGCCAGCTTACGGAAATACGCGAGGCCTTCTTTTTCGCCCATGTGCTTTACGAGCGCGGCAAACCAGTCTTCATCACCCGCTTCGATGCCGATCTTGCCGGACCAGCGCGGCAGCAGCAAATCCTGATAGGTATTGGGCACGTCTTGCGGCTTGACGATGTTGGTGTTGTAGGCGATCGTGAAGAAATTGAAACGATCCGCGACATACAGGCGATGCTTTGGAAATGCGGATGCGGGCAAGTCGCGGAAGTTCGGACTGCTGAATTCTTCCAGCATTTTCTCGCGCGCGAGAATTTCCATTTCCACGCCATCGCTCTCGAACACATCCGGCGTAAAACGGCCGGCACGCGCTTCGGTCAATGCGCGCTGCACCATTTTTTCACCGCTGGCACGCCACAGCGCGACCTTGATTTTGTATTTTTTCTCGAAGGCTTCGACGATAGGTGCCGCGTCTTTTGGATTGAGCGAAGTGTAGATCGCAAGCGTGCCTTCCTTGCGCGCGCCGTCGAGGAGCTTTTGCTCGCGATCAGTGCCCTGGTACAGATAGATCTCGGCCTGTTTCGTCTTGCCCTGGGCGAGCGTCACTCCCGGCGCCAGCAGCAGACAAGTCCAGACTAAGATACAAAACTTGCGCAAGTCTGGAACCGGGAAAATTGGCATGATCACTTTCTGTAAGCCCGGCTCACCGGGCGTGTTTCCACGGTCGGCAGGTCGCCGTCATCCGTGCATATTTTTGCGCCGCCGTGCCGCTTCAATCAGGCCGACAGCATGTATAGGGGTGCCAGCCTAAGCTGGCGGTAAATCCTGAGTGCGGAACAGGCCGGAGCCGGTTCCGCATCCTTCATGCTTGCATCAGAAATTGTGGCTGATACCTGCTGCAAAAATACTGATGTCCTGACCTGTAGCCGGGCTACCGCTGCCAAAGTTGTTGTAGACAGCAGACGCGCCGTTGTTCATGTTCGAATACAGCGCGAACAACATGGTGCGCTTGGAGAAGTTATAACCTACGCCAAGGTTCAACATCTTGCCATCGAGACCCGCTGTGCTGCAGGCGGCAGTGCCGACCAGCGTACAGGTACCGGCAGCAGCAGCGCCGTATGAGCCAACGAGGGTGACCGCATTGTTCAGCTTGTGCTCACCGGCGATCGACCAGACATTGTGCTTGTAGTTGGCAAACTTGCCGGCAGTACCGCCAGTTTCATCGTACTGGATCGTTGCGTAGTTACCTTCAACACGGGTAGCTTCGGTGACCTTGTACTGTGCCGTAAAACGCACGGCTGTATCGGTCGATGTTGGACCGCCAGTAATCGCAGTCGCCGTATTGTTGGCGATTGCTGTCGGGACGTTTTTCGATGCACCGAACAGGTCCTTATGGTTCTCATAAGCGACAGCCAAATAGAGAGGACCCGCGTTGTATTTCACACCACCGGAAATAACAGACGTGGAAGACGAACTACCAGTAACTTCACCGAGGGAATAATCAAACAGACCTTGAAAACCGGCAACTTCTGGTGATTCGTAAATAATGCTGTTACCACGGCGGAGATGGAAGCTCGATGCAGAGCTGGTACCAAAGCCTGGCTTGGAGAGGATGTTACTGGCCGAAATGAAGTTACCGCTGGAGATGCCCAAAAAGCTCATCGTGTCGCCAAGGGTCTTGTAGACCGTGTCCATGGTGCCGAGCTTGACACTACCGAAACCGCCAGAAACACCGACGAATGAATCGCGGCTGAACAGCAATGAGGTCGACGAGTTCGCACCAGTATCAACACCCAAGCCCATTTCCAACTGATAAAAAGCTTTCATTCCGCCGCCCAGATCTTCCGTACCACGGAAACCGAGCCGCGAATTAGGCGAGTCCATCGACAGCAATTTGCTGTCGGCTGCTCCGGTGGCAGCAGCGGACAGCGTGTTCACAACAGTACCCTTGGCAGTCGCACCAGACAGCTGTCCATTCACTATTTCCGGATACAACTTACCGTAAACCTCAACCGTCGATTGTGCCTGTGCTGCGATAGGCAAGGCAAATGCGCCAGCGATTGCAACTGCTATTAAGTTCTTCTTGTTGTCCAACATGTTGTCTCCTCGATTTAATAAGACCATCTCGCTTGATGATTCTGTTTTCCCACCCACCGCTCATCATTGCCGGAATTGTTCCGATATGCAGAACATAGTTCCATTAAAAAAATGATGCTTTAGAGTACCTGTACTAGTTGCGGTGTGTCGAGCATTTTTTCTGAAAGCGTTGTAGTTCCGCCTTGCCTTTTTGACTTGATTTCAGTGCCCGGCGCACCAGGCACTGAAAAACTCAAGGCTTCGGGGGCAAATCGGCCAGTTCTGCCTGATAGGCATCGGCCATGCGTGGCTCGAGGTTATGCTTGGCCAAGGCGTCGCGGAACAGGTCGCGTACCAGCGGGCTTTCGTCCGCGTAGTCGATCTGGTCGCCGCCGACGCGCTGGCTGATCCATGCCTTGGGCACGCCCTGCGCGTTACGGATGGAGACGACTTCATGCTTGAACGCGAGGTAGCGTGCAGGCTGGGTGCCGGTATTGAAATGCTGATGGAACCACAGGTTAGGCGGCACGATCATGGAGCCGGTCTGCCACTCGTAGCGACGTGGCTCTTCGCCTTCTGGCCACATCAGGCTGTAGCCTTCACCTGAGAGGATGATGACGTGCGCGCCAGGTCCGTGGCAATGCGCCTTCTTGTAAGTCGCTGTCGGGAATTGCGAAATATGGCTGTTCATCGAACCCTTGGCCATATTAAAACGGATATGTCCACCACCGGCGCCGCGTTCCTTGGCGCTGATCAGCGGCAGGTTGACTGCATCGGCAACGAAGTTCGTTTCCAGCAGCAAGCCTTTTTGCTCGCCTTTGTTATCGAAATAATCCGGCTCGCCCGAGAAGCGGTTCTTGAAATCGTATTTCGTGTTGAAGACGAAATCGATGTCTTCATACAGATTAATGACAGACGGACCGTTCGTGACGGACACGAAGCGTGCCGCATCCTTGCCTGAACCATTGAAATGCTGGCAGCTGGCGTTCAATGGAATCGCAAACAGGGAACCTGCCTGCCATTCAAACGTCACGCGCTGACCGGCGTCATTCCACACGGTCGTTGATCCGCGGCCGTTGAGCACGTAGATCATTTCTTCGAACAGCTGGCGCTGTGGCTCGAGCTGCTTGCCCGGTGCAATTTCGCACACATAGCAATCGTTCGAGGTGCGCGACGCTTCATGATTGATGAACACGCCCGAACCGCCGCGGCGTGCCCATGGCTTCAGGTCGACCGTGTTCAAGCTTGGCACATAGTGCGCGCTGATGATGTCGAGGCCTTCTGCGGCAACCCACCGGGTGTACGGCGATTCTTTTTCGGTGGCAAATTTCTTCGCCAGGTCGTCTGATACTAATGCGTCTTTTGCCATTTCCTGCTCCTGCGATATGTAATGTTAATACTGTGCCGATGCCGCTTTCAGCGGCGCGACGAATCAGCTTATTGCGCTTTTTTGTTAATCAATTCTGCGACGAGTTCCTTCGTCAGTACCACGCCCGGCTTGTATTCCGGTGCATCTTCGACCTGCTCGAGATCGTTCAAGCCAAATTTTTCGTAGATGCGGTTAATCGCCGAGATCAGGCGCACTGGCCGGTCCGGGTCGGCATTGAAATGCTGGTGCACGGTATTTGGCGGGATGTAGATCACGTCGCCGGCTTCCCATTCGTAGCGCTTGACTTCGTCCTGCGCTTTCCAGTGATAGGTGTCGGTAATCTCGACATCACAATCCTGGTGCAGGTCGTAGCCACGGCCTTCGAGCACATACAGGCATTCTTCGGCCAGATGGCGATGCTTGCCTGAGTGGCTGCCCGGCGGGATGATCTGCATGTAGGCGTCGACCGACTCCATGCGCGTATTCATTTTTTCGTTCAGCAAATGCTTGAGCAAGCCCTGACGCGCTAATTCCCAAGGCATCTCGCTTGGATGCACGACCTTCTTGCGCTTGGCGTTATTGGCTGGCGCCGCTGTCGCCTCGTCCAGCAAGTCCTGGTACAACGCCTGATTTTCTGTGCCTGCCATCCAGGTCTTTGATTCGCCCCATGCCATTTTTATTACTCCTCTTGCTTGATTCGTATTGCGTTAATTGTTTGCGATGAATGCTGTCTTATTCGTCGTGATTGAAATTGGTGTCCAGATCGCGTGCCTCGAAGCCCTCGCCACCGGGTGCTGCGGTCGACACGCGTGGCTCGACCTGATACTGGAACAGCATGTTCATGAACAGGTACATCGGCTTGGTCTTGATGACCAGCGCGCGTGCCGGCTTTTCTGATGAACGGTTGAAATGCTGGTGGACGCAATTGTTATGCACGATGGCGATGTCGCCAGCATTCCAGTCATAACGAATACCGTCGTGGATTTCATAACCTTCGCCGTCGAGGATGTAGAAAGCTGCCTCGTTGACGTGGCCGTGCTTTTGCGATTTGCCGCCCGGGCCGTATTCCTCGAGGTGCAAATGGAAAGTCTGCGTGATGCCATCTTTTGGCTCAACAAAATGGCGGCTGAACGCCTGCGGGCCATCCTGGAATTTAATGTCCTTGGCCTTGCGTACGCGTGGCATGGAACGCAGACGCGCCAGCTCATCGTTGAGGTTGTAAGCGCCAGCGATAGCGCGCACGAAAATGCGATTTTTATTGCTGTGATAATTCTCTTTGATTTCACTACTCATTTGCGAATCTCCTTGTTATACGGCTATTGCTTTTTTCCCTTGACGACGACTTCGTCGTAAAGGCGCGTCCACTTCTCGTTCTCATCCAGCATCAGTGCCGGATCGACCAGCTTCAACGGCGTGGCGCCCAGGGGCGACGCAATCTTCGTGCTGGTCGTGACAAAATCCCGTTTGGCCAGAATTTGCTGACCTTCTTCACTGATCATGAAGTCGTAATACAAAACAGCAGCATGCGGATGCGGCGCGCGACGCGCGACGGCCACGCCATTGGCGCGCGCAATCGCCGGCGCCATCACGAACCATTCCAGCGGCGCGCCCTTCTGCTTGATCTGCTCGGCTGTAAAGTTGTAGACCGTCAGCGCAAACGGCACTTCACCCGAGGCCACCATATTCGTCAGCAAGGTATGACCTTTGCGCACCGAGATCCCGTTATTGGCGCGGATGTCGCGGAATATTTTCAAGCCCTTTTCTTCACCCAGCTCGCTCATCAAGGTCGCAAACCAGTCTTCATCCGAATACTCGATACCGAGCTTGTCTTTCCATTTCGGCTGCGCCAGCTGCGCATACGTCTGCGGCAGGTCTTCTTTTTTAATCAGCTTCGTGTTGTAGGCATGCACGAACACATTCAGGCGCGCGCCCACCCATTCACGATGTGCCGGCACAGCTTGCGCGATCAGGTCGGCGTGATACGGTGACTTGACCGGCACCAGCAATTTTTCACGATGCAGGGCTTCCAGCGCCGGTGTGCCGGCTTCGAGCACATCGACTTCGAAACGGTTACCGTTAGCCTCGGTAACGGTACGCTGCAGGATCTTGTCGGCACCGGCGCGCCACATGCGCACCTTGACGCCATACTTCTTTTCAAACGCGCCGTTGATGACCGCCATGTCTTCAACCGTGAGCGAGGTGTACAGATTCAATTCACCTTCACGCCGGGCACCGTCTATCAAACGCTGGTTACGCGCTGCACCGCTGAGATCAGCCACTGAGGCGACCAATGCCGGCTCGATCGCCGCAGCCATGCCACTGAGGCAGCACAGCACAACAAGCAGCAGGGAGCGCAGGCGTATCACCGGTCAGACTCCGTATTTCTCAAGTTCGTAACGGCGCGGCTTGAGGCTGCGGCAGATTTCACGCACCAGCCCGGTCTGCGGCAGTGAGATGCCACAGTCCTGCGCCATCTCAGCCACGATCGCCATGTCGTCCTCGGCCCAGGCCATGGATTGCTTGCCCCAGTTTCCCAGCGAGCCATTGGCGGCACTGCTGGTCATCAGGGCTGCGCGCAAAGCATCGAGATTGACGTCATAACGTTGTGCCAGCGCCAGCGCTTCATGATTGGCGACGAGGCAAGCCCACAAAATCAGATTATTTGACGCCTTCGATACCTGCGCGGTACCGATCGCGCCGCTATGCACGATGTCCGAGGAATACGCCGCCAGCACCGGGCGCAGGCGCTCGACTACGTCCGCGTCGCCGCCGACAAAGGACAGCAGCGTGCCGTCGTCGGCAGCACGGCCGCCACGACAGACAGTGGCGTCGACGACCTGCACATCGTGCGGCGCTGCATGCGCGGCGAGGTCTTGCATCGACTGCGGATGGATCGTGCTCAGGACTGCAATGATGGTCTGAGGCTGGGCGTAGGCGAGCAAGCCGTCAGTGCCTTCTATGAGGGCGCGCACTTCCTCGTCGTAACCGACGCAGATCAGGATCGCCTGCGATTCGCCAGCGAGCACAGGCAAGTCGACCATGGCAGCCCCGCGCGATTCGATGTCGCTGCGCCGCTCTGCATTGCGTTCACTGACCAGCACACGAAAGCCGGCACGCACCAGATGCGCGATGATCGGCATGCCCATGCGTCCCGCGCCTATCAGTCCTACGGTCTGGATCGTCATTATTCGCTTACTCCACTGGCACTGGTCTGGACTTGCATCTCGGGCGCCGACTGCAAGGCGGCTGATTGTGGCAGCACGGCCGCAAAGGCGCGTACCCGCTGAGCGGCGGCATCGATACCAGGCGGTGGCAGGCCGGCCTCGACTGCGCTCGCCGCTCGCAGCAAACGCTGGCGCGTCATGATGATGCCGTTGTCGGTGCCGACCAGGTTTTCGCGGCTGCGATCCGAGATCGCGCCCATGCTTTCCTGGACCGCGGCGTCCTGCTCGGCTACACCCATGACGCCGCAAAACGTGCGACGCTCTTTTTGCGCAACGCGGTCGATCAGGTAATCATTGTCGATATTGGCGACCGGCCGGAACGTCCCTGGAATCAGCAGGCTATGGATGCCCTTGCCGGCTTCCATGGCAGCGATTTCCGCTTCGGTCAATGCGCGGTCGGGGTGGTAATCGATGCTGTATGTGGTCGCATGTTCGTCGTCGATCGGCACCCAGGCGTGGCCACCGTAAGGATTGCCTTCATACGGTGGAAACAGGTTAAAGCAAGGCATCATCCACTGCGTCACGCGCCAGTAATACTGGTCGTCGTCGGCATTGCGGCGGGTCGCGATATACAACCCACCGGGCGACTCGAGCGGCACGAATTCCGGATGCGCATCAGCCTTCAGCAAGGCAGCGCTACGCGCATCACGCTTGAGCAGAGGATCGTCGCCGACCGACATGCGATGCAGGAAAGTCGAATGAAACGAGTCCAGCCCGCCTTCCATGGCCTGCAGATAATTGCAATCCTGCTGGCGCTTGGAGATATGCCGATGGCTGTCGGGCACGGTCGCCCATTCGTACATGGGCAATTCCGGCTGCAGTTCGGGCGGACCCATGTAAGTCCACAGGATGCCGCCGCGCTCGACCAGTGGATACGACGTCAATTTGATCGTGCCGCAGTAGCCGCTCTCGACCGGCTCGGAAGGCACTTCGACGCATTGCCCAGTGCTCGCATATTTCCAGCCATGGTAAGGGCAGCGCAAGCCATTTTCTTCATTGCGGCCGAACCAGAGCGATACGCCACGATGCGCGCAAAATTCATCCATCAGGCCGAGCTCACCCGCCGTCGTGCGAAACGCGATCAGACGCTCAGAGAGCAACTTCACGCGCACCGGCGCGCAGTCGGGCTCGGGCAATTCGGTCGCCAGCAGCGCGGGTATCCAGTAGCGACGAAAAACCTCGCCCATGGGCGTGCCTGGACCGGTCTGGGTGAGTCGCTGATTCTGTTCTGGACGCATGATGATTTAGCCTTGTAATGTCAACGCGCAGTCGGACGACCGTTGAGGACGTCGTCGTAAGTCTTGGCCCACAGCTCATAGGTATCCAGCACGCGCGCGGCGTCAATGAACACAGGCTTGAATTTCGCCAGTGCCGCTTCATCGCGACGGTTGGTCGTGATCGCGCTGTGCTCGCCGACGATCTTTTGGCCTTCGGTGAGCATGAAGTCATAAAACAAGGTCGCAGCGTTCGGATGTGGCGCGGCCTTGACGATGCCGATGCCGTCGGTGTACGCCATGGTCGGCGCCAACGCGATCTGGTCGATCGGCGCGCCGCCGGCCTTGGCCTGCTCGGGCAGATAGCTGTAGACATTCAGCGCCAGCGGCACTTCGCCGGAGACCACCATATTGTTCAACAGTGAGTTACCTGTACGTTGCGATACGCCGTTGGTAGCGACCAGATCGCGGAAAAATTTCAGGCCCTTTTCTTCGCCCATGGCTTGCACCAGTGCGTAGAACCATTCCTGCTGTTTGGCTTCAATACCAAGCCGGCCTTTCCAGCGCGGATCGAGCAAATCCTGCCAGGTGCGCGGCAATTCTTCGCGGCTGACCTTTTGTGTGTTGTAGGATTGGACGAAGACATAGACGCGCATGCCGGTCCACTCGCGATGCGCCGGCAATGCTGCTGCGATCAAGTCTTTTTGCACCGGCGAGCGCACCGGCTGCAACAGCTTTTCGCGATGCAGCGCTTCCATTTCCGGCGCGGGATTGAGGACGAAATCGACTTCATTGCGTCCTGCCCCGGCTTCGGTGATCACGCGCTGCAAGACCTTGTTTTTTCCGGCGCGCCAGACGGTGACCTTGATGCCGGTCTTTTTCTCGAAGGCGGTCGTGAGACGAATACTGTCCTTCTCCGCCATCGAGGTGTACAGCATCAGGCTGCGTTCACGCTTGGCACCGTCCACCAGACGTTGAGTGCGGTCAGCGCCTTCATACATCGGCACCGGCGACTGCGCATACACTGAACCCGAAATGACACCTGCCAGCAATGGCAAAAGCAAGAGGCAACGCGCAAGATTCTTGCAACGCCGCTTGATCAATTCAGAGTCCAGTGGGTGCCACATGATTAGCCGACCTTCCGGTACTGCGTATTGTCCTGAATCGTGATGCACTTCTCCGGATTCATGCGCATGTAGACAGTCGCACCGACCGGCGCCATGAAGGACGGATGCACGCGCGAGAGGACTTGATGCTCGCCGACCTTGATGTGGTAATCCATGTATTCGCCGAGGAAGACCTTGAAATCGACCTTGCCTTCGATGACGTTCGGACCATCAGGACGCTTTTCATACAATTCGATATCTTCCGGACGCACCGACACCAGCGCCGCATCGCCCGCCTTGAAGGTATCCATCGAGGTCACACTGAGCTGGCCTATCGTTGAATTCAGGCGATAGCGGTCTTCGCCGTCTTCCGGCGCGATGATGGTCGCGTCGAGGAAATTTGTGAGACCGACGAAGTCAGCGACAAACTTGTTGATCGGCCGTTCGTAAATCGCGCGCGGCGAACCGATCTGCACGACCTGGCCGGCACTCATGACGGCGATTTCATGCGACAGCGCCAGGGCTTCGCTCTGGTCATGCGTGACGTAGATGGTCGTCAGGCCGAGCTCACGCTGCATGCGCTTCAATTCGAAACGCATGCGCTCGCGCAGCTTGGCGTCGAGGTTCGACAGTGGCTCGTCGAGCAGCAGCAGTTTCGGCTCCATCACCAGTGCGCGCGCCAGCGCCAGACGCTGTTGCTGGCCGCCCGACATCTTGGTCGCTTCGCGGTCAGCGACGTGATCCAGACCGACGGCGGTCAGAACGCGCATGACTTTATCTTCGATCTCTTTCTTGGTGAACTTGCGTGAACCAACTTCCAGCGGGAAGGCGGCGTTCTGGAACACATTCATGTGCGGCCAAATCGCATACGACTGGAAGACCATGCCGAAATTACGCTTGTTGGGCGCAATGAAAATACCCTTGGAGGACGAATAGACCGCCACGCCATCGACCGTGATTTCACCGGCGCGTGGACGCTCGAGACCTGCAATCGAGCGCAGGGTCGTGGTCTTGCCGCAGCCGGAAGGACCGAGCAGCGTGAACAGCTTGCCTTCCGGGACTTCAAAAGTCACATTCTGTGCGGCTTTGACAATCTCACCCTTTTCATTCGGATATTCCGTGTACAGCGCATTTACGTTCAACATATTTGTCTCCTACCTTTACTTTGATCGGGCTAATTGCTTAGTCGCTTAGTCTTCTTTGACACCGAATTTTTTACCGACGTACTGGGCCAGCATGACCAGCATGAACAGGGCAATGATGAACATCACGCCAAGCGCCGACAGTTCGACGTACTGGCCGTTTTCCCAGAGTTCCCAGATCAGTACTGAAATCACTTCCGTGCCTGGGCTGTAGAGCAGGATCGAGGTCGACAATTCGCGAATCGAGACGATGACGATATAGATCCAGCCAGCCAGCAGACCTGGTTTGAGCAGCGGCAGGATGATGCGCCAGAAGGTCGTGCCCCAGGCGGCGCCACTCATGGCAGCCGACTCTTCGAGCTCTTTGTGAATCTGCAGCATCGAGGTGGTGTTGTAACGCAGGCCGTAAGGCATGAAGCGCGTCACATAAGCAATGAACATGATCCACATCGTGCCGTACACGCCGACATCGACATTGAGATAGAAAATCATGATCGCCAGACCCAGCACCAGCCCCGGGAAAACCATCGGCAGCGAGGCCAGGTTATCCAGGATCCAGCGACCTGGCAGCTTGGTCTTGACGACAATCCAGCAGATCACGGACGTCAGCAGCATGACCACTGTTGCGCAGCCGACTGCCAGCAAGAGGCTGTTGCCAACGGCGCTGATAATGGTCGGATAGGTAAGGATAAAACTGTAGGCGTCGAAGGTCAGGTTCTTGACCGCGGCCATGGACGGTACGCTATAGAATTTTTGCAGCGAAGACCAGACCAATACCAGGAAAGGCAGGACCACGATCAGCGAAAAATAGAGCAGGAAGATACCGGCCGTCAGGAAACGCCATTTACCGAGATCCATGGCGCGCGGGCGGAAGCCCTTGCCGGTGACGGTAGAATATTTGCTGCCCTGGCTGGATAGCTTGGACTGGAAATAAATACCGATGGTCGTAATCAGCAGCAGCGTGACCGCATAGGATGACGCGAGGCCGACCTTGCTTGGATACTGGTGGATCGCCTGATAAATCGACGAGGTGAAAACCTGGATACCGACCGGCAGACCGAGCAGTGCCGGTACTTCAAAGGATTCGATCGAACGTACGAACAGGATCAGCAGCGTCGCGAAAATCGCCGGCCAGGTCAATTTCAGTGTGATGTGCCAGGCGATTTGCGGCACTGACGCGCCACTCATCATGGCGGACTCTTCCAGCGATGGATCCATCGAGCGGAAGGCTGCAGTCATGATCAGGAAAGACATCGACGAATAATGCAAGCCATCGACCCAGATCATGCCCCACATCGAGTAGATGTTGAAGAAGACATAGTCGGTATTGAACCAGCCTTGCAGCAGCAGATTCAGGATGCCGATCTTCGGACTGGCCAACAGGATCCATGCGACCGTGAACAGAATGCCGGGAATGATCAGCGGGATGATCGACAGCGCGAAGAACAGGGATTTGAGCGGCGTGTTGGTGCGCTCATTCATCCATGCCAGGGCGGTGCCGACGAGGAAAGCAAAAATTGAGGTGCCGGTAGCGAAGGTGACCGAACTGAAAAACAGCTTCAGCGTTTCGACACTGGTGTAAGCGGTGACGTAATTGTCAAACGTGAATTCAGCGGCCTTGCTGGCGGTCTGCGGCGTGAAGAAACTTTGCCACATCAGGAAACCCAGCGGCATCAATGCGAGGTAGGCAACGATTGCCACGCTCACGCCGATGATGACCCACTTTAATTCAATGTTGCGCCAGCCCTTAGGCTCTTTCGGCAACTCAGGCTGCATCGGTGATGCAGCGGCCATTTGTCCCACAGCTTCCATAACGAAGCTCTCCTCGGTTAAATTAGCTCACCATCTATGCGGTGTTTAATGCGATTTACTTCAATTTTTCTTGTTCTGCTATGCGGACCATCGGTCTGCATGGAAAGACACCTGAATTTACCTACCCCATTGATCGATGTCAATAAAATTCGGCTTTATTTCCGGGAGAAGGTAAATTTCAGATGAAACAAGGGCTTGCGAATGCGACGACAAGAGAAACAACACGTCTATCGCGAATGGCAATAGACGAGTAAAAGCGATTTAAGCGCGTTGCAGGATGCCGTAGTGGTAATCCCAGACCTTGCGCAGCAGATGCGGCTTCCACAGATTGCCGGCGATGACCTTGACCTGCTCCGGCGTCAATGCCGTGGGTGTACCGATCTGCATAGCCATGTGCTGGCGCTGCGCCGTCTCTTCGAGGTAGACACCGAGCACGAAGGCTTCGAGGATCCCTTCAGCAGCGACCACGGCACCATGCGACTTGAGCATGATGACCTTGTGCTCAGCCAAAGCGTCGCCGAGCTCCTGCGCCAGCGGCCGGTTATTGATCGAGGCGGTCTTGGCGAAGGTGCGGATTTCTCCTAGCACGGCCGCCTGCATGATCACCGGCTGCACTGGCAAGCCGACCATGCTGAACAGCGTCGACCAGAGTGGATGCGTATGCACGACCGCATTGACGTTGGGGCGGCGGCGGTAGATTTCGGCATGGATGTGAAACTCCATGGGCGGCACGGCCTCGCCTTCAACGAGATTGCCGTCGAGGTCGATGGTAACGATGTCAGCCGCTGTCAGGGCGCTGCGCACCGAGGCGCCGGAATTGATCAGCATGTGATCGGTGCCCGGCACGCGGCAGCTGAAGTGGCCATTGAAATCGATGACCTGGGCGCGTTCCATCATCAGGATCGCGTCGACCAGCATTTGCTTCTTCTCAGCGATGGTTTGCGTCGCATTTGTCATGGGTCTGTCTCCGCTTACGATTTGGTCGGTTTAACTGGCTCATCATGATGATGGTGATGACCATCGCCATGATCGTGGCTGTGTCCATGCGTGTGGCTGTGGCTGTGGCCATGGCTGTGACCCTTGCCATGGGTATGCACATGCGGACGATACTTCAGGTCGCTGCGCGCATTACCCAAAGGCGTGCGCGGGTCCTGGCTGAAGACGAGCGACTTGACGGTGACCGGCACGGTCTGCGACGGCATGCGGATGCGTCCGAGATCGATGTAATCAAAATCCCACAGCACGATGCCGTCAATGACGAGAATCTCGCTGCGCACATCCATCTCGTCGCGCAGCAGATTGCCCAAGGTATGCGCAAGGTCGCCATCGAGAATCAGATAGAGCGGCAGACCCTGTGCCAGCGTGGCAGACATCGCCTGCACAATGCCGGAGGCGAAGGCGGCAATGCGCTGATACGACGGCGGACCGGACCAGCGGAAAGCCAGCGCGACTTCCGCTTCGCCTTCAACGAGATCGAAATTCTTGAAATGACCGCGAATGGCTTGCGCCAAGGCGTCGGAATTGATCTCTGCGCCGCAGTCATATGCTGGCTGCAGGACTTGCAGGTTACGCTTAGGCAGCAGCTTTCCTGGGCTGGAGATATACGTCGTGTTGCCGCTCAGCTGCACCGAATATTCGGACGCACCGAGAGCAGTCGCGCGGATGCATTCACCGGCCGGCAGCATTTCCCAGGCGAGATTACTGCTGTCGAGCTTGCGCCGGATCGCTGTACCGAGCAGCAAACCCATGTCGCTGAAATCACGCGTCTCGCGGCCGTACACGTATTCCGCCACGCCGCCGGAGAACATCACGCCATCAATCGGTCCGAGGTAAGGCAGCGGATCGGTGAGATACAGGTGCTCTACTTCATGCGCGACTTCACCGCCGCTGATGGCGCTCACCAGTGCATTCGCCATCCAGTCGGCGACCTTGGCCATCGATGCGCGAGGCGCTATATCACCAAGCTGCCATTCGAAGCCCGCCTGGTTCGCATGATAGCGACCGGCCGGATCGAGGCGTGCGAGCTTTTGCTCCTTGTCGACGACCATGAGTCGCCCGCCGATATGGATCGCCGCAGTCGCCTTGACCTTGCCGCCTTCAACGATGGCCAGCTTGGTCGTGCCGCCGCCGATGTCAATATTCAGAACACGTTTGCCGAGATCATGCGACACCCGTGCCGCGCCAGAGCCATAAGCAGCCAGCATCGATTCCATGTGATGGCCAGCTGTGGCGCAGACGAACTCGCCGCCCTGCTCTGCGATCACAGCGGAAATCGCCTGCGCGTTTTCACGGCGTAGTGCTTCACCTGTGAGAATCACGGCGCCGGTATCAATGTCGTCCGGATGCAGGCCCGCGCCCTTGTAGGCCTGGTCGATGATGGAGCCGAGCGCGGCTTCATCGATGCGCGTTTCACTCGCATACGGTGTCAGCGAGACCGGCGACTGGAAAAGCGTCTCGCGCGAGACGACGAAATAGCGGCTCGACAGGTCTTCACCCATGCGGCGTAATTTGATGCGTGAAAAAATCACTTGCGTACCGGACGAGCCGATGTCGATGCCCACGCTCACCAGCGACACATGGTCTTGCTGCCAGACCGGATTGTCTTCGAGTGAGCCTTCGACGGTGTCGAAGTCATCATGGTCATGATCGGCATCTTCACCATCTTCATGCACATGGTTAAATTCCTCGCCATAGCGATGGTCGTCAATGTTATGTCCGCGTTTGGCGTTTTGGTCTTCGTTATCCGGCATGGTGATTCCAGTAAGGCGTTAATTCAGGTCGGTGGTGTTAAATTTTGAAGGACTCGAGCGTCTCCGGCGCAAACAGCTGCTCCGGTGTCAGCAAGGTCTTTGACAGGCCCTGCTCATGGTGATAACGCAGGAAAGTCGACAAGGTCGCCTTGTTCTTCTGATAGCCATATGGCCAGAAGTCGTCCCCCATTTCATGACGCGCTTCTTCAACGTGGGCAGTAAGCCATGGCAGCATGGCCTTCAATGCGGCGGTCTCGTACAGATCCTTGTAAGTCTCTTGCTGCGCTTCGCAGAAGGCCTTGTACAGCGATTGCGCGACCCAGCGATTCTTTTCATAGACCTCGCGGCGGATCACGACGGTATGCATGATCGGGAAGATGCCGGTACGACGGAAGTAATCCTTCTCGACCGGCACGAAGTCTTCGAACAGACGCTTGACCTTGCCGCCGCTGGTATGGAACGACGATGGCATGCGCGCGGTGTAGAGCGCATCGATTTCACCGCTAGCCAGCATGGCCGACAAAGTCTTGGTCGGGCCAATCGGCAAGACCTTGATATCAGGTGGCAGGTCGAGCTTCAGCTTTTCGTCGCGGTTCGGCTCTTCTTCACCGCCGGTGTAATACGTGACGCTGTTGACCGGCACACCGTATTCATCCGACAGCACGCCACGGATCCAGACCGGCGCGGTCATCTGGTATTCAGGATTGCCGATCTTCTTGCCAATCAGGTCTTTCGGTTCCTTGATGCCGCTGTCAGCATTGACGTAGATGCAGGAATGACGGAAGAAGCGTGACGGGAAAATCGGGATCGCAATGAAAGGGCTGTCCCGCAACAGTGAGACGGAATACGAGGACAGCGACATTTCCGCGACATCGAATTCTTTATTGCGCAGCATGCGGAAGAAGGTTTCCTCGACCGGCATGTTCAAGTAATTCAGGTCGATACCATCGGGCTGAACGCGACCCTCCAGCAAGCTGCGCGTGCGATCATAATTCCAGCAACCCAGGCTTAATCTCAGTTTGGACACGTCGTTTCTCCGTCTCGTTATTTTTTAAAAGAATTCGTTTTAATAGAAGGCGTCATAGTGAACCTGGCCACCCGGTACTTTTTCCTGCATCAGCATTTTTTGCACGGCCTGCGCCATCAGGGGCGGACCGGCGAAATAAATTTCATGCTCGGCCAGCGTCGCGCCCAGCACTTCGAGCGCCAGTTCATGCACATAGCCGACCTTGCCGGCCCACTGCTGTGCGCTATCAGCGTCCGGCATCGATATGATCGGATGGAAGAAGAAGCGTTCGCCGTAACCCGGCAAGGCTTGCAGCAGGTCTTCGCCGCAGATGTCGCGCGCTGCACGCCCGCCGTAGAACAGATGCACCTTGACGCCATCCATGGCCGGGTTCGCCGCCACGCCACGAGCGATCGAGACGACCGGCGCCAGACCCGAGCCGCCGGCGATGCAGGCGATGTCCCGCGGGCTGTCGCTGCGCAGATAAGCCAGACCATAAGGGCCGTCGATCTGCAGGCTGTCGCCGATCTTGACCCGGTCAAACAAGGCGCCGGTGCCGGCGCCGTCTGGTGTACGTTTGATCTGAAAATCCCAGCACGCGTGATCGGTGTCCAGGTTCGACATCGAATACGCGCGCGGACCATCAACGCCGGGGAACTGCAGCAGCGCATACTGACCCGGCAGGAAGTTGACTACCTCTGCTAATTGAAAACGGAATTGGCGGATATCGTGTGTCAGTTCGCGCACTTCGATCAGCGTCGCAGCGAAGCGTTGCGGCGGACAGGCGCTGACGTATTGTGGACCGGGACGAGCCTTGACTGTGCAGTCGCCATTGGGGCGCGATTGACAGCCGAGCACACGGCCGCGCGCGATGTCACGCTCACCGAGAGCCGGCGCCTGCGGCCAGTTCGATGTGACCTCGCCGCTGACGAGTTCGATCTTGCAGGTGCCACAGGAACCGACATTGCATTCATAAGGCATGCCGATACCAGCACGCAGTGCAGCGCGCAGGATCGTGTCGTCTTCGGCGCAGGTAAATTGCTGCTCGCTACCGGCGAGCGCTATCTTGTAGTGGGCAACGATGGTCGTCTCCAACAGTGTTAAGAAGGTGAATTAAAAGCTGCACCACACCCAACACCGCGAGACGACCCTGCGCACCAATTCAAATGAGTGCGCAGTGACCGCCTTAGCGGAAGTTGCGTGACGCCCGCAGCGGCTGGTAACCGAGGCGGGTGGAAATGGCGTCGGCAGCGCTCACTACATCCGGCACGAACGAGGTCAGGACTTTTTTCGTCAGACGCTGCGCCGGTCCGGCAATACTTGTTGCTGCGATCACATTGCCAAAGTGGTCGCGTACGGGTGCTGCGAGACTACGCACACCGAGTTCATTTTCTTCATCCGCGAGCGCATAGCCACGGGTGCGGATCGTTGCCAGCTCCTGGCGAAACGCTTCCGGATCAACGATCGTGTTCGCGGTGCGCTCCTCAAAGCCATCTTCAAACACACGGTTCAAAAATTCGGCCGTTTGAAACGCCAGCATGACTTTTCCGGCAGCGGTCGAATAAGCTGGCTTACGCATACCGACGTCGAGCGTCATGCGGATCGCCTGCTTGCTTTCGAGGCTGTTGATGTAGACGATGCTCGTATTATCGAGAATCGCCAGATGCACGGTTTCGCCTGTCTTTTCGCGCAATTCCATCAAAAACGGTTTCGCTTCGCTGGAAAAATCCATCTTCCGGCGCACCAGCGAACCCAATTCAAAAACGACCAGACCCAGCCGGTATTTACCGCTCTCGGGATTCTGTTCCAGCATGCCGGCATCGATCAGTGTCGTCGCCAGGCGGTGCACCGTGCTCTTGGGTAGCAGCAGTCGCTTGCCCAGATCACTGATGCCGATTTCATAGTCATCATCCGAAAACACCTTGATAAGGCGAATCGCATTCGCTACCGACGACAAACGTGTTTTAGGTTTGGCCGGTTTGACTTTGCGTTCCATAAATAGACCCTCTTTCTGTTATGCAGAACGCAGTCTAACAACGCCGATCCCTTTTTTCAATGGTGGAGCGACTCTAATCAGACCGCCGGCACTGGCTTGGACAACTTTAATGCGAGGACGAAACTGCTCGCCAAAATTACAAGGACACCGGCACTCATGAGCAAACCTGCGCCATCAATCATCGCCGAAAACGCCGGCGCAAAATATTTCGCCATGCCGATCGCAGCGATCGCGATACTCAGAAAACCGATCGACAAACCCATCACGCGTGAAGCGATCAGCGCACGCTGGCCAGTCTCGCGCAGCAGTCGTGCAACCCACAGCCCATTGACGCCATCGGTCAGCATCATGCCGATCATGAACAAGATACCCAGGCCAACGGAGAAGACGGCGCCAGCAAGATTCGATGCCGTCAATGAAAACAGCGCGGTCTGGCTCACCGTATCAAACGACAGCGCAAAGGCGGCGCCGACAGCGGCGATGACGACAGGGTGATTCGTTTCTGTGAAGCGGCGCAGGAAACGCCCCTTGAAGCCGACCGGACGCACCGGCTGGTCAGGTGCAGCGCGCAAGACTTCACGCAGGTTCACGAAGCCGAGCGCAAAGAGGAATACGATTGAAATCCATGCGCCGAGTTCTTCCAGCCATTCCGGTGCGCTCCAGCTGCTGGCGCTCAGTGCGACGATCGCGGCCACGAGCGTGACGACCATGCCATGCCCGAGCGAAAACAGAAAACCCGACCAACGCGACAGGCGCGGCTTGCGCTGCGCATTGAAGCGGGTCATGCCATCGATGGTGGCGAGATGATCGGGGTCCATGCCGTGCTTCATACCGAGTATGAAGACCACCAGCACCAGTCCCATCCAGTCTTGCGGCATTGTGTGCGTCATGATCGTTTTACTTTCGTGTTCAGTCTGTGTGTGTGCATTACATCGCTACCTGCGCAGCGGGTCTTATTTCGTCTTCAGGAACAGCCGGTTCCACAAGCTTTCCCACTTTTCGTTTTCATCGATCATCGTCGCCGAATCGATCATCGTGTATGGGAAATTACTCATCTCGTTTTTTACTTTCGTACTCGTCGGCACGCGCCCCAATTCGCGATACAGCTCCTGGCCTTCCGGCGACAGCAGATAATCCGCGAACAGCATGGCCGCATGCGGATGCGGTGCGTTCTTCAATACAGCCAGTGCCTGCGGCCGGCCGACGACAGGCTCGACTGCGACCCAGTCTATCGGGCCACCGCGGCGCTTCAATGATTCGGCTTCCGAGTTATAGACCGTCAGCGCGACCGGTACTTCACCGGCGCCGACCATTTCAGCCAGCAGGATATGACTCTTGCGCACATCCGGACGCATCTCGCCGAGGCGCTCGAACAGCTTCATGCCGCGCTCTGTGCCGAGCTTCTTGATGATCGTCGCCATCCACTCGGCATCAGTGGCTTCAATGCCGATCTTGCCCTTCCATTTCGGATCGAGGAAGCCTTCGTAATGCTTGGGCAAGTCTTCGCGCTTGACCTTGTTCGTGTTGTAGGCGACGACGAAAAAATTCAGCCGGTCGCTGACCCACATGCGGTTCGGCCCGATCGCCGACGGCGGCAGGTCGGCGATGTACGGACTGTAGTACTCCGACAGCAGCTTTTCCCGCGCGATCATTTCGACTTCGGGGCCATTCGTCTCGATCACATCGACGAGATTGCGCTTGGCCTGCCCTTCGGTGATCACGCGCTGCAAAATCTTGTCGGTCGTGGCGCGCCAGAGTTCTACCTTAACGCCGTATTTTTTCTCGAAAGCCTTGGCCAGCGGGCCGGATTCTTTCGAAGCCAGCGAGGTATAAACAGATACTGTGCCTTCCTGACGCGCTTTTTCAAGCAGACGCTGATCGCGGTCGGCGCCACGGTACATATAGATCGCGTCATTCTTGCCGGATTGCGCCTGCGCCGGCGCTGCGCACATCAGCAAGCCTAGTGCTGCGCCACACACTAACTTCAGATACCGCATCCTGCTTCGGCCTTCGTGCTTCATGTCTGCTCCAGGTGGACTGCTGCGCATTGCTGTCTCGTTTCATTGCTGAATACGGATGGCTTATTGGTTGAATTACGCTGGGCTTATTGTAGGGGGAATTTCCGGATATCGCAAGAAATGAAACGACGTTCCATATAAAAGAACACACGGGCAAGCCCTGTGATTTCCTTGTCAGATCGGGGTATGTCGCACGAAGGATTGCGACCGGGTCAGATCGGAGCATATCGCTTGAAGGACTGCCACCCTGTCAGATCGAGACAGGGCTATCGGGCGCCGCCAGACTGGTGACTTGTTAAGCCTGCCGGCGCCCGATAGCCCTGTCTCTGCGGCCTGCGTTGAAGCGCGACCAATTTAAAACCCCATCCGGATGGGTCGCTGGCTGTGCCACACTGGACTGTCAGAGGCATCCGCCCTGCGCGCCACATCCCTTAAAAAGGCAGCAGGGATGTGGCGCGCAGGGCGGGTGCCGGGTACTGAAGTCGAGGCATACAACGATGCCTGTGCCAGGTTTATTACAACTGCGGCTTTTCCGCGCTCCAGCCTACCGCCGCCGAGGTCGGAAACACCAGCGACTTGATCACGACCGGCACTGCGCCCGAGGTTTCCAGCAGCGCGCCGATATCAATGAAATCAAAGGCCTTGAGCGTGATGCCGTCGATGGACACGATCGCATTCTGCAGGCGGCGCTCTTGCTGGCAGTGGATGCCGATGAGGCCACCAATATCGCCATCGCCGACCAGAATCAAGGGCAAGCCGCGCTCGAGCAAGACCGACAGGCCATCGATGACACCGCGACAGAAAGCATCGAGCCGCGCAAAGGTGGCCGATTCCTGCCAGCGATAACAGACGGCGACGGCCTGTTCGCCTTCATGCAAATCGAAGCGGCGCAACGCCAGCCGTACACCGGCAGCGATTTGTTCTGCGTCGACAACTTCGTCGCTCAGATCCAATTCGGGCGTGATCACCGCGACATTTTTCAGAGGCAGGATGCTTTGCGGCGTGACGTAAATGGTGCTGCCACTGACCTGTATCGTATATTGCGAGGCGCCGACGACGGTCGCACGTATGCCCTGGTCAGGTCGCTCCATACGCGGCCCCCATTGCTCCACCCGAGCCAGCACAGCTGCTGCCAGCTGCGCGCCGAGATCGCCAAACGAGGCTGGCTGCAAGCCATAAATATAGTCGGACACACCGCCCGAAAACGTGATTACCTCAGGGACGCGCTCATTACGAAGTGCGTCCAGGCGCAGCAGTGCGCTGCTTTCACGTGTCAGCGCTTTTTCACGAACGATCTCTAGCAGGCGATCGGCCATGCATTCGACCATTTGCCATAAACCCTGGGCATCCGGCATCACGCCGACTTCCAACGTCAGGCCGACTTCGCGCGCAAAGCGGTAGCCGGCAGCTTCAATACGCTGCACACGACCGAGCGCATCAAACGAAACGATGCGCGCACCGATATCGGCCGCCGTCAGATCGACGAGTTCACCCTCTTCGCAGACCGCGATCTTCGAGGTGCCGCCGCCAATATCAATATTCATCACGCGCGCCGTTTCGCGAATCGAGCGCGCCGCAGCACCGGAGCCAAACGCGGCCAGCGTGGCCTCCAACGCATCACCGGCGCTGACGGACACGAACTTGCCCGCCTGCGCCGCAAACAGATCGCCAATCGCGCGCGCATTGCTGCGCCGGACCGCCACGCCCGTGAGGATCAGCGCACCCGTATCGATGTCTTGCGGTGCGATCTTGGCCAGCGCGTACTGGCGCTCGATAAAACTGCCGAGCGCCACCGCATCAATGCTCATGTCATCGGCATAGGGCGTCAACAAAACTTCCGATTCATGCAGTACTTCGCGCTCGGAGACGATGTAACGACTATCGAGACGCTCGAGCACCAACCGTGAAAATACCAGATGCGAAGTCGATGAGCCGATATCCACGCCGACGCTGACCAGTCGGATCTCGTCCTCTTCTTCCAGGCTGCGGCGCACATTGGTAAAAAATACCCGCCCACCCTCTTCTTCGCCATCTGGCACGATCACGGTCTGCGTCACAATTATTTCTCCGGCGGCAGGTACCAGTTCTGATCCATGCGATTCGTCACATTGTTCTCTTTGAGGGTGGCGTTGTATTCATTGCGGATGAAAGGATCCTCCATCCAGTAAGGAATCGCCGAGCCGCCTTCATTGATATCCATGGCCGTGTAATCGGTGTGCTTCTCACCCGGCGGGCCCGGATCGCGACCGGGATTGTGCGGGCCGAACCAGGCGGTCAGGCGGAACGGATCTTCGGAGACGCTGAAATGCTGGTGATACCAGCGCGCACCGCCCGGTGCCGCCGAGACCAGTCCGACCGGCTCGTAATCGACGCGCTTGACCTTGTCGGCATGACCGTCTTTCCATGGATTTTCGCCTAGCATTTCCGGCCAGGTATAGGTGTAGCCCTTGCCCTTGAGGCAGATCAGGATCGCCGCCGAGGTATGCGCATGGGCTTTCGAGTAGCGACCGTTCTCATGCTGGCCGATCCAGAAATAGAAGCAGTTATTCGTCATGAAGGGCTCGATGCGGCGATAGCCGGGCGAGCGCCGGTTATCCAGCGGCAGGTCGCAATTCATCGCGTCCGGAATCAGGTTCGTACGGCGCATGGCGAGGCCGCGCACCGGATCGGCTTCGATGTCGTCCTTCGGCTTGAAGAAGTCTTCGGCGCCGCTGAAGCGGTCATGGAAGATGAAGGGATTATTGAACACCGCGCCGAAGTTATTGATCATGTTGAGCACATTCGGCGCCGTCGTGCCCGCCAACAGCAGCGCACCGCTGGAGGTCGCATTGACGATGCGGTGCAAGGCATTCATCGGGATCGAGAACATCGAACCGGTCTGCCATTCGAAGACGTGCTTCTTGGTGTCGCCCTCTTGCCAGACTTCGGTCGTGCCGCGGCCTTCGACGACTAGGAAGATTTCTTCGTACATGTGCTTTTCGACGTTCAGTGCGCCGGCTGGCGGCACTTCAACGACATAGCAGCCCCATTTGCCTTCGGTGCCGTAGAGCTGGATGAAATGACCACGACCGCCCATGCGCTTCCACGGATGCAGCGGCAGGTTTTGCACCTTGCTGATACCAATACCACGGAAAACCGGAATGCCCTCTTCTTCCATGAAGGCGTCATACGGCGTAGGCTGCTTGCTGAACTTGCCGAAGCCGGCTTTCTTGTTACCGGCCGGCTCGTGCCAGTGGCTGCGGTCTTTATCGTGGGGCATTGCGTGTCTCCAGGAAGGTGATATCTATCGGCGAATTTCATTGTTCTTTTATACGGAACAGTGTTCCGTTGAATGAATTCATCCTACCTAGGAGGGATTGAAAAGTCAATTCATGCTTGGAGGTGCCTGATGAGAAATTGTCTGCGTCATCGGCGGTCGTTGTCCATTAGCAGCTGCCGTTCTGGGTCGTGTAGCTTTCGTGATCATGGAAATTTTTTCCTTGATTGATTGGATTGGTAGTAGAAGATGGGTGAGCGCCTTGGAAAAATCAGCCAGTGCGCGCGCACATTGACGCGAACCACGCCCCTGCCCTCGCAGATGGCAGAGGTGTGATCCGGAAAAGTACGGGATTTTTATTCGCTTATGTGAAGGGTCGACACCGGCGCACCTGGAATGCCGACAACAATGACCTGCCCGCCGTCAGTGGCCGTAACATTGTCTGCACCAGGCGCGTCCGCCGTTGTGCCGGACGTGGCTGCGTGAAGCGTGCGGGCGACATTTTCAATATTCTTGAAGGTATCCACACCCATCAAAACATCACCCTGGTATTTACGGACCGTGTGATGAGCCATGTCGACCTCGATGGTGAAACTGGCGTCATACTGCAAGATATCGATGCCGTCGCCGCCATCAATGGTGTCGTCGCCAATCACGTCTTTCTGGAGGATCAAATCATCGCCGGTGTCGCCGAATAGTTTGTCGTTACCGCCAGCGCCGTTCAGGGTGTCATCGCTCTTGTAGCCGCGCAATACATTGTCCTTGTCGTCACCAGTCAGCACATCACTCAGCCAACTTCCACGGACACCTTCGATGTTGCGCAGCAGGTCAGTATCGTTGGAATAGCCGCCCCATCCGCCGTGGTCACGGAATGCGGTGCCGGCGGCAAGGTCAACTACAAGGCCCTGATCGATAAAAGGATTTAAATCGGAGTAATCCACGGTATCGAAGCCACTGCCGCCATCCATGGTTTCGTTGCCATAGGTCTGGTGAATCACAAAGACGTCATCGCCATCGTCACCCGCCATGTAATCTGTTTGGACAGCCATGCTGGAGCTACCACTTAGTGTGTCGTTGCCAGAACCGCCGAACAGGGTATCGTTATTGTTCCAGCCACCGACCAGAACGTCGTTGCCGGCCTCACCTTGCAGCATGTCCGGGTCCGCTCCACCTGTCAGCGTGTCGTTGTAGGCGGTGCCGATCAAGGTGTCAATATTTAGGAAGGTGTCGGTTCCGGCCAGTGCGCTACCCGTATGTTTTTCGACTATGCCGATAAAGCTATGGGCAGGGCCGTCCCAATAGGCAGCGAGATTGGCAGAGATGCCGCCTTTGAGCTGGCTGTAATCGAGCGTATCGCTGCCAACGGCGCCATCGATCGTCGTGACTGCGGCAGCGCTGGTCTGAATGAAACGGTCATCACCGTTACCGCCATTCAGAGCGTCATTACCGGTGCCGCCATTGAGTACGTCGTTGCCGTCACCACCGTTCAAAACGTCATTGCCGGCACCGCCATTGAGCACGTCATTGCCGTCGCCACCGTTCAAGACGTCATTTCCAGCACCGCCATTGAGAATGTCATTTTTGTCGCTGCCAGTCAGTGTATCGGCGCCACCCGAAGCAGTCACAGACGCTATGTTTGTGTAGACGTCGACACCGATCAATCGATCATTCTGATACTTGGATACGGTACCAGCCTGAAAATCGATCAGCACCGCTGCTCCGGACGGCGCACTGCTATATTCCATCGTATTCAAGCCGCTGCCGCCGTCGAGCGTATCGTTGCCCGCCGCGACGAGCATGGCGAAGTGGTCATCACCCGCACCAGCGAGGAGCAGAGCGTTGGCACCACCGCCAGTGAGCGTATCGTTAAAATCCGTGGCGATCAGCGTTTCTATATTGCGCAGCGTGTCGACGCCTTTCTGATAACCATTTGCATATTTGGCGACCTTGCCGCTGGCAAGATTGGCTGCGATACCGTTGATGTCCGAGTGGCTGTAATCGACCGTATCAATACCGATACCGCCATCGATCTTGTCTCCACCATAGGCGCTGTCCTGCACGAAGTAGTCATTGCCGGCGCCGCCGGACAGGCTGTCGTTACCAGCACCGCCGTTCAGCGTGTCGTCACCGCCGACGGTATCATTTTGGTTAAGGAAGTTCGCGCCAAAGTCGCCGTTCAGGGTGTCGTCGCCATCGCCGCCGTTCAGCAGGTCATTGCCGAGGCGACCTTCCAGCATGTTGGCGCCTGAATTGCCATCCAGCGTATCGTTGAAAGCGGTGACGATGAACAGGTCCACATTGCGAATCGTATCGGTGGCGCTTGCCACGCCGTCGAGATATTTGACGACCGTGCCGGTCACTAGCGACACATGTACCGACGCTTCGGGCGGCGAGCCGTCGGGGAGTGCTACAGCGTCTGTCGCAGCGCCACTGTAGTCGAGCGTATCCGTTCCGCGACCGCCATCGAAGCGATCCGTGCCGAACCAGTCCTGCTGTATCAACAGGTCATTGTCATCACCGCCAGCGATGACATCATTACCAGTGCCGCCATTGACGGTATCGTTGCCGCCGCTGCCGTCAAGCACATCGTTGCCTGCGCCACCAGTCAGGCTGTTCGATCCATCACCGCCGTTGAGCCTGTCCTGGCCATCGCCGCCATCCAGGGTATCGCTGCCTCTGCCGCCGCCCAGGGTATCGTCGCCGGCGCCGCCGATGAGCAGGTCGCGGTAAGTACCCTCTGCGAGGGCACTGCCTGTGAGGATGTTGTCTGCATCATCGCCGGTCGTAGTCCAGTAGCTGATGCCGTTTTTGGTCGTGTAGGTTTTAGTGTTCATGGTGTTCTCGCTGATGAGTAAATCATTGGATGGATCGTGAAGGCGATTCCGGCGATTGCGCCCGTTCACGAAAAGGCATTTTTACCGACGGCGGAACGCTGCTGAATGGGGCACGAGGGCATGAAGCCGCCCATGCAAGGCATGCATTGCGCTTTAACTTTTGTCGATAAAATTAATTATATGACAACAAATTGAGTGCCAAAAAGACAAAATTGTTTTTTTGATAAATCTAATGAGTATCAAGGAGGAAGACGCGACAAGTAGGCTTTGTCGCAGGCAGGTTTTATTACTGAGGGGAAAAGCGCGAACTGTCCTTCAATTATCCGGTCACCACATCGCCTCGCCACGTTGCGCGCGCTGGAGCATGTCTTGCTGGAAGGCCGGCGGACCAAAGCCGAGTTTTTCACCGGCGATTTCATAAAAGAAGGGCCGACCGGTCTGCATGCTGAAGCGCTGCATCGCACCCAGCGTAGCCGCATCCGGATCGCGGCCGGCGGAGCGCAGCAGGTAGGCGAGTTGCTCGCGCCATTTGATTCGCACGATGATTACGCCGAGCCGGTCGGGACGGAATTCTTCGGGAAAGGGACTATCGGCCACGACCCAGGCGCAAGAAAAAGTGCGGCAGGGCGACTCGGGCCGTTCGGCATAAATGCTGCAGCCGCCTTCACGTACGTAATGGCAGGGCGTGCCAGGCTTCATCTCATGGCCATTGATCGTACCGGCCATCCAGCCATCGCAGCAAGCCGTGCAGCTGCCGCAGTCGCGCGCCGTGTGAACTGGCACGGACGCGGGCGCAAGCGCAATCACCTTGCCGCAGCACTTCTTGAATTTTTCGCCACTGCCGCAGGAGCAGGGATCGTTACGACCAGGTTTCATGGATCAGCGTTTTATAAGGTCGTCAGGGACACAGGGATAGGGTAGCGCGATGGGCGTACGATGGCATCTCCCGCTGTTCTTATATATGGAACATAAGTCTGCATATCAGTACGCTGCTATAATAAATTCCCGCATGCGCCAGCGTCAAGCAAGCCATGCGCGTTTGCATACTCCGTTGCAGCATATGGCATTTTACGGCGATCCATCTTCATTTACAGAAAAAAGCACCATGGCCGTCTATATCACTGTCTTCTTTACGGTCCTGAACCAGATCGCCATGAAAGGTAACCGGATGCTGGTGGCGCTGTATGCCATCGAGCTAAAGGCGAGTCCGATGATGATCGGCGTGCTGATTTCGATGTATGCGATTTTTCCGCTGATGCTGGCGGTGTATGCGGGGCGCTACTCGGACCGTCATGGCGTGCGCCGGCCGCTCATCCTCGGCTCTTTCGGCATGTGCATCAGCCTGATGATCCCGGCGATCTTCCCGCGCATGCCAGCGCTGTTCGTCTCAGCTGCCTTGGTCGGCATTGCCAATATCTTCTTTCATGTCGCGTCGCATAACCTGATCGGCTCACTCGGCGACGCCAGTGAGCGCACCAGCAATTTCGGCACCTTCAGCCTTGGTGCGGCGATCTCCGGCATGCTCGGGCCGATGCTGGTCGGCTTTCTGGTCGATCGCGTTGGCTATACCAATACCTATTACACCCTGGTCGCGATCGCGCTGATTCCGGGCATCTCGCTGCTGTTCTACTACGGCTTCATTCCCGCTAAAATCATCAGCAAGGCGGAAAAGGTCGCCGGCAGCGTGCGCGATTTGCTGACCGACCCGCGCCTGCGCAATACCCTGCTCACAGGCGGCATGATCGTCACCGGCATCGACCTGTTCAATTTCTACATGCCGATTCATGGTCGTTCGATCGGTCTGTCCGCTTCGCTCATCGGCGTCATCATCGGCATGCAGGCGGCGGCCGCGTTTGTCGTGCGCCTGTGGATGCCGCACATGGCCAGGCGCTTTGGCGAAACGCGCATCTTGACCTGGTGCCTGCTCATGGCGGGCATGACCTTCCTGCTGTTTCCGGTGTTCGAGCAGCCGCTGATTCTTGCGGCGATCTCATTTTTGCTGGGACTCGCGCTGGGCTGCGGCCAGCCGCTGTCGATCATCCTGATCTACAACCAGTCGCCACCGGGACGCGCCGGCGAAGCGCTGGGTTTGCGGCTGACGGTGAATAAATTTACGCAGATTATGGTGCCGATGCTGTTCGGCTCGCTCGGGGCGGCGTTCGGGGTGTATCCGATTTTCTGGAGCAGCGCGCTGCTGTTGCTGGCGGGCGGGTACAGCAATGCGAAAATGGAAAAGAAGACGGTGGCTGAATAGAAGCAGGTAAAATCGTCGGCCGGTTCGTCGCAGCGCGAACCTTCACCGCACACGATATTGAACAAGGAATGCCATGAGTCTGAAACCATCGCGCACATTGACCTTCAAATGCAAGGCCTGCGCCAAACCCGTTACCGTCTATTTGCAAAAGGTCTCGGCCTGCTCGCACATCCATCCGTATCAGGGGATCTGCAGCTGCGGCCAGGTCTTGCTGCACGCGACCGGCCAGAAAAACATCGTGGATTCTTATCTGGCCTCGGGCGGTACGGGCTGGTCACACCACCATTGATGGCTTGAACCAGTAACAGGGGGCGGCGATGACCGCCCTTGTCTCATTACAGATTCGCGACCTGCATCGGCTTGGCGCGATGACGTACATTACGTTTGACCGGGCGCGAGGCGACCTGACGTACCGATGTTCTTGGCATTGGCGTCGTCACACCTGTCAGGAAGCGCTGGATTTGCACCGCATCAAAGCTGCGGCCTTGCGAGGCTTTCGCGTTCAGCAAAACCAGCACGACATTCTTTCCAGCCGACTTCATGCGCATGACGAGACAGCGACCAGCTTCCAGCGTGTAGCCGGTTTTCGACAGCAAAATATCCCAGCCCTTTTGGCCGACGAAATGATTGGTATTGTGGTATTCGGTCTGCCGGCCATTGATGCTGAACCGGTCGCGTGTGTCCGTCGTTGCCTGGGCGATTTCGGGATAGCTGCCGGCGGCAATCGCCATCTTGATCAGGTCACCAGCCGTCGAAATATTGTGCGGCGACAGACCGGTCGGCTCTTCGATCACGGTTTGCGTCATGCCCAGCGATTTCAGCTTGGCTTGCATGGCGAGCAGGAAGGCGGCATTACCACCCGGGTAAGTGCGCGCCAGCGAGGCGGCGGCACGATTTTCAGACGACATCAACGCGAGGTGCAGGATGTCCTTGCGTGGCAAGGTCACGCCGACTGGTAGACGCGAGCTGCTGTGCTTGAGCATGTCGACATCGCTTTGCTGGATAGTGATGGCTTCTTCCATATCCGGCTTGGCGTCAAGAGCGACCATGGCAGTCATCAGTTTCGTCAGCGATGCGATCGAGACGACCTTGTCCGAATTCTTTTCGAGCAGGATTTTGCCGCTGCCTTCTTCAATCACTAGGGCGGATTGGGAACTGAACGGTACTGCAAATGCAGACGTGGCACAGATGAGCAGTAGCGAGGCAAAACATTTTTTCAACATGGGAAGCGGTGTCTTTCAAAAGCATAGGCAGCAAGGTGCGATAGTTCAACAACGCTGCTGAAGAGCTCATCGTTGACGGCAAAAAAGAGCACGCTTCGCATTTTTTCGAAGCAAACTCGTTTCGCCGTAATTATCGGCACAAATTATGAGCGGAAATTCTACGCGAGATCAGGGCAGGAAAACTCTTGCCTTACAATTTTTTCATGCGAAAGTCATGACTTAGGACGATTCGGGTCGAGGCAATCAGGCTGCTCAGGCCGAAAATGAGCTGCGTCAGGCAGTCGCCGGGCAAGGCCCAGACCTGACGGCCAAGATCAGGCACCGATGTAGCGGCAGTGATCAGCGGCGCGACCCACTGCGCGTCTGGCAAAACATCGAGCATGATGTCGCCGTCGCCATTCGTGTGCAAGTAGATCTCGCCGCCCGCCTCAAGCCGGAAACAGATGCCGTAACCGCCAGTCCTGGCGTTGCCGATACTGTATTGCAGCTCACGATTGTAATTGTCGATCCATGCCTCAACATCATAGGTCGTGCCGAGGACGATCCACGGACGCTCGGCCGGACTGTCGCCGCTGGATTCGGTAAATTCATTCATGTGTGCTGCTTCATCTCACTTGCCCTCAACAGTAGGGAAAAACATTTGCTGGCCTTCGACCTTGAAGCCGGCGATCTTCTTGCGGCCGTCGTCAGACGTGATCCAGTCGATCAGACGCATCGCGCCCTGATAATTAATGCCGGGATATTTTTTTGGATTCACCGCAATGATGCCATACGGATTGAACATTTTCGGATCGCCTTCGACCAGGATGGCCAGGCCGGTGCGCGCACGATAGGCGGCATAGGTGGCGCGGTCGGTCAGGGTATAGGCTTGCAATTCTGCGGCCATGGTCAGTACTTCACCCATGCCCAGACCTGCGGATAGGTAGAGCGGACCTGCGGGACGACTGCCGACGTCTTTCCAGTAAGCTTTTTCCATCTGGTCGGTACCGGAGTTATCGCCGCGTGAAATGAATTTTGCCTTGGCGGCGAGGATTTTCTTCAATGCCTGGGCGACGTCGTGGCTACCCTTCAAGCCAGCCGGATCAGCGACCGGGCCGACGATGATGAAATCGTTATACATCACGTCGCGACGATTCACGCCGTGACCTTCGGCCATGAACTGGTCTTCGGCAGCACGCGCATGCACGAGCGTGACATCGACGTCGCCATTCTTGGCAAGCTCAAGCGCCTTGCCGGTGCCGACTGAAATGACTTGCACCTTCAGGCCGGACTGCGCTTCGAATGCGGGCAGCAAGACTTTGAGCAGACCGGAGTTATCGGTGCTGGTCGTGGTCGACAGCTTCAGCACACCCTGCGCTTGCGCGGGTGCGATGCCTGCGCCAAAGGTGCAGGCCATGGCGGCGAGGACGGTGAGTCGCTTAAATAATGCTTTCATCATTTTCTCCTTCATTGATTTTATAGATAACGTAATTCGAGCGCCGCGTCACGCAGCTTCCAGCGCCGCACGCCCGGCTGGCTGATCAGGTCGCGGTCATGACACGCCATCACGACGCTGCAACCGGCCTCGGTCAGGGTCGGGATCAGCGCGATCACTTGTTCGCGCGCGGCGCCGTCGAGGTTCGCGGTGGGCTCGTCAAGCAAGAGGATTTTTGGCTGCAGCACGCGCGCGCGCGCCAGTGCCACGCGCTGCTTTTCACCGCCCGACAAGACCGTCGGATGGCGTTCCCGCAAATGGCCGATACCAGACCAGGCGATCGCTTCGTCGACGCGCGCGGCGATCTCACCCCGACCCAAACCACGGGCCTTCAAGCCGTAAGCGATATTGGCTGTGACGCTGGTGGAAAACATCACCGGATGCTGGTGCACATAAGCGATTGCCCTACGCATGGCCGAAGGGAATGGCGTGAAGCTTTGTGGCTCTCCAAGAAAGACCGCGCCGTCGATGTCCGCCGCTTCAAGGCCGCAGAGTATGCGCAATAAACTACTCTTGCCCACGCCGTTCACACCGGTCAGGACATAGGCGCAGCCGGCATCGAGCTGGAAGTCTGCGATATCGAGCAAGAGTCGCTCGCCATGGCGTTTGCGCAGGCGTGCAATCGACAGCAAGGCGCTCATGACACACCTCGCGCAGCGCGCAGGTCGCCTTGCACCAACAGCAGACCGGCATTGATCAGCAAGGCGAACAGGATCAGCACCAGACCGAGCGCAATGCCCTGGGCGAATTCGCCCTTGCTGGTTTCCAGTGCGATGGCTGTCGTGATCGTGCGCGTCGCGCCTTCGATATTCCCGCCGACCATCATGGCGCAGCCGACTTCCGAAATCACGCGGCCGAAGCCATTGATCACGGCGGCCATCACGCCAAAGCGCGCTTCATGCAGGACGGTCAGCATCACGCGCCAGCGCGACGCGCCCAGCGAGATCGCGGTTTCCGCGAGACGCGGATCGAGCGCCTGGACAGCCGCGAGCGTAAAGGCCAGCAGCACAGGAATGGCGATCAGGCATTGACCGGCGATGATCGCCGTTTGCGAAAACAACCAGTGCAGATGCCCCATCGGCCCCTGACGCGACAGCATCAGGTAGAGCAGCAGGCCGATCAATACCGTAGGAATCGACAGCGCGGCTTGCGCCAGCCAGATCAGTACGCGCCGCCCGGGGAAGCGCGTGCTCGCCAGCGCATAGCCGAACACGATCGCCGGCGGGGTCGCCAGCAGCAGTGCCAGTAAAGTCGTTTTAAGGGAAACCCAGATGATCTGCCACAGCGCGGCATCACCGGACAGCAGCAGGATCAGCGCATCGCGCAGAGCGTCAGACAGTGCCATGACTTAAGTGATTGGGCTCAGCAATTCCGGCTCAAACACAAGGCGATCCTTGCCAGTCAAAAGCAGAAAATGCTTGCCACTGCAGCGCGCCAGTAAGGACATGTTGAGCTTGTCGGCGACCATGTGTCCCATCTGCGTCGTGCCCGAGCGCGATAGCAGGAAAGGTATGCCCATCTGCGCACCCTTGATCACCATTTCCGACGTGAGCCGGCCGGTCGTGTAGAAAATCTTGTCATCGCCGTGCATGTCATCCAGCCACATCTTGCCAGCGATTGCATCGACCGCATTGTGGCGACCGACGTCTTCAATGAAATGCAAGAGCGTGCCCTGCGCATCGAACAAGGCGCAGCCATGCACCGATCCCGCCTGCTTGTAAATCGAAGACTGCGTGCGGATCGTGTCGACGATCCGATACAGCACGGATTGGCGCATGCGTGCCTCAGCCGGCAGCACAATTGTATCGACTTCATCCATCAGGCCACCATACACCGAGCCCTGCCCGCAGCCGGTCGTGACGACTTTTTTCGCAGTGCGTTCCTCGATGTCGGCGATACCATTGCGCGTCGTCACGGCCACCGCATCGACCGACCAGTCAACCTGCACCGAGACAATGTCGGAGAGTGAGCGCACCAGGCGTTGATTGCGCAGGAAACCCAGCACCAGCGCTTCCGGATTCGCACCCAGCGTCATGAGCGTGACGAGTTCGCGTTTGTCGACATAGACCGTCAGTGGTCGTTCCGCCGGAATCGCAATAATCGAACTGCGACCCCGCTCGTCGAGCACCTCGACTTCGTGGGTCAGCGGTGCAATCGCCGCCGACAGCAGCGGTCGGTCGGCGTGCACATCAAAACTCGACTCAATCACTTCAATGCGCCATCTTTGCCAGCACCTGTCCGCCGCCATAACTGCCCTGCACCGGCGCTTCACCACCGAGCGTAATACGGATCGCACAATACTTGAACTCAGGGATTTTGCCGAACGGGTCCAGCGCGGCATTGGTCAGGCGATTGATCGCCGCTTCGTAGTAACAGAAGGGCACGAACACCGCGCCACGTGGCGAGCTGTCGTCAGCGCGCGCGTACAAGGTGACTTCGCCGCGACGCGAGGCGATCGTGATCAGGTCACCCGGCTGGCCGCCCATGGCCACGAGATCGAGCGGATGGATCAAAGCGACCGGATCCGGCTCAATCGCGTCCAAAACAGCAGTGCGGCGCGTCATGCTGCCGGTATGCCAGTGCTCGAGTTGACGGCCAGTGATCAGCACCATCGGGTATTCGGTATCGGGACGCTCGTCGGCCGGGATGATATCGGCCGGCACGAAGCGCGCACGACCGCTCTCACGCGGGAAGTCATGGATGAAGATGACAGGATCACCGGCATCGCCCTCTTCATGGCAAGGATAGACGACCGCATGGTCGCGCTCGAGACGCTCCCAAGTCATGCCTGCGATACTTGGCATCGTGTGGCGCATTTCATCGAACACTTCCGACACATGGCCGTAGTTCCAGTCGAGACCGACGCGCTGCGCGATTTGCTGGATGATCCACAAATCCTGCTTCGCTTCGCCCGGCGGATTGAGCGCCTGACGACCCATTTGCACGAGGCGATCGGTGTTCGTAAAGGTACCGGTTTTTTCCGGGAAGGCGGATGCGGGCAGGATCACGTCGGCCAGATACGCTGTCTCGGTGAGGAAAATATCCTGCACCACAAGGTGATCGAGCGCAGCCAGCGATTCACGTGCATGGTTCGCATCCGGGTCGGACATGGCCGGGTTTTCGCCCATGATGTACATGCCGCGGATTTCGCCGCGCTTGATCGCATGCATGATTTCCACGACCGTCAGGCCCGGGGTTTTATCGAGCGTATCGGCGTCGAGCTTCCAGGCTTTTTCGAAACGTGCCTGCACGGCTGGCTCGGTGACGCGCTGGTAATCCGGATACATCATCGGGATCAGGCCGGCGTCGGAAGCGCCCTGCACATTATTCTGTCCGCGCAGCGGATGCAGGCCGGAACCGGGCTTGCCGATCTGGCCGGTCATCAGTGCCAGTGCGATCAGGCAGCGCGCATTGTCGGTGCCGTGGATATGCTGGGACACGCCCATGCCCCACAGGATCATCGACGCTTTCGAAGTCGCATACAGACGCGCGACATAACGAATCGTGTCGGCATCGATGCCGCAGATCGGCGCCATCAATTCCGGGCTGTAACCGGCGACATTCTTGGCGAGGTCGTCATAACCTTGCGTACGGTTCGCAATGAAGTCGGCATCAACGAGGCCTTCTTCGATAATCACATGCATCATCGCGTTCAGCAGCGCGACGTCGGTGTCGGGCTTGAATTGCAGGAAGCGATGCGCGATGCGCGACATTTCGGAACGGCGCGGATCCATGATCACGAGCTTGGTGCCATTCTCAACCGCGTTCTTGATCCAGGTCGCGGCGACCGGATGGTTCACGGTCGGATTCGCACCGATGATGATGACGACTTCCGCCTTGATCACGTCCATGACCGGATTCGATACCGCGCCTGAGCCGATACCTTCGAGCAACGCTGTGACCGACGAGGCATGGCACAGGCGTGTGCAATGGTCGACGTTATTGCTGCCGAAACCGACGCGCACGAGCTTCTGGAACAGGTAGGCTTCTTCGTTGCTGCCTTTGGCCGAGCCGAAGCCGGCCAGCGATTTCTTGCCGAATTTGTCGCGGATCTTGGCTAATTTACTGCCAGCCAGTTCCAGCGCCTCTTCCCAGCTCGCTTCGCGAAAGTAATCGAGCACATTCGTCGGGTCCATCGTGAAGTCACCGCGCTTGGGTGCATCGGCACGACGGATCAATGGCACGGTCAGGCGATGCGGATGGTTTGCGTAATCGAAGCCGTAACGGCCCTTCACGCACAGGCGCTCGCGGTTCGCCGGGCCATCGCGGCCTTCGACAAACAGGATCTTGTTATCTTTGACGTTGTAGGTCAGCTGGCAGCCGACACCGCAATACGGGCAGACGGATTCAACCTGCTTGTCCGGCACGGAGAGAGCGACTTCGCGCGCCGGCATCAATGCGCCGGTCGGGCAAGCCTGCACACATTCGCCGCAGCCTACGCAAGTCGACGCGCCCATCGGGTCGTCCATGTCGAACACAATTTTCGCCTGATCGCCGCGGAAAGCCAGGCCGATCACATCATTCATCTGTTCGTCGCGGCAGGCGCGCACACAGCGGGTGCACTGGATGCAGGCGTCGAGGTTGACCGTGATGGCGGCGTGAGTCGCATCCTGACGCACTTTTTCGCGCGCCTGGAAGCGAGGCTTGCCGACTTCGAGCTTGGCTGACCACATATCGACTTCATTGTGACGCGTGTAATCGGCTTCAGGCATGTCGGACTGCAGCAGCTCGAGCACCATCTTCTGTGCAGCGACGGCGCGATCGCTATTGGTCGTGACTTTCATGCCCGCAGTCGCATTGCGGCAGCAGGATGGTGCGAGCACGCGCTCGCCATTGATTTCGACCATGCAGGAGCGGCAATTGCCAACGGCTTCCATGCCTTCCTTGTAGCAAAGGTGCGGAATTTCCACGCCTTCGCGTTTGGCGACTTCAATAATCGGCTCGTTCGCGCGCGCAGTGACTTCGCGGCCATTGAGTGTAAAACTCACGACCGGTACATCCATCGTGGCCAGGTGGCTTCGGGTAATCGCGTTCATGTTCGTTCTCTTCAAGACTGATGGTCAACGATGGCGGGCATTCTAAAAATGCTTACGCCAGCTCGTGAGGGAAATATTTAATCACGCAATCCATGGGATTTGGCGCTGCCTGTCCGAGACCGCAAATCGAGGCGTCACGCATCACCGCAGACAGGTCTGCCAGCAGCGGCAAATCCCACTTCGGCGCATCCATCAGCGTCGTCGCTTTCGCGGTGCCGACGCGGCATGGCGTGCACTGGCCGCAGGACTCATGCTTAAAGAAATTCATCATATTGCGCGCGGCGTTGACAGCCGTATCGTGCTGCGACAAGACGATCACCGCAGCCGAGCCGATGAAACAGCCATATTCTTGCAACGTGTCGAAATCCAGCGGAATCGCATTCAGCGACGCTGGCAGAATACCGCCCGATGCGCCGCCTGGCAGGTAGGCATACAGCTCATGGCCATCAAGCATGCCGCCGCAATGTTCATCAATCAATTCCTGGATCGTCGTGCCGGCTGGCGCAAGTTTCACGCCCGGTTCCTTTACGCGGCCCGAGACCGAGAACGAGCGCAAGCCCTTGCGGCCATGACGACCGAAGGAGCTGAACCAGACGCCGCCCTTTTCGAGGATGTCGCGCACCCAGTACAGGGTTTCAAAATTATGTTCCAGCGTAGGCCGGCCGAACAGACCGACTTGCGCAACGTAAGGCGGACGCAGGCGTGGCATGCCGCGCTTGCCTTCGATGGATTCAATCATCGCCGACTCTTCGCCGCAAATGTAAGCGCCAGCACCGCGACGCAAATGAATCTCGGGCATGTCGGCCATCGGTGGCGCCGCTTTCAGCTTGGCCAATTCGGCTTCGAGCATGCCGCGGCAGCCGTGGTATTCATCACGGAGGTAAATATAAATTGCTTCGACGCCAGTGACCCAGGCGGCGATCAGCATGCCTTCGAGGAAGCGGTGCGGATCAGTTTCAAGATAGGTGCGATCCTTGAAGGTACCCGGCTCACCTTCATCGATATTGACGGCCATCAGACGCGGGCCCGCTTCGCCGCGCACGATGCGCCATTTGCGACCGGCCGGGAAACCTGCGCCGCCCAGACCACGCAAGCCAGAGTCTTCCATCGTCTTGATGACGGACTCGACTTCATGCGTGCCAGCTATGCATTGTTTGAGCAAGGCGTAACCGCCCTGCGCTTCGTAGCCAGCGAGGTCGATGAAACCTTCAGCAGTAGCAGTATGCGTTGTGTGTTTTGCTTCCACGGCGGCGGCAACGTTCTCGCACGTCGCATTCGCGATTGGAAATTGTCCGACGGCGACTGCGGGCGCCTGCTCACAGCGGCCGATGCAAGGTGCGGCGATCACGCGCACTTCCTTGCCGAGGATGGCGGGCAGTTTAGCCAGCAAATCTTTTGCGCCAGCCATTTCGCAGGACAGGCCATCGCACACGCGTACAGTCAGCGCGGCAGGCGCATTGTCGCCTTCTTTGACGATGTCGAAATGATGGTAAAAACTGGCGACTTCGTACACTTCGGTCTGGGCCAGGCGCATTTCCTGCGCGAGCGCAGCGAGGTGCGCGGCCGACAAGGAACCGAAGCGGTCTTGAATTTTGTGCAGATGTTCGATCAGTAAATCAGCCTGGCGTGAACTCTCGCCCAGCAATGCCTGCACCTCAGCCAGTGCGGCCGGGTCGACACGGCGACCTTTGGGCGCCTCGCGTTTGCGTTGTTTGGTAGCGCCCTGCGCGATGATAGGAATAACCGCGTGATTCATGATGACCTCGAAAAATCGGTCCATGACCCGCGAGGGCCATGGACGTTAATGCTTGATTGAATAAATTACTTGAACAGGACGGCTGCTTTTTGCACAGTCTGCCAAACACCCCAAGCCAGCGGAATGCCAACAGCGGCCCATGCCAAGGCAACGACCAGCGGGCTCGATTCCGAGCTGCTGACGGCTGCGCTTGTGCCGACTTCAGCTTGCACGGTACGGTCATGTGCGAGCTTGCGTTCTGCTGCAAGTTCAGCGTCGGTCATGAAGTACTTTGCGTCGACCGGTTTAATCATCGCGTTGCAGATGGCACCAAGGATCAGCATGCCCGACAGAATGTACATCGTGATCGTGTACGAATCGGCCTTGGCAACGCCAATCGACAATTGGTATTCACGGAGGTAATTGACCAGTACCGGACCGAGTACGCCCGCTGTCGCCCATGCAGTCAACAAACGACCATGGATCGCACCGACCATTTGTGTACCGAACATGTCAGCCAGGTAAGCAGGCACAGTCGCAAAACCACCGCCGTACATCGACAGGATCACGCAGAAAGCCGCCACGAACAGGCCGAGGCTACCGGCTTTGCCGAGCGTCGGGATCGATGCATACAGCAGGAAGCCGAGGGCAAAGAATACGAAATAAGTATTCTTGCGACCAATGAAATCCGAGCACGAAGCCCAGACGAAACGACCACCGATGTTGAACAGGGAAAGCAAACCGGTAAAGCCGGCAGCAATCGCAGCGATCTGCAATTTCTGCGCAGCGTCGAGTTCATTGAACGCAAGCGGAACACCGATCAATTGACCGGCGAAGACTTCTTGCAGCAATGGCGAGGACATGCCGATGATGCCGATACCGGCCGAAACGTTGAGACACAGTACGCCCCAGATCAGCCAGAATTGCGGAATGCCCCAGACACGGCTGACGTGCACATGCTTTTGCGTGATCATCGTGTTGTTGGCCGCAGGCGGTGGAGTCCAGCCAGCTGGCTTCCAGCCGGTCGGTGGAACGCGATAGCTCAGGGCGCCGCCCATCATGAACACGAAGTAAATCGCGGCCATCACGAGGAAGGTTTCCAGAACACCGACTGAAGTCGGTGTGGCGAAGTGCGCCATCAGCTTGGCAGCCATAGGCGCGCCAATCATTGCACCGCCACCGAAGCCCATGATCGCCATGCCAGTCGCCATACCGCGACGGTCCGGGAACCATTTGATCAGGGTAGATACAGGTGAGATATAGCCAAGGCCCAGACCGATACCGCCGATTACGCCCGAACCGAGCCACATCAGCCAGATCTGGTGCGTATGAATACCGAAGGCCGATATGACCAGGCCGCCGCACCAGCAAATGGCGGACACGACGCCCGCTTTACGCGGACCTGCATGTTCGAGCCAGCCACCCCAGATCGCTGCGGACGAACCGAGCAGGACGAAGAATAGCGTGTACATCCAGCCCAGCATGGAAATTTTCCAGTCGCAGGATGCCGAGAAAATTTCAGCGAAGAAGCCGAGGTCCTTGGCGCAGGCGATCGGTTCCTTGATGCCCAGCGCTTTTGACAGTGGCAGCCAGAATACGGAAAAACCGTAAGCCATGCCGATACAGAGGTGAATTGCGAGTGCCGCCGGTGGAACCAGCCAGCGGTTAAAGCCAGAACCGGCAATGGTTCTTTCTTTGTCCAGAAAATCGAATAAAGCCATGTGGTCTCCCGATATGATTAAATGTAATTTTTATATGCTTTCTGGAGCATATTTATCTTTAACTTTAGTTTTACCCGCGAATATTATCGCTGGCACAAATATAACAAAATAGGTTATTTTTAACCTATATGTATAAAGTCCATATTAATCCTCATTGGGAAATCAGCACCGGTAAGCAAACACCGCTGGATACGGCGATATTGCTGCGGCTGCTGCTGGCGATCCAGAAAACCGGCTCGATCTCACAAGCTGCACGCGCAGTGAATTTATCGTATCGATATGCATGGGGATTGCTGCGCGATGGCGAACAATTATTCGGCGATGCGCTCATGCGCACCGGACGCGGACGCGGTACGACCCTGACAGCGCTGGCTGAAAAATTAGTGTGGGCGGATCGCCGCATCAGCGCGCGCCTGTCACCCTTGCTCGAAAGCCTGGCCTCGGAGCTTGAAGGTGAGCTCAACAAAATGGTCGCCGACACACTAAGCAAAGTGCGCATGAGCGCCAGCCATGGCTTTGCCGTGGCCGCCTTGCTGGCGATGATGACCGAAGCGCATTTGCCGATCGAACTGAATTACCGTAACAGTACGGATGCCGTCATCGCGCTGGCGCGGCGCGAATGCGACCTGGCCGGCTTCCATGTCCCGCTCGGTCAATTCCAGACACCGGCCTATGCTCTCTATTCGCGCTGGCTGAACCCGGATACGCATTGCCTGATCCAGCTGGCGATCCGAACGCAAGGCTTGTTTGTCGCCGCCGGCAACCCAAGGCAGATCCACACGCTACATGATTTGGCACAGCCCGGCGTTCGCTTCGTCAATCGCCAGGCCGGTTCCGGTACCCGGCGCCTGCTGGAGCTAATGCTCGCGGATGCGGATGTTTCAACCAATGACATCAACGGTTTCGAATCCGCGGAATTCACGCATTCAGCCGTGGGCGCTTATATTGCCAGCGGCATGGCCGATGTCGGCTTTGGCGTGCAGACCGCAGCTGACCGCTTCGGCCTTGAATTTATCCCGATGGTGCGCGAGCGCTATTTCTTCGCCCTGCCGATCGCCGCCATCCATGAGCCGCTCGTGCAAGCCGTGTTGGATATCATGAAAACGCCAGCCTACCTCGCCACACTGAACGCTCTGCCCGGCTATGAAGCCAGCGGTACGGGCCAGATACTGCGGCTCGACGAAGCATTCACCGAAAACCCATGAGTTTATTCAAGCCGGCCTCGTCAATTCGGTAGAGGATGGAGTATCCTTGCGACGGTTTATTTTTAGATCCACACTTTTTAAGTGGATCGATATCGAATTAGCAAGAACTTCAAGGACGCCACCATGCCGATCAAATCACGTATCCGTGCCATTGCCGATTACCCCAGCGCCGGCGTGATGTTCCGCGACATTACAACGCTGTTGAAAGACGCGGAAGGTTTGCGGATCACGATCGCGCAATTTGTCGAGCGCTATGCCGACATGCAAATTTCCAAAGTCGCCGGTATTGAAGCCCGCGGCTTCATGTTCGGCGCCATCCTTGCGCATGAATTGCGCGCTGGCTTCATCCCGATTCGCAAGAAGGGCAAACTGCCTTACACGGTCGTCGGTCATGACTATGCACTGGAATACGGCACAGACCGTGTCGAGATGCATACCGATGCCGTTGAAAAGGGTGAACGCGTCCTGCTCATCGACGACCTGATCGCCACCGGCGGCACGGCGGAAGCGGCTTGCAAGCTGATCGAGAAGATGCAAGGCGTGGTCGTGGAATGCGGCTTCGTGATCGACCTGCCTTATCTGGGCGGACGCCAGAAGCTGGAAGCGGCGGGACAGAAGGTGTTTGCGCTGTGCGAGTTTGACTGACCGTAAATAACGCAGTCAAATTTAGGGATATAAGTTCATTATCGACTTCTGCGCCCGGCACCCGCCCTGCGCGCCCCATCCCTGCTGACTTTTTAAGGGATGGGGCGCGCAGGGCGGATGCCTCTGACAGTCCAGCGTGGCACTGCCAGCGACCCAGCCGGATGGGGTTTTAAAATAGTTGCGCCTAAACGACGGCCCCAGAGACAGGACTATCGGGCGCCGCCAGGCTTAACAAGTCACCAGTCTGGCGGCGCCCGATAGCCCTGTCTCAATCTGATGCGATGGTAAACCTCTGCGCAACCTGCCAGACTTAAGCTGGCCTTTCACTACTACGAAAACAGCAGCGACTTGATCACCACCGGCACCACGCCCGGTGGGTTCAGCAATTCACCGACATCCACGAAATCCAGCTCACGCAATTTGATCCCGTCGATCGAGACGATCTTGCCGTCGAGATGAAGTTCATCATGCAGAATCCGGCCCAGCGAGGCCGCGACATCGCCGTCGATCATCAGGAACAGGATTTCATCACGTTTGCCCTCAGGCGCGGCAAAGCGCATGATCGCCTCGGCCATGGCGCGCAGGCGGCTGTATTCCGGCTCACCATCCCAGCTAAACGCGAGCGCCAGCCGGTCGTCAAAGCTGAGATTGAGGATGTCGGCATGAGCCTTGAAGGTCGCCACGATGTGATCGATGTCCAAGCTCTCGCTGAGATCGAGCCCCAGATGCACCACCGGCACGTTATGCACAGGCAGCACGCCCATGTCGGGCACATAGATGGTCTTGCCACTGACCTGCACCGTGAATTGCGAAGCGCCGATGACGGTTGCGCGGATGCGCTCGAGCGGCTCGATGACGGGAATGGCGACGCGCGCCTTGAGCTGCTTGATGATGGCTTGCGCGAGCAGCATGGCGATGTCGCCGTGGCTACGCGTCTCGCGCTCAAAAATATATTCGGAGACGCCGCCGGAAAACGTGATGAATGCGGGCGGCACAGTGCGCGCCAAGGCTTCAGTCAATTCGAGCGCATGGCCAAGCTCATCCTGCACGCCACCGCAAATCTGGTCGACGACGATCTGCGCCAGCCTTTCTGCGATGGCGCGACGCACTGTCTCATCGGCGAAATGTTCTGGTGTGGCTGCGATGCCGAGCTCTTGTGCGACCAGCTGCGCTGACTCATCAATCCGCGTCCATGCACCCTGCCCGTCCTGCGCCAGTAATCGCCCACCTACCGCAAAGGCCGCCACACTGATGATCTCGCCACGGTCAATCAAGGCCAGCTTGGTCGTGCCGCCGCCGACGTCGACATGCAGGCCGCATTCATTCCTGCGGCGCGACAGAGCACTGGCGCCCGAGCCATGCGCGGCAAGGATGGATTCGAGTTTATGACCAGCCGTGGCGCATACGAATTTGCCCGATTCCGCGGCGAAAATTTCATCGATCGCGCGCGCATTCTTGCGCTTGATCGCTTCACCCGTCAGGATCACCGCGCCGCTGTCGATGTCGCTGCGGCGTAGTCCGGCGTCATGGTAGGCATGGTGAATAAAGTGCTCCAGCTCATGCGCATCGATGGTGCCGTCCGGCAGGAAGGGCGTGAGCATGATAGGCGAGCGCCACAAGACCTCGCGCGCGACGACGACAAAGCGACTCGATAAATTCTCAGCCAGGCGCTGCAGCGTCACGCGCGCAAACAACAAATGCGACGTCGAGCTGCCGATGTCGATGCCGACCGTGCGCAGCTCGATCGTGTCCTGCTCCCAGATCAGGCGCGCGATCGCCTGGCTTTCGGCTTCAGCCGATTGTTCGTGTTCGTGATCCAGGTCGATATCGTGCGGCATGTGAACATCCTTGCGACTTGATTAAACGGCCGGCCCGGTCGAGCGCGGCGTGCGGATCACGCCAGTCAGGGACTCGGCCGGCAGCGCCAGAATCGCCGGCTCATCGAAAATCTCGCCCATTTCCGAGGCGACGCCGGTCTTGCGCATTTCTTCCAGCCATTTGCGATGGATGCGCGGATCCTGATCTTCGTATTCCAGCTGGCGACCACCATCCTTGAGCGAGACGGAACCCTTACCTTCGGCACTCTTGCGCCGCAGTGAAATGAAGGGATAGCGCCGGCTGCCGAGACTGCAGGCGAGATAGCGCGCTGGCTGCGGGCAGGTATTGAAATGCTGGTGGAACATCCAGAACGGCGGCGTGTACATGAAGCCATGCTCCCAAGGGAACTCCTTGAATTCTGAGTCGCCCTCATGCCACAGCAAGGAATAACCCTCGCCATCAATCGCATGCACATGCGTGCCGGCGGCGTGGCGATGGGCTTTCTTGTAGCGGCCCTTCGGAATTTGCGATACATGCGCATGCATGGTGCCGTCGGCCAGGATGAAGCTGACGTTGGTCGAACCCTTGCCGCGCTCTTCCAGCTCATACAATTTGAAGCTGGCCAGGTCATGCACGAAATTGGTTTCCCAGACATTGCGCTTGACCGTATTCGAGCCGTGCGTATAGGCGGTATGGTCGCCCTCGCCATCAAAATGTTTAGACTGTCCTGCGCGCTCAGGGAAGCTGAAGGGATTATTGAAGACGAAATCGATATTGTGATAAAGATTGATCGTGATCGGCGCATCGTTGGTGCAGGAAATGCGTACCCGGCGCAGGCTGGTACTGTTGAAGATCTGATACTGGCAGTTCAGCGGAATGGCGAACATCGCCTTCGGCCCCCATTCGAAAACGCGCGTCTCACCGTTGGGCAGCCAGACCTTGGTCGAGCCATGACCTTCGAGCACGAAACAGAAGACTTCATACAAATGCTTGACCGGGCGGGTCTTGCCGCTGGGGGCGACTTCGAGCACGTAATTGGCCATGAAATCGCCGGCGCCATGCGTATGAGCGAAGCAGCCGCGTGCTTCGTAGCGATCCCAGTCGCCGGTCTCAAGCGCGAGCAGGTTATGGCCAAAATCGAGATGGATGGGAATGCCCTCGCCTTCCGACCAGTCGCGGTAGGGATCTACCAGGACGCGGGATTCCTTGACCGTGTCGGGTTCATTTGCCGGGAGTGTTTGTGCGCCATTGCTCGTCATTACGGTGTCACCTTCTTATAGTCAGGTCAGGAGTCCTTCTGTCGTCGCAGATTGTAAATTCAGTGCCTTCCCGTGTAAATAGCATTTTTCCGCATATCAGAACATTGTCCCTCATAACAGAATATAAAACCAGGGTGACGTATTACAGGCATTAACTTTATTGCACTATTTTTTTCATCCGGATCAGGCCTGTTTATTTTATTGGACAAGGGATTGGATAAGCAGCTATCGTTTGCACGCCACTGCCGCATCATCGAATGCGGCCACAGATTCGCACAATCGACATGTGCACCATAATTTTAAAAGAGACACGATGACAAATATAAAACTTCCAGCCATGACCCTGGCATTGTTCATGGCTGCCAATGCCAATTTCGCCTCAGCCCAGACAGCACCTGTGCGTGATGAATTCTTTTGGCTCGGACAAATGAACAAGGCCACCGCCGTGATCAATACGGACGAGGCTCTGCTGGACAAATCCATGGTGCCGCGCATTACCGCCGGCATCACCAAGGTGATCAAGGATGGCGCGCAGGCAGGCGGCAAGAGGCCTTCGACCGTGATCACTTTCGAGCCATTGCTCATCGAAGCCGCTGGTGCGCAGGTCACCTTGCTGCATGCGGGCCGCTCCAGCCAGGACATGCATGCGACTTATCGTGCCGCGATCCTGCGTGACGACATGCTCAACCTTGCTGACCAGCTTAACAAGACGTCTACGACGCTGGTGAATCTGGCTGATAAGCATGCCAACACGATCGTGCCGAATTACACCAACGGTGTCGCCGCGCAGCCCAACAGCTATGGTCATTATCTGCTCGGCCATGCCGCCGGATTCGAGCGCGACGCGCAGCGCATCCGTGAAGCCTACGTGCGCATCGACCGTTCGGCCATGGGCACGACGGTCCTCAACGGCAGCAGCTGGCCGCTCAATCGTGGGCGCATGGCGGAGTATCTTGGCTTTGGCGCGATCGTCGACAATGCCTACGATGCAGGACAAATCTCCTCCGTCGATGAGCCGGTCGAAGCCGGCGCCATCGTCACCAGCATCGCACTCCACACCGGGCATTTCATCGAAGACGTGATGACGCAATACGCCAATGCGCGGCCATGGATCTTGCTGCAGGAAGGCGGTTCGAATACCTATGTCTCCAGCGCCATGCCGCAAAAGCGCAATCCGGGCTTGCTGAATTCAACCCGCAGCGACGCCTCGACCGCGATCTCGCTGGCCATGGGCATCGTGCTCCAGGCGCACAACATCACGCCGGGCATGCCGGACCCGAAAGAGGTCAAGGCCAGTAGCGCCACGATCAACAGCGCCATCAAGGTGCTCAAGAATCTCGACAAGATCCTCGGTTCGCTGATCATCAGCCCGGAGCGCGCACTGGAGGAATTGAACAGCGACTGGACTGCCTCGCAGGAACTGGCCGACGTCCTGATGCGTAAATACAAATTGCCCTTCCGCGTGGGCCATCACTTCGCCTCCGAGATCGTCGACTATGCCAAGGCCAAGGACATCAAACCGCTCGACTTCCCTTACAAGCAGGCGCAGCGCATCTATGCTGACGCTGTGAAGGGTTCCGAGTTTGACAGCAAACTGCCGATGAGCGAAGCCGAATTCCGCGCCACGCTCGACCCGATCGCCATCATCAAAAATCGCGCCACCTCCGGCGGTCCGCAGCCGGCCGAGATGGCGCGCATGCTGAAGGAATCAAAACAGAAACTGGCCGTGCAAGGGGAATGGGTTCAGGCGAAGCGGGCGCGCATTAGTGGCGCGTTGAGCAAACTGGATAGTGATTTCGACAGACTAGCCGAAGGGAAGTAAGGCGCTTACTGGACATTCATGTTCTTGGTAGCGCAGTCTGGCTCCGGCACAAGGCCGCCCACCGGGTCCATAGACCGGACCCTGACTGGTGGTCAAGCTTGTGCCGAACCCAGCCTGCTGGGTGCGGGCGGTGGGGCATCCCTGTGCCGAACCCCGCCTGCTTGATGCGGGCGATGGTGCATCCCTTAGTGGGAGGTTTGCCGTGCTTCTTCGATGCCTAGGCTTTAATGCGCCGCAAAATAAGCGTCCAGCTCGTCCAGGTATTTCTCCTTCGTCGCACTATCCAAAAACGCCGCATCAAAACTATTCTTCGCCAGCTGTTTCGCATGTTCTCGCGTGAGTGGCAAGGCATCAAAAGTCGCCACGAAGTTATCGTTCATATAGCCACCGAAATACGCGGGATCATCCGAATTAATCGTCACCACCAGACCGGCATCAAGCAGATGCAGCAGATTATGCTCGCTCATCTTGTCGAACACGCGCAGCTTGATATTCGACAGCGGGCACACGGTCAACGGCATTTTTTCATGTGCCAGCCGTTCTGTGAGCGCCGCATCTTCGAGACAGCGCACGCCGTGATCAATCCGTTCAACTTGCAGCAGGTCCAGCGCAGTCGTAATGTACGCGGGCGGACCTTCTTCACCGGCATGAGCCACGAGATGCAGGCCGAGTTCCTTGCAGCGCGCGAAGACGCGGGCGAATTTTTCCGGCGGATGGCCGCGCTCGGATGAATCAAGGCCGATGCCGATAAATTTATCGCGCAGCGGCAAAGCCTGCTCCAACGTGGCAAAGGCATCCTCTTCCGACAAATGGCGCAGGAAGCACAGGATCAGCGTCGCGCTGATGCCTTCGGCTTCTTGACAGGCTCGGTGGATGCCATTGATGACCGTGGCCATCGGTACGCCGCGTGCAGTATGCGTTTGCGGATCGAAAAACAATTCGGTATGACGGACATGGTCGGCCTTCGCGCGGGCGAGATAAGCCGCCGTCATGTCGTAAAAATCCTGCTCGGTCAGCAGTACGCTGGCGCCGGCATAGTAGATATCGAGGAAGGATTGCAGGTCGGTGAAGGCATAAGCAGCACGCAGCGCCTCGACTGAATCGTAGGCCAGGCTAACCTTGTTACGCTCAGCCAGTGCAAAGATCAGCTCGGGCTCGAGTGAGCCTTCGATATGCATGTGCAGCTCGGCCTTGGGCATGGACTTGATGATGTGGGCTAAGTTGGCATCCATCGTATTCCCCTTCATTGTAGTCATGACATGCGGATCAACATGGTGCACCGCATGTCATGAGTGCACCAATTACTTCTTCTTTACGCCCAGTTCAATAAGGCGCTCGGTCAGATAACTGCCGGCCGTATGCCGCTCCGACAGCTTCACATCAGGCCGCGGATGCAGGAACAGCGGCAGCGATACCCGCGACTGCTTGGCCGCCTCACCGGTCGGATTCAAGACCCGATGGATCGTCGACGGATAATAGCCACCCGACGCTTCATCGAGCATATCGCCGATATTCACGATCAGCATGCCGAAGTCGCACGGTACATCATGCCATTCCTTGTCTTTGCCAACGACCTGCAAGCCCGGCGTGGTCGCTGCCGGCAAAATCGTCAGCAGGTTGATGTCACCATGGGCTGCTGCGCGCACCGCATCCTTATCTTCATCACCATTGAGCGGCGGGTAATGCAGCACCCGCAGCAGCGTCTGCTCACTGCCCGTAATCATGTCCGACAGCGGCATGGAATAGCGCGCCTTGACCTCGGCCGGTGAATACTGCTCCACCCACTGAAGCAATTCTTCTGCCAGCGCCGACGCTTCCTTGTAATACAAGCGCGCCGCGTCCGACACTTCCGCCGGATAACGTCCGTTCGGATAGATATGGAAGAATTCTTTCAGGTCGCGCTTCTGGTAGCCCTTGGCCGTCTCGGACACGGTCGGCGAAAAATAACCGTCCATGTGCTCCTCGGTAAAGGCGTACTTGCTCTTCGCCTCCGTATGGAAGAAGTCCAGCCATTCCTTGTAAATCGACTCGATCCGTTCTTGCGACAAAGGGTGATGCGTCAGCACGCCGAAGCCGGTGTCATGCAGGCTTTCACTGAACTTGCGCGCCGCCTCCGGGTCGCGGTAATCGACAGGGGTGATATGCATGTCGCCCCCGCTTATTTCAAGAGTGCAGGTTTGAGCCAGTCGCTCAGCAAGGTGCCCATGATCAGTTCATAACAGGCAGGTGCATTGACTTCCATGCACACGCGCGTTTCCGGCTTGTCGGCTTCCCAGCCCGGCTCGGGATAGAACAGGCCAAGGCGATCCATCATGGTCTGGCCATTGCCTTCGCCCTGCTTTTGCACGCGGATACGACCCATTTTTGTCTTGAACAATTCCGGCGCAACGAGCCAGACAAACGCCAGCACGTCATGGCCGTAGCAGCTATGACCAAGCTCGGGACGAATCGCCTGATAGAAGTTACTGTAGAAATCGACGGCATGGCTGAGCGTGTCCATGGCCACATGCTTGTGCTCAGTGGCGAGCCCGAGGAAGGCGCTGGCCGGCATGATGACACGGTGCGTGACATCGAGGCCGCACATGGTCAGGTCCCAGCCGGCGGTGAAGACGAGATCAGCCGCATCCGGATCATTCCAGACATTCGCTTCGGCCACCGGCGAGACATTGCCCGGCTCGGTGACGGTACCGGCCATGAGCACGACATTTTTCAGCAGCTTCGGCAGGTTCGGTTCGATCTTCAGCGCGAGGCCCAGGTTACCCAGCGGGCCCACGGCCACCAGCGTGATTTCACCCGGATGGGCGCGCGCCATCTTGACGATGAATTCCGCAGCGCTGACATCTTCAGCCACACCCTCGACTTCGGCGCGGGAAGGCAGATTGCCGAGGCCATCCTTGCCATGAATGAAATCAGGCGGTGAGCCCGGCTTTTTCGACAGCGGCACGGCGGCGCCCTGCGCGACCGGAATCGACACACCGGCCAGACGCGTGAGGTAAATCGCGTTTTCAGTGGCCTGCTGCACGGTCACATTGCCGAAGGTCGTGGTGATGCCAATGACATCGATGTCCGGATGGGCCATCGCGAAATACAAGGCCATCGCGTCATCCACGCCCGGATCGGTGTCAAAAATTACTTTATGCTTTGTTGTCATTTCAATTTCTCCAAATCGTCTGCGCTGGCTCCCCAAGACGGGGACAGGAAATCAGCGCGACTTCACAAACGGCTGGCCGATCGCTTTCGGCGCCACCGATTTCGCCATAAAACCCGCCAATACGATGACCGTGACCACATACGGAATCATCTGTATCAGCGAACCAGGGATCTTGCCCAGGCCCGGGAACACCACGCCTTCAATCTGTATTTGCAAGGCGGCGAACAGGCCAAACATCAGGCAGCCAAAGAAGGTATGCAAAGGCCGCCAGTTACCAAACACGAGCGCGGTCAGCGCCAGAAAGCCATTCCCCGCCGACATGTCGCGCAGGAAGAAGCCGCTTTGCACGATCGCCAGATACGCACCGGAAAACGAACACAGCACACCCGCGCACAGCATCGCCATGAAGCGCGTCTGTTCGACATTCACGCCGGCCGCATCGGCCGCATGCGGATTCTCGCCGACCGCGCGCAAACGCAGGCCGAAGCTGGTGTGATACAGCAGCCAGTGTACACATGGTACCAGTGCAAACGCGAGATAGACGAGGATGGTATGCCCGCCCAGCAGCCGTCCATAAAACCAGCCCAGCAAAGGCACATTGGCCAGCAGCTGTGTACCCGGCAAGACCAGCTCGGTAAAGCGCGCCTCACCGAGATCCGGCGTGCGTCCGCCCTGCTGAAAAAAATACTGCGCCAAAACAAAGGTCAGGCCGCTGATGGCGATATTGAGCGCGATGCCGCAAACGAGCTGATTACCTTTTTGTGTAATGCTGACAAAGCCCTGCAGCAGCGCAATCACGACCGACACGGCAATCCCGGCGAGCATGCCGAGCCAGGGATTTTGCGTGACATAGGCGACCGCCGCAGACACAAAAGCACTGGCGAGGATCTTGCCCTCAAGCGCGAGATCGACCACGCCACTGCGCTCGGCAAACAAGCCGGCCATGGCCGCGAAAATCAACACCGGCGCATTGCGCACGGTCGATACGAGAATACTGGCGAGGTTGAAGTCATCCATCAGGCAAGCTCTTTCCGGCGCACGAACAATTTCGCCAATAAGGGCGCATACAGATTTTCCATCGCGCCGCAAAACAGGATGATCAATCCCTGGATGAAAATGAAGGTTTCCGGCGGTATGCCCGGCTTTTCCAGCGACAAATCAAAGCCGCCCTGAATCAACGCACCAAACAAAATGGAGGACAGCAAAATACCCACTGGATGCTGACGTCCCATCAACGCGATCGCAATGCCGATGAAACCGGCGCCAGCCGTGAAATTCAAGCCCAGATAATGCGTCGAGCCCATCACCGAATTGACCGCGCCGAGTCCCGCCAGCGCGCCCGAGACGAGCATGGCAATGACAATGGTTTTCGTAATCGAGATGCCGGCGTAATGCGCCGCATGCGGATTGAAACCGACCGCGCGCAATTGATAGCCGGCAGCCGTACGACCAATGCCGATGGCATACGCGATCAAGGCCAGCAAGCCCAGCGGGAACATCAAATTCAGCGGCGTGTCACCGAGTGCCGGCAGTACGCGATTGAGGCGCGGCAGCCAGGCCGACGTCTCGAACACGCGACTGGCGGGATTCTGACCGCCGATCGGAATCAGGTAAGCCACGATCAGAAAATTCATCAGACTCGCTGCGATAAAATTGAACATGATCGTGGTGACGACCACATGACTGCCGCGTCGCGCCTGCAGATAGCCGGGTAAAAAAGCCCAGGCCGCACCGAAGACGGCGCTGCCGAATATCGCCAGCGGAATCAGCAGCCAGCCCGGCAGGAATTTATCCAGGCTGAGCACGACCAATGTCAGGCCGAGCCCGCCGATATACATCTGCCCTTCCGAGCCGATATTGAACAGACCGGCCTGCATCGCCACCGACACCGACAGGCCGGTGAAGATGAAGGTGCTCGCATAAAACAGCGTATAGCCGAAACCCTCGCCATTGAGGAAGGCGCTGTTGATCAGGATCTTCAGCGATTCGCCCGGGTTCTCGCCCATGAGATGAATCACCAGCGCGGCGACCAGCAAGGCCGACAGCAGGTTCAGGAATGGCAGCACGATGGATGTGGCCCAGCGTGGCAAATTATTCTGGCTCATGATTTATGCACCCCACCCATCATCAGCCCGATGCGCGTGGCATCAAAATCGGCGCTGGCAAGTTCGCCCGTGATGCGCCCGCCCGACATCACGAGGATGCGGTCGGCTAGTGCGCGCACTTCTTCGAGCTCCACCGAGACCAACAGGATGGCCATGCCGGCGTCGCGCAGAGCGAGTAATTTTGCATGGATGCTTTCGATGGTGCCAATGTCGACGCCACGGGTCGGCTGGCCGACCAGCAGCAGCTGCGGCTGGGCGTCGATTTCACGTCCGAGCACGACTTTTTGCTGATTACCGCCGGAGAGCAATCTGATCTGCAGCTGCGGATCGGCGGGACGCACTTCAAACAGTGTCAAGAGTTCGCCGCAGCGGCGCAAGACCGCTTTGAAATCGATCAGGCCCCAGCGGTTCGCGGCTTTTTTCTGGTAACCGAGCAGGGTATTTTCCATCACCGAAAACTGCTTGACCACGGCGTCACGCAGGCGGTCTTCCGGCACATGCGCAATGCCCAACTCGCGGAATTGCGCCGGCAAGCCATCGGCATCGCGCCGGCCGACGATTGGCAAATCTTTTCCGCATAGCTGAATCTTGCCTTTGTCAGGCAGACGCATACCGGCGAGGATTTCCAGAAGTTCGCTCTGGCCATTGCCGGAGACGCCAGCGATGGCGACGATCTCGCCGGCGCGGATGCTGAAATTCACGCTCTTTAGCAGGTTGACCTTCTGCGCATTCTTCAATCCCAGGTTCGCGACCTCGAGCACCGTCACGCCCGGATGATACGGCCCGCGCGGCAGATGTGTGGCGATCGGCCGGCCGACCATCAGCGTGGCCAGTTCAGCTTCAGTCGTCTCGCTGGTCTGCACCGAGGCGACGACTTCACCGCCGCGCATGACCGTGACTTCATCGGTGATAGCGAGGATTTCGGGTAATTTATGACTGATCAGGATGATGGTCTTGCCCTGCTGCTTGAACAGCCGCAGCACGTCGAACAGCGCTGCGGTTTCCTGATGTGTCAGCACAGCGGTCGGCTCGTCGAGGATCAGGATATTCGCGCTACGATAAATTTGCTTGAGGATTTCGACGCGCTGCTGCGCGCCCACCGACAGGTCTTCGATGCGTGCCATCAAATCGACATCGAGCGAATACAGCGCGCAGACTTCACGCAGTTCCGCTTCGACCAGCGCGCGCCGCTCGGCGAGACGAAAGCCCCCCTCCGCGCCGAGCATGACGTTATCGAGCACGGTCATATTCTCGACCAGCATGAAGTGCTGGTGCACCATGCCGATGCCCAGCGCAATCGCGGCTTCGCTGCTGCGGATATCTTCCACCCAGCCGTCGACTTTCAGCGTGCCGCTGTCGGCGCGGTAATAACCGTAGAGAATACTCATTAGCGTCGACTTGCCAGCACCATTCTCGCCGACGAGACCGTGGATGCTGCCTTGGGCGATACTGAAGCTGACGTCGCGGTTCGCCTGGACGGCGCCGAAGCGTTTGCTGATCTTACTGAATTCTACTGCTGACGGCATGGGTGGCTGGTGCGCTTATTCAATCCTGCGTTTGATGAGGGCGCGCTCACAGCGGGCAGCTATTGTTCTCGCGATAATCGACGACCTTGATCTTGCCGCTGATGATGTCGGCGCGTACGGCATTGATTTTCTTTTCGAGTTCCGGTGACACCAATTTGCGATTATCCGCATCCAGCGCCCAGTCGACGCCGCCCTCCTTGACGCCCTTGTTTGAGATGCCCGACTTCCAGGTGCCATTCTTAACCTGCATGAAGCTGTCGTAAATCGCATTGTCGCCGCGCTTGAGCATCGAGGTCAGCATCGTGCCCGGATACATGTAGTTCTGGTTCGTGTCCACGCCAATGGCCAGCTTGCCTTTTTCACTAGCCGCCTTCAGCGCGCCCATGCCGCTGCCACCAGCCGCAGCAAACACGACATCGACGCCGCGCTCGAATTGCGCGCGCGCGAGTTCATTGCCCTTGGCCGGATCTTGCCAGGCTGCGGGTGTGCTGCCGACCATGTTCTGGCTGACTTCAATTTTTGGATCAACCGATTTCGCGCCCTGCAAATAACCGCAGGAGAAGGCGCGGATCAGCGGGATATCCATGCCGCCGATGAAGCCGATTTTTTTCGTTTTGCTCGTCAGTGCCGCCGCGACGCCCACGAGGTAAGAACCCTCTTGCTCCTTGAAGGTCACCGAGCTGACATTGTCGCCCGTGGCCACGCCATCGATGAGCACGAATTTCGTTTTCGGGAATTCGCGGGAGACAGTCTGCACCGCCTGCGCCTGCGCGAAACCGATCGCGGCGATCAGGTCGACGTTCTTGCGCGCGAGCGTGCGCAGGATTTGCTCGGTCTGCGTATCCGAGGCGACCGAGATTTCGGTGAAGGGGATATTCGTTTCCTTCTTGAAGCGCTCCGCGCCGAGAGCCGCGGCCTGATTGAAGGATTTATCGAATTTGCCGCCAGCGCCGTAGACGATGGCCAGCTTCGGATCCGCTGCGTGAACCAGCGATACGGTGATCAAGGCAGCCAAGGCCAGACTGATGCGGGTGAATTTCATGAACACAAATCCTGATTCAATAGAGTTGGTCGAACTATAGCAACAAACGCACGTTGTATGCCATGCACTATCAACGCACCATCAGCGCGCAGCAGATTGATGGTGGCTTTGCATGAATTGCAAAACTTCAGCGCGCGAAGGAATCGAGGTTTGTGCGCCCAGCTTGGTCACTGTCAGCGCGGCCGTGTATTGCGCCTCCGTGCTGGCAGTATCAATGTCGAGGCCAAAAGCCAGGCCGACGGCGAGCGCGCCGACGAAGGTGTCGCCCGCAGCGGTGGTATCGACGACAGCCACGCGCACGGCCGGCAGAAAACGGCTGCTTTTTGCGTCGATGATGCCTACGCCATGTTCACCCATCGTCAGCAAGACGGTGCCGGCACCCTGCGCGCGCAAGGCTTCTGCTGCGCGCGCGGCGCTGTCCTGATCGCTGACTTCGATGCCACTGAGCTGCGCCGCTTCGGTTTCATTCACGATCAGGTAATCGACTTTAGACAGCAAGTCCGCTGGCAAGGTTTGTGTCGGTGCCGGATTGAAGATCACGGTCACGCCGCTCTGGCGTGCGAGATCGATCGCATGCACGACTGATGGCAATGGAATTTCAAGCTGACAGATCAGCGACTGGCTGGCGCGGATGGTCGCGGCAGCCGCATCGACACGGGCAATTCCGACTTCACCATTCGCGCCGGGCGTGACCACAATGCTATTGTGGCCTGAGCTGTCGACGAGAATACCGGCGACACCGGTAGACAATCCCGGAACGATGCTGATAGCCGAGGTATCGATGGCATCAGCCTTCAGCCCGGTCAGCGCCTGCTGGCCAAAACCGTCATCGCCGACGCAGCCAACGAAGGCCACATCCGCGCCCTGACGCGCAGCGGCGACTGCCTGATTCGCGCCTTTACCGCCCGGAATCTGGCGGAACTCGTCACCGGTGATGGTCTCGCCGACTTGCGGCATGCGCGGGGTACGAAATACCAGATCGATATTGATGCTGCCGACGACAGTGATGCGTGGGTTCATTGTGTGCTGTTCTGATGGTGAGTGAGTCGGCAACTGCGCGAGTGCAAGTATTAGACTTGAGCGAGCGGAATCAAGTCAAGAATTTCCATCCGAGCAAAGTTTCCACTTGTATATGGCCAGTCGCGCCCTGGCGAAATACGGTTCCGGATAAAGCCCTCGACTTCAAATAGTCCCATTGCAGGAAAAACCACAAACCACTGTATAAAAAAATAGTACTGTTTATTCGTACAGTGTTTATGCTATCTTACGGTCTGGTTCACCGTTTCCTGATTCCCCTTACCGGAGTATTTATCATGACAAACCTGCCCCTTTCCCTGATGACCTGCAGCGGCATCGACTACACCCCGACCTCATTTTTGATGCGCGTCGGCCGCCGCGAAATGCTGGTCTGCCGCGATTACCGTAATCGCTACTACAGCGTCAATCCGCTGGTCGACGTCAGCACCGGCATCGAAGCCGGTCACCTCGAAATCCTGCTGTTCCGCAAATGGCTGGTCATTCTTTCCAAGTCGCGTTAATTTTTTTCACTGCATCAATATTCTGATGCGCCAGTCGGCATGATCCTGCGTGACAGAATGAACGAGCCAGAACGAGGGAAAGCCGTGCAGTAGGGAAAAAAGACATCGAATTGACAGTACAATCGCCTGCTTTCGCATTGTATTGTTTTGATGATCAACCCTGCCATGTCTTCTGCCGTCATTCCGCGCACTGCCGCGATCCGAACCGAAGTCCGCGCCCTCTGGCATCTGGCCTGGCCCATGCTGGTCGGCCAACTGGCCACGATCGGCATGTCGGTCGCCGATGTCGCCATGACGGGCCATGCCAGCGCGATTGATCTCGCTGCCGTATCTCTGGGCGCATCGCTCTGGTCCATGCTGATCGTCACCGTCATTGGCATCATGATGGCCATCAATCCGGTCGTCGCGCATGAGATCGGTGCACGCCAGTTAGGCCGTATTCCACATGTGGTGCGCCAGGCCATGTGGCAAGGCTGCGGCGTGGGCATCATTGCCGCGCTGCTGCTGAATTTGTCGACCATCGTTTTCAATTACCTCTATCTTGATGCCGCTGTACAAGCCAAGGCGACTTCGTTCGTCCATGCGGTCAGCTTTGGTCTGCCGGCGCTGGCCATGTTTCGCGCATTGCAGGGCTATAGCACCAGCATTAACCAGACCAAACCGATCATGATGATTTCGATCGCCGGATTGGGATTCAATATTGTCGGTAACTGGCTGCTCATTAATGGCATTGCCGGCTTGCCGAAACTCGGCGCAGTCGGCTGCGCGGTCGCCACCGCCATCGGCCTGTGGCTGATGCTGGCGGCCATGCTGCTGTGGATACGCCATGCACCGGCCTATCGTCCGACCTATCCGTTTGCGCACTGGGAAAGACCGCACTGGCCGGAAATCCGCACCATGCTGAAAATGGGCTTGCCGATCGGCGTGACCTACTTTGCCGAAGTCAGCGCCTTTGCCTCCGTCGGTTTGCTGGTCGCGCGCTTCGGCGTGGTGCCGACCTCGGCGCACCAGATCGCGCTGAATTTTTCTTCCGTCGTATTCATGGTACCGATGGGTCTGGGCATCGCGCTGATCACGCGCGTGGGCCAGGCGCTCGGCGAAGGCAATCCCGAACGCGCCCGCTTTGTTGGCTGGGTCGGCATTGGCGTCTCGCTGGTCTTTGCCGTGCTGTCAGCGATCGGCATCGTGTTATTCCGTCACCAGATTGCCAGCGCCTACAGTAACAACATCGAAGTGCAGGAACTGACCGCCAGCCTGCTGCTGTTTGCGGCTCTGTTCCAGCTCTCGGATGCAACCCAGGTCGCCGCCTCGAGCGCGATACGCGGCTACAAGGTCACGCGCATGCCGATGCTCATCCATCTCGTGGCGTTCTGGCTGATTGCCATTCCGCTGGGCGTCATACTCGGCCTCGCGCCAAGCTGGTCACCATGGTCGCCGCCCGTGGCCATGGAGGCGCAAGGCTTCTGGATCTCATTGGTGATCGGGCTGACGGTCGCGGCCGTCTTGCTGGCCTGGTTTTTTGCGCGCCTGTCGCGCCTGCGCATAGCGCAATCCGTCTTCCAGCGCTGACTTGGCTGCCTCTTGGCTGTATCATGCGAGACCAGAGAATATCCACTGCCTAAGCCGCTCCTGCAGATGAACCGAAAAAGTTTTATATGAATGCTCCCTTGATGGCGCACTACCCGGCCTCACCCGGGCGCTACGATGAAATGCTGGACGCGACCATGCAGCCGCGCGCCCATTGGCGCGCGCTGCTCACGCATTTGCAAAATGAAGCGCCCGAGGCAATGCGCGCGCGGCTCGATACTGTCCAGCGTCAAGTCCGTGAAAACGGCGTGACCTATAACGTCTATGCCGATGCCAAGGGCGAGCAGCGCCCCTGGGACTTGAATGTCTTGCCGCTGATCCTGCCGGCCGATGAATGGGCGCAGATCGAAGCGGGCGTAATCCAGCGTGCAACGCTGCTCAATCGCATCCTCGGCGATGTCTATGGCGAACAAAAACTGATCACCGATGGCTTGCTGCCAGCCGCGCTCATCCACGGTAATGCCGGCTTCCTGCGTCCCGCCCATGGCATCCGCCAGAGTGATGGTGTGGCCCTTCACATGTACGCCGTCGATCTCGCGCGCGCGCCGAACGGCCGCTGGTGGGTCGTGGCCGACCGTACCCAGGCGCCGTCGGGCGCCGGCTATGCCCTCGAAAACCGCAACATCATTGCGCGCGCCTTTCCGGAAACCTTCCGTGACCTGAAGGTACAGCACCTGAACGGTTTTTTCGACAGCCTGCGCGACAGCCTGTCACATTGGGGCCGCATCTGCGCCGCCAATCGCGGCGATGGCGTCGACCAGAGTCCGGTGCTGCGCGAAGGCGAAGCACCGCTGACGGTGTTGCTCACGCCGGGCCCGTACAACGAAACCTATTACGAACAATCGTATCTCGCGCGTCATCTCGGCTTCCCGCTCGTCGAAGGCAAGGACCTGACGGTGCGCAATGGACTCGTCTGGCTCAAGACCCTGGCCGGACCGCAGCGTGTGCATGTGATCCTGCGCCGCGTAGACGATAATTTTTGCGATCCGCTTGAATTGCGTTCCGATTCCGCCCTCGGTGTAGTCGGCCTGACTGAAGCGGCGCGGCGCGGCACGGTATTGATCGCCAATGGCCTTGGCTCGGGTCTGCTCGAATCGGGTGCCCTGCTTGGCTTCCTGCCTAAAATTTGCCGCACGCTGCTCGATGAATCCTTGAAGATGCCATCTGTTGCGACCTGGTGGTGCGGCGAACCGGCGGCACTGGCCAGCGTCCTCGGCCGCCTCGATGAGCTCGTCATCAAGCCGACCTTTCCCCAGTCGCGCCAGTCGCCGGTATTCGGCAAGGATCTCACGCCGCAAACCCGCGCGGCGCTGATCCGCGACATGCAGGCGCGCCCTCAGGATTACATCGCCCAGGAAACCGTCAACCTGTCGCATGCGCCAGTCTGGATTGATGGTCAGCCAGCCGGCTTGCAAGCCTCGGCGGCCGGCTTGCGCGTCTACGCCTGCGCCACGCCCAATGGCTATGTCGTCATGCCCGGCGGCTTGACGCGCGTGGCCACCGGCATTGATACGCGCGTGATCAACATGCAGCGCGGCGGCGCCAGTAAAGATACCTGGATCCAGTCTTCGGACGCGATCCACCAGCATCAGCCGATGCTGCGCACCACGACCAGCCTGGACCTCGTGCGCGGCGAAACTTACCTCGCCAGCCGTCTCGTGGAAAACCTGTTCTGGTTTGGCCGCTATTCGGCGCGCTGCGACAACATCGCCCGCCTCACGCGCGCGACGCTGGCCTTCCTGCTTAATATCTCACCCGATGAACGCGGCGGCGAATGGCTGACCATGCAGGCGCTGGCGGAATTTTATGGCATGCTCGAAGAGCGCGACGAAGACAAGACCGACGGCACGCGCAAAGAACGCAGCGACACCGACATTGAACGGGAACTGCTCAAGACCGTCGTCGACCGCAGCCAGCCGGGCCTCGCAAACAGTCTGCAGCAAATGGTCAATGTCGCCGGCAATCTGCGCGAACGCCTGTCGCTTGATAACTGGCGCACGCTGAACCATTTGCTCGAACAAGCCAAGCTCGGCGCTAGAAAGCCGAGCCTGGCCAGCGTGATCATGCTGCTCGATGATGCGACCCTGTCGCTGATGACGCTGTCGGGTTTTGCGCTCGATGGCATGACACGTGATAACGGCTGGCGCTTCCTGTCGATCGGTCGCCGTCTCGAGCGCCTGCAATTCATGTGCACCGTACTGCAACATGCATTGCGCATGCCGCCCGAGAGCAGCCTCGACTGGCTGCTCGAAATGGCCGACAGTATCATCACTTACCGCTCGCGCTACATGGCGCAGCCGGAATGGCTGCCGGTGCTGGATTTGCTGATCCTCGACGAAAGCAATCCACGTTCAATCGCCTTCCAGCTGGAAGGCTTGCTCAATTACTTGAACAAGATCGAACAGTTCTACGGCAGCTTTGGCGCAGCCACATTCCAACCTTTGCTGGCAGATTTACGCGCATTGCGTCCGGATGATGACCTGCATGCAGCTGGTCGCAAATTACCCGACTTGCTGGGACGCCTGAACCGCGCCTGCAATACGCTTTCAGACCAAATTTCACTGCGCTTCTTCAGCCATACAAGTGAAGCCAATCATATAACTTTCGCACCATGAGTACGCGCACCTATTACCGGGTTTTACATGAAACCCATTACCAGTACGCGCATGCGATCGCGCTGTCGCAGCAGTTCATGCACCTTACGCCGCGCAGTTTCGCGTATCAGGAATGCCTGTCGCACCACATCACGATCGATCCGGTGTCACGCGACTGGATCAATCGCCTCGATTTCTTTGGCAATGCGACCAAATCGGCAACGCTGGTCAAGCCGCACAAATCGCTGCTGGTAACAGCCGGCGCCATCGTCGCTCTCAGTGCGCGCCCGAGCGTGGCCGACATCGCCGGCTCGATCGCCTGGGACAGCTTGCGTGCGCGGCTGGCCAGTTCAGCCACGGCGGACTCGCTGGAGCCCTATCAATTCCTGTATGAGTCGCCGCATATCACCTGCAGCGCCGACCTGGCCGCGTATGCCGCACCAAGTTTTACGCCAGGCCGGCCACTGCTCGAAGCGACACTGGACCTGACTGAGCGGATCTGGCGTGAGTTTGAATTTGATGACAGCGCGACGACGATTTCCACGCCGGTCAGTGAAGTGTTGAATGGCCGTCGTGGCGTATGTCAGGATTTTGCGCATCTGATGATTGCCTGCCTGCGCACGCTCGGCCTGTCGGCGCGTTATGTCAGCGGCTACCTGCTCACCACGCCGCCCGCTGGACAGCCGCGCATGGTCGGCGCCGACGCTTCGCATGCCTGGGTCTCGGTATTTTGTCCGGGTTTCGGCTGGGTCGACTTCGATCCGACCAATCACTGCCTCGTGCAAAACGAACACATCACGCTGGGCTGGGGTCGTGACTTCAGCGATGTCACGCCGATGCGCGGCATCGTGCTCGGTGGCGGCGAACAGGAACTCGAAGTCAAGGTCACCGTCACACCGCTGTCAGCCAACGCAGCAAAACTGGCGGCTAACGCTTCTCGTTAATCGGTTCGGGAAATTGATCCATCCGGCGCAAGACCGGAAAGCCCAGGCTGCAGGCGGCCGTCACCGCAATGGTGACCACGCCGCCGAAAATAATCGCCGGCACCAGACCAAACCAGCCGGCCGTGATGCCCGACTCAAATTCACCGAGCTCGTTGGAAGCGCCAATGAAGACCGCATTCACGGCGGAGACCCGCCCACGAATCGCATCCGGGGTTTCGTACTGCACCAGTAAATGGCGGATGTAGACGCTGACCATATCGCCCACGCCCATCAGGATCAATGCCGCCAACGCGACCCACAGGCTGTTCGTCAGCCCCAGCACGACTGTTGCCAGGCCAAAGACCGCCACGCCGCCAAACATCCAGGCGCCGACCTGACGCGTAATCGGCCAGAACGCCAGAGCGATCGAACACAGCGAGGCACCTATGCCGGGCGCCGCTCGCAACATGCCCAGACCACTCGGCCCGACTTGCAGGATGTCATGCGCGATCGCCGGCAGCAGCGCCGTCGCGCCGCCAAACAGCACCGCAAACAAATCCAGTGAAATCGCGCCGAGGATCACCGGCTTGGACCAGACAAAACGCAAGCCTTCAAACACGCTATGCCAGGTCACCGGCTCGCGGCTGGTCGGCTGCGGCCCGGTATCGGCGCGCGACATCAAGGTGAGCGACATCAGCAGCATCGTCACCACGACGCAATACACGACGGTCGGACCATAGATGTAGAGCAGGCCACCGATAGCCGGCCCAACGATTACGGCGACATGGAAGGAAGACGAGGACAGCGCCACAGCCTTGCTGAAACTCTCGGCCGGCACCATATTGATCAGGATCGCCTGCGACGCCGGACTCATGAAGGCGCGCGCGCTGCCATAGAGCGTGAGCACGAGGAAGATCGGCCAGACCTGCTTGAGGCCGGCGTAAGTGAAGGCCAGCAGCAGCGCCGCACAGACCAGCTGCGCGCCGAAGCACAGCAGAATGATGCTGCGCCGTTTATAGCGGTCCGCCGCGTGGCCGGCAAACAGGATCAGCGCAAAAAATGGCGCGAATTGGGCGAGACCGATCAAGCCAAGGTCGAACACATCGCCCGTCATCGAATAGACTTGCCAGCCGATCGCCACGCTTTGCATTTGCACGGCCATGGTCGACAGCACGCGCGCGGCGAGATAGAGCGTGAAATTCTTGTGCCGCAGGACGGCGAAGCCATTATTCGCCATCAGGATTTCTTCAAGTCGCGCAAATTATAGAAGCAGCGTCCGCACATTTGCCGATAGCGGTCATTGCCACCGATCTCGACCTGCGCGCCATCGACCACCATTTCGCCTTGCGCATCGACGCGCATGTTCATCGTCGCCTTCTTGCCGCAGCTGCAAATTGTCTTCAATTCTTCGATTTCTTCGGCCAGCGTCAGCAGCGCGGCAGCGCCCGGGAAGGCCTCGCCACGGAAGTCGGAACGCAAGCCATAACAGATGATCGGCACGCCGCTTACCTGCGCCAGATGATGCAACTGGCTGACCTGTTGCGGACTGAGGAATTGCGCTTCGTCGATGAGGATGCAGGCGACGGCGCCCTTTTCGCGATGGTCGGCGATGAAATCAAAATCGGCATTGAAGGTAAAGGCGTCACGCTGCGGCCCGAGGCGCGAGGTGATGCGGCCGACACCGAAACGGTCGTCGAACTGCGCGGTGTAGAGCCGCACCGCCTTATGATTTTCTTCGTAATTGTGCGCGACCTGAATCAGCGCAGTGGATTTTCCGGCGTTCATTGCCGAGTAGCGGAAGTACAGCTTTGCCATTAATAATTCTCCACGAAGACTGCCGCAGCAGCGATGCCGGGACTAGCCGACTTGACGGAGCATTATCATGGATTTTTTACTGCCAACAAAGGGAATTTCAGTGCTGAACTAGATACCCGCCGCTTCCCCGCACACACCTTATTCGATGGAGATAGACATAAAAATTGTGATGCCTCCTGTGCCTAACAGATCGATCAGTCTTGCGGAACTGCGTTTTGGTATCAGCGCGCTGCCAGAAGGCAAACGCCGGGATACGCTTCATTCAAGTCTGGAGCATCGTGTCCTGCCCTTATTCACAGGCCGCATACTCTCATTCGATGACCCTGCCTCGCGCGCCTGTGCGACGCTGCGCTCTCGTGCTCGCAGCGCTGGACTGGCCATTGCTCCCACGGACGGCTACATTGCAGCTATCGCCGCCACACATTGATTCGCCGCAGCCACGCGTGATACCTCGCCTTTTGAAGCGGCGGGCTTGACCGTCATCAACCCTTGGACCTGGCAGGCACACTGAAGCCCGGGGAAAACAGGAGCAAGGTCGCGCTGCAATGCAAGCCTTGTCAAGATTAACGACGATCCGCCACCATTCCAACAGGAAGGCGATTCGTCTATGATACCCATCTGATTTCCACTTTCGAAAGTTCATCCCCATGATACGAAGCACCCTCGCCGCACTGATGCTGGCAGCAATGATCGCCCCCGTCGCACCGCTGGCCCTGGCCGCCGACGCCGCAGCCGCTGTGCCGACCGCAGAACAGCTGCAAAACCTGATCGCGCGCGACACGGTCGTCGGCAAAGGCACTGAAGCCGTCGCCGGCCGCACGGTCGAGGTCAATTACACCGGCTGGCTGTATGACCCGAAAGCGCCGCAGCTGCATGGCAAACAGTTCGACAGCTCGGTCGGTCGAGGGCCGTTCAGCTTCCCGCTCGGTGCTGGCCGCGTGATCAAAGGCTGGGATCAGGGCGTGGCTGGCATGAAGGTCGGCGGCAAACGTACGCTGATCATTCCGGGCTATCTCGCTTACGGTAATCGTGGCGCGGGCGGCATGATCGGGCCGGATGCGATTCTGGTGTTTGATGTGGAATTATTGAATGTAAAGTAAGCGCAGAAAAAACAGCGCGCCGTGTGACTGGCGCGCTGACTGGCAATAGGCATTTGCCTGCCTTTATTTCTGGTGACTCTGAAGCCCTGCGATTTTTGTCGTGGCGGCTTTGTCTGCCATTGCTTCGGCCTCGTCGAACTGACGCTTCTGTGCCTCGGTCATGCGATGACCAATCACGATAAGCTGGGGAATCGGCGCTGCGGCTGCCGGCCTGACCTCACTGCGCTTATTGAACCCACTGGCCCCATTACCGGCCAGAGCATAACTCGCGATTAATATCACGCTACAGAGCAGCAGCAAACAGACCAGCAATGATTTGGAAACCAAAGTGGGCATTTGGTAACTGGCATGACCAGACCGTGAAATAAAGGTACGCATGTTTGCTCCTTGATAAAGTTAATTTAATACCAATTCCAGAACTTCAGAATAGTAAAAATTTAACAATACTTCCAGAGGATATTTGGCTATTTGACAATAGCTTGATCAAGACGAGACACTTGCCCGCATGAACCCGTCATTGATGCGCGTAATAGTCGATGGCCCGGCCATTACGCTGCTTTTGCCTGATTGCGCAAACGCGCCATCAAGCGATCCGCTTCGATGCAGGAATCGTATTCACGACGGCCTTTTAAATAAATCATCGCACCTATCGTTGCCAGAAACGCGAAATCCTCTTCCGACACGCTGGTGCGTATATGCACAAGAAATTCCGCGAAGGCAGACACCACGTCTTCAATAGCGAGCACATCCTCGAGTTTTGTCGCGAGATGACTCATGACAGCAATTGCATCGTCTTTTTCCATGGTCGCCTCCCTGGCTGGCCTGATTGAACTTTCATTTTGGGGGGCAGCTTCGGGAATTGAAATGGCAGAATTGAAAATCGGGGCATTCGAGTGAAAATTGAGTCGTGCGAGGTTTCAAATCGACGACAAAAATATGCCTCCAATAACACATACTGCCCTCGCGCAGCGCCGCCCAAGCACCCAAGCTCTTCTTTGCAAATTTATTGTCGAGAATGGCAGCAGCGCAGATAGAACTTTGATCCATCTCAAGCCGCAAAGCTTCCCTGCATGATGGGCTGGAGATGCGCGACCTCGCCGCATATAGTGAAGTGTGCCGACCCGAAGTTGGGCGACAAGACCACATTGCGTCGAGGAGATTTGCCATGAAAACCATTGCCACCATGCTTCTGCTTGCCAGCCTCAGCGCCTGTTCCAGTTACGGGATGGGTAGTGGCAGCAGCGGCAGCAGCGGCTATCCGTCAGATAGCAATATGCAGCAGAACTATCCGTCGGATATTTACTTTGGCGGCTGACAGCGCCGTCAATTCGTAGGACGATTGCCCGGCTCAGCCGGGCAGCGTATGCTGGCGGTTTTCGGCTGCGCAATATGCGGCCACCACTAAAAAGGCCAGCATATGCACATTGAAGAAGCAGTCAAACTCGATTTCAAGGATGTCCTGATCCGTCCGAAACGCTCCACCCTCACCTCACGCTCGCAAGTCGACATCAGCCGCGAATTCCTGTTTCATAATTCCGGTAAAAAATATAAAGGCATTCCTATCATCGCGGCCAATATGGACAGCACCGGCACCTTTGAAATGGCGCAGGCGCTCGGCGCGCATCAGATGTCAGCGGCACTGCACAAGCATTATTCGGAAGACGCGCTGGTCGAATTCTTCACGACCTTGAAACACGCTGGCGGCAAGGCATCGAGCGCGTTCTACTCCATGGGCATCGGCAAGAGCGATTATGAAAAGTTCAGCGCCGTCATGGCGCGCGCCGCCTCGGCCATCGAGTATGTCTGCATCGACGTGGCCAATGGCTACACCGAAGGCTTCATCAATTTTGTCAAGACCGTGCGCCAGGCCTGGCCGCATATCACCATCATGGCCGGCAATGTCGTCACCGGCGACATCACCGAAGAGCTGATCCTCGCCGGTGCCGACATCGTCAAGGTCGGCATCGGCCCGGGATCGGTCTGCACCACGCGCCGGATGACCGGCGTCGGTTATCCGCAGCTGTCAGCGGTGATTGAATGTGCCGATGCGGCGCATGGTCTGGGTGGACAGATTTGCGCCGATGGCGGCTGCGTCGTGCCAGGTGATCTGGCCAAGGCCTTCGGCGCTGGCGCGGACTTCATCATGCTCGGCGGGATGCTGTCGGGTCATGATGAATGCGCGGGCGATGTAGTTGAACGCGACGGACTGAAATTCCAGCGCTTCTACGGCATGAGCAGCCGCGCGGCGATGGAAAAATATGCCGGCGGCGTGGCGCAATATCGCGCCGCCGAAGGCAAGGAAGTGCTGGTGCCGTATCGCGGTCCGGTCGCCGGCACGGTCCAGGAAATCCTCGGCGGCGTGCGCTCGGCCTGCACCTATGTCGGCGCGCACAAGCTCAAGGAACTGACCAAGCGCACGACCTTCATTCGCGTCACGCAGCAGTTGAATGAAGTCTTCGGCAAGGCCTGAATCTCATGATCTAAGCGTCTTGCGCCAGCTTGCGCAAGACGTGTGCCGCAGCGACCAGGCCGAAGCTGGCCGTGACCACCATGGCCGAGCCAAAGCCGGCGCAATTCAAGCCGGTGATGCCGGCATTGCCCGCATCGCCGGTCTCGCCAATGTCACATTGCTCCGCTGTTTCCGGCAGACGCAAATGCTCGGTCGAAAAGACCGCATCGATATGAAAATTGTTTTTTGTGCCACGCGGAAAACCGTGCAGCGAGCGCAGCCGTTTGCGCACTTTTGCCAGCAGCGGTTCCTGTTCGGTGCGGCATAAATCGCGAATCTCGATCCTGGTCGGATCGATCTGGCCACCAGCGCCGCCGATGGTGACCAGCCGTATGCCATTGGCGCGGCAATACGCGATCACGGCAGTTTTGGCGCGCACATCATCAATTGCATCAATCACATACTGAAATCGTCCAGTCGGCAGCATCTGCGCGAGATTGTCTTCGGTGATGAAGTCCTCGATTTCCGTCACGCGGCAAGTCGGATTGATTTGCAGGATACGTTCATGCAGTGCCGTGACCTTGGCCTTGCCGAGCGTGTCGGTGAGCGCATGGATTTGCCGATTGATATTCGATTCGGCGAGATTATCCAGATCGATCATCGTGATCTGGCCTATCGCACTGCGCGCCAGCGCTTCGACGACCCAGGAGCCGACACCGCCGACGCCGATCACGCAAATATGGGCTTGTTGAAATCGCGTCAAGGCAGCGGCGCCATAGAGTCGGCCGATGCCGCCGAAGCGGCGCTCGAAATCGATGCTGCCAGTAACTGGATCAGCGGAGGTGGCAAGGTTTATCGTCATGCCGCCATTTTAACGGAGGGCAACAGTGGATGTTTTCCCTTACAATCATTTTCTTCGGGTATTACACTGAATATTCCCATCAAGATGCGCTTTCATTATCAGGTTTGTTTCTAGTGCGGCAATTTCCTCCCCTGTTTCACCTCGTCCTGATTTCGCTCGTGGCCCACGTCGCCTTGGTCGGCGCGCGCATTACGACGTCGCTGTATGCGCTGTCACTGCATGCATCCGAATTCACGGTCGGCATCCTGATCGCCTCGTTCGCGCTGTTTCCGATGCTGTTTGCCGTACCACTGGGGCGCTGGGTCGATCATATCGGCCTGAAAAAGCCGATGCGCATCGGCGCCGTGCTGATGGCAACGGGCTGCGCCATCCCGAGTTTCATCACGGGACTGGGCGTGCTGTATTTTTCGGTGCTGCTGATCGGCTCCGGCTTTCTCGCCATGCATATCGCCGTCCAGCATGCGGTCGGCTCGCTCAGTGAGAGCGATGCGCGCGGGCGCAATTTCAGCTGGCTCGCGCTCGGCTATTCGACCTCGAGCTTTATTGGCCCGGTCATGGCGGGTTATGTGATCGAACATTTTCGCCATGCGACTGCCTATGCGATCTGTACCGGCTTCGTGCTGACCTCGATCCTGCTGCTGAGCTCAAAGAACCTGCGCAGCCTGCATCTGCGTCATGCCGCCTCGGCTGCGGCCCAGAGCGCAGCCAAGGCCAGCAATAGCAGCATCATCGACCTTCTGCGCCACAAGGAACTGCGACGCGTCTACATCGTCAGCATTTGCCTCGCGTCGTCCTGGGACCTGTTCATGTTCGTCATGCCGATCCACGGCACGCATATGGGGCTATCGGCGTCTTCGATCGGATGGATACTGGGCTGCTTTTCCGCTTCGACCTTTACGGTGCGGCTGGCCATGCACTGGATTTCCCGCCACGCCAGCCAATGGCAAATCCTGACCACGGCGCTGATATTTGCGGTGCTCTGCTTTCTCGTATTTCCCTTCATGACTTCGCCCTTGGCGATCGTGCTGGTGACGATCGTACTCGGGCTCGCGCTGGGCTCGTCGCAGCCGAATGTGTTGGCGCTGCTGCATGAAATGTCGCCGCCCGGTCGCGCCGGCGAAGCAGTGGGTTTACGCATCACGATCGGCAATGCCTCGCAGGTCGCCTTGCCGCTGGCCTTTGGCGCAGCCGGTGCCACAGTGGGTCTGTTTCCGGTATTCTGGGCCATGAGCGCACTGATCGGCATCGGCGTGCCGCTGGCCTGGCGCCGCGCCGCTGAAAAATAATGGGAGAATCTGCATGACAAAAACTTTACACGACGCAGCACCAAGCTTCGATGAACCGATCGCGGTACTCAAGCATTGCCACGACCGCATCCGCAAACAGCTTGCTACATTACAAAACGTGGCACAGCATGTGTCGACCGCCGGCGCCGACGCCGAAGCGCAGCAAGCCGCCTCGGCAGTATTGAAGTACTTTACCCAAGCCGCGCCGAATCACCATGCGGACGAAGAAGAAGACTTGTTGCCCATGTTAGGCGCGACTGCCAGCGGTGACGATGCACGCCTGCTGGACGAATTGACGCCGCGCATACTCGCCGAGCATGAACACATGCACGCCGCCTGGCTCAGTCTGGTGCCGCAATTACAGCACATCGCCAGCGACACCGCAGCCGAGCTGTCGACACCAGCGGTGCAGGCATTTTGCGATGCCTACACGGCGCACATGGAACTCGAAGAAGCCCATATCGCACCAATGGCAAAACGTCTCTTCAGCGCGGCGCAAATGGCCATGCTCGGCAACGCCATGCGCCAGCGCCGCGGCATCACTGACTAAATTTTCATCAAAAGGAAACGCATGACCTACGCAAATTTACGCAAGGAATATAGCCGCGCCAGCCTGTCCGAACACGATGTGCTGGCGGACCCGATGGCGCAATTTGCCAAATGGTTCGACGAAGCGAGCAAGGCGCACATCCTGGAGGCGAATGCGATGAGCCTGGCAACGGTAGGCGACGACGGCCGGCCTTCTTCGCGCATCGTGCTCATCAAGCATGTCGACGCTGCCGGCTTTTGCTGGTTCACCAGCTATGCCAGTCGCAAAGGTGCGGAACTGGCACAAAATCCGCAGGCCGCTTTACTGTTCCACTGGATCGAGCTGGAGCGTCAGGTGCGCATCGAAGGTCGTGTCGAACTAATGTCAGCGGCGGAGAGCGACCAGTATTTCAACAGCCGTCCACTAGGCAGCCGCATCGGCGCGATCGCCTCGCAGCAAAGTCAGCCAGTCGCCGATCGCGATGCGCTCGAAGCGCAGTTCCTCGCCGCCGAACAAACGCATGGCACGACACCGGTGCGGCCGGAGAACTGGGGCGGTTATCGCCTGGTGCCGGACATGATCGAATTCTGGCAAGGCCGGCCATCGCGCCTGCATGACCGTATCAAATACACTAAGCAAACGGACGGCAGCTGGCAGCTCAGCAGACTGCAGCCTTGATCGTCATTTGCCTTTGCTGAGCTTGCCAGCAAAGGTGCTGCGCACCTTGGCGACCTTGGGCGCGACGACGAAGGCGCAATAGCCCTGCAGCGGATGCTGGTTGAAATAATTCTGGTGGTAGGCTTCCGCCTTGTAATAGGTTTCAGGCGGACTGAGTTCGGTCACGATGGGCGCATCCCAGACGCTGGCCATCGAAGCGATCACCTGCTGCGCGGTTTGCTGCTGTTCGGGCGAGAGGTAATAAATCACCGAGCGGTATTGCGTACCGCTGTCATTGCCCTGACGGTTCAAGGTCGTTGGATCATGAACAGTAAAGAAGATCTCGAGAATTTCGCGATAGCTGATGATGTCGGTATCAAAGTCGAGTTTGACGACTTCGGCATGGCCGGTCTTGCCAGTGCAGATTTGCTCATAGGTCGGATTCGGGATCTTGCCGCCGGTGTAGCCGGACTCGACCGAGGCGACGCCTTTGATTTGCTGATAAACCGCTTCGGTACACCAGAAACATCCGCCGCCGAGAATTGCTGTTTGCATCACCATCGCCTTGCTCCCTGTATTCACACTACGCAATGCTAAGACTTTAGCGCAAACCCGCGCACGCTGCAGAACATTGGTGCAGGCGCAGACCCGCGACTTGCGCGGCATCCGCCGTCCTTGCTGCTTTTTCGGCATAATGTGCAGTCTTCAGGCAATATTCATTCATCATCAGGCTCACTATGTCGCTTAGCGTTACCACTGCACTGCCACCGGAATTCGATGTAAAGCATTTTCGCAATGCGCTGTCGCAGTTCGCCACGGGCGTCACCGTCATCACGACGCGGCTGGAGAACGGCCAGTTCCTCGGCATGACAGCGAGCTCCTTCAATTCGGTTTCGCTGAACCCGCCGCTGGTCTTGTGGAGTCTCGGAATTAATTCCAGCAGCATGCCCGCCTTCAGCAGCAATTCGCATTATGTGATCAATGTCCTGGCCGCCGACCAGGCCGCTGTGGCGGAACTGTTTGCGCGGCGCGGCGACGATCATTTCGACAAGGTCGACTTTACGCTCTCGCGCAGTGGCCTGCCGATTTTGGCGGGCACCACGGCCTGGTTCGAATGTCATAATCGCAGCCGCTATCCGGAAGGCGACCATGTGATTTTTGTCGGCGAAGTCGAGCGCTGCGACGCCACGCCGAAAGAGGCGCTGGTGTTCCATGGCGGACGCTTCACGAAAGCCTGATTCCACATCCACTAACAAGGAGACGAGATGCACACATCAAAAACAAAAAAAGCCCGCTTTCAATGGGATGACCCGCTCTTGCTCGACCAGCAGTTGAGCGAGGACGAACGCATGGTGCGCGATGCGGCACAGGCGTATTGCCAGGATAAATTGCAGCCACGCGTACTCGAAGCCTTCCGTCACGAGACGACCGATGCCAGCATTTTCCGTGAAATGGGCGAGCTCGGTCTGCTCGGCCCGACCATCCCCGAACAATACGGCGGCCCCGGCCTGAGTTATGTCAGCTACGGCCTGATCGCGCGTGAAGTCGAGCGCGTCGACTCTGGCTACCGCTCGATGATGAGCGTGCAGTCTTCCCTCGTGATGCTGCCGATTTATGAATTCGGCACGGAAGAACAGCGCCAGAAATACCTGCCGAAACTGGCCCGCGGCGAATATATCGGCTGCTTTGGCCTGACCGAGCCGGACCATGGTTCCGACCCCGGCTCGATGGTCACGCGCGCGCGCAAAGTCCCCGGCGGCTATAGCCTCACTGGCGCAAAAATGTGGATTTCGAACTCGCCGATCGCCGACGTCTTCGTGATCTGGGCCAAGGACGACGAAGGCGCGATCCGCGGCTTCATCCTCGACAAGGGCATGGCAGGATTGAGCGCACCGGCAATCCACGGCAAGTTCGGCCTGCGCGCGTCGATCACTGGTGAAATCGTCATGGACAATGTCTTCTGCCCTGAAGAAAACGCCTTTCCCGAAGTACGCGGCCTGAAGGGACCCTTCACCTGCCTCAATTCAGCGCGCTACGGCATCGCGTGGGGTGCGCTCGGCGCAGCTGAGGCGTGCTGGCACATCGCGCGCCAGTATGTACTCGACCGTAAGCAATTCGGCCGGCCGTTAGCTGCGAACCAGCTGATCCAGAAAAAGCTGGCTGACATGCAGACCGAAATCACGCTCGGCCTGCAAGGCTGCCTGCGCCTTGGCCGCATGAAGGATGAAGGCACGGCCGCGGTCGAAATCACCTCGATCATGAAGCGCAATTCTTGCGGCAAGTCACTCGACATCGCCCGCGTGGCGCGTGACATGTTGGGCGGCAATGGCATCTCTGACGAGTATGGCGTGATTCGCCATATGGTTAATCTTGAAGTCGTTAATACGTACGAGGGTACGCATGATATTCATGCGCTGATACTTGGACGGGCGATTACGGGGATTCAGGCCTTCGAATGATCGTCGTTTGATGGAAGCGATTAAATATTGAAATGGAAGCGGCTTCGTTCCTCGCTTGATAGGCTGAGTTGAGGTCCTTGCTATGGAAACGGAGTCAACTTTGCTTCCCGATACGCGTACATCATCCTCACACCAAGAAAAGAATGGAAGGAATTAAATGTCCGCTGATGAGCCAGTCAAAGGCCCTGCCTCGTATTTTCCGTCGATCGAAAAGAAGTACGGCAAACCAATTTCCCATTGGATGCAAATCCTCGAGAACGCTGGTCCGCTCAAGCACATGGAACTTGTTCATCATTTAAAGAGCGAGCATGAGCTCGGGCACGGCCACGCCAATGCCCTCGTTGCGTGGTTCGCTTCCAAAAGGCATTGAGGGCACGCACTAATTTTTTTGCAATCTGAACGCCCCCAAAATCTGCCTGCTTAAGTTATCGCGACAGGAATCACACATGCATCCATTTACAGGTCCGCTTTAAAGAATGACGACACGCATAAAAAAACCGGCTGAGCCGGTTTTTTTATGCTGCGACGTTTAAAACGCGTAAGCCAGTCCCGCCGAAATCACCACCGGCCGCAAATCGACTTCCGTCCTGCGCTCAATACTGCCGGTCGTGGTCAGCATATTCGTCTTGACCTTGGCTGCTGCGATCGCTGCGGTGAGCGACCATTGCGCGCTGAAGCGGTAGGCAAAGCCGACCTGCGCCGCCGGCCCCATGGAATCGGTCAGGGAGATTTTCGTCGGCCCGCCCGTGGCGATATTGCCCGATGCAGTCGAGGTCGCATCATAGAAGCGCGTGAAATTCACGCCGCCTCCAATGTAGGGCCGCCAGCTGCTGTCCTCCTCGCCAAAGTTATAGTTAAACATGAACGTCGGCCCGGCTTGCTTGATGCGGGCGATTTCGCCGAAGGGTGCGAGGGTGCCGGTGCCGCTGATGCTATGCGTGGGCGGCACGCCCAGCAACACGTCGAAATCCCAGTGCGCATCGAGACGTCGCGTGTAACCCAGGCTGAGCGTAGTCGCGTCGCCCACCGATATACCCGCCGGCTGCGGCGTGAGGAAAGCCGGACCATTGCTGGTCAGGTTCGGCGACTGTGAATGCACGTTGATGTTCGACACGCCAAAATGAAAAGTATTGTCGGCGCTGTGGGCAGCGCCAGCGACCAGTGCCAAGGCAGCCACTAATGCGCCGGCCAATGCGGATTGTTTGAGGTTCACGATGAGGTCCTTTTTTCTCGTTTAACGGGCCAGCGCGCCAGCGAAGAAGCCGCGTGCCGCTGCGTTACAGAATGGCGGCACGAGTCCACCGTGGTAGACGCCCGCCACGGCAGTGGCCGGATCAGTCTTGGCCGCGATGGCCGCGTTGATCGTGGCAGTCTTGGCCATGCCGAAGCCGACCTTGGCCGCCGCAAACGGATCGGTAGCGCCCGTAGGTGCAGAATCGACGTCGAGCACCGTCAGCGCCGCTGCAGGCAAACCGTTCAACTGGAAATATCCGGCAGTGGCCTGCGTGCTGGCAAAGAACACGGTCGGATCGCTATTGCCGCCACAAAGCATCACCGGCACCTTCGGCAGATAATTACGCAAGTCGTTCTTCACGCCCGCCTTGCGAAAGCCGTTTGCCGGCGTGCAATCGAGCGGTTTGGCCGGATTCACATTGCAGGGATTTTTTACGGCGTCCGCCAGATAAGTCGAACGGAAACTCGACTTGATCAGGTTACCGTCACCGAAGAATGCAGCGAAGGCTGGCGACGATGGACCCGGCAGGGAATCCTTGGCGAACAGCGCCAGTGCCGGCAATTTACCGGTGCTGAACAGGGTCGAGAAAGTCAGCGTGCTGCTCGGGATCAGGGACTCGATGCCGGTCGCATATTTGTCTTCATACAGCTCGTTTGGCGAGGTGTACAAGCCGCCATAGGATTTTTGCCAGCTGGTCGCGATCATCGGCATAAAGACCGTGCCGCCGGCGTTGGGGCTGCCGCCAAACACAGCGTCACCCAGCAGCGCCATCGCATACGGGCCGGACATGCCTGCCAGCGCGGTGACATTGAATTCGGTCGGATAGCTGACTTGCATCGCGCGCTGTGTGGCCATGGCGACGTGGCCGCCTTGCGAATAACCGGCAATGAGCAGCTTGCCGCTATCGGCAGCGCCGATCGTGGCGAAGGCCTTGCGCGCAGCGCGCAGGCTATCGATCATGTCATTGGCTTGCTGCTCGGCGTTCAGGTAAGGATGATAGGACAGCGAGGACGTATCGTAGCCGGCGTAGTTCGGCGCGACGACGATGTAGCCTTGCGCAGCATACATGGCGGCTACCAGCGAGGCCTCAGAATTGTCACGCAGATTGGCCATGTTGAAGGACTTTTCGACCGTAGTGCCATGTGCATACAACAGCACTGGACGCGGACCAGCGCAGGCCGGATCACTGCCGGACGGCACCATGATCGCGCCGGTGGCATCGGTGGCTTCATTGGCGCCGCCGACAGTGGCGTACTTCATGTAATAGGTACTGATGGCGCATTTCGGTGTGCCCGTGATTTGCGTCACGCCAGGCGAGCCGGCTTCGAGCATGGCGGCAAACATGAGTGGTTCGAGTTTGGTCACTGCCGTGCCATTGGCTTGCGGAATTGGAACCTGATTGGGTGGATTGGCAAACAGTGTGCCGCGGGCGACGGCGGTATCGATCGTGGGGCCGGTGCTACCGCCGCCACAAGCTGCAAGGACGGCAGCCGCTAACAGGCTAGCGGCGAGATGAAGTTGACGCATAGAGTCTCCAGAAATTTTTATAGCTGCACGCATGACCAGCACCCAAGTCAACAATGACTAGGGCGGCAATCAGGAATGACAGCGCTTTTCTTCAGGTACGAGTCGTGTCGGGCACGACAATTTTTTTGGGTGCTACGGGTCTCTTGTTATTTTTTATTCTAAGGAAGGGAACGTGCGTTCTTTTCCATCAAGGCGAGTATGTCACTGGCGCAAGCGCTTGCCAAGTGCCATTTATGCTACTCGGTTAAATTTGAATTGCGGCGAAATGCGACGCAGGCAATGTAATGCACACTGCCCGCTCGTGAATTAAAGCAGCCGTTCGATAATCCCGGCGGAATCAAACGCGGCGCGGCGCAAGCGGTCGTTGACGCCCTGCCAGTCGTCGGCGACGGGAGGTGTGACCACGAGTATCACATCAGCCTGTTCGGCGTCCATGCTGCGCAAGGCTGCATACAGCCCATGCGCATAGCCATCGGCGCTGGCCGGCAATGGCGCCTGTGCGGCGGGTCCGCTGACAGGCTGGTCGAAATAATGAATCAATGCCACGCCGCGCCCTGCCTGCGCGAGCTGGGCGCAAAGAGCGGCGCAGCGTTCGGCCGCCACGAGCGCCACCGGCGTCAGTGGCGCGTAGTGCGCTTCGAGCGTGCCGGAAGCGCGCGGAGCATCGGCATCCGGGCGCTGTGGCAGGCGGCCGATCACGGCGGCGATCGCCGCACTGCTGATATGGCCGGGACGCAGCAAGACTGGTCCGTGAGTGGCCATGCGCGACAGATCGAGTATCGTCGATTCAATGCCGACCTCGCTCTGGCCGCCATCAAGGATCGCAGCAATAGCGCCATCGTCACCGAATTCATCGCGCACATGCTGCGCTGTAGTCGGGCTGACATGGCCGAATTTATTCGCTGACGGTGCGGCGATGCCGCCTTTGCCCGCTTTGAAGGCGCGCAGCAAAGCCTGCGCCACCGGATGCGAGGGGCAACGCAGGCCGATCGAATCCTGACCGCCAGCGACGGTGTCGGGAATATGCGCGGCGCGTTTCAGGATCAGGGTCAGCGGACCGGGCCAGAAGGCGGCGATCAATTTTTCAGCTTCAGGCGGAATCGCCTGCGCCCAATACGCAAGCTCCGCTTCCGGCGCGAGGTGCACTATCAGCGGATGATTCGATGGTCGCCCCTTGGCGGCGTAAATACCGGCGACCGCAGCCGGATTTTCGGCATCGGCACCAAGGCCGTAGACGGTCTCGGTCGGAAACGCCACCAGCGCGCCCTGCTCCAGCAGGCGCGCCGCAGCGATGATGGTCGGATCAGTAAGCGTCATGATGCGAATTTAAAGCGCGATGCCGAGCACGGCGCAGGCGCTGTGCAGGCTTGCCTGCGCTTGCGCGAGGGTCGGGGCAACGAAGGTGACATGGCCCATCTTGCGACCGATGCGGGCGCTGTCCTTGCCGTACAAATGCAGACAGGCGCCGGGCAAGGCGAGGATCTTGTCCCAGGCGGGCTCGCGTGCTTCCGCAACACCATCCTCGAACCACAGGTCGCCGAGCAAATTGAGCATCACCGCTGGCGAATGCTGGCGCGTATCGCCCAGCGGCAGACGCGCCATCGCCCTGACCTGCTGCGCGAACTGGCTGGTGACGCAGGCATCGATGGTGTAATGGCCGCTGTTGTGCGGGCGCGGTGCCATTTCATTGACCACCAGCGAACCATCGTGCAGCACGAAAAATTCGATGCACAGCACGCCGACATACGCGAGCGCGCCGATGATGGCCAGCGCCGCAGTTTGCGCGCGTTCGGCGCAATCCGGCGCGACATGCGGGCCTGGCACAGTCGTGGTGAACAGCACGCCATCGCGATGGACGTTTTCCGCGATCGGATAGACGACGGCCGCGCCATCGCTGCCGCGCGCGACCAGCACCGAAATCTCGTAAGCCAGTGGCAGCATCTTTTCGAGCACGCAGGCCACGCCATGCATGCCCGCAAATGCCGCCTGTAATTCATCTGTGCTGGACACGCGTACCTGGCCCTTGCCATCGTAGCCGAGGCGATTCGTCTTCAGTATTCCGGGCAGCAGCGTCGCTGGCACGCGCGCGATGTCTGCGGCCGTTTCGATCAGCTGGTGCGGTGCGGGCAAAACCATCGAGCTGCCGGCACAGGCCGTGAAAAACTGCTTTTCGACGATGCGATCTTGCGCGATCGACACGCACGCCGCCGCGGGCGCGACGAAGGTCGACTGTGCCAGCGTCGCCAGGCTGTGCGCCGGCACGTTCTCGAATTCTGTCGTGACTGCGACGCAGCGCTGCGCGAGCGCCTCGAGCCCGGCAGCATCGTCATACCCGGCATTCACGAGATCATCAGCGACCTGCCCGGCCGAACAGTCGTTCGATGGTTCCAGCACGGCGACTTTGAAACCGAGCGCCTGCGCTGCCTGCGCAAACATGCGCCCGAGCTGACCGCCGCCCATCACACCGAGCCAGGTCGCCGGCATCGCTTGCGGGATCAAGGGCTTATCAATGCCGCTCATGCCGGCAAATGCATGTTCAGTGCGATGCTGGTCTGCTGCGAGCGGAAGGCTTGCAGTTTCACGGCGAGCGCCTCGTCACTTACCGCCAGCATGGCGATGGCATACAGTGCGGCGTTGGCTGCGCCCGCTTCACCGATGGCGAAGGTCGCCACAGGAATACCTTTTGGCATTTGCACGATCGACAGCAGCGAGTCTTCACCGCGCAGGTATTTCGACGGCACCGGCACGCCGAGCACCGGCACGATGGTCTTGGCGGCGATCATGCCAGGCAAATGCGCAGCACCGCCGGCGCCGGCGATGATCGCGCACAAGCCGCGTTCACGCGCTGCTTCGGCATAGGCAAACATCTGGTCCGGCATGCGGTGCGCCGAGATGACTTGCGCTTCATACGCCACGCCAAAGTCCTTGAGTATGGCGACAGCGTGTTGCATCACGTCCCAGTCAGAGGACGAACCCATGACGACGCCGATCAATGGTTTTATGGAGGGAGTCGTCATATCAGGCCTTCAAGGTGCTGCCGGTCAGGCGCTCAAGCGCTTCGCGATATTTCGCGCCGGTCTTGTCGATGACATCAGCAGGCAGTGCTGGCGCAGGTGATGTCTTCGGCCAGTCAGTCAAGGTCTCGAGATAATCGCGCACAAATTGCTTGTCAAACGAGGGCGGCGACATGCCGGTCGCGTAGGAATCGGCCGGCCAGAAACGTGACGAGTCAGCCGTCAGCACTTCATCCATCAGATGCATGACGCCCTGCTCATCGAGGCCGAATTCGAATTTCGTATCGGCGATGATGATGCCGCGCGTGGCCGCATAATCGGCAGCGGCCTGATACAGACGGATGCTGATGTCGCGCATCTTTGCGGCGAGTTCCTTGCCGATGCGCTGTTCCATCTCTTCAAAGCTGATGTTCTCGTCATGCTCACCGAGTTCCGCCTTGGCTGCCGGCGTGAAAATCGGCGCGGCCAGCTTTTCTGCCTGCTTTAAACCAGCGGGCAATTGCACGCCACAAACGGCGCCGCTGTTCTGATAATCTTTCCAGCCGGAGCCGATGATATAACCGCGCACGACGGCTTCCACCATGATCGGCTGCAAGCGTTTGGCGACCACGGCGCGACCGCGTACCTGCACCTGTTCGGCCTCACTGACCACGGACTCGGGCGCGATGCCGGTCAAGTGGTTCGGCACGATACCGGCCAGCTTCTCGAACCAGAAATCCGACATCTGGTTCAGCACCAGGCCTTTGCCCGGAATCGGTTCATTCATCACGACGTCAAAGGCTGACAGTCGGTCAGTGGTGACGATGAGGATCTTGTCGTCGCCGACGGCGTAGTTATCGCGCACCTTGCCGTGGCCTAGCAAAGGCAATGAAGTAATCGAAGTCTGGTAAAGGGCGTTCATGAGGTTCCTGGAATTTCGTGGTCTTGCTGCATGCGTTTAAAAACGGTAATGGCGATGCGCAAACATCGCCATTACCCGGGTGCTGCCTGAAGCGAGCTTACTTGACCAGCTGCGACAGTTCGCCCTTGTTGTACTTGTCCGCCATTTTTTCCAGCGGGATCGGCTTGATCTTGTCAGCCCGGCCTTCACAGCCGAACGCCAGAAAGCGCGCCTTGCATACCGCCTTGGCCGCTTCACGGGCAGGCTTGAGGTAATCGCGTGGATCGAACTTGCTCGGGTTCTCGAACAGGTAGCGGCGGATCGCGCCGGTCATCGCCAGACGGATGTCGGTATCGATATTAATCTTGCGCACGCCATGCTGGATGCCGAGCTGGATTTCTTCGACCGGGACGCCGTAAGTCTCTTTCATGTCGCCGCCGAATTCACGGATTTCGGCGAGCAATTCCTGCGGCACCGACGATGATCCGTGCATGACCAGATGCGTGTTCGGGATACGCAGATGGATTTCCTTGATGCGCTCGATGGCGAGGATGTCGCCGGTCGGCTTGCGTGAAAATTTATACGCGCCATGCGAAGTGCCGATCGCGATTGCGAGCGCATCACATTGCGTCATCTTGACGAAATCAGCGGCCTGATCGACGTCGGTGAGCAATTGCTCGCGCGTCATCTTGCCGTCAGCACCATGGCCGTCTTCCTTGTCGCCCATCATGGTCTCGAGCGAACCGAGCACACCCAGTTCAGCTTCGACGGTCACACCAATCGCATGCGAAAACTCGACGACCTTGCGCGAGACTTCCAGATTGTATTCGTAGCTGGCGACCGATTTGCCATCTTCACGCAGCGAACCATCCATCATCACCGAAGTGAAGCCGGACTTGATCGCGGCCATGCAGACCGCCGGCGACTGGCCATGATCCTGATGCATGACGACCGGGATATGCGGAAAGGCTTCGACAGCGGCTTCGATCAGGTGGCGCAGAAAAGGCTCACCCGCATATTTGCGCGCGCCAGCCGAGGCTTGCATGATCACGGGCGAACCGACTTCATCGGCGGCCTGCATGATGGCAGTGACCTGCTCCAGATTATTGACATTGAAAGCCGGCAGGCCATAGCCGAATTCGGCAGCATGGTCGAGCAATTGACGCATCGATACGAGAGACATGGTATTACTCCAGAAGATAAAAATAGTTTCGATTGCAGTGCAAACACGCGAGCATCAACGCCAGCCCGTGCCTGTAAATTCGTTCAATCAGTATTCGCCGATACGCATGATTTTCAGCGCATTCGTGCCGCCGACCTTGCCCATGGGCTCACCCCAGGTCAGCACGACCATATCGCCCTTTTCGACAAAACCCTTCGCCACCAGCAAATCCTGTGCCGCCTTCAGCACGGCATCGGTGTCTTCAGACTGGGTCAGCTCGAGCGCGGTGACATTGCGGAACAGCGAAGCCTTGCGCTGGGTGCCGAGATTGGGCGTGAGTGCAACGATGGGAATATTGATGTCATGCCGGCTCATCCACAGGGCGGTCGACGCTGATTCCGTCAGCGCGGCGATCGCCTTGACCTGCAAATGATGCGCAGTAAACAGCGCGCCGTAGGCGATCGACTGGTCGATACGCGTAAAGACGACGTTGAGGAAATCAGTGTCCAGGCGGTAGTCCTCGGACTTTTCGGCTTCGATACAGACCGAGGCCATCATCTCGACGGTCTCGATCGGATAGCGCCCGGACGCGGTCTCAGCGGAGGTCATCACGGCGTCGGTGCCATCGAGTACGGCATTGGCCACATCCGAGACTTCGGCGCGCGTCGGCACGGCATTGACGATCATCGACTCCATCATTTGCGTGGCCGTAATCGCCAGCTTGTTGGAGGCGCGCGCCATGCGGATCATGCGTTTTTGCAGAGCAGGAACCGCCGCATTGCCGACTTCAACAGCCAGGTCGCCACGCGCGACCATGATGCCGTCGGAGGCGTCGAGGATTTCCTGCAGCAGCGGAATCGCTTCGGCGCGCTCGATCTTGGCAATCATTTGCGGACGGTGCTTTTGCGCGTCGCCGGCAATATTGGCGAGCTGGCGCGCCATCATCATGTCGGTCGCATTTTTCGGGAAAGACACGGCGACGTAATCAGCGCGAAAACTCATCGCTGTGCGGATGTCATCCATGTCCTTGGCCGTCAGCGCCGGCGCAGTCAGGCCGCCGCCCTGGCGATTAATGCCCTTGTTGTTCGACAGCTCGCCACCGATGCGTACCGTAGTGTGGATGGCTGTGCCGATAATCTTGTCGACCACCAGCACGATCAAGCCGTCATTGAGCAGCAACACATCGTCAGGATTCAAGTCGGTCGGCAATTCCTTGTAGTCGAGGCCGACGATGTCCTGGTTTCCCATTTCGCAGTCGGCGTCGAGGATGAACTTCTCGCCATTGACGAGCATGATCTTGCCGTTTTCGAATTTGCCGACGCGGATTTTCGGCCCCTGCAAATCCGCCATGATCGCCACTTCACGACCACAGATGGCGGCGGCTTCACGGACCATGGTGGCACGGTCGATGTGGTCTTGCGCCTTGCCATGCGAAAAATTCAAACGCACGACGTCGACGCCGGCGCGAATCATGCGCACGAGGGTATCGAGGTCACTCGATGCTGGTCCGATAGTGGCTACAATTTTCGTGGCACGACGCATGGGGGACTCTTTCTATTGAATTGAGCAAACCAAAAAATAAGCGGCGCGCCGTGCAGGCCGCGCCGATGTTGAGTGCGAATATTAGTGCGAACGGTCCTGCAAGACGGCGACTGCCGGCAGGGTCTTGCCTTCCAAGAATTCCAGGAAGGCGCCACCGCCTGTGGAGATATAGCCGATCTTGTCGGCGATGCCGTATTTGGCGATCGCCGACAAGGTATCACCGCCGCCGGCAATCGAAAATGCGGTCGATTCGGCAATCGCCATGGCGATCGTCTTCGTGCCTTCGCCGAACTGATCAATTTCAAATACACCGACCGGGCCGTTCCAGACGACCGTGCCGGCCGCGGCGATTTGCTGCGCCAGCATGGCGGCGGTCTTTGGACCGATGTCGAGGATCATGTCGTCGTCCGCCACATCCTTGACATCCTTGATGGTGGCCACTGCTGTGGGCGAAAATTCCTTGGCGCAGACGACATCCACAGGAATCGGCACCGACGCGCCACGCGCGAGCATCATGGCGATGATCGCCCGGGCATCGTCGAGCAGTTCGCGCTCGGCCAGTGATTTACCGATATTGTAGCCAGCCGCCAGCATGAAGGTATTGGCGATACCGCCGCCGACGATGAGCTGGTCGACCTTGTCGGCCAGGGATTTGAGGATGGTCAATTTGGTCGATACCTTGGAGCCGGCGACGATGGCTACCAGTGGCCGCGCCGGCTGGCCGAGTGCCTTGCCCAGGGCATCGAGTTCCGCTGCCAGCAGCGGACCGGCGCAGACGACTGGCGCGAAGCGTGCGATGCCATGGGTGCTGGCTTCCGCGCGATGCGCAGTGCCAAAGGCATCATTGACGTAGACATCGCACAGGCGCGCCATTTTTTGGGCGAGTTCTTCACTGTTCTTTTTTTCGCCCTTGTTAACGCGGCAGTTTTCCAGCAGCACGACCTGGCCCGGCGCGACATCGACGCCATCGACCCAGTCGGCTTTCAGGGCGACCGGCATGCCGAGCAATTCGGACAGGCGCACAGCGATAGGCGCAAGACTGTCTTCGGGCTTGAATTCACCTTCGGTCGGGCGCCCCAGATGCGAAGTCACCATCACGGCGGCGCCGGCTTGCAAGGCTTGCTGGATCGCCGGCACGGAGGCGCGGATGCGCGTGTCTTCGGTGATATTACCCGCCGCGTCTTGCGGCACATTGAGGTCGGCGCGGATGAAAACCCGTTTGCCTTGAAGTTCATTACGGGCGATCAGATCGCTGAGTCGATTGAATTGCATGAGCGGCCAGTGAGCGGTGCGTTAGTCGAAGTGCGCAGAAAAGCGCCGAAGTCGGCTATTTTACCGCAGCACCCGGCATCGAAAAACCGTTTTCCGGCCCATTCCGGCTATAAAACAAGGCGCAGCAGCGTAAACAAAGCCATGCCGCCAATAATCGTCGCCAGCAAATGCCGGCTCAGCAGGAAGATCAGCACCGCGCCGATGGCGGCGAGTAATTTCGGATTCAGCGCCGCATCCGTCAAGGTGCCGGTGGTCAGCACCAGATCCGGCACCACGATCGCCGCCAAGGCCGCCGCCGGCGCATATCGCAAGGCATGCTGCAGCTTGTGCGGCAGGCGCACCGCGCGACCAGTCAAAAAGAAGGAGCTGCGCGTAATGACCGTGGCCAGCGCCAGCAAGGCGATCGTGATCCAGACATCGGTATCGCTCATGGCAAGTCCCCTTCCTGGTTATCTTCCAGCAGATTATCGACCAGCATGGCCACCGCCATACCGGCGATCACCGCCGCCAGCAAACCCAGCCGGTACGGCAAACGCGCCGCGAGCACGGCCACGATACTGGCCACGATCACGCCAGCCAGCGCCGCGCGATTAATAATCATCGGGATCAGTACCGCCAGCAAAGCCAAAATACCGGCAAAGCCGATGCCCCAGTTATCAGGAATCTGCCCGGCCAGCAGGATGCCGGTCGTGGCGCCCGCGTGCCAGGAAAACCAGTTCGGATAAGCGATGCCATTGAAGTAGCCGATCTTGCCGGCCGTGTCATATTGCGTTTGCAGCGGAAAGCGCCGCGGGAAAAACGCCATCGCGATATCGGCATTGAAGTAACCATGCCAGAGCCGCTGGTACCAGCGTAAATGTGCGAAATGCGGACCGACTGCCGCGGCAAAAATCACGAAGCGCAGATTGACCACGAGCGCGGTGACGAACACGACCCAGACCGGCACATTGGCAGCGATCAAGGGCAGCGCTGCCAGCTGGGCGGATCCGGCAAAGACGGTGAAGCTCATGCCCAGCGCCTGCCACAGCGTCAGGCCCGACTTGATCATGGCCATGCCAGTGACCATGCCCCATGCGAAAATGCCGGGCATGGTGCCACCGGTGTCCTTGACGGCTTCGAGGAAGGCGGCGAGTTCGAGCGGGTCGCGTGGACGACCGGGGAAATGTATAACGGGCATGGATGTTTCATCGATTGAAGTAGGCAGGATCGCGGCGAAGGCGCAGGCTGCGCAGCCGGCCACGATAGCCGAAGCGTATTCTACCGTTGAATTTTCCCGACCTGGCACGGTGCCTTCCGTTAAAATCGTGTTTTTATGAAATTCAGGGAGAGCTGCACCATGTCCATGGCTGACCGCGACGGAAAAATCTGGAAAGACGGAAAATTGATCGACTGGCGCGATGCGACAGTGCATGTCCTCACGCACACCATGCATTACGGTATGGGCGTCTTCGAAGGCGTGCGCGCCTACAAGACTCCGAAAGGCACGGCGATATTCCGGCTGCGCGAGCATACGCAGCGACTGTTCAATTCCGCCAAAATTTTCCAGATGGTGATCCCCTTCGACATGGACACGCTCATGGAGGCGCAGCGCGAAGTCGTGCGCGCCAATGCGCTCGAGTCCTGCTACCTGCGCCCGCTGGTCTGGATCGGCTCGGAAAAGATGGGCATTTCCCCCAAAGGCAATACGATCCATGTCGCGATCGCAGCCTGGCCCTGGGGCGCTTACCTCGGTGAAGAAGGCCTGACCAAGGGCATCCGCGTGAAGACCTCGTCATTTACGCGCCATCATGTCAATGTGTCGATGGTGCGCGCCAAGGCCAGCGGCTACTACATCAATTCCATCCTCGCCAATCAGGAAGCCCTGACCGACGGCTACGATGAAGCGCTGCTGCTGGACACCGACGGCTATGTCTCGGAAGGCGCCGGCGAGAACGTTTTCGTGGTCAAGAACGGCAAGATCTACACGCCGGACTTGGCCTCCTGCCTCGACGGGATCACGCGCGACGCGGTGCTGACAATGGCGCGCGACCTCGGCATCCCGATTGTCGAAAAACGCATCACGCGCGATGAAATGTACTGCTGTGACGAAGCGTTTTTCACCGGCACGGCTGCTGAAATCACGCCGATCCGCGAACTCGATAATCGCACTATCGGCGAAGGTAAGCGCGGCCCGATCACGGAAAAACTGCAGTCGCTGTTTTTCGATGTCATCGGCGGCAAAGCCCCCCAATACGAACACTGGCTCACGCTGGTCTAAGCTATTTCAACATTCACGGAGAATCCCATGACCCACCCATCCACGAGCAGCGCCGTTGAAGTCGACGGCCACGACCTGCCCCTGTCCTGCCCGAATCAAGCCATGCCGGTCTGGTCCTCGCATCCGCGCGTCTCGCTCGCCTTCGACGCGCACCACGAAGCGAAATGTCCTTACTGCGGTACGCTCTATCGCTTGAAGCCCGGTACTGTCGTCAAGGGCCACTGATCCCGATGTCACTGCGGCGGCTGGCGTCGGTGGTTCCAGCGATACGCTCGCGTTTGCTGGAACTGGGCCGCTGGTCGGTATTGCTGGCGCTGTTTTTTGTGCCGATCGCCAAGCCGGGCACGAATATCGCGCTCTTTCTTGCACTGCTACTGGCGCTGGCCGGCAGCGATATGCGCCAGCGTTTTACGCGCGCCGCGCACGAGCCGGTGGTACTCGGCTGCGCCGCCTGGTTCACCGTGCTTTTCCTGAGCAGCCTGCATGCGGCTGGCAGTGCGTGGCCGGGCGAGCTGGGCAGCTACAAAGTCCTGCTATATCCACTCCTTGTTTCTGCCCTGCTGACAACGCCGCAATGGCGCACCCGCGGCCTGTTCGCCTTTGCGGCTGCGGCCGTTCTAGTATTGCTGATGTCCTGGTCACAGCTGTTCGGCTGGATGGCGCCGCCCGACATGACGGATGTCTTCGAAGCGTATCGCTATACGGTCTTCAATGACTATTCCCAGCAAGGTCTGCAATTTCTGATGCTGGCAGTGATGGCTGCCTCTTTTGCGGCTGTCGCAAAATCCCCGGTAATGCGCGTGAGCTTGTGGCTTATCGTCGCCACAACGCTCGCGAATGTCATTTTCTTGCTTCAGAGCCGTACCTCTTACCTGACCATCGCGCCGCTGCTGCTGTATGGCGGCTGGCGCCTGTTTGTCGCCTATGGCAAATCCTGGCGCTTGCTGGTGGGAGGGGGCCTGGTCATCGCCGCACTGGTCAGCGCCGCCAGCTTTGCGCCGCGCATACAGCAGCGACTCAATGCCGCTCTAAATGACATTAGCCAATACCAGCTCAACCATCTTGGCACCTCGCTGGGGATCCGCCTTGAGCTGTGGCGCCGCACCCTGCCCATCATCGCCGCCGCGCCATGGGTCGGACATGGCCTCGGCGCATGGCGCCATGAATACAATGTGCAAACCCGGGATGCGGCCAATTTCGACGCCTTCCGTATGGGCCATCCCCATCAGGAAGCGCTGCAAATCCTTGCTGAAGAAGGCGTCATTGGTCTGGCGATCTTCATTGGCCTGCTGCTGGCACTGGCGCGCTACCTGATGCGTTTGCCACAGCCACAGCGCGATTTCTTTCTGTGCCTGCTGATTATTTACGTCAGCGCCGGGATGGTGAATTGCCTCTTGATCGACTTCGTCCACCGGCATGGCTTTTTGCTGCTGCTGGCCTGTATCCCCGTATTAGCCAAGCAAGAGGAAGCGCAGGCATGAACCCATTCGATCAAGTCACGATCATCAGCGTCACCTACGAGAGCGCCGCGCTGATCGACAGTCTTGCGACGACGCTTGCGCGCTTCCCGCATGTGATCGTGATCGACAATGCCAGCAGTGACCAGACCGCCGCCGGATTGCAGGCTCGCCTGCCGCAAGCGCGCGTGATCCGCAATGCGCGCAACAGCGGCTTTGGCCCGGCTAATAATCAGGCCGTGGCTATGGTTGCGACACCGTTTGCCCTGCTGCTCAATCCCGACTGCGACATCAGTACAGCTGCGCTGCAGCAGCTGCTGGAGTCGGCGCAAACCTATCCGCAAGCCGCCCTGATCGCGCCGCAAGGCTGGTATGGACCTGAGCGAATTCAGCCTTCGTACCGCCAGGCGTTTTATGAGCGTCGAACGGCGCAGGATTACCGCATCCCCGACGGCGTGTGCAGCGCGAAATGGCTGCATGGCTGCTGCCAGCTCGTGCGCGTGGCGGCGTTCCGCGACTTCGGCGGCTTCGATGAACGCTTCTTCCTGTATTACGAAGATGATGACATCTGCCTGCGCGCTTTGAAGGCCGGCTACGATTGCCTGCTCGATCCGCGCGCGGAAGTACTGCATCATGGCGGCGCGTCGTCAGCGCCGAGCTGGCGCACGGACTTTCGCAAACACTTCCATTTTTTCCGCTCGCGCCATCTGATTCTGGGCAAATATCTGGGCGCGGCCACAGCGCGCCGCTACCGCGCCAAGACCATCATCGCCGCGCCGCTGGCAACACTCGTCTATGCACTGCTGCTGCGCAAAAAATACGCGTTAAAATGGTGTGCCTGGGGCTGCGCTGCCTGGTCACGCCAGCTTTGATTGACTCAACTTCCTAAAAAAAATCATGCCTAAAGCACGCAAACTTTTTGCCACCGTCGACGATACCGAAGCGGCGTTTTACGATGCGCTCGCGCGCGCCGACATCGCCGCACTGATGGCCTTGTGGGCCGATGATGAGGAAGCCGTCTGCGTCCATCCGGGCGCCGCGCGACTGCTCGGACCGCGCGCCATTCGCGCCTCATGGGAAGCGATTTTCGAGCGCGGTCCCGTGCATATCCGGCCAGTTCAGGTACACGCCACACAAAACACCATGGTCGCCGTGCACAACCTGATCGAAGAAATCCATCGCGACAGCGGCGTGCAGCAAGACCTGTACGTCATCGCCACCAACGTCTACCTGAAGACCCCGCAAGGCTGGCGCATCGTCGCCCACCATGCTTCGATCGCCAGCGGCAAACCACCGGCCGATGTCGTCGCGCCAGGGACGCTGCATTGAGCTTTTCAACATGATGTACGCCGCGCCCTGCTGGCTACCCGGTGGCCATTTGCAGACGGTCTATCCAGCCATCTGCATCAGCAAACCCGCCGTGCAGTACCGGCGCGAACGCTGGGATGCGCCTGATGGGGATTTCGTCGATGTCGATTTCGTCGACGGCAAACCCGGTGCACCCTTCATCGTTTTATTCCATGGTCTTGAAGGCTCGTCCGACAGCCATTACGCGCGAGCGCTGATGGCGCATATTGCCGCGCTCGGCTGGTCGGGCGCGGTACCGCATTTTCGCGGCTGCTCGGGCGAGCCGAATCGTGCGCCGCGCTTTTACCATTCTGGCGACGCGCATGAAATCGACTGGATCGTGCGCCGCTTGCATGGTCTGCACCATGTGCGCGCCGCGAATCAATTTTATGCTGCCGGCGTTTCGCTGGGCGGCAATGCGCTGCTGCGCTGGCTCGGTGAATCGCAGCATCAGGCGGAATTTATTGACGGCGCCTGTGCGATCTCGGCGCCGCTCGATCTGGCTGGCGGTGGCGCGGCCTTGTCGCGTGGCCTGAACCTGCTGTACACGCGCATGTTCCTGCAAACGCTGAAACCGAAATGCCTGCATAAACTCGAACAGTTTCCCGACCTGTTCGACCGTGAGGCCATGCTCGGCGCGCGCGACCTGTATGAATTCGATAATGTCGTGACCGCGCCGCTGCATGGTTACCGCAATACGGAAGATTACTGGCATCGCGCCAGCGCCGTACATATACTGGACGACATCACAGTGCCGACGCTGGTACTCAATGCGCGCAATGATCCCTTCCTGCCGGCACAACATCTGCCCGCCAGTGCCGGACCCTGCGTCACGCTCGACTATCCTGACCATGGCGGCCATGTCGGCTTTGCCAATGGCAGCCTGCCCGGCAAACTCGACTGGCTGCCGCGTCGGATCGTCGGCTTTTTGCAGGGAATCGCGCATGGATGAGATCGTTCAAAAAGCCATGGCCAAATGGCCGGACGTGCCGCACTGTTACGGCTGGCTGGCGCTGGACGCGCGCGGGGCATGGCGCATGCGCGATGAGCGGGCACAGGCTTTGGGACTGGCTGGCGACAAGGTCACGCAAACGGCGCTGCGCGGTTTCATCAATCGTAATTACATGAGTGACGCACGCGGACGTTGGTATTTCCAGAATGGTCCGCAGCGCGTCTTCATCAATCTTGAGGCGACACCGTATGTCGTGCGCACGACGCCCGATGGCGGCTTCGTGCTGCATACGGATGAAGTCGTCACCCATGTTGTGGCCGCATGGATCACGCCTGCGGGTCGCATCGTGCTCGACTGCGACGGACGCATCGCCCTGCTTGAAGACCGCGACATGAGCGAATGCCTGACACGGCTGCGGCTCGACGATGTTGTTCTCGATGACGATGGTTTCCTCGCCTGGCTGGACGGTGCAAACGGCGTGCTGACGCTGCTGCATGCAGGTCATGCGACCGAGGTCGGCAGGCTTGCCGATGATGCGCTGGCGCAGCGCTTCGGCTTCATTGCGCAACCCGAACAAGACTGAACTTCCAGCGCCTCGCGATGGCCGCACACGGCGCTTTCGTGAGACGATTCTCCCCATTCACTGTTTATAGAAAAGATCACTCATGGCTGCATCCGAAGAAAACCTGAGCATGGCGCTGTTTTGCGATTTCGAAAACGTCGCGCTCGGCGTGCGTGACGCGAATTACGAAAAATTCGACATCAAACCCATCCTCGAACGCCTGCTTCTGAAAGGCAGCATCGTCGTCAAGAAAGCCTATTGCGACTGGGACCGTTACAAGACCTTCAAGGGCACGATGCATGAAGCAAATTTTGAGCTGATCGAAATCCCGCATGTGCGTCAGTCCGGCAAAAATTCCGCTGACATTCGCCTCGTGGTCGACGCGCTCGACCTCTGCTACACGAAGTCGCATGTGAATACCTTCGTCATCATCAGCGGCGACTCGGACTTTTCACCGCTGGTGTCGAAGTTGCGCGAGAACGCGAAAAAAGTCATTGGCGTGGGCGTCAAGCAATCCACGTCCGACCTGCTGGTGGCGAATTGCGATGAATTCATTTTCTATGACGATCTCGTGCGCGAAAGCCGCCGCACTGCTGCCAAGCGCGATACCCGCGACGCGCCAGCCGCACCGCGCCGCTCGCCTGCCGAAGAAAAAGTACGCCGTGAAGACATCGAAGCGCGCCGTAATCAAGCCATCGAAATTACCGCCGAGACCTTCGAAGCACTGGTCGCCGAACGTGGCGACAGCGGCAAGATCTGGGCCTCGGTACTGAAGGAAGCGATCAAGCGCCGCAAGCCCGATTTCAGCGAATCATATTATGGCTTTCGCAGCTTCGGCAATCTGCTCGAACTGGCACAGTCGCGCGGCTTGCTCGAATTCGGCCGTGATGAAAAATCCGGTGCTTATGTGTATCGCAGCAGTGGCAACAATAACGCAGCAGCCGTGGTGCAAGAATCCAGCGTTGAACAGGCAGTGGCAGAGCAGAGCTCAGCTGAGCCGTCGGAACATATCGTGGCGTCTGAAGACAATGCCGTCGCAGCAGAACCACGTCGTCGCAGCCGAGGAGGCCGCAAACCTGCCGCACGACGCGCGACCCATGCTGACGTAATCGATGTGAGTGCTGTGGTTCCGGCAATCATGGCTGAAGCCATACCGGAGGCAAAGGCGGCAGCAAAGGCGGAGGCACAGCCGGAAGGACAGCCTGATGCACAGCCGGTAGCCAAGAAACGCCGTGAACCTCGCGGTGCACGCGCGGCCAAAGCGAAAACTTCTGCGCTGCCAGCTGCAGTTGCTGTGCCGGTTCCAGCACCGGTGCCTGTCGCAGTGGCAGAATCATCGCCCGCCAGTCCGGCAAAACCAGCCAGCCGCAGCCGCCGTCCGCGTAAGCCTGCAGTCAAGGTGACGAGCGAGTAAGTCACGAAGTTAAAGGGCTGGCCGCCACTGACACAAAACATCGTGTCGGGAACGACCAGCCCTGCTTGAAAAACTCCAGCCGACATTTCAACGCCGACCGCGCTCCTTCATCTCATCACGCCACAGCGCCTGCAATTCCCGCTCCCGCGCATCAATGATCGCCTGTTCATAAAACGAGGCATCCGGCGCATTGCGCGCGATCGTCAATTGTTCCAGCGCCGCGGGCAAAGTTCCATTGAGTGCATGCACCTCGGCCAAGGCCAGATGCTGCAATGCCTGCTTGCCCTGCGCCGCATACGCCTGCGCCAGCAAATCCTGCAGCTGCGTCTCCTGCCGGTATAACTGTGCCTGATCGCGCAGGTATTGCACCGCATCTTCGTTGCGTCCGCCGGCGAGCAGCACCTGCGCATATTGACGGGCGATGGCACGCGACAGCGGAAAGTCAATGCGCGCCGCAGCCGCTTCACGGATCGCTAGCGCGTACTGATGCGCGGCGAGGCGGATCTCGACCGACAGATGCGCGAACAGCGCGCTGTCGAGCGCAGCTGAGGCCGGTAAAGCCGCCCGCGCCTCCTGCAGCAGCGCCAGCGCTTTTGGATACGCATCCTGACGCAAGGCGATCATCGCCAGTCCGTATTTGCCGGAGGCGACCTGCGCTGCAGTCTTTTGCCGCAGCTGGTTTTCGAACTGCACGGCCGCCTCACGCATACCCGTCGACGAGCTATCCTGCAGCACCCGGACACGTGCGCGAATCAGATTGAAATCAAGACTGTCGGCGCGTTGTTTGTAGGGATAATCTTGCGTGCGTGCCTGGATGTCGGCGATGCGCTCCGAGGTCAGCGGATGCGACATCAGGAAGGCCGGCACACTGTCGCCATATGAGCGCCCTGCCGTTTGCAGCCGGCGAAAAAACGCGATCATGCCCGAGGTATCGAAATTCGCCTCGCGCAAGATTTGCAAGCCCACGCGATCCGCTTCACGCTCGGCGTCACGGCTAAAATTAAGCTGACGCTGGATCGCCAAGCCCTGCCCGCCGATCATCATGGCCGACGCCGCATCGGGACTCGAGCGCGCCGCCAGCACCGCCATCAGGATCGCTGCCAGCGGAATCAGGGAATCCTGCTTTTGTTTACCCAGCATGCGTGCAATATGGCGTTGCGAGACATGACCAATTTCATGCGCCAGTACCGAGGCCAGTTCGGACTCGTGCTGTGCCGCCAGCACCAGCCCGGAATGCACAGCGATGAAGCCGCCCGGCAAGGCGAAGGCATTCAGCACAGGATCGCGCACGGCAAAAAAGAAGAAATCAAAATGTGCTTCACCGCGCGCATCGGGCGTCGCTGCGAGCAAGGTGCTGCCAAAATTATTCAGGTATTCCAGCAGCGGCGCGTCGTCGAGGTAATCCGGATCGCGGCGCAAATCGCGCATGATCTGCTCGCCGACCTTGCGCTCCATGAGCGGCGACAAATCCTCGCGCTCAGTGTCACCCAGACTTGGCAGGTTCTGCGTCGACTGTGGCGCAGGGACAGCGGCCATGGGCAGCGTGCACAGCAAACCGGCAAGGAAAGTCAGGAGTAGGCGTGGCGGCATGGTGGGCTGGTTATGGTCGGTCGATATTTTGGCTGCGGTCAGACGATATTCGGGCTGCGTTCGAGCGATGTTCGGACTGTGTTCGGGTTTGGTTCGGTCCCTGAATGCTCGGTGCTATGATAACCGCACATTCAATCCGATCAAGCGTCCACCATTCCTGCCTACATGAACCCATCCAATTCCACCACCGCAAACACCGACACGAACTCAGGCCTGACACATTTTGATCACAGTGGCCAAGCCCACATGGTCGATGTAGGCGCCAAACAGGAAACCCACCGCATCGCCGTCGCCGCCGGCACGATTCGCATGTTGCCGACCACGCTGGCGATCATCGACAGCGGTACTGCAAAAAAAGGGGACGTGCTCGGTATTGCGCGCACCGCCGCGATCATGGCATCGAAGCGCACCAGCGACCTGATTCCCCTATGCCATCCACTCGCTTTGACGCGCGTGAAGGTCGACTTCACGATTGATCTGGCGGCGTCCAGTATTCATTGCAGGGTGCAGGCGGAAACCTATGGCAAGACCGGCGTGGAAATGGAAGCCTTGACTTCGGTGCAGATTGGTTTGCTGACGATTTACGATATGTGCAAGGCGGTTGATCGCGGGATGGTGATCAGTGATGTGCGCGTGCTGGAAAAACATGGCGGGAAGTCGGGTGACTGGGTGGCTAAAATATAATGTGCCATTAAATTGAAAACACCCCGGTGCAGCAATGCATCGGGGTGTTTTTGTTTGCATACTAATGCTGAATTACATCAGCACAGTATTTATCAAGGCATCAATTTGCACAGTCCAGCGGCGATACAAGTACTGGTACTGTTGGACCAGGTCACTTTGCCACCAGCACCGATCGCTGGAGTCAAAACATAAGTTTCGCCAGCGAGTCCGCCACCGGTAATTGCCGTTGCCGTAATGACGCCGACAGCACTGGTAGTCAAACTAGCCAAGTTGCCAGAAGCAGTCGTGATGTCAGCGGGAACGCCGCTGGAACTGCCTCCAGCGCATGCTATAAGCGCGTTGTTGTCTTGCGCGCACACTTCAACGCCGAGCTTTGCTGCCGAGGTAGCTTGAATTACTTCCGTGAATTTGGCCTTTTTCGTGTAAGTCTGATAGGACGGAATCGCAATCGCCGCAAGGATACCGATGATGGCAACGACGATCATTAATTCGATCAGGGTAAAACCACGCTGTGTGGATTGGATGATGTGCATGCGTTTCATGATGAATCTCCTTTTGAGCCTTTTTCGGCAAGTCGGCAGAATACCTGCCATGGGATCCATTCAGCAACATATATGCCCGACAGAAATCATGTGGAAACTCAATAAAATGCAAAAAAACACCTGTTTCGGCCACGAAACGTCCTAGACGACTGACACATTTTGTCAGCCGCGACTATTTTTTGTCGCCCACACTTGGGAGCGAGCCTTCGCCGATGACATATGGACAGCTGTGGAACGAAGAACGCAAACCTTACTCGCCCAACGAGCCAACGAGCATTAAGGTAAATCAACTACCCCAAGGATCAAGCGCCAGTATCTTGACGAAGGCGGCATCGGCACGGCTGACCATGACCGTCAAATCCTGTGCTTTCGCACGTAATGGGATAAAGCCGATCTCAGTCGGCTTGAGTCCGCTCTCGGCGAGGGACGCCGCGATCACAGCTTGTGCGTCTGCGGCTCGCGCCGGTGACTGATGCGCGATGAGCGCTTCGCTACTCAGGATTTTCGCTTTGACATCGTCGGCTACCGTCGCGTAAGGCAAATAGTAAGCTGGCATTTGCGGCAGGTCCGCGCCGCCACCGACGGAGGAGAGCAGGATGCGCGACTGCTCCTGCTTGTCCTTGGGCAGGCGCGCGCCGACAATTTTCGGGCCGGTGAGCGGCAGGTCCAGCTTGCCTGCGCGGGCAAGTTCGTCGGCGGGAATATCACTGCCGGAAACGACCGTGAAGCGATCGAGGTTATAGACGACAAACAACGGTCGACCATCAAACACGGTACTGACGCCATAGCTGAGCGCGCCCAGCTGCAGCAGCGCGATCACGGCTAAGTCGAATTTCAGCGAGGCCTTGGCTGGATTGAAAATAATTAGCGTCAGCAGTGGTCCGAGGATGACGTCCACGCCAGCGACGATGAACAGGATTTTCGAAATCCCCATCGCCGTGAAATACAGTCCCGGGTACCAGACCAGCAGCGCGATGCCGACGACGGTGGAAACGAGAAGAATACTGAGCGCGAGATGAATCAGGCTGGCTTTGAAACGCAGTGGCATGTGAGTACCCATAAAGAAAGGGCTTCCGTGGAGGCAGAAGCCCTTTCGCTGTTTAAGTTACTTGGTATGTGTCTTTGAAATTAGATGGCAGCGCGGCATTGGGCAGGCGCATAGCGACCCGGCAAAGTACCTTTTGTGCCTTTGGTATAAGTCGAGGCAGCCGACAGGCAATGCCAATCCATAGAACCAGCCAACTGTGGCGCCAATACGGCATCGTTAATCGTCGGTATCAAGGTGAGAGTATTGGTCGTTGCCGTGAGCTGGTTGATGCCATTATCACTAGTGTTAAAGGTGATCGTGATCTCACCTTTCGCAGTGTCAATTGCCACATTATCTACATTTTTTGTTTTGGTAAAGCAGTAGATCGTCGTCGATGTACAGGCCGGTGCGATCGCCTGTGTCAGTGTAGATAAAGTGCCATTCGTCACCCAGGTTTCATTGACAACGGCCTTAGCGTCAGAGGCAATATTCAAACCTTCGGTGACTTTCGCTTTGACGGTGTAATCCTGATACGCGGGCAAGGCGACGGCGGCGAGGATACCGACGATGGCTACGACGATCATTAATTCGATCAGGGTAAAGCCGCGTTGAATTGCTGATGGATGTTTCATGGATAAAGTCCTTTCATGGTTTAGGCGGCAGATCCGCTTAATTGCCATATTCGCAATATCCATGCCAAAAAATTAACAGATTTACCCTGTAATTTTTACCTGGCATTGTTTGCCACGCGAGAAATTTAGTGACGAAATTTGATTAATTGATCACTTTTTTCGTCAGCGATGGGCGCAAATTTGGCAGTGATTTCTCGGGTGAATCTCCTATGTGAACTCAAGGAAATAATGGCGCCAATAAAAAAACGCCAACGAAGAGCCGAAGCTCTCCGTTGGCGTTTCACAGCAGGCCCGACCTACAGCCGGCCCACTTTTTTTCTTACAGCGCTGCCTTCAGCAAACGCGCCATCTCCGAAGGATTCTTCGTGACGGTAATGCCGCAAGCTGCCATGATTTCCAGCTTGGCTTGTGCCGTGTCAGCACCGCCTGAAATCAGCGCGCCTGCATGGCCCATGCGCTTGCCCGGAGGCGCAGTCACACCGGCGATGAAGCCGATAACTGGCTTTTTCATGTTTTCCTTGATCCAGTAAGCCGCATTGGCTTCGTCTGGTCCGCCGATTTCGCCGATCATGATGACTGCGTCGGTATCAGGATCGTCGTTGAACATGCGCATGATGTCGATATGCTTCAAGCCATTGATCGGATCGCCGCCTATGCCCACAGCCGACGATTGACCCAGACCCAATGCGGTCAGCTGGCCGACCGCTTCATAAGTCAAGGTACCCGAACGTGACACCACGCCGATACGGCCCTTCTTGTGGATATGACCTGGCATGATGCCGATCTTGATTTCGTCAGGCGTGATCAGACCAGGGCAGTTAGGTCCGAGCAGCAAAGTCTTGCTGCCGGATTTCGCCATGCGGTCTTTCAATGCCAGCATGTCGCGTACCGGAATGCCTTCAGTGATGCAGATGGCCAGGTCGAGTTCAGCTTCGACAGCTTCCCAGATAGCCGCAGCGGCGCCAGCTGGCGGCACATAGATTACGGACACGTTCGCGCCGGTTTCTTTCTTGGCTTCAGCGACGTTGGCGAAAATTGGAATGCCTTCGAAATCTTCACCGGCCTTCTTCGGGTTCACGCCGGCGACGAAGCAGTTCTTGCCGTTCGCGTAATCGCGGCAGCCGCGGGTATGGAATTGACCTGTCTTGCCGGTAATACCTTGCGTGACGACTTTTGTATCTTTGTTGATCAGAATTGACATAGTGTTTCCTTCAGATTTGTCGTGAACCGGGGTGCCTTGCGGCAGCGCCGGTCCTGCAACGAAAATTGATTAGTGACCGTTCGCTGCAGCGACAGCAGAACGTGCTGCGTCTTCCATCGTGTCAGCCGCAATGATAGGCAAGCCCGAATCCGCCAGCATTTTCTTGCCGATTTCTTCGTTGGTGCCCTTCATGCGCACGACCAGTGGCACGTTCAGCGAGACGGCTTTGACTGCCGTGATCACGCCTTCGGCGATCACGTCGCAGCGCATGATGCCGCCGAAAATGTTCACGAGGATGGCTTTCAGGCCTGGATTCTTGAGCATGATCTTGAATGCTTCAGTGACCTTCTCGGCTGTGGCGCCACCGCCGACGTCGAGGAAGTTGGCTGGCTCGCCGCCAAACAATTTGATCGTGTCCATCGTCGCCATCGCCAGACCGGCACCGTTCACGAGGCAGCCGATATTGCCGTCAAGTGAGATATAAGCGAGGTCGAATTTCGAGGCTTCAACTTCCGCTGGATCTTCTTCGTCGAGATCGCGATAAGCCACGATTTCAGGCTGGCGGAACAACGCGTTCGCGTCAAAGTTGAATTTCGCGTCGAGCGCGATGACCTTGCCGGAACCGGTCAGGATCAGTGGGTTGATTTCAGCCAGCGAAGCGTCGGTTTCCCAGTAAGCCTTGTACAGACCTTGCAATTGATGACGCGCATCGGCGATCGAAGCAGCAGGTACACCAATCTTGGCGGAAATCGCATCAGCATCAGCGTCGGTCAGGCCGGTCGCTGGATCAATGGCGATCGTGTGAATCAGTTCAGGATGACTATGTGCGACTTCTTCAATGTCCATGCCGCCTTCGCTCGATGCCATCAGCACCACGCGTTGGCTTACACGGTCCGTCACCATACTCACGTACAGTTCCTTCTTGATGTCAGCGCCTTCTTCGACGAGCAGGCGACGCACTTTTTGACCTTCAGGGCCAGTCTGGTGCGTGATGAGCTGCATGCCGAGGATCGCGTTCGCGTATTCGCGGACTTGCTCGAGCGATTTTGCGACTTTTACGCCGCCGCCTTTACCGCGACCACCTGCGTGGATCTGTGCCTTGACGACCCAGACCGAACCGCCCAGCGTTTCCGCTGCCTTGACGGCATCGTCAACGCTATGGCACGGGATACCGCGTGGCACGGTCACGCCAAATTTGGCGAGGATTTCTTTGCCCTGATACTCATGGATTTTCATGCGAGCTTCCCTTCAGATACTAAATTAAATAGAACTTACCTGGTTGATCGGTGACACTAACTGGATGCAGACTTCGCCACGCCGGTGACCCAGCGCGGGTAATATTTGGCGACTGCGGCGCCATCGCTGCGCAATGCATGGCAGCGATCAAGTTGAAAAGGTTTCACTGCCTGTTCGGCAGAACTGGCGCCGTCATGCGTATCGAGCACGTCGCCGGCGAAGGCTTGTATCGCCGCTGTCGGCAGGATCTGTGCGAGTTCAGTGATATGGGTACAGCCGGAAATGCCCGTCAGGCGTTCCTTGAGACCGAGGCGAAAGCCGCGCATCAGGTTCAAACCGACGAGTTTTTTGTAATCGGGACCGATCGTGTCGCAATGGCCGGGATAAGGCACGGCATCGGACACGGCAAAGGCGTCGACAACGGTAAGTTCGGTATTGATAGTCACGCGCAGCAACAAATCATGCATGGGATTGCCGGCGGCGCGCAAGCCTGAGGCGAGTTGCACATCGCGCGTCTTGATATCGGTGATATGTGCGTCGAGATCCCACAAGCCATCTTCACGCGCGTACGCCGCCACCGTGATGGCACGGGTGTGTTTCAGGATGCGCGGTGAATTCGACGGTGAAAGGG
>CANFLV010000004.1 GCA_947448025.1 Oxalobacteraceae bacterium | reverse complement strand
TCTAGAATAAAAAAAGGAAGCGTGTATGCTTCCTTTTTAAATATTTATGTGGAGCGGGAGAAGAGTCTCGAACTCTCGACCTCAACCTTGGCAAGGTTGCGCTCTACCAACTGAGCTACTCCCGCGTCAACAACAGGTGCGTATTATAGAGGATCAAAAGGCGTTGTCAAGCAATCGATCAATAATAATTAAATGATTTTCACCGGCGCATTTCTCAATGAAATATCCATGAAAAACTTAGACGCGCTCCTTAATCATCGGCCACGCTTTACGCAAATAATAGAACATCGACCACACCGTCAACACCGCCGCGACACCGAGTAACCATGCACCCAGCGTCGGCGTGTACAGCACACCAAACAGGACATCGTAGTACAACAGCATCGGGATCGCGATCATTTGCGCGGCAGTCTTGATCTTGCCCAGCGAGCTGACTGCCACCGATTTCGATGCGCCCATCAGCGCCATCCATTCACGCAAAGCCGAGATCGCAATTTCGCGGCCGATGATGATGAAGGCGACCGCGGCATTGACGCGATCAAGCTGCACGAGAACCAGCAAGGCGCCGGCGACCATCAATTTGTCAGCGACCGGATCGAGGAAGGCGCCGAAGGCCGAAGTCTCGTTCCAGCGTCGCGCCAGAAAACCATCGAACCAGTCCGTCACGGCAGCGACGATGAAGATCAGCGTCGAGGCCACGCCTTTGTCGAAAGGGGACAGCCACGTATCCGGCAAATAGAACACGCCGACCACGAGAGGTATCAGCGCCATGCGCAGCCAGGTCAGCAAAATCGGAATATTGAAAGGCATAAGTCCTGCGATCAAATGGTGCAGTGGCGGGAAGGTTCCGTAATTTAATGCAATTGCTTGTAAATGTCTTCTGCCAATTGCCGGGAAATGCCGTCGACCGTCGCAAGTTCATCAATACTGGCATCGACGACCCCGCGCAAGCCGCCAAAGCGCGCGAGCAATTTCTGCCTGCGCTTGGCACCGATGCCTTCGATTTCTTCGAGTCGCGAGGTCTGCCGCGCCTTGGCGCGTTTGGCGCGCATGCCGGTAATGGCAAAGCGGTGTGCCTCGTCGCGTATCTGCGCGATTAGCATCAGGGCCGCCGACTGTTTGCCGAGTTCCTGCGCTGCGCGACCATCGGCGAAGATCAGGGTCTCGAGGCCGACCTTGCGCCCCTCCCCTTTGGCCACGCCGACGATCTGGCTGATATCCAGACCCAGCTCGGAAAATACCTGGCGCGCCATCTCGACCTGGCCCTTGCCGCCATCGACGAGCACGATTTCCGGCATCAGGCCATCGCCATTGGCGACCTTCTCATAACGCCGCGTGAGCACCTGGCGCATCGCCGCATAATCGTCGCCGGGCGTGATGTCATTGATGTTGTAACGCCGGTATTCGCCATTCTGCATGGCGTGATGATGGAACACGACGCAGGAGGCCTGGGTCGCTTCACCGGCGGTATGGCTGATATCGAAACACTCGATGCGCAGCAGTTCGATATCGGCCACGTCCAGCGCCAGTGCCTCGACCAGCGCGCGGGTACGCGACTGCTGCGAGCCTTGCTCCGACAGCAGGCGCGCCAACGCAATCTGCGCGCCCTTCTGCGCCATCTCCAGCCATTGGCGGCGCGGCTCCTGCGGCTGAAAAATCAGATTGATGCGATGCCCGCATTGTTCGGCGAGCGCCACCATCAGCGCCGGCTCGTCGAATTCGACATTCAGGATCAAGGTACCCGGAATGAAGGTATCGATGTAATGCTGCGCGAGGAAGGCCTTCAGCACTTCGACCACGACCGACTCGTCAGCCGTAGCTGCGCCATCGACATGGCTCGGGAAATACGCGCGATCACCCAGATGACGTCCGCCGCGCACCATCGCCAGATTGACACAGGCGCGCCCGCCTTCAACGATGACGGCAATGATGTCGATATCAGTATCGCCGACAGTCTCCATGCTCTGCTGGTGCAACACGCGTGACAGCGCCGCGATCTGGTTACGCACGATAACTGCCTGCTCGAATTTCAACTCTTGCGCAAAGCCCTGCATTTTTTGCTCAAGCGCCTGCATCACTTCGCCCTGCCGCCCGCGCAAAAATTTCGCTGCATTGTCGACGTCGGCGGCGTAATCTTCCTTGCTGACCGCTTCCACACAAGGTGCGCTGCAACGATGGATCTGATGCAGCAGGCAGGGTCTTGTGCGGTTCGCGAAGACCGAATCTTCACAGCTGCGCAGCAAAAAAACCTTTTGCAGTATCTGCATCGATTCCTTGACTGCCCAGGCGCTCGGGAAGGGACCGAAGAACTGGTTCTTCTTATCGACTGCGCCGCGGTAATACATCATGCGCGGATGTTCTTCGTTGGTGATCTTCAGGTAGGGATAGGATTTATCGTCGCGGAACAGGATGTTGTAGCGCGGCTGCAGCGACTTGATCAGGTTATTTTCCAGCAGCAGTGCTTCGGCCTCACTGCGCGTGACCGTAGTCTCGAGCCGGGCAATGCGCTCGACCATCATGGCAATGCGCGGGCTGGACAGGGTCTTCTGGAAATAACTGGACACGCGCTTCTTCAGCTCGCGCGCCTTGCCGACATACAGGATCTTGTCGTTGGCATCGAAATAGCGATATACGCCGGGCAGGTTCGGCAATTTCGAGACGGTCTCGAGCACCACCGCGCGCGCATCAGGCGCGGGTGCCGGGCTCAGGTCCTCACTGCTGTCCTCATTGCCGACTTGACTCATTGCTTCAATTCTTTTCGATGATGACAAAGGCGACCGCATAGTCGACTTCATCGGTAATGGTGACATGCGCGATCAAGCCCTGTTGCACCATGTAGTCCTGCAAGGCACCGCTGCACACGACGACCGGCTTGCCGCTGGACGCATTCAGGGTCTGCATGGCGCGCCAGGTCATGGGCATGCGCATGCCCAGACCCAGCGCCTTGGAGAAGGCTTCCTTGGCAGCGAAGCGCGTGGCCAGATAACGCAGGCCGCGCGCAGCGACTTTGGCTTTGCGGCTGCGGTATTTTTCGAGTTCGTCGGCACCGAGGATCTTTTCTGCAAAGCGCTCACCACTGCGCGCAAGTGCGGCTTCGACGCGCGAAATCTGCAGGATATCGGTGCCTATGCCGTAAATCATTTTGCTGACAGTCCCAGACCATCCAGACGCGCCTTGACCATGATCGCCTTCATGTCGCGAATCGCCGTTTGCCAGCCGACGAACAAGGCTTGCGCCACGATCGCATGACCGATATTGAGTTCCGTGATCTCAGGTATGGCGGCGATCGCCTGCACGTTCGTGTAATGCAAGCCGTGGCCGGCATTGACGATCAGGCCGTGACGCACGCCGGTCAGCACGCCCTCGTGAATGCGCGCCAATTCAAACTGCTGTGCGGCCTCATCCGTCGCATCGGCATAACGTCCTGTATGCAGTTCGATCACGGGTGCGCCGGCCTCAACGGTGGCGGCGATCTGTTCGGCGTCAGCATCGATGAACAGGCTCACGCGGATGCCGGCTGCTTTCAACTGACGTACGGCGGCCTGGATTTTCGTGAAATGCGTGACGACATCAAGTCCGCCTTCGGTCGTGATTTCAGCGCGGTTCTCCGGCACGAGGCAGACATCGTGCGGCAGGATGAGGCAGGCAAAATCGACCATCTCGGTCGTCACGGCCGATTCGAAATTCATGCGCGTGGCGAGCTTCGCGCGGATCGCCACGACATCGGCGTCGCGGATGTGCCGGCGGTCTTCGCGCAGGTGCAGGGTGATGCCATCGGCGCCCGCCTCCTCGGCCAGCAAGGCGGCCTGCAGTGGATCGGGATAAACGGTGCCGCGTGCATTGCGCACGGTGGCGATGTGGTCAATGTTGACGCCGAGGGCTATGCCCGGGTGGTTCGCTTGCAGGTAGCTCATAAGCGCTTCAAAGGTGAGGTCAGAGTTGGGTCAGGTCGATCAGGATTTGCCGCGTATTGAGCTGCGCACCACCAAGATGGTAGGCGAGCAAAAAACGCATCAGGAGTTTGCTTTGCATTTGCGTCGTGCTGTCGGAATAGTCTTCGCGCTCCATGTCGAGCAGGGTCTTGCCGGCGACCCTGGGCCAGACATCGCCAGCGTGCGCCACGCGCGGACCGCGTTCGGGATCGAGCACATAGGACTGCTGCGCATCGACTGTCGTGCGCGTCGTGGTACAGAAAGTAAAATCACTGGCCACGCCGGTCTCCCTGAGCAAGGCGCGTTCGAATTTGCGCAGGACGATCGGTGCGGGTTCATTGTGAGCCAGCTGATTCAAGGTCGCGACATAGTGATCGAACAGGGCTGGATGCGCATCGTCGCGCGCCAGCAGTTTGACCAGTAATTCATTGAGATAAAAGCCGCACAGCAGTGCTGACTTTTCCAGCGGCAGCATGCCGCCCACCCATTCTGCGCCGGTCAGCGTGCGCAGCTCAGACTTGCCGCTCCAGCTGACGGCCAGTGGCTGGAAAGTTTGTAACACACCACGCAAGGCGGAATGCGGACGCTTCGCCCCTTTGGCGATCAGGGCAATGCGGCCATGGTCGCGCGAAAACACGTCGATGATGAGACTGGTTTCCTTGTGCGGATAACTGTGCAGGACAAACCCGGGCTGATGCAGTACCCGCAGTGCCGGACCGCGATGGCTAAGCCGCGCACGAACAGGTGCAGGCGGCAGCGCCTCCGCTGCCAGTACCGGGTCCGCTAAGGGAAGTTCGTTGGCAGCCATGTCGCGTCGCCGGACTTACTCGTAACCGTAGGCGCGCAGACCGGCTTCGTTGTCAGCCCAGCCGGATTTGACCTTGACCCAGACCTCGAGATAGACCGGACCACCGAACAGCTTTTCCATATCGAAGCGTGACTGCGTTGAAATTTCTTTCAGGCGCGCGCCCTTCTGCCCGATCAGCATGGACTTGTGGCTGTCGCGCTGCACCAGGATTGCAATGAAAATCCGCCGCAGATTACCTTCCTGCTCGAACTTTTCCATGATCACGGTGCTGGTGTATGGCAGTTCGTCACCGACCAAGCGGAAGACTTTTTCGCGCACGATTTCAGTGGCGAGGAATTTTTCACTGCGGTCGGTGATGTCGTCTTCATCGAAGATCGGCATGTTTTGCGGCAGGATCTTGCGGATTTCGGCTTGCAGACTGTCGAGCTGGAAGCGCAATTTGGCCGAAACCGGCACGATCGCGGTGAAGTTACGCAAGGCCGCGACCTTTTGCGCGAACGGCATCAGTGTGGCCTTGTCCTTGATATGGTCGGCTTTATTAATCACGAGGATGCAAGGTACATCTTGCGGAATCAGGTCGAGCACCTGCTGGTCAGCCGGGCCGAACATGCCAGCCTCAATGATGAACAGGGTCACATCGGCCGCTGTCAGGGTATTCGAGACGGTCTTGTTGAGCGTCTTGTTCAAGGCATTCGAATGGCGCGTCTGGAAGCCGGGCGTATCGACGTAAATGAATTGCGCATTGTCGACCGTCTGGATACCGGTGATGCGGTGCCGCGTGGTCTGCGCCTTGCGCGAAGTGATGCTGACTTTGGCGCCGATCAGCGCATTCATCAGCGTCGACTTACCGACGTTGGGCCGACCGACGATGGCGATATAGCCACAGCGGAAATCTTCAGGTACTGCAGTTTGTGTCATGCGCTCTTGCTTTGATGTGGGACCGGCGGCGTGAGCAGATCGGGTAAGGATTCGCCTGCGCTGATCTTGTTGGAATCGGATGGATTACTGTCATGGGTCCTGCCCTGCGCCGTGACGCCCGTAGCGATGTCGGGCGTGTCAGCGATTACAGCAGTGGGTATTTCGAGCTGCACCGTAGCGATACCAGCAAGTTTCAGCTGCGACGTGCGCGGCTTGGACTTGCGGGCGCCTGCGGGCGCGCGCACAAATGCCAGCTGCACCGCTGCCAGCGCCAATTTCGCTGCGGCCTGCTCACCGGCGCGGCGGCTGCCACCGGAACCGAAGACCTGGATATCCAGCTTCGGCACGAGGCATTCAATTTCGAATTCCTGGCTGTGTGCGGCGCCATGCGTGGCGACAACATTGTACTGCGGCAGGGCGATCTTTTTGCCTTGCAAAAATTCCTGTAGCAGCGTCTTTGCGTCCTTGCCCAGTGTGCTCGGATCGACCGTATCGAGAATCGGGATGTACAGTGCGCGGATCACATCGCGCGCTACATTAAAGCCGGAATCGAGGAAAATCGCACCAAACAAGGCCTCCAGCGTGTCGGCTAAAATAGAGGGACGGCGGAAACCGCCAGACTTCAATTCACCTTCGCCCAGACGCAGGCATTGCGACAGGTCGAGCCGCTGGGCGATTTCGTACAGGGTTTGCTGCTTGACGAGATTGGCGCGCACGCGCGACAGGTCACCTTCATCGATCAGCGCATAGCGTTCATACAGCAGGGAGGCGACGACACAGTTCAGAATCGAATCGCCGAGAAATTCGAGACGTTCATTGTGGACGCCACTATGGCTGCGATGCGTCAAGGCCAGCTGCAACAAGGCAGGGTCTTGGAAGGTATGGCCTAGCCGGTTTTGTAACGACAATGCGTCCATGGTTTAAATCCGCTTGCGCCCGGAATGCTGTCCGCTTGCGCTTTTACTTGACCGCAATACTGGCAGTCGTCCCCGCATAATCCAGGATCAGGCTCGCCGGCCCGATCAATGGAATCTTCTTCTGGTAGGCAAAGCTGATCTCAAAGTTATCGCCATTTTTGGTGATCTCAAGGTCTTTGCCACTAATCGATTCAATATAGCTTACGCTCGCCTGGCGATCAAATGCGGCTTCAATTTCGCGCACCGAAGACCCCAATTCGCGCGAAGACAGCATGGCTCGCTTGATCGCCATATATTCTGTTACCGTCGGCACGACCCTGATACCCAGGGCGATGAAGACACCCAGCATCGTCAGCATGATCAACAGGCTGATCATGGACATACCCTGCTGGAATTTCGTATGAAGACGCATCGTGAGTCTCTCCTGCGATTACTTGAAGCTGCCGATGCGCTTGACGTTATTCAAATTCATCCAGATAAAAAATGCTTTACCAACAACATTTTTATCTGGAACAAATCCCCAGTAGCGGCTATCGAGGCTGTTATCCCGATTATCGCCCATCATGAAGTACTGTCCCGCCGGCACCGTACAACTGAATCCTTCGGCATCGTAATTACACAATTCGCGCAAGGGATAGTCATGCGGACCTGACACATAGGCAGGTGCACGCTGGTCGTTGATGATCTTGTGCTCGGCGCCAGTGAAGGTTTCGACGAATTGCTTCGAGTACGTCAATCGCTCTTCATCAAGATAATCCGGCAGTGGCTCGTAAGACACCGCTTGTCCGTTCACGCTCAACTGCTTGTTTTTATAGACTATCTTATCACCTGGCACGCCGACAATACGTTTGATGTAATCGAGCGACGGATCTTCAGGAAATTTAAACACCATCACATCACCGCGCTGCGGGTCGTTGATGGCAATGATTTTCTTGTTGATGATCGGCAGGCGTATGCCATAAGTGAATTTATTGACCAGGATCAGGTCGCCGACCTGTAAGGTCGGCACCATCGAACTCGACGGAATCTTGAAGGGCTCGAACAGGAAGGAGCGCAACACGAACACGAGCGCAATGACTGGAAAGAAACTGCCGGAATATTCAATCCAGGTTGGCTGACGCAGCAGGTTCGCTTCCAGCGTAGCCCGACCGTGGCGGTCGACCTCGATATTGTCAGCGGCAAGGCGGGCATTGCGCGCGTCGAATTCGGCCAGCGCGATGTTGGCAATCGCCCGACGCTTTTTCGCCAGATAAAACACATCCAGGCACCAGATCACGCCCGTGAACAGCATCAGCACGAACAAGATCAGCGCGAAATTACCGAGCATGGCTTGGAGGGTCATTTGTCATCCACTTGTAAGATTGCGAGGAAGGCTTCTTGCGGAATCTCCACCGAGCCGACTTGCTTCATGCGCTTCTTGCCGGCCTTTTGCTTTTCGAGCAGCTTGCGTTTGCGGCTGATGTCGCCACCATAGCATTTTGCCAGCACGTTCTTGCGCAGCGCCTTGACGTTTTCACGCGAAATGATATTCGCGCCGATCGCCGCCTGAATCGCCACGTCGAACATTTGCCGCGGTATCAGTTCGCGCATCTTGGCTGCGACCGCACGGCCGCGATAATTACTGTTGGCACGGTGAACAATGATCGCCAGCGCATCGACTTTTTCACTGTTGATGAGCATGTCGACCTTGACTACGTCGGCAGCGCGATATTCCTTGAACTCGTAATCCATCGAGGCATAACCGCGTGAAGTCGACTTCAGCTTATCGAAGAAATCGAGGACGATTTCCGCCATCGGAATTTCATAGGTCAGTTTGACTTGCTTGCCGTGGTAATTCATGTCGAGCTGGAGGCCGCGCTTGGACGTACACAGCGTGATGACCGAGCCGACATATTCTTGCGGCATGTAGAGATTGACAGTGACGATAGGCTCGCGCACTTCTTCGATCTTCGACGGGTCCGGCATCTTCGACGGATTGTCGACCATGAGGACGGTGCCATCGCGCAGCACGACTTCATAAATCACGGTCGGTGCGGTCGTGATCAGGTCCATGTCGAACTCGCGCTCGAGACGTTCCTGGACGATTTCCATGTGCAAGAGGCCAAGGAAGCCGCAGCGGAAGCCGAAGCCCAGCGCCTGCGACACTTCCGGCTCGTATTGCAGCGCGGCGTCGTTCAGTTTCAATTTTTCGAGCGAGTCGCGCAGAGCGTCGTACTGGTTCGCCTCGACCGGGAACAGACCGGCAAATACCTGTGGCTGGACTTCCTTGAAGCCGGGCAGCGCTTCAGACGCCGGACGCGCCACGTGGGTGACCGTGTCGCCGACCTTGGCTGATTTCAATTCCTTGATGCCGGCAATGATGAAGCCCACCTGTCCTGCCGAAATCGACGGACGGGAAATCGACTTTGGCGTGAAAACGCCGACGCTTTCCGTCAAATGCTGTGCCTCCGTGGCCATCAACAGGATTTTTTCCTTGGGCTTCAGGGTGCCGTTGATGACGCGTACCAGCATGACCACGCCAACGTAATTATCAAACCAGGAGTCGACGATCAGCGCCTGCAAGGGTGCTTCCGGATCGCCCTGAGGCGGCGGCACCTTGACGATCAGCGCTTCAAGTACATCCTGCACACCGAGGCCGGTCTTGGCCGAACAATGCACGGCGTCGCTGGCTTCAATGCCGATCACTTCCTCGATTTCGGCGATCGCATTATCGGGATCCGCCGAAGGCAAATCGATCTTGTTCAAGACGGGTACGACTTCCACACCGAGGTCGAGCGCGGTATAGCAATTCGCTACTGTCTGCGCTTCCACACCCTGCGAGGCATCGACGACGAGCAAGGCGCCTTCGCAAGCCGACAGCGAGCGACTCACTTCGTAGCTGAAGTCGACGTGACCGGGGGTATCGATCAGGTTCAGGTTATAGATCTGACCGTCGCGCGCCTTGTACATCAGGGCAGCAGTCTGCGCCTTGATCGTGATGCCGCGCTCGCGTTCGAGATCCATCGAATCGAGTACCTGTGCTTCCATCTCGCGGTCCGACAGGCCGCCACAAAGCTGAATGATGCGATCAGCAAGCGTGGACTTGCCGTGATCGATATGCGCGATGATCGAAAAATTACGAATGTTGTTCATTAGCTAAAACTCGACTACAAAAAAGGCGCTCAGTGCGGAGATGAATCTCCAGCGAGCGCCTTGTGACGGAAGGTGGTTCGACGGCCGCATTTTACCGGATTTCAAGGGGGAAATCCCGCGATATCGGCGTCGGGCCAGAATAAGCAGAGGGGGAACGCGCATTCAGACCGGATTTTGCGCCTGCTCTTGCGTCTTTTCTTGCACCTGTAAATAGTGCCCGACTACTGCCTCATCGAGAAAATAATGGCATAACTCGGTGGCCACGCCATCCTCGTGTGCGACCAATACGGGCACGAGTTCATCGTACAGGGCGACGAGTGCCGGATCGGCGTCGACGTCGATCACAGTGACATCGAAGGTATAGCGCTTGCTGAATTTGTCCTGCAGTGCATGCAGCAGATCGTCACACAGGTGGCAGTAGGAACGGGAATACAGGGTCAGTGCAGTCAATCGAATTCCTTCAGGCTGAAGCCACGCAGTCCGGGCGCCATGGATTGCACCCGGATTGCGGATTTATTGGCCTTGTTGATCTCATTGTCCATTCGGGCGGATGGTCAGGTATTGCGCCGAATCCCCGCGCCGCACGAGGACCGAAGCGATCTTCTTCGCTTCCAGTTTCGCGACGAGCGCATTGAATTGCCGCGCATCCTTCACGTCGAGATTATTGAGCCGCAAGATCACGTCGCCGGCACGCAAACCCGCTCGCGCAGACGGACCTTCTGCGGAATCGACCTGCACACCGCTATCGGTTTTCAATTCCTTGCGTTGCGTCTCGCTCAAGTCGCTCACCACCAGACCGAGGGCATTGGCGGCCTGCTCTGCCTTCGGTTTTTTATCGTCCTTCCTGGCGACCTTGTCGGCTTCCATCTCGGCGATCGTAATCCCAATTTCACGGCTGGCGCCCTTGCGCCAAACGGTCAGCGTCGCCTTCACGCCTGGCTTGGTCGCACCGACCTGACGCTGCAAGTCATTATTGCGCTCTATCGCGGTGCCATTAAACTTGAGGATGATGTCGCCCGCCTCGAGACCGGCCTTCTCTGCCGGACCGCCGGGTTCGACACGGCTCACGAGAACACCCTGGGCGCGGCTCAAACCCAACGATTCAGCAACGTCTTTCGTGACTTCGCCGATTTGCACACCGATGCGTCCGCGCGTGACCTTGCCAGTCGTTTTCAGCTGTTCCGAGACGCGGATCGCTTCATCGATTGGCACGGCAAACGAGATGCCCATATAGCCGCCGGAGCGACTGTAAATTTGCGAATTGATACCAATGACTTCGCCGCGCATATTGATCAGTGGGCCGCCAGAATTACCGGGATTGACAGCGACGTCGGTCTGGATCAGCGGCACATAGTCCCCGGTGTCGCGCGCCTTGGCCGACACGATGCCGGCGCTGACGCTATTGTCGAGACCGAAGGGCGAACCGATCGCGATGACCCATTCACCGGCGCGAATTTTATTTGAGTCACCCAGCGTCAGGCGCGGCAAACTGCTGCCGTCGATCTTCACGAGCGCTACATCCGTGCGCGCATCGGCGCCGACGATCTTGGCTTTGAATTCGCGTTTATCGGTCAACGTGACATAGACTTCATCAGCGCCGTCAACGACGTGCGCATTCGTCATCACATAACCATCGGCCGAGATGATGAAGCCGGAACCTACGCCGCGTGGAATTTCTTCATCGGTCGGCGGAACAGGCTTGCGTCCATTGCGCGGCGTGCGTTCTGCCGGCGGTTGGCTTGGCATCGGCACACCGAAGAAGCGCCGGAAAAATTCCTGCATTTCCTCGTCATCACCGCCGCCGCGCTGGGTCACGCCATTATTGCGCACCTTGGCCGTGGTGCGGATATTGACCACAGCCGGCCCGGCCTTTTCGACCATATCGGTAAAGTCCGGCAAGCCACTCACCGAAGGCGAGGCATAGGCAACCGGGCCAAGGCCGGTCGCTGCGGGTGCCAGCAGGAGGCAGCTGGCGCTCAATAGTGTAAGAAACAATGTGCTGTGAACGGAAGAGATAGTTTTCATGATTGATGTTGTTATCTATTTCGGTTTGAACTCAATTGAATTTGCTACCTGCCTGATGGCGATTGCCGGTACTTCTCCCACGATGGTAATCCAGTAATCACCTTGCCGCTTGCCGATGATATTCATGGCGCCCTGGCGCAGCGAGCCTTCGGTGCGGCTATGCGCGCCAGATTCGATAAAAATCGAGATCGCCGCCAGGCCATCTGAATACACAATTTGCGCGACTTCACGACGGGTGACTACCAGCGCTGCACTGCCTGAAATGGGGACGGATGTTTCAGAAACAATACGTGTCAATTCACGAATTTTGCGAAAGCCGGGTGGCACGGACTTCACGCTCCAGCTACTCAGGCTGGCCGGATTCATCACAGCACTCTCGACGCGCCACTGGCTCGTATCGGCGTAACTCGGCTTGATGCGGCTGCGCTCAATGTGATTGATTTCGACCTGGGTAAAGGCGATCTGCTCGACTGGCTTGCCATCTTCGTCGAGGGTTTGCGCGCGCAGCAGCAAGCCGGAATTTTTTTCCGCCCAGAGCTTGTAGCCGTAACGCAGACGATCCCTGGGTTCGAGCAGGATCGCCTGCACATCGTAGCCGGCCACGCGCCCGGATTCCTGTTTGCGTATCGTGTAATGTAGCGCGAGTTCGGCCGGACTGGCCGCGAGGATGGCAGGGAAAATATCGGCAGTAATCCTGTGTTCGACCTGCAGCACATGCAGGTCGGGCAGGTAATACGTGATCTGCTCGTTATTGCGGATGTATTCGCGCGGCGGGCCGTCGAGCACTTCGAGCTTCTCACGTTCATTCTTGCCATCGACGATATGCGTGATGCGCGAGGTGCGCACCTGGCTCGCCTGCTGATACACGAAGACGCCCGAATAATTGCGCTTTTGCGCCGCCGATTTAATGTTGTCCAGCCAGGATTGCGCATCACGTTTATCAGTAGACGTTTCATTTTGCGCAAATGCCGGCGGCAATAATAAGCTAGCCAGCGCGGCAACAAAATGAAGCATTACCAGGGTTTGCCGCATAGTTTATTTTTCTGACTCGTTGGCAATGGCCGGGGATCGTGCAAATTGTGCCGTGCTGTAGGGCGAAGGAGAAAAACGCTGGTGCGCCAGCAGGTACTGGTCGATATCCGGGTCGCGCAGCTGCTCGCCCTGATTCACTGTGGCGCCATGCGCATTCTGGCCTGGGGTCGCGGTTGCCGAGGCCAGCATCGTCGTGGCCGGCGCACTGACAGGCGTTTTTTCTGCGACAGTTAGCTGACTGCCGCCGAACAAGGCAAAAGCAGCAGCGGCTGCGGCCACCATACCGGGCAGCGCGTAGCGTCGCGCCAATGTCGGAGTCGTGTCGCCGGGCACAGGCTCACTGGCCACGACCGGCGCAATGATCACAGGCTCTTCCTCCAGCCGCGCGAACAGATTCGGCAGGAACTCAGGCCGCATCGTCAGCGCCAGTTCGTCCGAACGCAAGGCATCCCCTATCTGATGGTAGATGGCCCATTCGGCACGCCCTTCTTCGGTATCCAGTGCTGCCAGAGCGGCATCAATCTGTGCATCCGTGGCTTCGTCATCGGCGAGGAGGGAAATGGATTCATTCGTATTATTGCGGGTATTCATTTCAAGCTCGGCTTTCCTGTCGCGACACGTTTGTTCGACAATTTTGTCATTATTTTTTGCCAAGTACAGACGCACAGTTAGCTGTGCCTGCGTACTTATCCCTACCAGCGTTTGTCGATCGCCGTCCCCAACAATGGCCTGAGCTTGTCGGCGATGGCTTCTCGCGCCCTGAAAATCCGGCTCCTTACCGTGCCGATGGGACAATTCATCGCCACGGCAATCTCATCGTAACTTAAGCCTTCAATCTCACGCAACGTAATCGCGATCCGCAACTCTTCTGGTAGTGCATCCATTGCAACATTCACGGTCTCGGCGATTTGCTTGGTCGCCATCATCGATTCCGGTGTGTTGATATCTCTAAGATGCTCTCCGTCATCAAAAGTTTCCGCCTCTTCAGCATCTGCTTCCGTTGAGGTCGGCGCACGTCGTCCCTGGGTTACAAGATAGTTTTTTGCCGTGTTGATGCCGATACGGTACAACCAGGTATAAAACGCGGAATCGCCGCGAAATTGCGGCAAGGCGCGATAGGCTTTGATGAACGCTTCCTGAACCACATCTTCCGCCTCCGCCTGGTCGCGCACCAGCCGCGACACCAGCCGCATGAGTTTCCGTTGGTACTTCACGACCAGCAGTTCGAAGGCTTTTTTATCGCCACGCTGGACGCGCTCGACGAGCAGTTGGTCAATGTCGCGTTCTGTCGTCAATCGGCATACCCTTGTTTCTTCAAAACATACACGCGCACCCAAACCTTGACTGTCGGGCATACAAAAAGTTCAATCGTCGGGCGATTTTTCTGCATCGTGCGTCTGAGTTGTTGGATGATTGTGCGCGGCTATCCAGCGGCACGCAAGCGCCAAAGGCCGAAATCCGCCCGCCTCCACACTGTCCGGCAAGACTGGCAAAACGATGATGCGCTGATCATCGGTTTGCAAGCGCAATACCAGCAAACCTGGCCACAAAGTGGAGTCGGCAGCGAGGCTGACCACGCTGACTACGATCCCATCGCCAATGACGGCAGGCGCGGACAGCGCAGCCGATCCCTCATATTCCGCCAAGCGGATTTGTCCGTGGCCGGAAATATCAATATGGTGCGTTTTTCTGCTTTGAATAGTGGACAGGCTGGCCCATGAGGCCAGCGTCATGCAGACGATGCCGAGGATGAGCCGCCAGAGAAGGTCGAGCTCGCCGAGCAGATTGGCCGCGATCAGCGCGCCGATGGAGAATACGACCAAAGACATGCTGCCGCTCAGCAGCAATAGCAGCCTGGAGGGCCTTACCACGGCAGAGACCGCGATCGACATGGACAATGTTTGAAGTTTGACGCGAGCTGTTTAGCTGCGAACTGCTGCCCTCCCCCGGGGTATCGGGGGAGGGTAGCGCCGGATCATCAGATTTTACCGAAGACCAGCGTGCCGTTGGTACCACCAAAGCCAAAAGAATTTTTAACCGCGATATTGATCGGCATATCACGCGCCGCGTTTGCGCAATAATCGAGATCGCAGTTCGGATCCTGGTTAAAAATATTCATGGTCGGCGGTGACAGCTGATTGTGTACCGCGAGAACCGTGAAGACCGATTCGAGTCCACCGGCGCCACCGAGCAAATGACCGGTCATCGACTTGGTCGAATTGACGACGATATTCTTCGCGTGGTCACCCAGCGTACGTTTTATGGCGATCGTTTCAGCAACGTCACCGAGCGGTGTCGAGGTGCCATGCGCGTTGACGTAATTGACTTCGTCTGGATTGACGCCGGCATTTTTCATCGCCGACACCATGCAGCGTCGCGCGCCTTCACCATCTTCGAGCGGCGCCGTCATGTGATGCGCATCGGCGCTCATGCCGAAGCCGAGCAATTCAGCGTAGATCCTTGCGCCGCGTGCTTTCGCATGTTCGTACTCTTCGAGCACCATCACGCCAGCACCTTCCCCGAGCACGAAACCATCGCGATCGCGATCCCACGGACGCGATGCCGTGGCCGGATCATCGTTACGCGTCGACAGTGCGCGCGCCGAAGCAAAGCCGCCCAGACCAAGAGGTGACACCGTAGACTCGGCGCCACCGGCGATCATGACATCGGCATCGCCGTATTCGATCATGCGACCCGCCGCACCGATGCAATGCAAGCCGGTCGTGCAGGCGGTAACGATAGCGAGGTTCGGTCCGCGCAAGCCGTACTGGATCGACAGATGGCCGGAGATCATGTTAATGATCGAGGCCGGCACGAAGAAAGGCGAGATGCGACGCGGGCCGCGGCTGACCAGTTCTGCATGCGTGTTTTCGATCAGCGGCAAGCCACCGATGCCGGAGCCGACAATGACGCCGATACGATCCGCATTGTCGTCGGTGACGACAATGCCGCTGTCGACAAAGGCCTGCATGCCTGCCGCCATGCCGTAATGGATAAACGCATCCATGTGGCGAGCTTCTTTAGCGGGGATGTAATCCTCGATATTGAAGCCTTTCACCTCACCGGCGAAATGGGTCGTGAACGGTGTCGCATCGAATTTGGTAATGGTAGCGATACCGGATTTCCCGGCGATCACTGCATCCCAGGACTCAGTGACACTGTTGCCTACTGGTGAGACGCATCCCAGACCAGTAATGACGACGCGACGTGGACGCGAATGACTCAAGCGGCTCTCCTAAAAGCGGACAAACTAAATCAGGCCTTGACGTGCGCTGTGGCGTAATCGATCGCTTGCTTGACAGTCGTGATTTTCTCGGCTTGTTCGTCCGGGATTTCCATTTCGAATTCGTCTTCGAGTGCCATCACCAGTTCGACTGTGTCGAGCGAGTCAGCGCCGAGATCATCAACGAACGATGATTCGATCTTGATGTCCGCTTCAGCGACGCCGAGTTGTTCAGCGACGATCTTTTTGACGCGTTGTTCGATATCCGACATGTTGTTACTCCAATGGGTGGTTACAGAAAGTGCGCGCATTTTATCAGGTTTGCGCACCGAAAATTCAATTTTAGCTTTTGTTATCAATTCAGCGCAAACAGCTGCTAAAAGTCCTCTTTAGTGTATTGCCAGTACCAGAAAAAGAACACTAGTCTGGCGTAGTACTTAAGTCTTTGTGCATGAGCACTTAGCTCATGTACATCCCGCCATTCACATGCAGCGTCGTGCCTGTAATGTAGCTGGCTTGCGGCGACGCGAGGAAAGCGACAGCGGCAGCGATATCTTCCGGCAGACCGAAGCGTCCGAGCGGAATTTGCTGCTGCAAGGCGCCAATCTGTTCGGCGCTGAGCGCCTTGGTCATGTCGGTATCGATGAAGCCCGGCGCGATGCAATTGACGGTAATGTTACGGCTGCCAATCTCGCGCGCCAGGGCGCGGCTCATGCCGGCCACACCGGCTTTGGCGGCAGCGTAATTCATCTGGCCCGCATTACCGGCAGAACCGACCACCGAGGTAATATTGATGATGCGGCCAGTGCGCGCTTTCATCATGCCGCGCAAGACACCGCGTGACAGGCGCGCAACAGCGGTGAGATTTGTCGAGATCACAGAATCCCATTCCTCATCCTTCATGCGCATGGCCAGCTGGTCGTGCGTGATGCCGGCGTTATTGACGAGGATGGAAACACTGCCATAGGTCTTTTGCACGAAATCGATCGCCGCAGTACAGCCTTCAGCGTCATTCACATTCAGCAGCAAGCCCTGGCCGCAGCCGGGCTGCAAGGCTTCGAGATAGTCTGTGATCGCCGCCGCACCGGCATCCGAAGTGGCAGTGCCGACGATTTTGGCACCTTGACGAGCGAGCTCTGTGGCGATGGCGCGACCGATCCCGCGCGAGGCGCCGGTGACCAGCGCAATTTGTCCGAGCAATGGCGTAGCTTGCATGATGGGTAATTCCTTATCGCTAATGTGTTCGACGGTTCAATGTCAGCTGCGGGCTTAGGCCAGCAGTGCCAGCACATGCTCGAGCGAGGCCTGGTCGGTAATCGTTTCGCCGATCAGTTCACCATTGATGCGACGGGTCAGGCCATTGAGCACTTTGCCGGGGCCGCATTCGACGACGTGCGTAACGCCATGCGCGGCGATCGCCTGCACAACTTCAACCCAGCGCACCGGGCGCGCTGCCTGACGCACTAGAGCATCCTTGATCAGCTCAGCTTGCGTGACCGTGTCGACATCGACGTTATTGATCAGCGTGAGCTGTGGCGCGCCGAAGTTCAGAGCGGCAAGGTACTCGCGCAAACGATCCGATGCCGGCTGCAGCAATGAAGAATGGAATGGCGCCGAGACCGGCAAAGGCAATGCGCGCTTGGCGCCCTTTTCCTTGGCCACGATGCAGGCGCGCTCGACAGCGGCCTTGCTGCCGGCAATGACGACCTGCGCCGGCGCATTAAAATTGACGGCTTCGACGACATCACCTTGCGCGGCTTCGGCGCAGACGGCCAGCACATCCGCATCCGACAGGCCAAGGATCGCCGCCATGCCACCATGACCGACCGGCACTGCTTCCTGCATGGCCTGCGCGCGAAAACGCACCAGCGGCACAGCATCTGCAAACGAGATCACACCTGCGGCGACCAATGCCGAATATTCACCGAGGCTGTGGCCTGCGACAATGGCGGGCGGCTTGCCACCGGCAGCGATCCAGGCGCGATACACGGCCACGCCGGCAGTCAGCATCACCGGCTGCGTATTGGTCGTCAGGTCGAGCGCTTCTTTCGGCCCTTCGTGGATCAGTTTGCCGAGATCGAACTGCAGCGCTTCGGACGCTTCAGCGATGGTCTGTTGCACGACTGCATTATCAGCAAAGCCGTTCAGCATACCGATGGCTTGCGAACCCTGGCCGGGAAAAACAAAGGCAAATTTAGTCATATTTTCAGGTTTTAAAATTGGGTCTTGAAGATTACATGCGCACCAATACCGCACCCCAGGTGAAGCCACCGCCCACGCCTTCCATCATCACATGCTGACCCGGCTTGATGCGCCCGTCACGCACGGCGACATCGAGCGCCAGCGGGATGGAGGCGGCCGAAGTATTGCCGTGCTGGTCGACGGTGACGATCATTTTTTCCATCGGCAGGCCGAGCTTTTTCGCGGTGCCCTGCATGATGCGGATGTTCGCCTGATGCGGCACGAGCCAGTCGACTTGTGCGGCTTGCATGCCGGCCATTTCCAGCACTTCGTGCGCGACCTTATCGAGTACCGACACGGCCAGCTTGAAAACGGCCGGACCATCCATGTACAGGTAAGCGCTGCCGGCGACACCGCCGTTGTTGACAGTGCCTGGCACGCACAGGATATCGGCGTATTTGCCATCGGCGTGCAGCTTGGTAGCGAGGATGCCCGGCTCGGCGGACGCCGTCAGCACGACTGCACCGGCGCCGTCGCCAAACAATACACAGGTCGTGCGATCAGTGAAATCAAGGATGCGCGAAAAGACTTCGGCGCCGATGACCAGCACTTTCTTGTGCGCACCCGATTTGATGAAGCTGTCGGCGATCGACAGGCCATACACGAAGCCGCTGCAGACGGCTTGCACGTCCATCGCCGCCGCACCATTGGTGATACCGAGCTTGCGCTGCACGATGCAGGCCGTACTGGGGAAGCCACCGGCGTGGTCGGGCGTAGACGTCGCCATGATGATCATGTCGATGTCATTTGCCGTCAGGCCCGCCATGTCGAGCGCGCGCTTGGCGGCCTCGACGGCGAGGTCGCTGGAGGGCACATCGGGCTCGGCATAATGGCGCGCTGAAATGCCGCTGCGCGACAAAATCCACTCGTCCGAAGTTTCAATACCGGCCAGTGCCAATTGCGCGGCCAGATCCTGATTACTCATGCGTTTAGGCGGCAAAAAGCTGCCTGTACCTATGATTTTGCTGTGCAGAGTCATGCGGTCTTTTGATCAATAGTGTCATTGGAAACGGCGCTCGACACAGTGTCGTTCGCCGCGCCGGCTTGCGGCAGCAATTCCGCGACCTTGGCCGAAATGCGAGCCAGGACATCGTGATTGGCTGCATTGAAGGCGCGCCGTATTGCCCATTCATAGCCATAGGCATCCGCGCCGCCATGGCTCTTGAAAACCAGGCCACGCAAACCCAGCAGGCTGGCACCATTATAACGGGCAGGATTGACGCGCTTGGAAAAGGCTTTCAGTGCGCCGTAGCCAAAGAAAGCGCCCAGCATGGTCAGCGGGGTGCGCTTGAATTCCGCTGTCAGCGTCGTCTTGACGAGTCGACCCAGGCCTTCGGACGCCTTGAGCACGACATTGCCGACGAAGCCGTCGCAGACCACGATGTCGGTCGTGCCGGCAAAGATGTCATTGCCTTCGATGTTGCCATGAAAATTCAGCGCACCGCGCGCATGATCGGCGCGCAGGAGCACCGCGGTACGCTTGACGAGATCATTACCCTTGATGTCTTCTTCACCGACATTGAGCAAACCCACGGTCGGCCGCGGCTTGTTATCCATAGCAGCGACCAGGGCCGAGCCCATGAGCGCAAACTGGCGCAGGTGTTCGGGTTCGCAATCCACATTCGCGCCGAGATCGAGCATGTATGTCGGCCCGTCTTTCTGGTTCGGCAAGGCAGAAAAGATCGCCGGGCGGTCGACGCCAGGAATGGTCTTGAGCACATAGCGTGAAACCGCCATCAGCGCAGCCGTATTGCCGGCCGAAACGCAGGCCTGTACATCACCGCTCTTGACGAGGCTAATCGCCACGCGCATGGACGAATCCTTCTTGCGGCGCAAGGCGACTTCGAGCGGATCGCCCATGGTCACGACTTCGGACGCATGCACGATCTTCAGGCGCGGATGGTCGAGCGCATGATGCTTTTTGAGTTCGGCGCGTAGCACATCCTCGAGGCCAACCAGAGTCAGCTCGACAGACGGCTCATTTTTGAGGAATGAGATTGCAGCAGGAATCGTGACGGACGGACCGTGGTCCCCGCCCATGCAATCGATGGATATTTTTGTTGTCATTGTTTTGACGCAGTGCCTTGAAATAGCCAGAGATGCGGGCCAGACCGGCGTTGATTCAACATGACAAATGTGCTTTGCCATAGAAAAAGCGGCGCCAGGTCACTTGAACACTGTGCACCGCTTTTGCGTGACACTTTTTCGAAAAACAAGCGCGATGAAATTATTCGTCGTTCTTGGTCTTCAGGACCTTGCGGCCGCGATAGAAGCCATTTGGGCTGATATGGTGACGCATGTGCGTTTCACCAGTCGTTGGCTCGGTACCGAGTTGCGGAGCAACGAGGAAATCGTGCGAACGGTGCATACCGCGCTTTGATGGGGACTTCTTATTTTGTTGAACAGCCATGATAACTCCTGAATCTTTAAGTTCGAAAATTTTAACATACCCGGTCTGCTAAAAGTTCGCCGAACCAGGAATCCCTACTACATTTGCGCATTGACAGCCGTATTAAGTACTCACTTAGCACGTCTGCCCGCCTCAATCTCTTACTACTTACTTCAAATTCTTTAATACCGCGAAGGGTGAAGGCTTGGCTGCCGACTTCAATGCCTCCAGCGTGGCCGCATCGGGACAGGTCGCATGCTTGGGCGCGAGCGGCAAAGCCAGCAAGGCTTCGTCTTCGATCAACTCGATGAGATTAAACTCTTTCGAACCAAGGATGACATCAAGTTCATCGTCTTCGAGGACGGCATCAATACTGTCCAGCTCCTGCTCATCCTTGGCCAAAATCAGCGTAGACGCCGAAGCAATGGCAAACGAGAATGGCGTCAGACAGCGCTGGCATGAAAGCTCTACGCTTCCGGTAACCGTTAAATCAAGTCGGGGATAACCAAACTGATCGATACCACCCTGTACGACCCAATGTAGCGGCGCAGCACTGGCAACTTCCTTTGCCAGACGCGGCAAATCAGTCAATGTCAGCGCACCTTCACGGTGTTCACCCAGGCGGCAAAACTCAAAGCTGTTGATCACAAATCCATTCATGCCCAAAGCTGACCCCGGAAAACCTGCGATAATACCAGCCTTTTCCCTGCTAGGTCAAAGCGTTACGACTCTTTTGTTGAGCGGTCATTCAAATAACGATTAAATAATGCCATCCTCCCCGTCTTTCACAGTACCGCCCCGCCTGATTCTCGGCTCAAGCTCTCCCTATCGCAAGGAATTACTGTCGCGCTTAGCGCTGCCCTTCGAGGTCATGGTGCCCGACATTGATGAATCACCGCTGCCCGACGAAAGCCCGTCCGCGACCGCCATGCGCCTGGCCCGCGAAAAGGCCGCCGCGGTTTTGCACATCGCGCCCGGTGCGCTGGTGATCGGTTCGGATCAGGTCGCCACCCTCGACGGCGCGCAAATCGGCAAACCCGGCTCGCATGAAAACGCCTTGCGCCAGCTGCAGACCATGCGCGGCCGGCAGGTCGTCTTCCATACAGCCCTGTGTCTGTGGGATGGCCGAGTCACCGATCCACTGGCGGCAGTCCAGCTGGAAAATATCCAGACCTTCGTCACCTTTCGCGATTTGCCCGACCACGAGCTCGATGCCTATCTGCGCATTGAGCAGCCTTATGACTGCGCCGGCAGTGCAAAAAATGAGGGTCTTGGCATTGCGATAATCGAGAAAATCGACAGCACTGACCCGACCGCCCTGACCGGCTTACCCCTGATCGCACTGACCGGCATGCTACGCCGCGCCGGCCTGCATTTTTTTGCACAATGAGGAATACAGACTGATGCACGGTACCCTTTATCTGATTCCGAACACGCTGGGCACGATGGCCGACACGGTCGCCGATCCGCTGCGCCATATCATTCCGGCTGAAGTTCAGGCCATCACCGCTGGCCTCGATTATTTTGTCGCGGAAAATGCCAAGACTACGCGCGGATTCCTGAAACTGATTTCAGCGAATGTCGGCCTGATCAAGCCTTTGCAGGAAATCGAGATCGCTGAACTGAATGTCAATACCAATGCGGCGACGCTGCCGCTGCTGCTTGCGCCGTTATTAGCCGGTCGCGACGCTGGCCTGATATCCGAAGCCGGCGTGCCGGCAGTGGCTGACCCCGGCGCGAATCTGGTGCGACTCGCGCATGCGAAAGGCATCATGGTCCGCCCCTTGGTAGGCCCCTCATCCCTGTTATTGTCGGTGATGGCCAGCGGCCTCAATGGCCAGAGCTTTGCCTTTAATGGCTATCTGCCGACGGACGCCGCGCTGCGCCAAAAACGCCTGCGTGAACTCGAACACCGCTCACGCGCGGAAAAGCAGACACAGTTATTTATCGAGACGCCCTATCGCAATGGCGCCATGCTCGAAGCAATGGTCGCGAGTTGCCAGGCCAATACCCTGATCTGCGTCGCCACGGACCTGACGCTCACGACGGAATCGATCAAGACACAAACGAGCGCGCAGTGGAAAGGTCTGCTCGCCGCAGGCAAGACGCCGGACTTTCATAAAAAACCAACGGTGTTTTTGCTGCTCGCGGAATAAGCCTCCGCATAAATCACGCGCACAAATACAAAGCGGTGGCCCATGCCACCGCTTTGTATGTCTCTAGAGACCATAGGAAGCCCAAGACTCCCATACGCTGCATCATCGATGCAGTTAAGTTTGGTATCGCGTCAATGCTCTGCCAATACCGAATCCTTTCAGGTCAAACATCATAGAAACCAATATAGAACACAACAAGCGTATTGCAAGCATTGATTTCAATAAATCGCACAGCGCTGATTACTCATGACATTGTGCTATCAGCGCAGGTTCAGACGTGCTTCATTTGTTAATGCCTTGGCTGCCCCGGCGCCCATGGCCGCACCGAATTTTTTGAGGACGCGCTCAGACAATCCTTCGTGGGTCGTGTAGTCGATGATGTCTTCCGCTTTCAATACGTCGCGCGCGACCGTGTCGACCGTACCGAAGCCATCGGCCAGACCCATCTCGACCGCCTTGGTGCCGGTCCAGAACAGGCCGGAGAACATTTCCGGCGTTTCCTTCAGGCGTTTGCCACGACCGCTGCGCACGACTTCGATGAACTGCTGGTGGATTTCATTGAGCATGTCTTGTGCGAAAGCTTTCTGCTTCGATGTTTGCGGACTGAAGGGATCCATGAAGCCCTTGTTTTCGCCTGCCGTCATCAGGCGTCGCTCGACGCCGGCTTTATCCATCAAGCCCGTGAAACCAAAGCCATCCATGAGCACACCGATCGACCCAATGATGCTGGCCTTGTTGACGTAAATCCGCTCTGCGGCTGCCGCGATGTAATACCCGCCTGAGGCGCAAATTTCATCGACCACGACATACAGCGGTTTGTTCGGATAAATTTTACGCAGGCGCATGATCTCGTCATTGATCATGCCGGCCTGGACCGGACTGCCGCCCGGGCTATTAATATGCAGGATGATGCCGCGCGAACCCGCGTCGGCATAGGCACGACCCAGTGCCGGGATGACCGCTTCAGCCGAGCCCGAGGCGCCGCCTTCAATGGCGCCGTCGATTTCAATGAGCGCAGTGTGCGGACCGGACAGTTCAACATCCTTATTACCCCAGTCGATGGCGATCCAGACGCCGACGACGATCAGCGCCAGCGTAAGCAACTTGAAAAAGATATTCCAGCGGCGCTGCGCGCGTTGTTCGGCAAGCGTCGCAAAGGCCAGCTTTTCAAGAACGTCACGCTCCCAGCCTTCTTTTTTTATCCCGGCTGAAGGTGGCGAGGCTGCCTCGGCGGCAGGCGATGGTGGCATATCAAAATTATCATTACTCATTATGCGGGGTCTTTATCGTTACTGATAGTCTGGACCGCGGGACCTGTGCGGGCATCGGGCTGCCAGAATATGGTTTGTTCTTCTTCAATCACCGTGACTGCCTGCAAACGGCCGCCCCTGCAAGGACCGCCGACGCACCGGCCAGTCTCGGGTTCGTAAAGCGCGCCATGCGTGGCGCACATCAGGTACAAGCCACCAGACTCAAAAAATTCGCCCTCAGTCCAGTCGAGTTCAATCGGCACATGCGCACAGCGGTTAACATAGCCATGAGCAACGCCATGATAACGCACGATGAAGCCAGTGCCAGGATGACCACTAAAGTTCAGCGGAAAACGCACACCCTTGCCGCCATCCTGCAGGTCAGCAGAAGCGCAGACGGGAATACGCGGCTCAGTCATGATGCATTCTCCTACGCGTGGGCTTTGAGCCAGTCGTGCAAGGCTGCGACTGAACTGGCCGAGTATAAGGGATCAAGCGCCTGCAGCTCGGACGGCGCATGCGCGCCATAGTGCACTGCGACCGCCGCAGCGCCGGCATTGCGCGCCATGTTCAGGTCATGCGTCGTGTCGCCGATCATGACGGTGCGCTGCATGTCCTGCCCGAGTTCGCGCGTTAATTCCATCAGCATCGCCGGATGCGGCTTCGAAAATGTCTCGTCGGCACAGCGCGTTGCGTCAAACAAGGACAATAAACCCGTCGCGTCCAATGAACGGTTCAATCCTACCCTGCCCATGCCGGTCGCGACGGCGAGGAAGTAACCCGCCTGCGACAGGTCGGCGAGCATCTCGCGTACGCCATCGAACAAGACCAGCTCATGTTTGCGCGACAGATAATGGCGCCGATAACTCTCCGCCATGGGGCCGTAGAATTGTGCGTCGACATCGGGCAAGACCGCCCGCATCGCGTCCAGCAGACTCAGGCCGATCACCTGCGTGGCTGCATGCTCGTCAGGGACCGGCAAGCCGAGTTCGCGCGCGGCCGCCTGAATGCAGCGGGCGATCACGCCAGTACTGTTCATGAGCGTGCCGTCCCAGTCGAAGACGATCAGGTCAAATTGTTTTTGGTTCATGTGCGATGACAGCGCTAACTGTCAATTTCCTAACTATTGTTGTTTATGCACTGGCTGCGCCAGGCTTTTCAGGAAGCGCTCGCACTCTGCCGGCAGTGTCGCCTTCAGCGTGACCGGCTGGCCGGTCTCGGGATGCGTGAAGGTCAGCTGCCAGGCATGCAGGAACATACGCTTCAGGGCGCCACGACTGTCATCGGCTTTCAGCAAGGCACGGTTCAGCGCAAAGTCACCATATTTATCATCGCCGGCGATCGCAAAGCCGCTTGAGGACAGATGCACACGGATCTGATGTGTGCGTCCGGTTTTCAGTTCAGCTTCGAGCAAGGCAAATTGACCATACTTTCGTACCAGGTTGAAGACCGTGTGCGAGGCCATGCCGCCTTCGGACTGTACCCGCACGCGACGCTCGCCTTCGGGCGTGGTGTATTTAAACAGTGGCAGTTTGATATGCTGTTTCTGATTCTTCCAGTCGCCGTTGACGAGCACCAGGTAGCGCTTATCGAACAGGCCTTCACGGATCTGTTCATGCAAATTTGTCAAGGCCGACCGCTTTTTCGCCAGCAGTAAAACGCCCGAGGTATCGCGGTCGAGCCGATGCACGAGTTCGAGGAATTTCGCATCCGGGCGCGAGGCGCGCAATTGTTCGATCACGCCGTAGCTCACGCCCGAGCCGCCGTGCACAGCCACGCCGGCCGGCTTGTCGATCACCAGGACATGACTATCCTCGAACAGAATCGTGAATTCTGCGCCGGGCGCTGTCGGTGCGGCTTTTTCCGCGACCCGGATCGGCGGCACGCGCAGCATGTCGCCTTCCTGCAAACGGTAAGTCTGGTCGATGCGACCTTTGTTGACGCGCACTTCGCCGGAGCGCAGGACGCGGTAAATATGACTCTTGGGGACGCCTTTACAGATACGTAGCAAATAATTATCGATGCGCTGGCCAGCCTCTTCGTCGGAAATTGTCAGGAGCTGAACTTGTGGTGGGACCTGTGATGGGGAGGTGTTCGGCGGGGATTCGGCCTTTCTCCCAGAAAAGCGATCTAAGTCCTTCATTTGAATATATAATTGTTCCGCAATGGCTTGGAAACCATTGCTGGTGTAAGAATTAAAAGCACATTCTACACAGGGGCGTCTCCATCGGCCTCGCCAATTTGCAAATTCGATGGAAAAGATGTGTACGCACCATCCCTGCGCGAGTCAAGGTTGCACCGTCGTTGTAATCGGATAGCGCGCAAGGATGCTGGACAAGACCGTTTGGATTGTAAGGATAAGACTGGCAAGCTCGCCGATGCACTGGCAGCTCGCTGGCGATGTTGTTGAAACCCGTTTGCCGCTTCTGCTGAACCCTATGTTTTGTTTAGCTCGACTAAATTGCTCACAGCCCGTGATGGTGCACGCAGCGCTCGATATCCTCGAGACGCCGTGCACATTCAGGCTGCGCGCACGGCATCCATCTCGACACCATCAGCGCCCCGTTGCGGACAAGGCGCATACGCGCCCAGGCAGCTCCACAGAAGATATTCTGTCGAGCGACCTAACCGCACACTAAGGTAATTCCCGCCCCCCCAACATCTCCGTTCTCGCGTACATCCGAGTACTTTTATCGCTATAGCGGTAATCACGATGACCTTCGGGTCGCGGAGCACAATAATATGAAACGCATGTTGTTTAATGCAACCCAGCAGGAAGAACTGCGCGTTGCTATCGTCGATGGGCAAAAACTCATCGACATTGATATTGAAACGACGGGCCGCGAACAGCGCAAGTCGAATATCTATAAAGGCGTCATTACTCGCATCGAGCCTTCGCTTGAAGCCTGTTTCGTCAATTATGGTGAAGAGCGTCATGGCTTTTTGCCATTCAAGGAAGTCGCCCGCACCTACTTCAAGGAAGGCGTCGATGTCCGTACCGCCTCCATCAAGGAAGCGCTGCGCGAAGGCCAGGAAATCATGGTCCAGGTAGAAAAGGAAGAACGCGGCAATAAAGGCGCCGCCCTGACTTCTTTCGTTTCGCTGGCCGGCCGTTATCTGGTCCTGATGCCGAACAATCCGCGCGGCGGTGGCGTTTCACGCCGCGTCGAAGGCGAAGATCGCCAGGAACTGCGCGAAACCATGGACAAGCTCGACCTGCCAACAGGTATGTCGGTCATCGCCCGTACCGCCGGTATCGGCCGCAATGTCGATGAACTGCAATGGGACTTGAACTACCTGATGCAATTGTGGCGTGCGATTGAAGGCGCTGGCAAATCGTCCAATGGCGCCTTCCTGATTTACCAGGAATCGTCGCTCGTGATCCGTGCGATCCGCGATTACTTCCAGCCCGACATCGGTGAAATCCTGATCGACACCGACGACATCTACGAGCAGGCACAGCAGTTCATGAGCCACGTGATGCCGGACATGGTGCATCGTGTGAAGCGTTATCGTGATGACGTGCCGCTGTTCTCACGTTTCCAGATCGAACACCAGATTGAAACCGCTTACTCGCGTACCGTGCCTTTGCCTTCCGGCGGCGCGATCGTGATCGACCATACTGAAGCGCTGGTCTCCGTCGACGTCAACTCGGCGCGCGCCACCCGCGGCAGTGATATCGAGACGACCGCCTTCAACACGAACTGCGAAGCTGCCGAAGAAGTCGCCCGTCAATTGCGCCTTCGCGATCTCGGCGGCCTGATCGTCATCGACTTCATCGACATGGAGAACGCCAAGAATCAGCGCGAGGTGGAAACCCGCCTGAAAGACGCCCTGCATTTCGACCGCGCCCGCGTCCAGATGGGCAAGATCTCGCGCTTCGGCCTGATGGAACTGTCGCGCCAGCGCCTGCGCCCTTCCCTGTCCGAAGGCAGCCATGTGACCTGCCCGCGCTGCAACGGCACCGGCCATATCCGCGATACGGAATCGTCCGCCCTGCAAGTCCTGCGCATCATCCAGGAAGAGGCGATGAAGGAAAATTCCGCCGCGATCCACATTCAGGCGCCAGTCGATGTGGCCGCTTTCCTGTTGAACGAAAAGCGTGGCGAAATCCTGAAGATCGAAACGCGTCATCGCGTCAGCATCATCATGATTCCGAACAAGCATCTGGAAACGCCGCATTACAAGCTCGAGCGCATCAAGCACGACGATCCGCGCCTCGAGGAAGTGCATGCCAGCTACGCCATGGCCGAAGAAGCGGAAACCGACATCAGCTACAGCAAGCGCCAGAAAGAAGAAAGCAAGCCGCGCCAGGAAGCCGTCGTCAAGGGCATCACGCCTGATCAGCCGGCGCCGATCGTGGAGCGCAAGGTCGCCCCCGAGCCGGTCGCCGAGCCCGTCGTCGTGGCCAGCAATGAAGGCTTCCTGAGCCGTCTGTTTGGACTGTTCCGCGCCAAGCCAGTCGCGCCGGTCCCAGCCCCAGTCGTGGTCGAAGAAAAGCCTAAGCAGCAGCGTGAACGCAACGATCGCACCGGCACTGGCCGTGGCCAGCGTACCCGTGGTCGTGGCCGTGGTCGCGACAAGGAAGATGGCGCGCCGGAAGAGACCGTCAAGGTCGCCGAAGCCGTCGCCCAGCCAGCCCGTCCGCCACGCCCACCGCGTGAGCCACGTGAGCCGAAAGAGCCGCGCGAGCCAAAAGAAGCGAGAGAATCACGTGAAGCCGGCGAAGGCCGTCAACGCGCCGAGCGGCCACCACGTCCACCACGCGAAGAGCGCAGCAAGGAAAGCACGCCAGCCGCATGGGAAGAACTGCTGGTCAAATCGACACCGGTCGCTGAAGGCGCTGCTGTCGTCGCTGCCACTGCCGCTGTTGCCAGCATCGCCGTAGCCGCTGAGCCAGCGCATGACAATGAACTCATGTCAGCCGGCCCGGAAGGCGAAGCATCGGAACAGAATGGTGACGAGCCACGCCGTCGTCGTCGTCGTGGCGGCCGTAATCGCAGCCGTCGTGATCGCGAAGGTAACGAGATTGCCGAGTCTGCAGATTCTGCAGATCAGGCAGCCGAGTCGGGTGTAGCCCACACCGGCACTGAAGCCGTCACTGTTGAAGCGAGCGCCCCAGTTGAGCACGCAGCACCAGTTGCACCAGCTGTGTTCATCGTGGAGCCTGCCCCTGCGCCGGTAGCTGAAGTTGCCCACGTCGTCCACGTCGCTGACGCGCCTGTCGTTGAAGTCGCTGCCGTCGAAGTCGCTCCGGCAGAAGTCGTCGCCGTCGTCGCTGCGCCGGCCGTAGTTGAGACCGTTGTCGAAGCTGCGCCTGTTGCAGCCGTGGTCGAAGCTATGATCGAAGTCGCTCCGGCAATCGTTGCCCCTGCTGAAGTCATTAGCGCACCAGTCCCAGAAGCCGCGCCGGTCGCAGTTGAAGTAGCACAAGCGCCAGTCATTGCAGCGGTCGCCGTGCCTGCACCAGCGCCTGTGTTAGCAGCCCCAATGCCAGTCGAAGCAATCGATGCCATGTTGGGCGCCGCTGGCTTGACGCTGGCAGCGACCGATCCGGAAAAGCTGCGCGCAGCACAAGAAGCTGCAGCGCAGGCTGCTCCGGTAGCGCATGTACCGCGCAGCCGCAAGGTCCGCGCCGTCGTCGTTGAAGAACCATTGCAGCAAGTCGAAACCCGCGATTGATTTTGCGGATGACGACAGACAGTGCGTAATTGACACTGTTGTATAAAAAGGGAGAGCACCACGCTCTCCCTTTTTTCATGTAAAACTCCGCAATATTCTCACTGCATCCAACAGCCGCCATCATGTCCACGCCATCCGCGACCGAACGCCCGACTCCCGTCAGTCTTGCCAGCGCCTTCCTGTACTGGCTCAAGCTCGGCTTCATCAGCTTTGGCGGACCGGCCGGCCAGATCGCCATGATGCATACAGAACTCGTCGAGAAGCGACGCTGGATTTCCGAGCAACGCTTCCTGCATGCCCTGAATTACTGCATGGTCTTGCCCGGCCCGGAGGCGACCCAACTGGCGGTCTACATCGGCTGGCTCATGCACAAGACCAAAGGCGGCATCATCGCCGGCACGCTGTTCTTCCTGCCCTCAATGCTACTGTTGATCGGGCTGTCGTGGATTTATCTCGCCTTCGGCAGCGTGCCGGTCATCGCCGCCATCCTGTATGGCATCAAGCCAGCCGTGGTCGCCATCGTGCTCGCCGCAGCGTGGCGCATCGGCTCACGCTCACTGAAAAACCGCTGGCTGATGGCCATCGCCGTGCTTGCCTTCCTCGCCATCGCCGTCGCCCATATGCCATTTCCGGCCATCGTGCTCGCAGCGGCTGTACTTGGCGCGCTAGGCGGGCGTTTCCTGCCGCGTTATTTTCAGCCGGGCGGCACGCATCCATCGGCCGTCGCGTCCTACGGCCCTGCCCTGATTGACGACGACACGCCCACGCCGGAACATGCGCGCTTCTCCTGGCCAAAACTGATCGCCGTCGCTCTCATCGGCAGCAGCCTCGGCCTCGCCGCATGGGTCATCATTGCCGCGCTCGCCGGCATCGAGTCACCGCTGTCGCAAATGAGTGTCTTCTTCACGAAGGCAGCATTGCTGACCTTTGGCGGCGCATATGCGGTGCTGCCTTATGTCTATCAGGGCGCGGTCGAACAATATCAGTGGCTCACGCCGCAGCAAATGATCGATGGCCTGGCGCTCGGCGAAACCACGCCGGGGCCGCTGATCATCATCGTCGCCTTTGTCGGCTTTGTTGGAAACTGGGGGCAGACTGCCGTCAGCGATGGCCAGCTGCTGGCGGGGATTGCCGGCGCCTGCGCGGTGACCTTTTTTACCTTCCTGCCGTCCTTTATTTTTATCCTTGCCGGGGCGCCGCTGATTGAAGCTACGCGAGACAATATTCGTCTCACTGCGCCCTTAACCGCGATCTCTGCGGCCGTGGTAGGCGTGATCGTCAGCCTCGCGCTATTTTTTGCCGAGCATATTTTTCATCTTGCTGCGCCGCTGGCGCAATGGGACTGGGTCGCGATCGCACTGACTGCTGCTGCCTGCGTCGCCTTATTTCGCTTCAAGACCGGCACCATCACCGTCATTGGCGCCTGTGCTTTCGCGGGGCTTGTGGTATCGTCGCTGCACTGAAACACCGTATTAGATTGCCATGTCCCAGAAAGTCATTCCCGTCGCTGACCTGCGTCACCTGCAAAGCCTGCCGACGATACCCGCTGTGTTCGAAGCGCCGACCGGCTTGCTTGGCGATATGCTGGGCCGGCCGCTGCGCGACCTGCGTATTTCGGTCACTGACCGGTGCAATTTCCGCTGCGTGTATTGCATGCCCAAGCAAGTCTTCGACAAGGACTATGCCTATCTGCCGCACAGTGCGCTGCTGTCGTTTGAAGAAATCCTGCGCATCGCGCAAATCTTCGTGGCCCACGGCGTGGAAAAAATCCGCCTCACCGGTGGCGAACCGCTGCTGCGCAAGAATCTCGAACGCCTGATCGAACAATTGGCGCGCCTTGAAACACCGGAAGGCCGTCCACTCGACCTGACCCTGACGACGAATGGCGCGCTGCTCGCAAAAAAAGCGCAAAGCCTGAAAGATGCCGGGCTCAAGCGCGTGACTGTGTCGCTGGATTCACTCGACGATGCGACCTTCAAGCGCATGAACGATGTCGACTTCCCGGTGTCGGATGTGTTGAACGGCATCGATGTCGCACACACGGTCGGACTCGGACCGATCAAGGTCAACATGGTCGTCAAGGGCGGCATGAATGACCAGGAAATCCTGCCCATGGCGCGTCATTTCAAGGGCTCGCCTTTCATTTTGCGCTTCATTGAATACATGGATGTCGGCGCCTCGAATGGCTGGAAAATGGATGAGGTGATTCCCTCTGGCGAAGTCGTGCGTCGCATCAGCGCGGAGATGCCGCTGATCGAAGTCGCCGCGAATTACACTGGAGAGACAGCCGGGCGCTGGCGTTACGCTGACGGCAGCGGTGAGGTCGGCATGATCTCGAGCGTGACACAAGCGTTTTGCCACAACTGCACGCGCGCACGACTATCCACTGAAGGCAAGCTCTACACCTGCCTGTTCGCCCGCAGCGGCCATGATTTGCGCGCCCTGCTGCGCAATGGCCACAGCGATGCCGACATTGCCGGCGCTGTCAGTCATCTGTGGCGTGCGCGCGGTGACCGTTATTCCGAATTACGCACGGCGCAGACCGATGTCACAACGCCTGAAGCGCCGCGCGTTGAAATGTCGTACATCGGCGGATGAAGATCACCGGACTCATCCTCGCAGGCGGACGCGGCATGCGCATGGGCGCGGTAGACAAGGGCTTGCAGCCGTTTCGCGGCATGACCATGGTCGAACATGCGATCGCGCGCCTCGCACCGCAGGTCGACTTCCTGATACTGAACGCGAACCAGAATTCGGATATCTATGCCGGCTTTGGCGTGCCCGTCTGGCCGGATGCGCGACCCGATTACGCCGGGCCGCTGGCCGGCATCGAAGCCGGCCTGCGCCATTGCACGACGCCTTACCTGATGACCGTGCCCTGCGATTCGCCCTTTCTGCCGCATGACCTCGTGGCGCGCTTGGCCGCTGCCATGCTGGAGCAGGACGCCGAGATCGCCATTCCGGTTACCGGTATTGGTGCAGAGCGACAGAGCCAGCCGGTCTTTGCGCTGTTGAAGGTGAGCCTGCTCGATGAACTCGCGACGTTTCTGCAAAACGATGGTCATAAAATGATGGCCTGGTTTGCCGCACAAAAATTGGTGGAAGTTTTTTTCGAAGACGAAGCCGCCTTTCGCAACATAAATACGCTGGAAGAATTACAGCGTTTTGAGCACTGAATTCCTGATGTCGACTCCCTCACCAGAAACTGCCGTAGGTCTGCCTGTCAGCGCTGCGCAAGACATGATCGCCAATGCGGTACAGCCCGTCACCGGCACCAACACAGTTCTGCTGCATGAGGCCCTGGGTCGCGTGCTCGCCGTGGATGTCGTCGCACCGATCAATGTACCGGCGCATGATAATTCGGCCATGGATGGCTATGCGTTTGCCGGTGCGGTACTGGCGGCGGGCGGGACGCTGACGTTTTCTGTAGTCGGTATTGCGCTGGCGGGTCGCGCGTGGGCAGGCACGGTCGCCCCCGGCGAATGCGTGCGCATCATGACTGGTGCCGTGATGCCGGCGGACTGCGATACCGTCGTGCCGCAAGAGTTGACCCTGACCAGCAGCGCCGATCACATGACGCTGGCGGCCGATGTCGTGCGCGCCGGCGATAACCGCCGCCATGCCGGCGAAGACCTTGCGCTGGGCAAGGTCGCACTCGCCAGAGGCAGACTTTTGCGTCCGGCGGAACTTGGCTTACTCGCTTCCTTGGGCTTGACCGAAGTGATCGTCCATCGGCGCGTACGCGTGGCGTTTTTTTCGACCGGCGATGAAATCTGCGCGCCGGGCGAGCCACTCCGCACCGGCAGCGTCTATGACAGTAATCGCACCACGATCCACGGCATGCTGCTGCGGCTCGGCTGCGAACCGCTCGACCTCGGCATCGTCGCCGACGATCCGGCGGCATTGCAAGCCGCGCTCGAACGCGCCAGTTTACTCGAAGCCGATGCGGTCATCACCTCGGGCGGTGTGTCAGTCGGTGAAGCCGACTATATCCGCCAGATCATGACGCAAATGGGCGAAGTCAATTTCTGGAAGCTGCTGATGCGACCGGGACGACCGATGGCGTTTGGCCAGATCGAGGCCGGCGGAAGCACGCTGCATTTGTTCGGCTTGCCGGGTAATCCGGTGGCGGCGATGGTGAGCTTTTACTTCTTCGTGCGTGAGGCTTTGTTGCGGATGATGGGCGCCACGCCTGAACCGCTGATGCTTCTGCAAGCACGCTCTCTCGTGGCGATGCGCAAGAAGCCGGGACGCACGGAATATCAGCGCGGCATCGTCTCGACCGATGCTACCGGCGCACGTTCCGTACGTATCACCGGCTCGCAGGGCGCGGGCATCCTGCGCTCGATGTCGGAGGCGAACTGCATTGTGGTGCTGGGGCATGAGCAGGGGAATGTTGATGCGGGTGAGGCGGTGGATGTGTTACTGTTTGATGGGCTGTACTGAGCGGTTTTTCTGCGTCAGGGCCTCCCCTTTTTTGACTCGCTCTGGTCTGGCTAGTTTCTGCGGTCTGGCTGTCTTCTCAGGTCTGACTGTCTTCTCAGGTCTGGCTGTCTTCTCAGGTCTGGCTGTCTTCTCAGGTCTGGCTGTCTTCTCAGGTCTGGCTATTTTTCTTGTTTGCGATCTTATCGGCTGCTAATCCGCATCAGCGCTGGGGTGGCGTCGCCTCCAGTCGGGGTGTTCACTCCTTCCGACGACGCCACCCCATCACTGACGCTTTTTTTCTTTAGCGGTAAAAGTTCGGGATACCTGATCAGCGCTTCGGCATTCACTTCCGCGATAGGCACGACCTGCTTTCGTTGAACCCGCACACGACGCGAGAAATTCGCCTTCGTAAGCATGCGAACTTGGTCGAATTTCTCGCGTCGCGTGCTACCGACGGCAGATCACTTTCGCCGACAGCCTCTTTGATCTGACTGCATCAATCCCTATTCGCGTTCCCAACCGCTACCATCCAGGGTGTTAAGCTGTTAAGCGGGTCGCGGACTATCAACGTGAGCATGATTTCTGGAAAAAAATTTCTGGCTCGCATGTTTGCCAGTAATTTTTTTTCAGAAATTATGCGGATTCAAACACCACGCAGTCGCGCCGGGGCTCCCCGCTGCACTGAACGGTCGACCCGATGCCGATGCGCCAAGCGAGCCAAGAAAAAAAGCGTCAGTGATGGGGGGCCGTCGCCGGAAGGAATGAACACCCTGACTGGAGGTGACGGCCCCCCAGCGCTGATGCGGGTTAGCAGCCGATAAGATCGCAAACAAGAACAACGACAAGACCAAGAACAAAACCAAACCACCCCTACTCCTCAGGCAACTCCATCAAATCCGTCCCCAAGATCATCTGCGCCGCATCACTAGGCAGCGCCTCCACCGATTTCAATTTGCGCGCCATTTGCCGGCTACGCGTCTCCGCGCTCTCGATATTTTTCGCCGCGCGCTCCAGTGTCTCGCGCGTCTTGGCCAGCACATCGCCAAATTTACCGAACTCGGTTTTCACCGCGCCCAGCACCTGCCAGACTTCCGATGAACGTTTCTCCAGCGCCAACGTACGGAAACCCATCTGCAGGCTATTGAGCAAGGCTGACAGAGTCGAGGGGCCGGCGATGCAGACGCGGTGTAGGCGTTGCACGTCGTCGGCCAGTCCAGGGCGACGCATGACTTCAGCGTACAGGCCTTCAGTCGGCAGGAACAGGATCGCAAAGTCCGTCGTCAATGGCGGCGACAGATATTTGTCGGCGATGGTCTTGGCCTCGGTGCGAATCGCGCGCTCGAGTTCCTTACCCGCGGTGAGCACACCGTCGGCATCGGCACGATCGGCCGCATCGGCCAGACGCTCGTATTGCTCCTTCGGGAATTTCGCATCGATCGGCATCCAGACCGGTTTGCCGCCATCTTCCTGACCAGGCAATTTCAGCGCAAACTCGACGCGCTCGCCGGAGCCCGGCACGGTCTCCACATTCTTTGCATATTGTTCCGGCGTGAGGACTTGCTCGAGCAGCATTTCAAGCTGGACTTCACCCCAGGTGCCGCGGGTTTTGACATTTGTCAGGACGCGCTTGAGGTCACCGACACCGATGGCTAGCTGCTGCATTTCGCCCAGACCCTGATGCACCTTGTCGAGCCGGTCCGAGACCAGCTTGAAGGATTCACCGAGGCGCTGCTCGAGCGTGGCATGCAGCTTTTCATCGACGGTCTTGCGCATTTCTTCGAGGCGCGCGCCGTTATCGTTTTGCAAATCCTTGATCTTCGTTTCCAGGGTGGCGCGAATCTCGGCCATGCGCTGGGCATTCGATTCAGTCAAGGATGCGAGCATCTGATTGAGCGTGTCGCCAAAACGTTTCAGCGTGGCGGACTGCTCTTCGCGGCCACTTTGCGCCTGCGAGGCAATGGCCTGGCGGATCACTTCAATCTGCGCGCCCAGGGTCTGCTGGAACTGCGCGAAATTCGCGCTCGATTCCTGCCGCGCAATCTGCGCGCCGGTCTGCAACTCGGTGCGCAATTCGCGCTCACTCCGTTCGCTGGTTTGCTGCAGATCAGATTGCAGCTTACCCAGCTGTGATGTGATGTCAGTGCCGCGCCCGCGCAGCAAGAGCAAGCCCTGCAACAGCAGCACGAGCGCCATCAGGGCCAGCAAGAAGATTTCGACCAGGGTCATGAATTGAGTTCCAAGGGTAATGGGGAGGAAGTGCGCATGCCTTAACCCGGCGTGTTACGCATCCAGTCAGCGGTTTCATAAAACGACAGCATCAGCCGCTCGGCCAAGGCCGTGTCGATACCGACTTCCTGCATCGCCCAAGCCATGCAGCGCAGCCACTGGTCACGCTCGGCAACGCCGATTTTGTAGGGCAAATGCCGGGCGCGCAAACGCGGATGGCCGAATTGTTCGATGTACAGGTTGGGTCCGCCCATCCAGCCCGACAGGAACCAGAACAGTTTATCGCGCGAACTGTCATTGGGCGTCGGATGCATCGCATGGATGCCGGCGAATTCGCCCTCGAGCGTCATGAGGTCATAAAAACGATCCACCAGCAGGCGCAATTTTTCAGCGCCACCGATGCGGTCGTACAGGGAAATTTCTTCAGGATTGTCCGTTGTCATGGGACAGGATGATAGCGCATCAGGGCGCCGGCTTGCAGACTGGCATGCTGACTATTTTCACCGGAATGCAGCATTTATTGCCGCATCACCAGCATTTGTTTGCGCCAGCGCAAACCACGGATTGACGCGGCTCAAGCCGACGCCAAGCATCAAATTCCAGCGTGCTGAAGTGATTACCATGATCGTGTAGTCAGACTCATCGCGATGAAACCGCGCGGTCCAATATCAATAATCTGAGGGTACGAGCGGGTGAACATGTCGGGTGGTGTATGCGGGACTTAATCAGCAGGAATTCATCACGCCTTGAACTGTCGATGCGCTTGATCGATGTGGCAGTACTGACGCTGGCGGGCGCGCTGGTGGGACGACTGCACTTCCAGTCTGCGCTGGCAGATGCGGCGCCTATCCATGCGGTGCTGCTGTATTTTTGCAGCGGCTTCGCCTTTCTGCTGTTTCCGCAATTAGGTATTTATCGCTCATGGCGCGGCAGGCCTCTGACCGCCATGTTCCTGCAACTCGGTGGTGCGTGGGCGCTGGTGTTGCTGCTTGGCGTGGTGTTCAGCTTCCTCATTCATCACGTCGGCGCGCTGTCGCGTCTGTGGGTGGTGTACTGGTATGTGGCGGGATTGCTGCTGCTGGTGGGATGTCGCGTGGGTGTCTATCTTGGCTTGCAACGCCTGCGCCGCAATGGCATGAACAGCAAACGCGTGCTCATCGTCGGCTATGGCGCGATCGGCCAGGAAATGCATAAACGCGCTTCACAGCAGGACTGGTACGGCTATGACGTCAAGGCAATCCACGGCGAGGCGCATGATTTGCAGCAGATAAAGGATAACCGCATCACGCGCATCCCCACGCTCGACGGCGTGCCGGTGCATGCCGTCGGCCACCACATCGATGAGATCTGGATCACGCTGCCCATGAGCGCGGCCAATCAGCTGCGCGAGCTGCAATATTTGCTGCGCAATGCCTTGATCGATATTCGCTGGATGCCCGATACGCTAAGCATGCAGATGCTGTCGAACCGCATGATCGACTTCCTCGGCTTTCCGGCGGTCGACCTGAATCAGCCGGTGGCGAGCGGCCCGGGCGGTGTCTTCAAGGACTTGTTCGACAAACTGTTTGCGCTCGCGGCCCTGCTGGTGCTCTCGCCCGTGTTCGCGCTCATTGGGCTGGCCATCAAGGTGAGTTCACCGGGGCCGGTGTTTTTTCGTCAGCCGCGACTGGGCTTGAATGGCAAAAAATTCATGGTGTATAAATTCCGCTCGATGCGCCTGCATGAGGAACGCGGCCAGGTGCTGCAAGCCACGCGCAATGATCCGCGCATCACGCCGCTCGGGCATTTCCTGCGCCGCACCAGCCTGGACGAATTGCCGCAATTTTTGAATGTGCTGATCGGCGACATGTCCGTCGTCGGCCCGCGCCCGCATGCGCTGCAACACAACGAACGCTATAAGGAGGTGCTGGAACTGTACATGCTGCGCCACCGCGTCAAACCCGGCATCACCGGCTGGGCGCAAATTCACGGCTATCGCGGCGAGACCGATACCGTCGACAAAATGGCCATGCGCGTGCAGTTCGATTTGCACTACATCCGGCACTGGTCGCTATGGATGGATGTGCGCATCATCGCCTGGACCGCCATCCGTGGCTGGAGCGGAAAAAATGCCTACTGACGTCCATGTGATCGTACCCAATTTTGAAAGAGTCGCGCCATGATGCACAAAAAAATCAGCCGGGCAGTGTTTCCCGTCGCCGGCCTCGGCACCCGCTTCCTGCCGGCGACCAAGGCCAGCCCGAAAGAAATGCTGCCGATCGTCGACAAACCCCTGATCCAGTACGCCGTCGAAGAAGCCTTCGCTGCCGGCATCACCGAAATGATCTTCGTCACAGGCCGCAATAAACGCGCCATCGAAGATCATTTCGACAAGGCGTATGAACTCGAAATCGAACTCGCCGCGAAGCAAAAAAATGCCCTGCTCGAGGTACTGCGCCGGATCAAACCCGACAAGGTCGACTGCTTCTATGTGCGTCAGTCAGAAGCGCTCGGCCTCGGTCACGCGGTGCTGTGCGCCGAGCGCCTGCTCAATGATGCACCGTTTGCCGTCATCCTTGCCGACGACCTGCTCGACAGCACCGTGCCCGTGCTGCGGCAAATGATCGAGCAATATCAGGAATACGGCAGCAGCATCATCGGCGTCGAAGCGATCCGGCGCGAACAAAGCCGCCGTTACGGCGTGATCGCCGCCACGCCCTTCGGCCGGCGCCTCGCGCGCCTGTCGGCCATCGTCGAAAAGCCCGAACCCGAGCATGCGCCTTCGAACATGGGCGTGGTCGGCCGCTACATCCTCACGCCGGCGATCTTCCAGCATTTGCATGTGCTGCGCAATCGAGAAGCGCGCGAGGGCACTGAATCCGGCGTCATAGGCAGCGGCGGTGAAATGCAGCTCACCGACGCCATCGCCATGCTGCTCGGCGACGAAACTGTGCTGGCCTATGAATTCGATGGCGTGCGCTATGACTGCGGCAGCAAGCAAGGCTACCTGCAGGCGACGGTGCAGTTCGCGCTCAAGCATGCGGAAGTGCGCGAGGATTTCAGCCACTTCCTCATGGACGTGGCGAAACAGATCGATCATCAACCGGCAAGCACCATGCGCCAATAAGGATGCTGGTCAGCGCACCTCGACTACCTCGCAAACAAGCCCGCCATCAACGGAGAATTACCATGTACAGCCATCCACGCAAACGCATCTATGTCGCCGGTCATCGCGGCCTGGTCGGCTCGGCCATCCTGCGCGCCCTGGCTCGCCGTGAATGCAAAGACATCGTCACGCGCAGCCGAGCCGAACTGGACCTGACCGACCAGGCGCAGGTGCGCGCCTTCTTTGCCACTGAACGCATCGACGAAGTCTATCTGGCCGCCGCGCGCGTGGGTGGCATCCACGCCAACAATACCTATCCTGCACAATTCATCTACGAAAACATGATGGTGCAGGCCAACGTCGTGCATGAAGCCTGGCGCTCTGGAGTGAAGAAGCTGCTCTTTCTCGGCTCGTCCTGCATCTATCCGCGCATGGCGCAGCAGCCGATCCTCGAGGATTACCTGATGACCGGTCCGCTCGAACCGACCAATGAAGCGTATGCCATGGCCAAGATCGCCGGCATCAAGATGTGCGAAAGCTATAACCGCCAGTACGGCACCGATTTTCGCAGCGTCATGCCGACCAATCTGTATGGCCCGGGCGATAACTATCATCCGGAAAACAGCCATGTGATCCCAGGCCTGATCCGCCGCTTCCACGAAGCCCGCCAAAGCCGCGCCGAGTCCGTCGTCATCTGGGGCACCGGCACGCCGCGCCGTGAATTCCTCTACGTCGATGACATGGCTGACGCCTGCGTACACATCATGGAACTCCATCGCGCAACGTACGATGCCAATACTGCACCAACGTTATCCCACATCAATGTCGGTGCAGGAAAAGACGTCACCATAGGCGAAGTGGCAGACTTGATCAGCAATGTGACCGGCTACCGCGGCAAGATCATCTTCGACACCAGCAAACCCGATGGCACGCCGCGCAAGCTCATGGACAGTCACAAGGCATTCGCGCTGGGCTGGTCGCCGAAAATCCCCCTGAAACAGGGACTGGCTGAAACCTACCGTCATTTCACTGGCGGCACTGAGGTGCGCTGACATGCTTCACTGGCGTGAGCGCGCGTATCCGAACCCTAACTGACGCCTCACCGATGGAGCCGACTTCATGATGCCGATATACAGCACGATAGGCTGGACCCTGCTTGCCCTGATCCTGACGCCCATCGTGATCGGCATCAGCGTCAAGACGCCGAAGCTGATCCCCATGACGCTGCTGGTCGTGCTGGTGTTGTTCTCATCCTCGACTTGGGGTCAGCTCAGTGTCGACAATACGATCTACTCGCGCGGCACCGGGCTATTCTATTTTTCACTGATCAATATCCTGCTGTTTGCCGCCGGCGTAGGCTTGCTGCTGCAGCGCTTTATCAATCCCAGCCATTTGCGGGTCGCGCCGCCGCTTGCGTTTTATTTTGCCGGCTTTGCCTGCCTGTTGCTGGGGCACGTACTGATCGCGGGTTGGCTCGGGATCGCGCTCACTGATGCCTTGGGTTACAACGGCATCCTGAACGTGCTTAATATGCTGATCTTCATGTTCCTGATACTGACCGCATTCAAGACTGAACAAGGCCAGCGCAATCTGATGCGCAGCATCATTGTGCTGGCCGCACTGCGCGCGCTCTACGGACTGGCGCGCTATATCTGGTTCGATGGCGACAGCGCGAATCCCTATCGAAATTTCGAGCACCTCGATATCAAGCTGTTCTTCTTTGATATCGCCGATAACTTCATTGCCAGCCTCGCTGCATTCTGGGCCGCCTGGCAATTGAGCTCGCCGCAGCTGCGCCTGAAGTTACTCCCCCGGCTGGCATTGTTGGCCCTGATGGTGCTGGAAATTTCCGCCGTCGCCCTGTCATATCGGCGCGCCTCGCTGCTGGGCGTGGTGTTGATGGCGCTGTTCCTGCTCACGCTCTTGCCGCCGGCGCGCCGCGCGCTCGTACTGCTGTTCGGCGGCGGATTATTACTGGCCACGACTGCGCTGTTTTTCAGCCAGCGTCTGCAGTTCAGCAGCCATGGCGATGCCAGCCTGTTTTCTGCACTGGTGTATGACTTAACCGGTGGCGGCGTGGGCGCGTCCGACAATCGCTTTTATGAATTATGGGCCGCCGCTCAAAGCCTGGGGGATAACTGGCTCTTCGGTCTCGGCACCTGGGGCAGCTTCGTAGGCGACCAGGATATCCTGGCCTATCATTTCGGCCGCTTTGATTTTGTCCATAGCGGTCTGGGGCACATCATCCTCAAGACAGGCTTGATCGGCTTGCTTCTGTTCAGCGGTCTTCTGCTCAGCGCCAGCGGTCATTATTTCAGACGCTGTGCCAAGCTCAAGGGCGAAGCACGTTTGCTGTCGGACTGCGGCTTTGCCGGCTTGCTGTTCTGGATTCCGACCCTCTTGATCGGTACGCCCATCATTGAATTCCGCACCATGCTATTGATCGGCCTGACGCTGGCCTTGCCATTTCTGGCGACAAACCTGCAACGTTTTCAAGCGCGCGTCCATGTTTATTCGTAACTCATTGTGGAACGTGACGGGATCAGCATTGCCTGCCATCGCCGCGCTGGCGAGCGTGCCGCTACTGATCAGCGCGCTCGGCGTCGAGGGATTTGGCATCGTCACGCTGGTCAATTCAATGATCGGCTATTTCGGTGTGCTGGACATTAACCTCAGTGCCGGTGCGATTAAATACCTGGCCGAAAGCCATGCGGCGGGCGAGCAGCGACGTTTCGCCGAAACCTTCTGGTTTGGCGCCCTCTTTTACGGCGGTCTCGGCCTGCTCGGTGGGCTGGCTATTTTTATGACTGGCGGCTGGCTTGTCAACGGCATCTTCAACTTGCCCGAACAGTGCCACGCGACGACGGTGCTGGCTCTGCAAGTCGGCGCGGCGGGCTTTGCGCTGAACCAGATGCAAAGTTATTTGCTGGTCGTGCCGCAGTCGCTGCAGCGCTATGATCGTTCGGCGCAAAGCGAAGCGTTTTTCGGCGTGCTCGTCAATGTCGCCTCGGTCGTTGCCGCGCTCAGTGATGGCAGCGTCGCGGCCGTGATTGCCGCGCGCGTGGGGGTGTCGCTGCTGAATGTAATTTATCTCGCTTATCTGATTCGCAGCCTCAAACTCGACATCTGCCTCGCCTGGCCAGGTACAGATGTGCGCCGTGCCCTGACACGCTTCAGTGCCTATGCCTATCTCAGCAAGATCGCCACCACCCTGCATCAGCATGGCGACAAACTGATCGTCGGCGCGCTCGCCGGACCTGTGGCGCTGGCCTTCTACACCGTGCCGGCGACGCTGGCCAGTCGCATGCTCGGCCTGACCTATCGCCTCTCGAGCGTGATTTATCCGATGACGAGCGCACTGGCCGCCTCAAAGCGCATACATGAATTGCGGCCGATTTATCTCGGCACGATGCGCTATGTGACTTACATTAACCTCGTCGCGCTGGGCGTGATCGTCTTGGCTGGCGACGAATTCCTGCGCCACTGGGTCGGTGAAAGTTTTGTCGCGCAAGGCTACCCGGTGCTGGTGCTGATGACGGTCGCGCTGTTACTGGATTCGCTCACGAATATTCCTTCGCTGGTCAATGACGCGCTTGGCCATCCGGAAGTCTCTGGCCGTTTTGCACTGGTGCGTGGCATCCTCGGCATCAGCCTCGTGTATGTCGGCGCGCATACTGCAGGCATCGTTGGCGCGGCGATCGGGCATTTGCTCACCGCCATATTGATGAGCGCAAGTTTCCTTTTGTTCGTGCACGAGCGCACGGTACCGATCAGTTTCAACGATACGCTGGTACAGGGCTTAGGCAAAAGCATGTCAGTCGGCGTAATCGTCTTCGGCGTGCTGTTTCCCTTGAAGTGGCTGATACCACAAGGTTTGCTCGGCACTGCCCTGATCGTCTCGGCGGCACTGCTGACGCTGGCGCTGGCGGGCTTTGCCTTTATCGTCAGCGGTGATGAACGCGCCGCCCTGCTCGCGGTAGCACGCCGCATGCGCCAATGAAGGCGGCCAGCATGCGCATCCTCATGGTGAGTGAAGACATCCCCTATGCGAACATGGGCGGACTGGCAAAGCATGTGCTCGGCCTGGCGCGCGCGCTGCGTCAAGCCGGCCATCAAGTCGACCTGCTCGGCGGCAGCCAGCATCCGCTGTCGGTAGCCGGCGCGGAAGGCGAATTTGGCGGACAGTTTTTTGGTGAACTCGATGGCCATTTCGCCGGCTGGAAGGAGCGCCAGCTGGGCTTTGCCATGCCACCAAAACGTTCCTGGATCGCGCAGCAGTTTGCCGCCGCCATCCAGCGCCATGCGCCGAATTACGACGTGATCCATTATCACGGCCACGTGCCCAATGTCGGGCGCTACCTGCCACCGTATCTCAATTTTGTTCAGACGCGCCACGATCAGGGCAGCGACTGCGTGATGCATACGCGTTTTCGCGATGGCGCAATTTGCAATGCGAGCGCAGCCGTCGATTGCGCCAGCTGCTTCAGCGCGCAGCCGAATGTGCTGCAGCGCGCACTCACGCGCACGGCCGTGATGCGCTATCGCCGCGAAGTCGGTATCAGCCTGCAGCGGCACAAAACCGTATTCGTGTCCGACATGTTGCGACATAACCTGAGCCGCACACTCGGCCCGGGCGATTGGGGCGTCACCATCCATAATTTTGCTGATCGCGCCAACATCGATGCGGCCCGCGCAAGCATCGCGCCGCCACCGCAAAGTGAGTGCCTGCGCGTCGTCGTCGCCGGCAAAATCAGTCCCGCCAAAGGCACTGCTGAATTCCTGCAGGCGCTGGCGCCGCGCATGCCGCCACACATGCAGCTCTCCATCATCGGTGACGGTCCGTCTGAGGCCGCGCTGCGCGCAGATTATGCCGGTAAGCCGCAGATTCAATTCCATGGCTGGCATTGCGCACAGCAGACCTTGCACATGACGGCCGCAGCGCATGCCGTGGTCGTGCCCTCGCTATGGGAAGAACCCTTCGGCACGACCATCCTCGAAGGCCTGTTACTGGGCAAACCGACCTTTGCGCTCGCACGCGGCGGCACCCCGGAAATCGCGCGCTATGCATGGCAGCCTGAGCAATTACGCTTGCATGCAACTCTTGCCGAACTGGTGCAAGACCTGCTGGGCCATGAGCGCTTTCATGACTTTGGCCTGGCGCCGGATGGCTTGGGCGCCGTACAGCCCGTCATGCAGCAATTACTGCAGGTGTATCGCTGGCCAGCGGGTCAACTCAAAGTCTTAAGGACACAGGAGGCCGCGTGCCGCTGACTTTTTCCATCATCACCTGCACCTGGAACAGTGCCGCCTTTCTCGATGCCTGCATCGCCTCGGTACTGGCGCAAGACTATGCGCATGTCGAAATGATCTTCGTCGATGGCGGCTCGACTGACGCGACGCTGGAAAAAATCCGCGCCATTGCGCGCCCCGTGAAGCTACTGGAAAATATCCGCGGCGGCATCAGCCGCGCCATGAATGAAGGCATCCGCATTGCCAGCGGCGACGTCGTCGCGCATTTGCATTCCGATGATTACTACCTGCGCGGCGACGTCCTGTCCTGCGTCGCGGCGCAATTCACGCAAAGCGGTCGCGACTGGCTCTTCGGGCGCATCATGCGCGATATCGGCGGGGTGCTGCATGCAGAAGGCTTCCGCGCGCCTGACTACAGCTATGCGCGCCTGCTGCGCCGCAATTTCATCCCGCATCCGGCCACCTTCGTGCGCCGCACGCGACTCAACGAGCTTCACGGCTTCGACACCGGCCTGCAGTTTGCGATGGACTATGACATGTGGCTGCGCCTCGCACGCAAGGCTGAACCACTGCAGCTGAGTACACCATTGACGGCGTTTCGCGTGCATGAAGGCAGCCTGTCGACGCGCCATCATCTTGCCGCCATGGAGGAAGATTTCAAGGTGCGCCTGCGCCATGTCCAGCGCAATCCAGCCACGCGCGCCTTGCATTACACACGCTATCTCGCGCGCCGGCGACAGGCCTTGCGCATCGAACGCGGATCAGGAGTGCAGCCATGAATACGAGCAGTAACGCCGGCCTGAATCGAAGCACCATGAAAGACAAACGCAATGTCGCCGTGTCACTGATCCTGGCCACCGTCGGGCGCACCAGTGAACTCGACCGCCTGTTCAATTCGCTCGCCGCGCAAACCATGCATGACTTTGAGGTCGTCGTAGTCGACCAGAATCCGGACGCGCGCCTGCAGCCGCATCTGCTGCGCGCGGCCAGCCTCGGCCTGCTCATTAAATACCTGCAGCACCGACCGGCCAATCTCGCCGCCGCGCGCAATGCCGGCATCGATGTCGCCGCCGGCGAATGGCTCGGCTTTCCCGACGACGATTGCTGGTACGACTGCCATGCGCTGGAAAACGTCATGGGTAAAGGCAGCCGTGAATCACCGCACTCGGTCAAGCATGAGGGCATCATCGGCCGCTGGGTTGAGCAGCCGCTCTCCGGACCGGCTGCGTCGCGACTCAGCTGGCAGCGTTCGCGCCAGTTTCGCGATGTGCCGGTGAGCTCGATCACGCTGTTCCTGCGGCGCAGCCTGATTGAGCGGATAGGTGGCTTCGATACCCGCCTCGGTGTGGGTCAATGGTTCGGTGCCGCCGAGGAAACCGACCTGGTGCTGCGCGCACTGCGCCATGGCGCGACTGTGATCCATGAACCCGGCGTACAGGTTCATCATGCATACAGCCTGGCAGCGCCGAGCGGCGACAGCGCGGCACGCAAGGCAGCGCGAGGACGCGCGCGCGGCACTGGCGCGCTGTATGCCAAACATGGCTTACCACTCTGGGTCATCGTGCGCGGCTTGTGTGCGCCGCTGATGGTGCCGCTACTCAAGGGCGCGTTTGGTACGGAACTGGCCTATGGCTGGTCGGTTGCGCGCGGCCGACTCGACGGCTTGCTGGGCTGGGACCGGCGTCAATCCTGAGGCGGCCGAGGAACACCACGATGCTAAGAATCGCCCTAGTTGCCAATCTCCCGCCGCCCTATCGCGTGCCAGTTTACCAGCGCATCGCGGCCTTGCCCGATGTGCGGCTGCACGTCTTTTTCTGCTGCCGGCGCGAACCGAACCGGCAGTGGGATTTGCCGCCGATGGACTTCGAGCATACGTATTTGAAAGAGCGCTACTTTACGATCGACGGTCGCTATATCCATAACAATCCCGATGTCTTCAAACACCTGAAAAAATTTTCTCCGGATGTCGTCGTCGTCAATGGCTTTAACCCGACTCACCTGTACAGCGTACTGTATGCCATCCTCGCGCGCCGCGCGCTGGTACCCATGACCGACGGCACGGAAGCCTCGGAACGCACATTGACCCTGCTGCACCGAACCGTGCGCTACCTCGTGTATCGCCGTTCGGATGCCTATATCGCGGCCAGCAATGGCGGGCGCGCGCTCTACCGCGGCTACGGCATCGCACCGGAGCGTTGCTTCCTGTCCTGCCTATGCACCGATAACGAGGCTTTCGCAGTGGCGCAACGCGGCCCGCCCAAGCAATACGATTTCATTTTCAGCGGTCGCATGGAGCCGGTGAAAAACCCGCTGTTTGCCCTCAATGTCGTCATCAACGTTGCCCGGCGCCTGCAACGCAAAATCAGCATCCTGTTCATCGGCGCAGGCAGCCTTGAGACCCTGCTGCAGGACGCAGCAGAACGCCATGCCGACCTGATCGAGACCAGATTCGCCGGCTTTGCGACACAAGCTCAGCTGCCCGGTCTGTACCAGTCAGCACGAATCCTGCTGCTGCCGACACGCTGGGACCCATGGGGCATGGTCATCAATGAAGCTTGCGCGGCTGGCTTGCCAGTGATCGTCACGCCCGCAGCAGGGGCTGCCGGCGACCTCGTGCGCGACCAGGAAAACGGTTATGTCAGCGAACCCAATCTCGAACTCTGGACAGTCCAGGCAGCACGCCTCTTGAGCGACGCGCAATTGTATGCACGCTTCAGCAGCCGCAGCCAGGAGCTGGTCGATCAATTCACATTTGATGATGCTGTCCATGGCTTTGTCAGCGCCTGCCGCGCCGCGCTGGCGCGATATCGCATACGCCATCGCCTGCCGCCACCGGCGAAGCCGCGCGTACTGATCGTCGAACGCCAGCTGCTGCATTACCGCGTGGCCGTGTATCAGCGTTTGCGAACGCTACTGGCCCGGCACGGCATCGATTTGCAATTATTGATCGGTGAAGGCACCGCAGCCGAAATCAAGAAAAAGGACCAGACTTCGCTCGACTGGAGCATCGCCATACCGACACGCTACCTGCTCCATGAAAAGGTCTGCTGGCAGCCCTTTGGCACCTATGCCAAGCAAGCGGATCTCGTCATCGTGATGCATGAAAATAAGCTGGTTTATAACTTGTGGCTGTTGTCGCTGGGACGGCCACGCCGGCTCGCCTTCTGGGGCCATGGGCGCAATATGCAGTCGGCGCGTCCCGGCGGCTTGAAGGAACGCTTCAAACGCTGGACCGTCAACAAGGTCGACTGGTGGTTTGCCTACACCGATGGCAGCGCGGCGCTCGTCAATGAAGCCGGCTTTCCGAGTGCGCGCACCACCATCGTTGAAAATGCCGTCGATACGCGCGAGATGATCAGCTTCTGCAAGGACGTAACGCTGGCGCAATGTGAGGCACTGCGCGCGCGGCACAATATGGGCAGCGGCCCGATCGGCCTGTGCCTGGGATCACTCTATCAGGAAAAACGTCTGGATTTCCTGCTCGACGCCGCGCATCGCATCAAGAAAATGGTGCCCGACTTCCAGCTCCTGATCGTTGGCGCCGGGCCGGAAGGTCCGATGATCGAAAACGCCGCACGCCAATTTAGCTGGGTGCATTACCTGGGTCCCCTGCAAGGCCGCGAAAAGGCCGAGGTGCTGGTGCTGGCGGATGTGATGCTCAACCCGGGACTGGTGGGCTTGGGCGTGCTCGATTCCTTTGTCAGTGGCACGCCCATGTTCACGACCGATTGCGGCCTGCATTCGCCGGAAATTTCTTATCTTGCCAGTGGCCGCAATGGCGTCATCACTGACGACGATGTCGACGTCTATGCTGAAGTCGTATCAGCGACCTTACGCGACCAGAATCGTCTGGCCGCCTTGCAGCGCGGCGCGCTCGACACAGCCTCGCGCTATACGCTGGAGAACATGACCGACCGTCTGTTTAATGGCATCGTCAACTGTCTGTCGACGCCATAAGCAGTGCCGCCCAACATTCGATCTGGCGCAAATCCCCCCGCTCGCAGGCGCGCTAAGCTGCAGCCTGAAGAGGGAGATTTACGCATGCCATTGAATCAAGATGTCATCTTTTCGTGTTCCATCGATGATGGCCATCCATCCGACATGAAGGCGTTTGAACTGCTGTCGCGCCACGGCCTGAACGCGACGTTTTTCGTCCCCATTCGTAATCGCGAAGGCATGCCGGTCATGCCCGCGGCCGACTTGCGCGAGATCGCCAGCCGCTTCGAAATCGGCTCGCATACGCACGATCACTGCTTCCTCAACAAGCTCGACCTGCCCGTGGCCCAGTTCCAGGTCATGGAAGGTCGCAAACGTCTCGAAGACATGCTGAGCCGCACGGTGCCGGGCTTTTGCTACCCCGGCGGCAAATACAGTCGCGTTCATGCGCAGCTGCTGCGGCAAGCCGGCTTTGCCTATGCGCGCACGACGACCAATCTGTGCTTCGACAGTGGCCGGCGGCGTTTTGAAATGCCCACGACGATGCAGTTTTATCCGCACCGTCGCAGCGTCTACCTGCGCAATTTTGTCAAAGGCGGCCGCTGGCACCGGCGACAGGCTGGCTTACGCCTGGCGCTGGAAAACGATGACTGGATGCTCAGGCTCTATGCCCTGTTCAGCCATGCGCGCAAACAGGGTGGCGTATTTCATTTGTGGGGCCATGCGAAAGACATCGACGAGCTCAATGCCTGGCCGCAGTTCGACCAATTTCTCGGCCATGTGGCGCAGCGCGTTAAACCCGCGAACCGGCTCACGAATGCGCAATTGGCTACGCGCGCCTTCCTGCGCGGCTAAGCGCAGTCACCGACCATGAAAATCCTCATCGTCCACAATGCCTACCAACACAGCGGCGGTGAAGACACCGTCGTCCATGCCGAGTTGGGGCTGCTGCGCGCAGCGGGTCATGAGGTCGAATTCTACAGCCGCTGCAATACCGAATTACGCGACATGCTGCCCTTCAAGGCGGCCGGCGCAGCGTTCTGGAATGCCTCGGCAGCGCAGCAGATCGAGCGGCTCTGCACAGCTTTTGCGCCCGACCTGATCCATGTCCACAATACCTTCCCCTTGATTTCACCGGCCTTCTTCGAGTCGGCGGTGCGTCGCCGAATACCACTGGTGCAGACGCTGCATAATTTTCGCCTGCTGTGCCCGCAAGGCATGCTGCTGCGCGAGGGCAGTATCTGTCGCGACTGCATCGGCAAAGCGCCCTGGCGTGCGATCACGCGGCGCTGCTATCGCGACTCTGTGAGCCAGTCGGCCGTGGCTGCGGGCGTGCTGGCATTCCATAGGCAGCGCGGCACATATGCCAGGCAGATTACGCGCTACATCGCGCTCAACGAATTCTGCCGCGCGACCTTCATTGAAGGCGGCTTGCCTGCCGAGCGCCTCAGTATCAAGCCGCATTTCGTACATGCGCCGGCGCGCACTGACGATGTACCGCGTGCCGGCGGCCTGTTCATCGGCCGGCTGTCTGCCGAAAAAGGACTCGATGTATTGTGCGACGCGCTCGCGCTCTTGCCGGGCTGCGCTGTGCAGATCATCGGCGACGGACCGCTGGCGCAGCTGGCCAAAGACTGTTTTGGTGCATGCTATCTGGGCACGCAAACACCGACGGCCGTGATGGCCCTGCTACAGCGCGCGGCCTGGCTGGTCGCGCCCAGCATTTGTTATGAAACCTTTGGCATGAGCCTCATCGAAGCCTTTGCCTGCGGCACGCCCGTCATCGCCAGCGCGCATGGCGCTTATGCTGAACTGGTGCGCGACGGCGTGACCGGCCTGCTGTTTCGGCCCGGTGATCCGGCGGACCTGGCGCGCAAAATCGCCTGGGCCGAAGCCCATCCCGCGCAGATGCGGCGCATGGGCGAATCGGCGCGCCGCGACTATGCACTGCATTACACGCCGCAACGTAATTACGAATTATTGATGGATATTTATGCACATGCGATCCAGTCCAGGCAAGACCAGTGCCGCACCTTGCCAGTTTGCTGAAGTACTCGGCGCGCGCATCGATGCCGTCAGCTGGGAACAGGCGCTGGCAAACATCATCAGCGCGAGCGCGGTGCATGCATCACGCTATATTTGCATGTGCAATGTGCATTCCGTCGTCACCGGCACGCTCGACCCAGCCTTCAAGCAAATCCTCAATGAGGCCGACCTTGCCACGCCCGATGGCGCACCGGTGGCGTGGGCGCTGCGCCAGCTCGGATTCCCGACGCAGGAAAGAATCAATGGACCAGACCTGATGTGGAAATACCTGCGTCAGGCGGAGGCCTTGCAGCAAACGGTTTTTTTCTATGGCAGCACTGAGGCTACACTGGCTATCTTGCGCGCGCGGCTACTGCGGCAGTTTCCGCATCTGCAGGTGGGTGGCATGCATGCGCCGCCGTTTCGAAGCTTGACGGCTGAAGAAGATCGCGCAGATATCGCCATGATCAATCGCAGCCGGGCGCATGTCGTGCTGGTTGGGCTGGGCTGCCCGAAACAGGAAAAATGGATGGCGGCGCAGCGCGGAAAAATCCAGGCGGTCATGATCGGTGTGGGTGCGGCATTTGATTATCATGCCGGCACGGTGCCGCGAGCGCCGCGCTGGTGCCAGCGGCATGGCCTTGAATGGCTGTATCGCCTGTGTACTGAGCCGCGTCGGCTGTTCAAGCGCTATGCCATCACGAATACACTGTTCATGATCGGGATCGCGCGCCAGTTAGTGCAGCATTACTGGCAGCGCCCCTCATAAAAAAGGCCGGCATGTCGATGCCGGCCTTGCTTACTACAAGCGAATTTATTTCAGTTTCCACGCCCGCACATAATTGACTTCATAGGAATTATCCTTGCCCGTCGGTGTACTGTTATCACCCTGGCCACTGGCGCTGCCGAACCACAGGTCGAGCATCAGGTACATGCGGTCAGACATGGTCACGTTGAGTGAATAGACTTCCTTGCCATCGAAGTAATAGGTCTGCTTGTTGGCTTCCCATTTCAGCGCATATTTATGGAAACCCGCCGACAGATCGGGCGTGGCTATCTTGGACATGCCGGCCTGCGAACCCGCGTCTTTCCAGATTGTCGCGGCATACATTGTTGGATGGGCCACACCATCAACGACCTTGCCCCAAGGCGCGGCGCCACCGGCATACGCTTCCATGATGTCGATTTCAGGGCGACGCTTGTCGATATGATTAAAGAGCCAGAATGCCGGCCAGGTGCCCTTGCCTTTTGGCAGCTTGGCTTCAATTTCGAAGTAGCCGTAAGTCTGGTAATACTTGCCATCGGTATCAATGGTGCGATTGAAAAATTTACCGCTGGCGTCGCGCTGCGGCCAGATTTTCAGACTGCCGTTTTCGACAGTGTAATTTTTTGTGCCGGGCGCGACTTCATACCAAATCTTGTCATTCCAGACGCTGGGATTAAGGCCGTTGGAAAATTCGTCAGTGAATGTCGTCGTATAGAGCGCCGCATTTTGTCCATACGGAGACACTACTGATCCTGCACCAGGTGCAGCGGATGCAGCGGTCGCGCTCGTCGCCGCAGCGGCTGTCGGCGACGAGGTCGCGGTGGCAGCTGCAGTAACTGCCGATGCCGCGGCAGGATTATCTTGAGCTGCAGTCTGGCCGTTTGACGCTACCGTGCTGGCCAGTGTCTGGGGTTGCAGTTCGGCTGCACTAGGCGCAGAGTCTGGGCCACCGCCACCACAGACCGCGAGCAGCAAGGCAACAGAAGCAATGGCCGTCAATTGAAACAAGGGGCGAGTCAGGGTCATTTTTGCGATCATCTGAATGGAGTCTTTCAAAGTAAGGGCTGAAATTTCTGGCTCGCAAAATAGCGAACACAGGAGTTAAGAGCGCCTTGCTTTGAGGAACGTTCCTTAAAGAAAGCAGAAACTTTCTGGGTGAATATTTTCTCTTCTCAACTTAAAAATTAGCATCCCAGCATAAAATTAAAAAAGCCGACTAAACAGCTGTCGGCTTTACGAGGCAGGATCGTGGATTACTTCATCTTCCAGGCCCGTACATAATTGATTTCATAGGAATTTGCTTTGCCCACTGGCGTCGAGTTATCGGGCGTGCCGCTCGCGCTGCCGTACCAGAGGTCGAGCATCATGTACATCGGATCAGCCATGGTGACGTTGACGGTGCCGACGAGCTTGCCATCAAAATAGAAAGATTGCTTGTTCGCTTCCCACTTCAACGCATATTTGTGGAAGCCCGCCGACAGATCGACGGTCGGCACCTTGATCATGCCTGCCTGCACCGTCGCATCCTTCCAGACGGTGGACGCATACATTGTTGGCACTGCGACGCCATTGACGATCTTGCCCCAAGGCGCAACACCACCGGCATAGGCTTCCATGATGTCAATCTCTGGGCGGCGCGCGCCGATGTGATTGAACAGCCAGAACGCGGGCCAGGTTCCCTTGCCTTTTGGCAGTTTGGCTTCGACTTCGAAATAGCCGTAGGTCTGAGTGAACTTGCCGTCAGTATCAATGGTGCGATTGAAAAACTTGCCGTTCGCGTCGCGTGCCGGCCATATTTTCAGCGCGCCGTTTTCGACTGCATAGTTCTTTGTCCCGGGGGCGACTTCGTACCAGATCTTGTCATTCCAGCGTGCCGTGTTCAGGGCGGTGCCGGTGAACTCTTCACTGTAGCTTAATGTGAACGCGGTCGCAGTCTGGCCGAATGGCGCCATGGTCGTCGTTGATGGAGCAGGTGCTGGTGCCGGGGCTGGTGCCGGGGCTGGCACGGGAGCTGGTACGGGAGCTGGTACGGGAGCTGGAGCCGGCGCTGGCGTTGGTGCCGGTACCGGTATTGGTGCCGGCTTCGTCGCATCCGACAGCGGTGCAGATACGCCATTCTTGAACTGCCAAGTCCTCACATAATTGACCTGGAACGCATTGCCCGGACCGGTCGGCGTTGTGTGGTCAGGCGTGCCAGCGGCGCCGCCGAACCAAAGGTCGAGCAAGATGTACATCGGCGTCGACAGGCTAGCATTGATCGTGTGTACAACGACACCATCAAGATAGAAGGTCTGTTTGTTCGGTTCCCATTTCATGCCGAATTTATGGAAAGCCGTCGACAGATCAGGCGTTTTCACGAGCTTGAATCCGGCCTGCTGTCCAGCGTCAAACCAGCTCGTCGGACCATAAGCCGTCGGCGCCAGGACCGTGTCATTACCGGCCGTGCCCCAGCCCGCCGCGCCCGGCATGGCTTTCATGATATCGATCTCGGGCCGCTTGGCGCTGGCGTGACTCATCATCCAGAATGCCGGCCAGGTACCTTTGCCTTTTGGCAGTTTGGCTTCCATTTCAAAATAACCGTAGAGCTGCGAAAAATGGCCATCAGTATCGAGTGTGCGATTGAAAAACTTGCCGCTCGCATCGAGCTGCGGCCAGATTTTCAGGGCACTGTTTTCTATCGTAAAGTTCTTGCTTGGATTCGACGCTTCGTACCAGATATGGTCATTCCACAGCGCCGTATTCAAGGTGGCAACGCTAAAGGTTTCGGTCAGTTTCGGCACATAGTCCGCGCCATTCTGGCCGGCCGGGCCCTGCACGACCGTAATGTCGGCGGCGAGTTTGGTCGGCAAAGCGACTGTTTGCGCCAGATTGGCGCTACTCACGGCACCAGTGCCAGCGGCGCTTTGTTGTGTAGCATCACCACCGCAAGCGGTGATGGCTAGTGTCAATGCACAAAGTGTGGGATAGGCTAAACGATTCAATGGGAACTCCTGCAAAATTAAGAAAAGAGGTGCCCATCGATCATGTGCAACATGATGGCTTTCAATTAACCGGGGGTTCTGTGTGGAGGGCTGCTCAGGATTGCCGGGCCACACAAAAAAAGCGATACGCACCGGAAATTCAGACCTTTCCTTCTGGAAAAAGGTTCCTTGCAGAATTGATGTTGTTGGGAAAATTAATTGAGGGAAATAACGATAATGATCAATTGATGAATTGAATATGGCATCATCAAAAGTCAGGAAATAGATGGCTCGTCAGGTTGGCTTACTCAGCGGCAGTGAGCCGGCGGCGCGGCGAAAGCGGCGGACTTATCCGCCCTGCAACACGCTGCCTGAATATCCGCGCGGATTCATGCTTTGCCAGCGCCAGTGGTCAGCGCACATAGCGTGAATGTCTTTGCCTGCCTGCCAGTCGAGCAGCTCTTTTGCCAAGCGCGTATCGGCATAGCAGATGCCGATATCGCCAGGCCGGCGAGCGACGAGTTCAAATGGAATACTGCGGCCGCTCACCGCTTCAAAGGCGCGCAGCATTTGCAAGACGCTATAGCCGCGCCCCGTCCCCAGATTAACCGTGAAGCCGCCCCCCGATGCAAACATGCGGCGCAGAGCTGCGACATGCCCGCGCGCGAGGTCAACGACATGGATGTAGTCGCGCACACCCGTGCCATCCGGCGTCGGATAGTCAGCGCCATACACGGCCACGCACTCACGCTGGCCGGCGGCGACCTGGCTGATGAAAGGCAGCAGATTATTCGGTATGCCGCGCGGATCCTCACCGATCATGCCGCTGGCGTGGGCGCCGACCGGATTGAAATAGCGCAGTACGCCAATCACCCACTGCGCATCGCTGCGCATGAGATCCGCCAGCATCTCTTCGATCATCAGCTTTGAGCGGCCATAGGGATTGGTCACGCGCGTGCACGCCTGTTCGGGAATCGGCACAGTCTCGGGATCGCCATACACGGTCGCCGAGGAGCTGAATAAAAAATGGTGAATTCCAGCGCGACGCATGCAGTTCAGCAGACACAGGCTGCCAGCGACGTTGTTATCGAAATAGTGCAATGGCGCGTCGACAGATTCACCGACCGCCTTCAATCCTGCGAAGTGGATTACCGCGTCGATCGCATGTTGCGCGAACAGTATATCGAGCGCTGCTGCATCGCGGACATCGGCAAAATGAAAGGGCACAGCGCGGCCACTCAGTGCTTCAACGCGCAAGAGCGCTTCGCGGGAACTGTTGCACAGGTTATCGAGTGCAACGACGCGATAACCTGCGTCCAGTAATTCAACACAGGTATGGCTACCGATATAGCCGGCGGCACCCGTGACGAGGATGATTTTTCCGTCCATAGGCGCGTATGGCGCTAAGCCAATTTATTTGCGCGGCGAGCGCAGGATGCGCCTGGCCACCAATGGTAAGCCGGGTGCAATGGCGCCGACCGGCGCGACTGGCTGCGGCGTGATCAAGCCCGTACCCGATAGCGCCTCGGTCTTCGGTGAGCGTATCAGGGCCGGCTTGTCCGGCAGCGTCAGTTCGCGCTTGAGATGATCGGCCAGACGCAAGGTCAGCGCGGCAATCGTAATCGTCGGAAAATTTGCACCTGCTGTTGGGAATACCGAGCTGCCAGCGATGTACAAATTATGCATGCCGTGCACGCGGCAGTCGCGGTCGACCACGCCCTGCCGCGGCGAGTCATGCATGCGCGTCGTGCCCATATGGTGCCAGGTGCCCTCCTTTTCCAGTGACGCCGGCCAGTCGCGCCCTTCGAGGGGCAGGTCAAGCGCGACTTCGGCCACGCCACTGCGGCGCAATTCCTCAGCCACGATCACGAGCGTACGGTCGAAGCTGCGCTTGACCTGTTCACCGAGACGCCAGTTAACTTCGACACGCGGCATACCGAGGCGATCAACCCGGCTCTCGGACAGGCGCACGCGACTTTGCGGATCCGGCAAGGCTTCGACGATGACCTGGAACTTCACGTCCTTGATCAAGGAGCGCGGATGAAACAGCCGCGTAAATCCATAGGCAAAGGTATTGACCGGCTGTCCTATCATGGCCAGCATGTCGCGTCCCAGGCTCCAGTCCGGCTGTTCCTTTTTCAGCGCGGCCTGCTTGCAACGATACAGGGCTTGCGCGCCCGCTGAACCCTCGCCATAAAATGTCGAACAAAAGGAAATACGCGCATTGCCCAGACCTTCTTGCGCCAGCACTTCAGGCGTCAGTGCAAACTGCGAGGCGATCTTGATGCCCTGCGCCGACACGGCGGAATTCTGGTAGTGGTATTTGAGGTCATAGAGCTTGTTGCGCGACCAGCGCCGGCTGAACCTGACGGTGCCAGTCGCCATGCGCGGATGGTCCATGAAAAAGCGACCGACGAGGTCCTGCGCATTGCCTAGGCCGGCCGTATGAACCTTGTTCGACGCGAGCAGCAGCCGCGGATTTTCAATCCCGCCAGCGGCCAGCACGAAATGCTGCGCACTGACCGTCAGCTTGCGCCCCGTGAGCGTCTTTACCTGCACCTGCGTGACGTACTGGCCGCTGCGACCAGTCTCAATGCTGGTCACGTTTGCATACAAAAAAACCCGGATGCGCTTCGAACTCTGTAACTGTCCGCGATACAGTTTGCCAAAGCGTACTGGCGGACTGAATTGCGAAATCGTATCGCGCACGCGGCCGCTCAGCAGCGGTATGCGCTGGACATCACGCCGGCCGATCGCCGCTTCCCACCACGCCGGATCGAAATTATCGGGTCCAAGTTTCAACAAACTGTGTGTGCGTGCATAGTAAGGCGCCAGATCCTTGAGCCCGAACGGCCAGCCGCTGTGGGGAATCCAGTCACGTCGCTCGAAATCCCATGCGTCGAGCGGGCGGCACCAGCCGCCCCAGCAATTACTGCCACCGCCCAGGTAGCGGCTACGGCAGCCATCGGCAAAGACATACGGCAATCCAGTCGCCTGGCCACGGTAAAGATCGCGCGTATCGTCATCGGGCTCCAGGCCGCCGCTTTCGAGCAGGACGCAGTCGACACCTTGCGCATCCAGCTCCCGCACCAGGGTAATGCCGGCGACACCGCCGCCGATGATGCAGACCGTGGCGCGGATCGCAGTGCCATCTTCAACCTGTCTTGTGTCAATCAACATTGGCACACTCTCGAAATTGTTCTACTGTGCAGCACTTCAATCCTCCGGCAATTTTCCCAGTTCTCCCAGCTGCGGCACGCGCATGCCGAGACCGCTACGACTAAACCGCTGCATGCTGCGCAGGCCAGCAGCAACTTTGACTGCGATGCGCCAGCTGAAGGCATCGCGCCGCTTCGCCTCATGGGCGCGCCGCTGCACATGCCGGCGCACGCCATCGAAGGTCATCTTCAAGGCATGGTCTGCATGGCGCAGCATTGCCGCCGGCGAGCGGTACACCGCCAGATTATCGAGGCCGCGCTCGACGCCAAGGAAGCGGTATTTATAGTCATGCTGGCCCCACAGCAGATGGCATTCCTTGGCACCACGCAGGATGCATTCACTGATATTGAGGAAGCCGTTGAGTGTCCCCAGACGGAAGCTGTCGTAGTGCGGATCATGGGCCGCCAGGCTCATGAAATAATTGTCGCCGATGCGATAGCTGACTGCGCCAGCGCAGACACGACCATCGAGCATTAGCACGCCGACGAGACCACAGACACGCGCCAAAGCGTAGATACGCCGCGCATCTTCATCGCTGTAACTCGAAACCTTGTCCTTGCCGGCCATGCGCGCATGATTCATTCTGATAATGGCGCGCACATCGGATTCACGGATCTGTTCATTTTCATAGACGTCGAAACGAAATGTTGGAAAACTGCGCGCCAGCCGGTTCATATTGCCGCGTATCGTGCGCCGGGTCGCCTTGCCCAGGCTGGCGAGATAATCATCGACACAGGACGGCAGGGTCAGCACGATGTCCTCCAAGGTGTTGAAGCGCAAATACGGAAACGGCAGCCTGTGGATGTCATTTTCGACGGCCCGAAACGAAATCACGTTGACACCACCAAAGCGCGAAAAAATATAATCGGCAAAGCGCGTCACCTCGGCCGCATCCACCTTGAAGACCTCATTACAGACTGACACCTTCGATCCTTCCCGACGGAACAGGAAAAGCGCGACCACCGCGTCCGCGTCCCGCGCTACATAGGTGCTGACCAGGTTCACTGAATCGTAAATCCGGATCAGGGCCATCGACGAAAACAGACTTTGATAGAGTCCGTCCATGACGGTATCCACAAATGGCGGCACATAATTTTCGTAGCACGCGATCGTGATCGACTCAGGCTTGTGCGTTTGAATTTTCACGGTACTCCAATGCCATCAATCAGTGCGGGAAATACGACCGACCGCAAACCGACTCAACTAGGGCGCTTCAGGCGGCAGCACATCTTTGACATTGCGCCATCGTTGCACCGCTTTTCTGAGCCACCGGCTCAGCGGACGCTCGCTATGCGACATCGCATGCAAAGATAAAAGCAACCGCCGTGCCAGACCGAGCCGTAGCATCTTCAGCGCGACATCAGCATGCCGCAGCAGCTGCAGTGGCGAGCGATATAGCGTCAGATTATCGAGATCGCGCCTGACACCTAAGAGGGTGTATTTGTATTCGTATTCGCCCCACAGGAAATGAAACTCTTTTCCGCCGCGCGCAATACAGGCACAAATCGTCATGTAACAGCACAAGATGCCGAGCCAGAATTCGTCATACAGCGGATCGTGGGCAATCACGCTGAGATAATAATTTTTACCGGTCCGAAAACTGATGGCGCCGGCACAGACACGGCCATTGATCCTCGCGACACCGACCAATCCGCAATGTTGTGCGAGTTGGATCAGCGCATCCGTATGACTCGCCTGCAAAGCCGAGACCTTCTTTTTGACCGCCATGCGCGCCCGGTTCAGCGCCACAATATCGTCAATAATCTGGCTGTCGATTTGGCCGGCGTCCAGAATATCAAAACAAAAGCCCGGATGAACATCGAGCAATTTGCGCTGGTAGCGCTTGAGATTACGTCGGGTATTTTTACCGAGGCTGGCAAAATATGCCTGTTCCGTTCCGGGCAAGGCCAGCACGATATCTTCAAGGCAGTTATAACGCTGATATAAAAAATCCGGCTTTTCGGGCCCCGTACCCAAGGCATGAAACATAAGCACTTGAGCCGCAGGAAATGAAGCAAAGGCGAAACGTGCAAAGCGATTGATCTCCTCAATGTCAAGCTGGATCACTTCATTGAGCACCTTCACACAATGTCCCTCAAGACGAAACAGCAATATCGCCACCACAGAGCTATCCCGCCGGGCCACATAGGTGCTCGCAGGCCCGTCATGATCGTAGACGAGGAACTGTCCAATCGACGCATAAATGCTGCCATATAAACGCTCGAGCTCCGCGCCGGCAAAGGACGGTATTTCGTTCATGAAAAAGCAGGTCGACACACGAAGCTCATCGTTACAGACCTGCGTCGACGACTCAGCAAATCCGGAATCTGGAGGACCGGCCAAGCGTGCCGCCGTCATGCGGGCGACGCCTCAATGAGCGGACGTTCCCCCAGCGCATAAACTGCCTGCCGATACCGTCCATATTTATAACCGTAGCCATAACGACCTGGCCGCGCGCTGAGGTCATTGAACAGCACACCCTTCGGTGCGAGGCCGGCGTGCGCGAGGCGTTTGATTGACTCGGCGATTTCACCGGGCGTACTCACGCCAGCACGGCTCATGAGGAAAATCGAACCGACGTGGGCGCCGATAATGAGCGTATCGGCCACCGGCAGAATAGGCGTGGCGTCGATGAGCACCACGTCATACTGCGCCGACAAGGCCTTCAGCACGCCGCCCAAGGCTGGGCGTAGCAGCAATTCAGCCGGACTAGGTGGCAGGGAACCGGTCGAGATGAAGTCAAGGTTTTCCAGCACATGCTGATTTAGTATTTGTTCCAGCCGCGCTGCGCCAGAGAGGTAATCGGACAGGCCGGACTGGCGTCCCAGTTCGAAATACCGGTGCAGATGGCCATTGCGGAAATCGGCATCGATCAGCAACACGCGCTTGCCCGAGGCCGCCAACAAGGCCGCCAGATTGACCGAGACAAAGGTCTTGCCCATGCCCGAAGTCGGCCCCGCAATGAGTACGATATTGCTCTTCGCGCGCGCCAGCGAATACTGCAAGGCGGCGCGAAAATTACGCAGGCTTTCTATGGCCACATCGGTCGGCGCGGAACGCGCCAGCAAGGGCAGCCGCTTGGAATTGCCATTGACTTCATCAAACAGGTCAGCCTGCATTTTGCTGTGCGGGATCGTGACGAATACCGGCACGCCAAGGATTTTTTCGATGTCGCTGGGATCATCGATGCGGCCACGCACGGCCTTGCGCGCAAACGCAATGATCACCCCCAGCAGTAAGCCCAGCAGCAAAGCGCTGGCGATCACTTTCGGCCGATTCGGCGAGATCGGCTTTTCCGGTGTCACTGGCGTATCGACCAGGCGCACGCTGCTGGCCTTGCCGAGCGTGACCAGACGCAGCTGCTGCGCTGTATTGAGCAAGGCGGTGTAGAGATCCGTATTGACCTTCACGTCGCGACTCAGGCGCAGCACATCCTGTTCAAGCAAAGGCAAGGTGCGGATATGCGCGGCCGAGGACTGCAGCTCTGCATTGATCGCGCGCAGCTGGCTATTGATGCCAATGACGGCCGGATGATCGGCTGTGAAGCGATTGAGCAAATCCGCGCGCCTTTGTTCGAGATCGATCTTGCGCAGCCTGGCAGCAGAGGACTGCTGCAGGCTGATCTTTGCTTCTTCACCGAGGTCGATGGTGCCGTGTTCATTGCGGAAGCTATTGAGCCTGGCTTCCGACTGTTCGAGCTGGCGCTTTAAGTCAGGCAGCTGCACATCCAGCAGCGCCAGCGACTTCTGCGCTTCTTCCGTCTTGCGGAAGGCGTTCTGGCGCATGTATTCGCGCCCGATTTCACTCAGTACGCTGCTGACGAATTGCGCGTTATCGCCCTGCAGCGAGGCGCTGATCACGCCGGACTGTTTGCCCAGTTCCGCCACGACCAGACCGGTCTGGATATTTTCGATCATCGACAGGCGCGAGCTGCGCATGAGATTGAACTGTGCACCCGGGCGCGCCTCAATCTGATCGATGCGCAAGCTGACCGGACCGAATTCCGTCGTGGCTTCCAGTGGCTGGCCGACCTGACCTTTGAGGTCGACATTCTTTTCAGCCTGGCGCAGACGGTAGCGGCCGTTTGCCTCGGCGCTGACGATGAAATTCAGGTTTTGCAAGGCATCCGGCACATTAAAAACCGGTACGCTGATTTTTTCACTGCCCCAGGCATGGCCGCCAAAACCGAACAGCCCCGGCGCAGTCAGTCCCTTGTTCTGGTGCGCGATCCAGGGTCCGATCAGCGGAAAATATTTTGGCCTGGCCGTGATGTACAGATGCAGGTTATCGATCGCGCGTGCGACCACGAGTCGCGAGCGCAATAACTCCATTTCAGTCGCTGCCGCCGTCTTCGACTCGAACAGGGCGCCAAGATCGCCGAGGATGTTTTTTGATTCGCGCGGACTGCCCTCTTCGACATGAATCAGCAGATTGGTTTCATAAGTCGGTCTGGCGCCGTAGGCGTAGCCAATGCCGATGAGCGTGGCCACGAATGCGATCACCGCGATCAGGCGGCGATGGTCACGCAGGGTATCAACGTAGCTGGCGAGACTGACTTCATCCTCGACGCCTGGCGCGAGGGTGACATAGGGCTGGACAGGGCTTGGTAGGCTAGGATTGATCATGGGCTCGGCATCTGGTGAGAGTAACGTGCGCCGGCAAACACGTGGATCGCCAGCGACGCGGTTATTTATTCGGGGTGCTGTTATTAGCCTGCACGACCTGCGACAAGGCACTCGGGAAAATCAGGCTGACCACGCGGTGCCAGGTCGCCAGGGGCGCGGCGTCCACATAGACAACGTCCTTAGGCCTCAGCTGGAATTCTTCCGCCAGGGACAGGCCAGCCGGTGATTGGGTATCAAGGTGGAATATCTGCGGCTGCTTATCACTGGCATTGCGCACCACATAAACCTGGCGACCATCGCCGGTCTGCGGATTGATGCCCCCGGCTTCACCCAGCGCTTCATTGAGCGTCATGCGACCGCTATGCATTTCCAGCGAGCGCGGCGTAAGTACTTCACCGGAGACAAACACCTTGCTCTGGTCACGCGACAGGACCCGCACCACATCACCGTTGGCGAGCATGATGCTGGCCGGGTTCACGCCGCGACTTACCATCTGCAGCAGATTCACGCGGTAGGTCTGTCCGGCGCGGCTGATCGACACATTGCTCTGATCAGCGCTGGGCAAGAGCCCGCCAGCGCGATTGAGCGCCTCCAGTAAGGTCATCGGAATGTCATTGATCGGCTGCAGTCCCGGCGTCTTGACTTCACCGTCGATGTAAATGCGTTTGCTGCGATACGATTGCACGCGCAGGGTCACGTCGGGCTTATTGATATAGCGTGACAGGCGCGTCGTGAGAAGATTGCGCGCTGCGGCTTCCGTCAGGCCGGCGACTTTCAAGCCACCGGCAAAGGGAAACTGGATCATGCCTTCATGATCCACCACGAAGCCCGCCGGCGGCGTCCCTGATACGGGCAGATCGCCAGGCGCCGCGCCCCCGCCGGCCTGCACTGCCGAAGCCAGTTCGGGATGATCCCAAACGACGATGGCAAGGATGTCGCCGCCCTGGATGCTATATGGCGCAGGGCCATGCAAGAGCGCGCTGATGTCCTGGCTCACCTGCTGCTCACGCTGCAGTTCCTCCTGGCGCAATAATTCGGGCGTGATCAGCGTCATCTCCGCCTGGCTGACGGAACTCAAGGCGCGCGTCTGATCCCCATTGGTATTCTGCCGATTAAAATGCATGCCAGGAGCGATCGAATTGCACCCGACACCGGAAGACAAGAGCGCCAGCGCGAAGCAGTATCGGACGCTGTATTGCAGATGCTGAACGCTATTTTTTTTAAGCCACGCCGCAGCGCGGGCCTGCACATTCCAGACCATCAAGTCTCCCCTTTGCCATCACTGGATACGAATAAGGCAGCCGCGGTGAACACGGCAGCGCCTTCTTTGATGGCACTTTACGTCAGGCGAGCGCAGCCACATTGACCTTCGTCATGCAGCGTGAACATTCAGGAAAGCAGTGGGAATTGATGCCACACGCGCGGCGTGTGGCATGGTGGACGACTGGGATCAGGCTTCGCGCAGGGTTTGCAGAGGCGGCTGATTGAGGACGTTGCGCAGGCCGATCCAGCCTCCGATGAAGGCACAGGCGATACCGACAGCGAGTCCGGCGAGCCAGACGAGAGGATCGAAAACCCAGTCAAAATTGAAGATGAATTTTGCCAGCGCCCAGCCGATCGCCGCCGCGCCCGTCGCGGCGAGCGCACCGGCAAGTCCACCGACGAGCGCAAATTCTATCCATTGCGCGCGCGACAGCTGCCCGCGCGTGGCGCCCAATGCGCGTAGCAGTGCAGCTTCGCGCATGCGTTCATCCTGCGACGCCGCCAGCGCTGCATACAGCACCAGTACACCCGAGGCCAGCGTGAACAGGAACAGGAATTCAACAGCGACGACGACCTGGTCGATCACGTCCTGGATCTGTTTGAGGACGCTACCGATATCGACCACGGTCAGGTTCGGATAATCCTGCGCCAGGCGATTAGCCAGGCGCGGATGGCCGTCGGGTAAATGGAAAGCAGTGATCCAGGTCTGCGGCATGTCCTGCATGATGGCGGGGTTCAGGATCACAAAAAAATTCACGCGCATCGAGCCCCATTCGAGCTTGCGCAAGCTGGTGACGGGCGCGCTGACCTGCTGGCCGCCGATGTCAAAGGACAGTTCATCGCCGAGCTTCAGCCCCAAGGTTTTTGCAAGGCCCTCCTCCACCGAGGCTTCGGGTCGACTGTTATCGAGCCAGCGACCGGCCACGATCTGGTTTTGCGGCGGCATGACCATCATCGTTGACAGATTGAATTCACGCTCGACGAGCCGGCGTGCACGGTCATCCGCATAGCTCGTGGCCGTCACCGGCTGGCGATTGATTTGCACGAGACGACCGCGAATCATGGGATACAAGGTCGGCGCGACCACCGCATTGGCGCGCAGAAGCGCAGTGAGGCTGGTCTGCTGGTCGTTTTGAATATTGAGCACGAAACGATTCGGCGCATCCGGTGGCGTCGCCTGTCGCCAGCCAGCGACAAGGTCGCCGCGAATCACGGTCAGCAGCAAAAGCGCCATCAAACCCAGCGCGAGTGCGACGACCTGCACCATGGTCGCACTGGGACGACGCTGCAAGGCGGTCACGGCAAAACGCCAGCTGGCGTGATCGAACAGCCCGCGCAGCTGCCGCAAGGCGCGCAATCCCCCCCAGCTCACCAGTGCAAACACTGCGAGGCCGCCAATGAAACCGCCTGCGGTCAGCAGACCCAGTTTCAGGTTCCCTGCCTGCCAGAGCAAGAGGCCGACGAAGCTGCACAGGCCCAGGCCATACGTGAGCATGGTGCGCGGCTTGGGCGGTGTCTGTTCTCGCCGCAGCACCCGGTTATGTGGAACATCGGCCAGCTGCAGCACCGGCGCGATCGCAAAGCCGACCAGCAGCACCAAGCCCGTTGCCATTCCCTGCAGCGCCGGCACCAGGCTCGCTGCCGGCAAATCATTACTGACCAAACTGCCCAGCCATTGCAGCAGCACGAAATGCGCGGCGTAGCCGATCATCACGCCGACGAGCGAGCCGGCCAGTCCGACGATCAGGAATTCCAGCAGGTACATTACTGTTACCTGCGCCTGCGTCAAGCCAAGGCAACGCAGCATCGCGCAGGCATCGACATGGCGCAGCATGAAACGGCGCGCCGCCATTGCCACGGCGACCGCTGCCAGCATCGCCGACAGCAGGCCTACGAGCGAGAGGAACTGCTCGGCGCGATCGAGCGTGGCGCGCATTTCGGGGCGGCCGCTTTCCAGTGATTCTAGGCGCACGCCTTTGACATTGCCTGCGGTGATACGGGCTTCGACGCCAGCCTGGAATGTTGCAACAGCAGCGGGCGGACCTGCGGCGAGCAGCCGGTAGCTCACGCGCGAACCAAATTGGATCAGGTTCGTCGCGCTCACATCAGCCATCGCCAACATCACGCGCGGCGCGAAATTCATGAATGAGGCGCCGCGGTCCGGCTCGACGGCGAGAATCTTTGCGATCGTGAAGATTTTGTCACCCAGTTTGAGCGGCTGGCCGATCGCCAAGTCAAGACCATTGAGCAAGTTTGCGTCGACCCAGACGGTGCCCACGGCGGGCGTCTCGCGGGTGACTACACCGGTAGCATCCGCCTGCAGAGCAACGCGCAAATTCCCGCGTAAAGGATAGGCCTCGGTAACCGCCTTGACGGAAGCCAGCTGCGAGCGCGCCTGCTCGCCGGTGCCGGCAATGGCCATACTCGGAAAAACCAGCGTTTCCGCCGTCGCCAGCCCAAGCCGGCCAGCGTCATTACGCCATGCCGGATCCATGGGCTGGTCGGCACTGATGACCAGATCCGCGCCGAGCAATTGATGTGCGTCGCGTGCCAGGCCATTGCGCATGCGGTCGACGAAGAAGCCGACTGAACTCAGTGCCGCCACCGCCACGATCAAGGCAATTAGCAGGAAGCGTAATTCGCCAGCACGCCAGTCGCGCGCACTCATGCGCAGGGATTGAATCAGCATCCGCTCGTACTTTCAAAAATTGGAATTGGAACTAAGCAGACTAGGTTACCGCAAACCGCCATTGCCTGCCGTCATGGCAACGACAGCAGCTGTGCATAAGGAGCGCGTCTGATTTGTCGCCGAGCACCGACAACACTTCCGAAAAATAATGTCAGCGCTCAAAAAGAACGATATTCGATTGAGGAAAGTCAAGATGACACACGACCGTTTTTTTAAGATTCGGTTCAAGCGTGCAGATAAATTATTTGCAATGCTTCAGACATGATTGCGCGCTTTCCCGAAGGCACATTAAGCAAACGCAAAACCAGGAGATTGACATGCCAACACCAAGCCCTGATGGCGTCCATGAAAGCGAATCGTGGATGCCTGTGACGGCACAGGCTGATGCGGCTACCGCGGCACTCGACCGTGTCCTGCAGACACCGACAATACCGAATCGGGTAGCCGCATGCGACGCCGTGCAAGCCTATCTGGCTGCGACCGAGCATCTGTGGGGTAATGGCACAAAAAACGCATCGCACTGAGATGCGCATCATTTGCATTTTTTAAAACAGGATTTTCAATGTCGGATTAAGGATTATTGCGCGGGCTTATCCCAGACTCAGCCCGCCCACAAGACGACAGTCTCTCAGGGAGCTACCATGGTGCTACCACTTCGTTCAGATGAGATCATCGAAGCGATGGTCATGATCAACTGCGGCGAGTCTGCGTCAGTTCAGACCCGGCATATCTTCCGTGAATCACTGCGCAGCCTTGTCAGGCTGGCAAAACTCGAGCATGGCGCCGAACTCAGGTTCAAACTGAGTCGGCCCAGTGTGCCGCAAGACAATAAGACGGTCCATTGAATTGCGTCGGTCAGGAGAGCAGTGGCTGGCGTGTTGCCTGCACTGTCAGTCCCGTCGAATCATGCAGGAATCAATGCATCGCGGCTGACTCACCGCCCGCCTCTTCTTCCTTGGGCTTGCCTTGGGCATCGCTCAAGCGATATTTCGTGCGGCGGTCGCCCATCAGATCACGCAGGTCACGAATACTCATGTTTGATACTTCATGCATGCGTATCAATAAGGAGGCGCCGACCGGCAAACGCCGATGACGGATTTTGCTGATGACCGGCGGTGCGACCTCGAGGGCGCGCGACAAGGCGGCATCATTTTTCAAATTCATTTTTTCAAGCAATGTGTCCAGAAGGCGATTTGGATCATATGACTCTTGTCCTGCTAATGCGTGCTCGCTCATGATTTTTCCTCTTCAATAAAAAATAGGAAGCTACCTACATGTAACAGATGACACCTTGACTATGGTTAAGTTTCCCAGTACTACGAAAAATTTCCATATTTTTATTTTTTGAATATTCAAAAAACAACAAATTGAACTATAGCATCGAATTAATAGTTTCCGACTCGCAAATAATGAATTTTGTTAATAATGTAAGTATGCAACAAACACTGCGAACACTATTCAATATGGTGTCGAAAAATTATATTTCAAGCATCAAGGTCTATCAGGCCTGCCAATTTTGCACTGAAACCTGCGGTAGCAATCGAATTCTGATCTGACGAAACGCAGTAAAAATGCGTAAAGCGCCAGCTGGCGGGCTTCTTCAGGGCACTCGCAAAACGCACAGGCAAGGTCAACGATCTATTTCAATAAATCTTCGAATCCCCCCGTGCGAATTACAGCATCTGTGTTAAACTTCGCGCCGCGGGGTGGAGCAGTCTGGCAGCTCGTCGGGCTCATAACCCGAAGGTCACAGGTTCAAATCCTGTCCCCGCAACCAAACAATAAAGCCCGAACGAGAAATCGTCCGGGCTTTTGCGTTTAAGACGCAAATTCGTCAGGCGGAAGGCACGCGCAACGCACACGGCACACAAATGCCAACGCAAGATTGCCGTCATCGCAGCGACCGCCAACACGCTAGCGTCAGTAACGCCCTAAGACTATTTGCCAATGTTGCCGTCAAGAAATGGCATGCTATTCTTGATGGGAAGAATATTCGACTAAAATTACGCCAATCGTCCCCTGCAAATCATAAGGTTTTTCATGCAAGCACAATTCTTCTTCTGCCCACTTAGCCGCTATTCTTACCTTGCATCAACCCAACTTGCAGAAATTTCGAAAGAGACTGGTGTCATCTTCGACTGGATACCAATTAATTTTGACAAGTTGAGCGATAAGCGCAACCGCGGTCGCTCGCTAGATCAGATCAACAGCATCCAAAATTCGCCGTCTTACATCATGCGCGATGTGCAACGTTGGGCAAAATATTACAAGGTGCATTTCGTTGAAGTAGCAGACCGCTTCCCAGTCGATAAAAACGTCTTGACGCTGGCCTGTACAGCCGCCCGCGTGATGAGTGCAAGTCAGCCATTTGCGACTGAACTGATGCATTACATTCACGCGACGCAAGGTCGCTTGGTCGGTGAGAAAGAGTGTCTGGACGCAGCCGCAAGAGCAGGTCTGTCGCGTGAACTGTTCCGTGTATGCATGCATGACTCACGCACCAGCCTCGCGCATGAATCGGCATTGTCTGACGCAATTGCATTTGACGTATTTGCCGAGCCTAGCTTTACTGTGGGAACAGAATTGTTCGTAGGACACGAAAGATTGCCTTTGTTGCGCGACTATCTGCACTCGAAAGTGTCGAGCTATAGCTAAGCAACAAGATTTCGCTGAAAACGCAATGCGATGCCTCCGAACTGTTTTAGTTCGGGGGCATTTTTATATGCGGATTATCGTGCTTAGATTTGCACGTACATCCCAGTATGCAATGACAATACAGATTGAACCAGGCGGACGATACGGCGTCCTTACTTCTTGTCGCTGCTCGCGATCAGGCTATTTGCCCTGGCGGAATTGCGTGGTATCCACGAGAAGGTCTCGCGGACAATGGTCCCAATACTTTTATCAATACTGGCACGATAATGATCAACTTTAGCCTGCCGTGATATGGCGTCATCGTACTCCATCATGCCGGACAGGGAAAAGCACCAGGCATAGATGACGGTCCTACCTTCATTGAGCTCCGCGAGCGTCATTTGGCGTAAATATGGAATCTGTCGGTACAGGGGCTTGCTGACATCAATTAGCCTGAAGCAGTCTTGGTGGCTAAACGCACTGGTCTTGCCGAGTTTTTTAGCCTGCATTTCATTTTCCAGATGATATTCCGGGACAAAAACTTCATCATTGGCGATCCGTCCCGTAGTCATGGCGACCCCGTCGCCCTCTGGTGCACCGTGGCGCCCGCCAAATATGGTGAATCTGTCGTGCCCGATCTCGCGTAAATACTTTACCAGTGGAACCCAGGATTCATTGCCGGAGTAAGTTACCGTGGCAAACAAATTTCCCACTTTGACCCAGGGACATTCAGGCTGTACCAGGGACTTCCTTTCTCTGCTGATTTCGGTCAGCCGATGCATATAAGTGTCGATTTTTCCCTGGGCTCGGCAATCGAGTTCATGAATGATTTCGATTTTATTGACCATTTTTTTAAAGGGTATAGTCATCGCAATTCCTCCTAAACAGATTAACTCCCGGAAAAATACCTTCCAACACTGTTTTTCTATATTAATGAAAAATTGCGCCGCGCCACGGTGCCAATTCGCGAAAAAATACGATCGGCTCACGAAGTGTCGCGTTTCTAACAGGCAAATGGAGGAACCATGCGTGGTCTTTGTTCGTCGCGTGAATGTGTAACATTCACGGATCCCGACAGTGTGCTCTGCGCGATTCGCAGCGCACCGTCATGAAGGCGGGCCTGCCATCGACATCCAGGATAGTTTGAAAATTAGTACCTAAGTTTATCGTAGGGTCCCGCTTATCCCGCTCATGTGATTGAACATGCTCGTTGCTTCCAGATCGAGGACTTGCTCGAGGCGCTGGTTTTGCATTGTCCATTGCCAGCGTACGATACCAAGCTCTGGCCTGGAGGCTGAAATGCGCGATTCATGCACGGTGACATCGAGCGTAAGCCGAGCGCCGGGACGCATGGGCGGCAAATTTCATGCAAATTTCATGCAGATTTCCCGGCAGCTGTGCGGCCAAATTCTGGCGCTCGCTTTTCCTTGATCGCGGCCACGCCTTCACGCGCATCGGCCTGACTGAAATCGATCATTTCCGCTGCCAGCGAAGCTTCGAATGCCGGCCATGCCGCATGCAGCCAGAGATTGAGCGAGCGCTTCGTGCCGGCAAGCGCGGCGCGGCTACCAGCAGCCAGGCGCGTCGCAATCTGCAGCGCATCTGCCTGCAGGTGTTCGGCATCGACCACGCGGCTGACGAGGCCGATGCGCTCGGCTTCTTCGCCGCTGAGGGTGTCGCACAGCAGCAGGTAATATTTTGCCTTGGCCATTCCGCACAGCAGCGGCCAGATCACGGCCGCATGATCGCCAGCGGCAACGCCGAGCTTGGTGTGGCCGTCGATCAGCTTTGCCGTGCGCGCCGCGACGGAAATATCGGCCAGCAAGGCGACAGCAAGACCCGCGCCGACGGCTGCACCATGAATCGCCGACACGATCGGCTTATCGCAGGCGAGCATATTGCGCACGAGGTCGCGCGCCTCTTGCATGACGCGTTGTCGTGCGAGTTCCGAGTCGAGCATGTCTTCGACCATCGCCATTTCGCCGCCGGCACAGAAGGCCTTGCCCTCGCTGCGCACGAGCACGACCTTGACCTCGGGATGCGCGGCGAGTTTCGGCCAGATTGACGCCAGTTCGCCATGTCCCTGGGCATCGGTAACCGGCATGCCGCCGACCGGCTGGAACACGAGATGGGCAATGCCCGCCGCATCGATCTCGACGCGGAAATTCGTGGTGTTGACGGAAATTGAATGGCTCATGCTGGAATCCTTGACGTCCAATAACGTTGTTGCAAAAGCGGGCTGCTGCGGTAGCGTTCGCCACGATGGAAATCGGCGAGGTGACCGAGCACCGTGACGACATAATCGACGCCGAATTGTTCGAGCCAGACAAACGGACCGGCCGGATAATTCGTCCCGAGTTTCATCGCCAGGTCGGCACTGCGCTCGTCGCAGACGCCCTGATACACCGCATCCGCGGCTTCATTGACGAGCATGGCAATCGTACGCGCCAGGATCAGTCCCGGCACGTCGCGCAATTCGACCGGATGCAATTTGCAGGCGGCCAGTGCCGTCTTGACTGCGCTGCGCTCATCTGAGGATACGCTGTCGGCAAAGGTGACGCCGAGCGCCGCCTCCGGGTTCGCGATCAAGGGCAAATCGATCACGCCGAGCTGGCGCGTTGCGCGCTGGGCGGCAAGCTGCGCTGCTGTCCGACCGTCCGTGACATGCAGCTCAATTGCGGCGATCTTCAAGCCATTCCAGCCGGCGCTTATGTCGCGCGAAAATGCAATGCCAGCGGTTTCGAGATGCGTCGCGAAGCGCTGTGCCATGACGCCGTCACCGGCGACGATCACGGATGTTGACAGTGCAGGACCTTCGCTTGCCACTGGCGCGACTGGTGTGCCGGCATAAAATCCCTTGCCGACCTTGCGCCCGAGACGTCCGCCATCGACGAGCGCCTTTTGCACGAGTGAGGGAATGAACCGGCGGTCACCATAGTTCGCGTCAAAGACCGAGGTCGTCACAGCGTAATTGATATCGTGGCCGATCAAGTCCATCAGTTCGCACGGTCCCATGCGAAACCCTGCACTGCGCACGAGGCGATCGAGTTCAGCCGGTGTGCCTGCCTGATCCTGCAGCAAGGCGAGCGCTTCGGCGTAAAACGGCCGCGCAATGCGATTGACGATGAAGCCCGGCGTCGATTTCGCATGCACGGGCGTCTTGCCCCACAGGGCCGACAGATCGAAAATGCGCTGTGCCACGTCGACGGCAGTCTCGGCGCCGGAGACGACTTCGACGAGTTTCATCAGCGGCACCGGATTGAAGAAATGCATGCCGACGAGGCGCTCGGGATGCGCGAGGCCATTCGCCAGTGCCGTCACGGAAATCGAGGACGTGTTCGACGCCAGGATCGCCTGCGGGCTGACATGCGTTTCAAGTTCGCGCAGCAGGTTTTGCTTGGCTTGCAGCTGTTCGATGATGACTTCAACGACGAGTAGGGCATCTTTCAGGTCGGCCAACTGTTCGACGGGCGTGATGCGCGCCAGCAGGTCGCTGCGCTCTTGCGCGCTCATGCGGCCTTTTGCGACCGGGCCGTCGAGCGCGGCGCCGATTCGCGCATGGGCATCGGCGGCTGCACCGGCACGCGCGTCCATCAGCAGCACCGGATGACCGGCGGCGGCAGCGACTTGCGCAATCCCTGCACCCATCGTACCTGCGCCGATCACGCCGACGATTTGCTGCGCGAGCGGACGCGTATTGATCAGCCATTCCATCATGTTATTCCCTGTCGTATTCATTGTTTGACCCATGCCGCCGGACGCTTTGCGAGAAAGGCGGCAAAGCCTTCGCGCGCTTCGTCGGTGGCGCGCACGCGGGAAATCGTTTGCGCCGTCAATTCGCGCGTGGCGGCATCGATGGGGCCTACGGCAAGCTGGCCGTAGAGCTGCTTGACTTCACCGAGCGAGGCGGGACCGTTAATAAGCAAGGCCGTGATGGTTTTTTCTATCGCTGCATCGAGTTCGTCGAGCGTGACGATTTCCTGCACCAGTCCGATCTGCAAGGCGCGTGCCGCATCGATCTGCTCAGCCGTTAGCGCGAGACGCAAGGCTTCGCGCTTGCCGACGGCATTCGTGAGATAAGGGCCAATGACGGAGGGCAGAATGCCGAACTTGACTTCACTCACGGCGAAGCGTGCCTGCGGCGTGGCGAAGACGATGTCGCAGGCGCAGCACAGGCCGACACCGCCGCCATAGGCTGCGCCCTGCACGCGCGCCAGCACCGGCTTCGGACATTCGGCCAGCACCTGCATCATGCGGGCAAAGCGGCGTGCATCGTCGAGGTTTGCTTCGAATGAATTCTGACTGGCGCGCTCCATCCAGCGCAAATCGGCGCCGGCGCTGAAGGCGCGTCCTTCTGCTGCGAGCACGACTACCCGCGTAGTCGTTGAAGTAGCGATGGCGGTGAAGGCATGCGTCAATTCCTCGATCATCGTTTCATCGAAGGCATTCAGGGTTTTTTCGCGCGCGAGCGTGACGCGCGTGACGCCGCGGGCGTCGGTGGACAGCGTCAGCGTGATGTAGTCGTGTTCAGTGGTCATGGCGTTCAGCTTAGTAAGTCTCGACGTGGAAACGGCCTTCCGCGACCATCTTCGCGTGCAGTGCCGGCCAGTCAAGGCCATGCTCGCTGCACAGATCAAACAGCGCCGCCATCACGCCCGTCTCCATGCCTTTCAAGCCGCAGATGTAGAGGTAGGTATCGCCTTGCAATAACTGCGCAACCGATTTCCCGGACTCGCGGATCTTGTCCTGTACATAAGCCTTGGGCTGGTCCTGCATGCGCGAAAACGCGAAATGCTTGTCAATGAAATCAGCCGGCAGTTTCAGCAGCGGCCCAAAGTAAGGCAGTTCATCCGGATTGCGCGCGCCGAAAAACAGCATCAGCTTGCCGCTGGCAGGCTGGCCGTTCGCGCGCAGGCGACGGCGATGTTCGGTCATGGCGCGCATGGGCGCGGCGCCCGTGCCGGTGCAGATCATCAGCAGGTTCGAATCGGGATGATTCGGCATCAGATAATTGACACCGAAGGGTCCGGTGATCTGCACGCTCGCGCCTTTGGGCAAATCGCACAGGTAGTTCGACGCCAGGCCGACAGTCGGTTTGCCATCATGGTCTTCGACGACGCGTTTGACGGTGAGTGACAAATTGTTATAGCCGTCGCGCTCGCCGGTGCGCGGACTGGCCACGGAATACATGCGCGGGTAATGCGGCTTGCCGTTCGCATCGAGGCCGGGCGGGATGATACCGATCGACTGGCCTTCAAGTATCGGGAAGACGGTCGTGCCAAAATCGAGCACGATGTGGTGGATATCGCTGGCGACATCCGGCGCGGTCAGGCGGTAATTGCCGACGACGGTCGCGCTGGCCGGTGCCTTCACGGTATAAAGATTCGCATAAGGATGCGCGGCTGACCAGGGCGGGATCACCGAGGACGTCGAGGTCGCGGCATTGACTTGCACACCGGCAGTCGAGGCTTGTACAGGCGCTGTCTGTTCGAGCGCAGCGGAAGGCATGTCCTGCGCGGCCGGTAATTCATCCCAGCTGAACTGGTCTGCGAGCGAATACGCGGCGCTCTTGGGCATAGGATGCCAGTGATCGATGGAGCCGGTCGGGCAAGGCGAGACGCAATTGCCGCAGCCATTGCAGATGTCGGCATCGACGACATAATTACGGCTGTCGTGGGTAATGGCATCGACCGGACAGGCTTCTTCGCAGGTATTGCAGCGAATGCAGATTTCCGGATCAATCAGGTGTTGACGAATGAAGACGATCTGTTCGGGAGCGTTCATGGTGGCCCATCAATGTGTTGGATAAGACGAGGCCGGCGGGGTTGCCGCCGGCCCGTTAAAGCTAACTATAGTTCAGCTTAGTTGAAGCGGACGTATTCGAAATCGACAGGCTGACGATTGATGCCCACTGGCGGCGGTGCAATCCAGTTTGCCATCTTGCCCGGCTCGATCACGCGACCCATCAAGGACGCGACGTAGGCACGATCTTCTTCCGACGGCAGCCAGTTTGTGACATTGGCAGCCCATTCGGCTTCCGAGATGACCTGGCCTTCCGGTGAAATCTTGAAGGCGGACATTGGTCCGATGTGACGGTTGAAGGCCTTGTGCGGAACCGTCAGGCGGAAAGCGAGGCCCGCCTTTTCAATCACGCGATTCCAGCGGCCGACACCAGACACGGAGTCACGGATGTAGTCGTCACGCAGCAATTCGTTGAGCGCGTTGAGCATCGGGACTTCACGCTCGGTCAGCACGCCATTGCTCACGTCGAGGATCTTGTATTGCTGGTTCTTCAGCAGGTGATCATCGTCACGCTTCATTTCTTCGTAACGACCCTTCAGGCCAGCGCTGTAGAACGCGGCGGCGTTCGAGGACTGGTCGGCGCCAAACAGGTCGATGGTGACGCTGAAATGGAAATTCAGGTAACGCTGGATCGTTGGCAGGTCGATCACGCCCTTGGCGCGGACTTGCGCCGGATCTTCGATGCCGAATTCCTTCATGACCTGGCAGGTACGATTGATCACGCGGGAAATGCCCGACTCGCCCACGAACATGTGATGCGCTTCTTCGGTCAACATGAAGCGGCAGGTGCGTGCCAGCGGATCGAAGCCGGATTCGGCCAGAGCGCTCAACTGGAATTTGCCGTCACGGTCCGTGAAGTAGGTGAACATGTAGAACGCGAGCCAGTCCGGTGTCTCTTCATTGAAGGCTTCCAGAATCCGCGGCTTTTCCTGGTCGCCGGAATTACGTTGCAACAGTGCTTCGGCTTCTTCGCGACCATCGCGACCGAAATACTTGTGCAGCAGGTAGACCATCGCCCACAGGTGACGGCCTTCTTCAACGTTGATCTGGAACAGATTACGCAAGTCGTAATTCGATGGTGCAGTCAGGCCGAGGTGACGCTGCTGCTCGACCGATGCCGGCTCGGTGTCGCCCTGCGTGACGATCATGCGGCGCAGGTTCGCGCGATGTTCGCCCGGGACTTCCTGCCATGCATCCATGCCCTTGTTCTCGCCGAAGTTGACCTTGCGGCCTTCTTCTGCCTGGCCGAGGAAAATGCCCCAGCGGTATTCCGGCATCTTCACATGGCCGAAATTCGCCCAGCCTTCCGGCGTGACATTGATGGCCGTGCGCAGGTAGACATCATGGTTCGTCGAGCTGTCCGGACCCATGTCATTCCACCATTGCAGGTAATTCGGCTGCCAGTGTTCCAGCGCGCGCTGCAGCGTCTTGTCTTCCGACAGGTTGACGTTATTCGGAATTTTTTCACTGTAATCAATTGTGCTCACGATGCGATCCTTTTATTTTTGAAAAGTCAGTGCAGCTGAAATTAAACGCGGTTGAAATCAAACTGGGCTTTGTTACCGGAGCCATAAACCTTCAGGGCGCCGAATTCGCCGACGGCGTTCGGACGGATGAAGATCCAGTTCTGCCATGCAGTGAGGCGACCGAAGATGCGCGTCTCCATGGTTTCCTTACCATTGAAACGCAAGTTCGCTTCCATGCCGGTCAAGGCATCCGGCGACATGCTGGCGCGCTCTTCGAGCACCATGCGAGTCTCATCTGCCCAGTCGAGGTCATCCGGATCGGCGGTAATCAGGCCCAGTGCCAGTGCCTTGGCCGCATCGAGCGCGCCGCCCTGCGTACTGCGTACAGCGGCGAGGTCTTTTTCGTCGCCATAGAAGCGGCGCTCAAGGCGCGATTCATGCGTCACCATCGGCAGGACGCCAAAGTTCATGGCGGAGACGGCAATCGTCGGTGCATTCGCCACATCGCCCGGCAAGGCCAGCATATAGATACGGTCCGCCGACAGCGCGACTTCAAGCAGCGTCCCGACGAAACAGGAACCGGACTCGATGAAGGCAAACAGCGAACGCGAAGTTACGTCAAGGCGCGCAAATGTGCGGCGCAGATGGCCGACCGTTTCACGCACAAGCCAATTGTCGGCATTCGCAGCGATGCTGGCGTCGACGGCGAGCACGGCTTGCGCATTACCCGAGGATTTCAGGATCCAGGTGCCGATGTCGAGTTCATTCGTGCGCAGGTGCAGGATGGCGTCATCGAGTTCGCGTGCAAACTGCAGCGGCCACCAGTGGATGCCGGCCGCTTCGATGCCGGCAGCATCAGTCGGCTGCGCTGTCGCAGGTGACTTCACGTTCACTACGGCATGACGCGCAGCGCGGTCGATCGCGATGCTGACGAATTCGTAATCCAGCGTATTGGCTGTCTGTTCGCGATTGAGCGGGGTGAGCTTCACGCCGGTCGCATGTTCAGGACGCAGGCTGGTCGCTGCCAGTGCCAGTGCATGGGCACGCACGGTCTCGGCGAATTGCGCCGGCTTGGCGATTTCATCGACGAGTTTCCAGTCCTTGGCGCGCTGGCCGCGGACACCTTCGGATGTGGTGCAGAAGATATCGGCATGGTCATGGCGAACCTTGCGCTTGTCCGTCAGGCGCGTGAGGCCGCCGGTACCTGGCAGCACACCCAGCAGCGGCACTTCCGGCAAGCTGACTGAGGACGAACGGTCATCGACGAGGATGATTTCATCGCAGGCTGCAGCCATCTCATAGCCACCGCCGGCGCAGGCGCCATTGACGGCAGCGACGAACTTCAGGCCGCCATGACGGCTGGAGTCTTCCAGGCCATTGCGCGTTTCATTCGTGAATTTACAGAAATTGACTTTCCATGCATGCGTCGATTTGCCGAGCATGAAGATATTCGCGCCCGAGCAGAAAATGCGATCGCGGCCGCTGGCAATAACGACCGTACGCACGGTCGGATGCTCGAAGCGAATGCGCTGTACGGCATCATGCAATTCAATGTCGACGCCGAGATCATAGGAATTGAGCTTGAGCTTGTAACCTTCCTTCAAGCCGCCGTCTTCATTGATATTCATCGTTAGCGTGGCGATCTGGCCATCGACAGCCAGATCCCAATGCTTGTATTGCTCAGGTGACGTGGCGTAATTGATTTGGGTTGCGGTACTCATCATTCTCCTCGATGGAAATATGGTGCATCTGTTGTAGTGTGACTGAACTATATTGCATCTCAAATTTAACGTCAAGCAAGAAAATGCATTTTGTTTCAGGTGAGTGCACTATAGCGCCGGAAATAGAGTGCTTCTATTGCCAGTGTTGATGAACATGGGGGCGGTGGGAATGGGAATTACAGAGGGAAAGAGACTGGCGCGCCATGATCGGCGCGCCGGCAGGTACTACGCGTTGCGCTAAATCAGCTGATCTGTATGACTTCGCGCAGCTGATCCATCAAGCCCATGAAGGCTGCTTCCTGCGTCATGTCGCTGGTATCGAAAGATTCGTCCGCCTTCGAATAAAACGCAGCGCGGCTTTCGAGGATGTTCTTCAAGTCTTCCATGGCTTCGCGATTGCCGTGCATAGGCCGCGTATCGCCTTGCGCGACGACGCGTTCCATGTGATTTTCCGGCGAAGCCTTGATCCACACCGTATAGCAGTGCGACAGCAGCAGATTGAAGGTCGCCGGATCAGACACGAGACCGCCGGGCGTGGCGATCACGGCGCGCGGATAGCGCTGGATGACCTCTTCAATCGCGCGCGATTCATAACGGCGGTAGGCGCTCGGGCCGTAGAGTGCATGAACTTCCGCAACGCTGCAGCCGGCCAGGGTCTCTATATAGCGCCCTAATTCAATGAAGGGCACCATCCAATGATCGGCGAGCATGCGCCCGAGGCTGGATTTACCTGCACCGCGCAAGCCGATCAAGGCGACGCGCTGGCGTCGCGCCGATTGCGTGGTCGGGGCGTCGAAAATGCCTGCGAGGGCAGTTCTCGCCTGGGCCAGCTCGGTATCTGAGCGGCCGCGCAGGATCTCGCGAATCATCAGCCATTCAGGCGTGCTCGCGGTTTCGTCGCCGATCATTTCCGCAAGCGTGCAGTTCAGCACCGTCGTAAGCTGGCGCAGGAACTGGATGGAGGCATTGCCCACGCCCGATTCAACATTGGCGAGATGGCGCTCGGAAACATCGGCCATCTGCGCCAATGCCTTGCGCGTGAGTCCGCGGCGCGCACGCAGGTCGCGCAGGCGCTCGCCCAGGGCGATCAGGAAGGGGTCTTTATCTTCAGTGGCGCTATCATTTGGTGCCGATAATGCAGTCATTTGCAGCGGGTCCAGTACTCGGTTAAAAAATCAATAACTCGCAATGCCTGATTATCGCAAATTCCATTGCATATTGCGATGCAGCGCATGAACTATAGTTCAAACAATGCTTGACACATGCAAGATATTACATCTAGACTCCGATCGAACGCATTATAAATCGCAATCTACAACACTCATTGATCGAGGTCTGCATGGATGTCACCGGTTTCCAGCAATTAATCAGCCGTCTCACCGAAGAAATCGCCGGCATTCCGCTCGATGCTTCGTTGGAAGCACATTTGAATGCCGAGCACGGCCCCGGCAGTCACTGGTATGAACAGGCGGTCGCGGCTTGCCAGATCGGCGTGCGCGATGGCTGGCTGTGCCAGCGCGAAGGCGGCGGCATTCGTTACGGCCGCGTGCTCAAGGCCACTGAGGCGACGCACGGTTTCAGCGTCGATGTCGTCGACATGGCGGATATCGCCGGCCCCCATCATGCGCATCCGAATGGCGAAATTGATTTGATTATGCCGCTGACGCCGGGCGCCTGTTTCGATGGCCGTCCCGCTGGCTGGTGCGTTTATGAAGCCGGCACGGCGCATCGCCCGACCGTTACCGAAGGCCGCGCCCTGGTCCTGTATCTGCTGCCGCAAGGCGCGATCACATTCACGGCTGCCGCATAAACCCCACCCGATAGAAAGATGTCATGACTAATTACCTGCACAATTACCTGTCCGGCCAATGGCAGCCAGAAACGACCGTCGCCAACATCCTGCGTGACCCGGTCACGGGCGCGGAATTGGCGCAAACGGGTGGCCGCGCCGATGGACTGGAAGCCGGTTTTGACTTTGCCCGCACGCACGGTGCAGCTGCCCTGCAGGCCATGAGCTATGGCGAGCGCGCCGCGATGCTGGCGGAAATCGGCAAGGTCTTGCAAGCCAATCGCGATGCGTATTATGAGATCGCGCTGGCCAACTCCGGCACGACGCAAGCCGATTCGGCCGTCGATATCGAAGGTGCAGCCTATACCCTGAATTACTACGCGAAAGCCGGCGCCGCATTTGGCCAGGCGCGCACGCTGCTCGACGGCGCCGCAGTCAGCCTGTCGAAAGACCAACTATTCCAGTCGCAGCACATCATCACGCCCGTGCGCGGCCTGGCATTATTCATCAATGCCTTTAACTTCCCGGCCTGGGGCTTGTGGGAGAAGGCCGCACCGGCGCTGCTGTCGGGCGTACCGGTCGTGATCAAGCCAGCGACAGTGACTGCCTGGCTGACGCAACGCATGGTCGCCGATGTCGTCGCTGCCGGCATCTTGCCAGCGGGTGCCTTGTCGATCGTCTGTGGCAGCTCCGCCGGACTGCTCGACTCGCTGCAGCTATTCGATGTCCTGTCCTTCACCGGTTCGGCCGACACCGCCGCGCAGATCCGCGCGCATGCTGCCGTCGTCCGTCATTCGGTACGCACGAACATTGAAGCCGATAGTCTGAACTCGGCCATCCTCGGTGAAGATGCCGCACCCGGCACGCCAGCCTTCGATCTGTACATCAAGGAACTGGTTCGCGAAATGACGACCAAGAGCGGTCAGCGCTGCACGGCGATCCGCCGCGCACTGGTGCCGGCGCGCTATTTCGATGCGGTCGCTGAAGCGACTGCGGCGCGACTGGCGCAAATCACGGTCGGCAATCCGCGCAATGCCGATGTGCGCATGGGTTCTCTGGTCAGCCGTGAACAATTCGACAGTGTCCAGCAAGGCATTGCCGCGCTGGCCGGCGAAGCACGCCTGATTCACGATGGTCGTCAGCAAACCCTGATCGATGCCGATCCGGCCGTGGCTGCCTGCGTCGCGCCGACGCTGCTCGGGATTGCCGATGCAGAGCAGGCATCGCTGGTGCATGACCATGAAGTATTCGGTCCGGTCTCGACCCTGTTGGGCTATCGCGATGCGCCACATGCGATCGCGCTCGCGCATCGCGGCCTTGGCTCACTCGTGACTTCCGTGTTCAGCGCTGACGAAGCATGGATGGCGCAGGCTGCCTGCGCTCTGGCTGGCTCACATGGGCGCGTACACATGGTCACGCCGGAAGTCGGCAAATCGCAAAGCGGCCACGGTAATGTCATGCCGGTGTCGATCCACGGCGGTCCGGGCCGCGCTGGCGGCGGCGAAGAACTCGGCGGCATGCGCGGCCTGGGTTTCTACCATCGTCGCAGCGCCATCCAGGCTTCGGCAGCGACGCTGGAACAGCTAGCAGCGACTTCGGCGAAATGGCATTACTAAGCTTGCACCGAACAGAATAACGGGCATCAGCGCTGCAATCGACGGCGCGCCCGAGTAAGCATCAAAATCCGGAGACACCCATGCACCACCTGAGCACCGCTTTGCCCGAGCGCTTCAATTTTGCTGCGCACCTGATGCAATTGAATGCAGCGCGCGCTGCGAAGATCGCCTACATCGACGATAACAGTTCAGTCAGTTATGGCGAACTCGACGAGCGTATTCGTCGCGTTGCCGCAGGCTTGCTTGCGCGTGGCATTCGTCGCGAAGAACGCGTCTTGCTGATCATGCAGGACAGCGTCGATTTGCCGGTCGCCTTCCTTGGCGCCTTGTTCGCAGGGATTGTCCCGGTGCCGGTCAATACACTGTTGCCAGTGGCCGATTATGCCTACATGATTGAACACAGCAATGCGCGCGCCATCATCGTCTCCGCACCCTTGCTGGCGCATGTGCAGGAAGCACTCGCAGATGCAGGCAATGCTGCGGAAGTGATCGTCTCTGGCGATGTACAGACTGGCTACAGCAGCATGGCCGACCTCTTGCAATCCGCGCCGCTCGCGCACGATGCCGGTGCTGCCACGCGCGCTGACGATTTCGCCTTCTGGCTGTATTCATCGGGTTCGACCGGACGCCCGAAAGGCACGGTCCATTCGCATGCCAATCTGTTCTGGACTGCTGAACTGTATGCCAAGCCGGTGCTGGGCATGCGCTCTGACGACATCGTTTTTTCAGCGGCCAAGCTGTTCTTTGCCTACGGTCTGGGCAATGGCCTGACCTTTCCCCTCAGCGTGGGCGCGACGGTGATCCTGATGGCGGAGCGGCCGACACCGAAAGCCGTGTTCCAGCGCCTCGTTGCGAACCAGCCGACGGTCTTTTGCGGCGTACCGACACTATTCGTGGCGATGTTGGCGTCGCCGGAATTACCTGCAAAAAGCGCCGTCGCGCTACGCATTTGCGCGTCCGCCGGCGAAGCCTTGCCGCGCGAAGTCGGTGAAAAATTCCATCAGCGTTTTGGCTGTGAAATTCTCGACGGACTCGGCTCCACCGAAATGCTGCACATCTTCATTTCCAATCGCAGCGGCCATGTCCGTTATGGCACTTCGGGCCAGGCCGTGCCCGGCTATGAGGTCGAATTGCGCAATGAAGATAACCTGCCCGTGGCCACTGGCGAAATCGGCGACCTCTACGTGCGCGGTCCGAGCGCAGCGCTGCTGTACTGGGCGAATCGCGAAAAAAGCCGCGCGACTTTTCTCGGCGACTGGCTCAAGAGCGGCGATAAATACAGCGCCGATGCGCAGGGCTTTTATACTTACGCCGGCCGCAGCGATGACATGCTGAAAGTCAGCGGCCAGTATGTCTCGCCGATTGAAATTGAAAGTGCACTGATCGAACATCCTGCGGTTCTCGAATGCGCCGTCGTCGGCAAGACCGATGTGGATGGCTTAACGAAGACGGCGGCCTATGTCGTCCTCAATGGCGCGCAGGCAGGCACACCGGCACTGATCGACGAATTGAAAGCCTTCGTCAAATCGCGCCTGACGCCGCATAAGTATCCGCGCGAAATCCTGTTCGTCAGCGACTTGCCAAAGACCGCGACCGGCAAGATTCAGCGCTTCAAGCTGCGCGCCCAATAAGCGTAAGACTGACATGACCGTACAAACCCATCCGCGCATGACTGAATTCGCCGAGATCATCTGGCGCGGCGCGCCGCTGCGCATGGCTTACCAATGGGTGGGCGTGCAGGAGTCAGCGCAGCCCGTGATCGTATTTCTGCACGAAGGACTGGGCTCCATCGAACTCTGGAAAGACTATCCGGAAAAATTCTGTCTTGCGCATGGATTGACCGGCCTGGTCTTCTCGCGTTACGGTTATGGCCATTCCACGCCGCGCCCGGCCGACGAGCGCTGGCCTGTCAGCTTCATGCATGCGCAGGCACACGAAGTTTTGCCGGCACTGTTTGCGCAGCTGGGCGTGCATAAGCCCTGGCTGTACGGTCACAGCGATGGCGGCTCGATCGCCTTGCTGTACGCGGCGCGCCATCCGGACGCCGTCAGCGGCATTGTCGTCGCCGCACCGCATATCTTTGTCGAAGAACTGACCGTCAACAGCATCGCCGAGGCGCGCGTCGCTTACCAGACGACCGGCTTGCGCCGCCAGCTCGCGCGTTACCATGCCGATGTCGATTCCGCATTCTGGGGCTGGAACGACGTCTGGCTCGATCCTGCTTTCCGCGCGTGGAATATCGAGGACGAACTGCCGCTGATTACCTGCCCGCTGCTGGCTGTGCAAGGCGCAGACGATGAATACGGCACGCTCGAACAGATTAATGGTATCCAACGCAAGGCGCCGCAGACGCGCCTGCTCGTCTTGCCGCACTGCGGGCATTCACCGCATCGCGATCAAACTGAAGCGCTCAACCAAGAAGTCGCTCAATTCATCCTCGGCGCAAGCTGAATCCACCCCATCCAGGAGACAACTTTGAAATCAATGTTCACACCGACCTTACGCATTCTCGCCGCGGCGATGCTGCTGGCTTCCGCTTCCGCTGGCGCGCAAAGCACGGCGCCAATCAAGGTCGGCCTGATGCTGCCGGCGACCGGCACTTACGCCAATCTCGGCCAGATGATTGAAAACGGCTTCAAATTGTATGTCGCTGAAAAAGGCGGAAAAATCGGCGGGCGCGAGATCCAGTATTTCAAGGTCGACGATGAATCGGACCCGGCCAAGGCGACCGATAACGTCAACAAGCTGATCAAGCGCGATCAGGTCGATATCGTGATCGGCTCCGTGCATTCGGGCGTGGCGATGGGCATGGCCAAGGTCGCGCGCGAAACGAATACGCTGATGATCGTGCCGAATGCCGGCGCCGACATCATCACCGGCGCGATGTGCGCAAAAAATATCTTCCGCACCTCGTTCACGAACTGGCAGCCGGCCTATGCGATGGGCGTGGTCGCCGCCAAGAACGGCCACAAGAAAGCCATGACGATCACCTGGAATTACGCCGCAGGCACCGAAGCGGCGAAGGGTTTCGTCGATGGCTTTGAAAAGGGTGGCGGCAAGGTCGGACAGAACTTGACGCTGCCGTTTCCGAACGTCGAATTCCAGGCCTTGCTGACTGAAATTGCGGCGCAAAAACCGGATGCCGTATTTGCCTTTTTTGCCGGTGGCGGCGCAGTCAAATTCGTCAAGGATTATGTCGCGTCCGGCTTGAACAAGACCATCCCGCTATATGGCCCGGGCTTCCTGACCGATGGCACACTCGAAGCGCAGGGCGAGGCGGCGCAAGGCATGACGACGACGCTGCATTACGCCGATAACCTGAACACACCGCGCGACAATGCCTTCCGCCTCAGCTTCGCGAAGACGTACAAGACCAACGCCGATGTCTACGCAGTTCAGGGTTACGACGCAGCGCAATTGCTCGAAGCAGGCCTGAACGCGGCTGGCGGCGATATCAAGAACCGCGACAAGGTCGTCGATGGCATGGCGAAAGCGCAGATTGACAGTCCGCGTGGCAAATTTACGCTGTCCGCTGCGCACAATCCGGTACAAGATATTTACCTGCGTCAGGTCAAGGGCAACCTGAATGAACTCAAAGGCGTCGCCATCAAGGCACTGGCTGATCCGGCAAAAGGCTGCAAGATGTAATCGTACATGCTGGCGCATGGCATCCTGTCCTGCGCCAGCATCGAGGCCGCGCGTCCTGCGCCGGCCATTTCCCTAGTTCGACCCGTCCAGGATTACCATGGAATTTTCCACTTTTCTTGTCCAGTGCCTGAACGCTGTTCAATACGGATTGCTGCTGTTTTTGGTCGCCAGCGGCCTGACACTCATTTTCGGCATCATGGGCGTGATCAATCTCGCACATGGCAGCTTTTACATGATCGGCGCGTACATGGCGTATGCCTTGGCGCCTTATTTCGGTGACCATTTCCTGCTGCAGATGGCGGCCGGGGTGGTTCTGTCAGTAATCCTGGGGTTTATCCTCGAGTGGATGTTTTTCAGCTACCTCTACCAGCGCGACCATTTGCAGCAAGTCCTGATGACCTACTCACTGATCCTCGTGTTCGAAGAGGCGCGCAGCATGTTGGTCGGTAACGAGGTGCATGGCGTGAAAATCCCGGAGTGGCTATCTGGCGGCATCGCACTCGGCGATGTGATGCGCTATCCCGTCTATAACCTGTTTGCCTCGGCCGCCTGTATCGTCGTCGCCATCGGCCTGTACTTCGTCGTCAATCGTACGCGGCTCGGTATGATGATCCGTGCCGGCGCGAGTAACCGCGACATGGTGCGCGGGCTTGGCATCAATATCCGCCTGCTGTATCGCATCGTGTTTGCCGCCGGCGTCGCCCTGGCTGCCCTGGCCGGCATGATCGCGGCACCAGTGAGCTCGGTCTATCCCGGCATGGGCGGGCAGATCCTGATCATCTGTTTCGTGGTCGTCGTCATTGGCGGTATCGGTTCCATTTCCGGTGCGCTGATCGCCGCCTTACTGGTCGGTTTTGTTGATACCTTCGGCAAGGTGTTTTTTGCCCAGTTCAGCGGACTGAGCATTTATCTGCTGATGGCCGTCATTTTGATCTGGCGTCCGCAAGGTCTCAAAAGCAAAGGGTATTAAGCGCATGAGCACCTCTCATACTAACCACTCGATCATTGAAACGAATGCAGGCAGCTGGCTATTGCCACTCGCGGCCCTGCTGGCGGCCGCTACATTGCCATTTTTCCTGTCCGAGTACACGCAAGATCTCGCTGCGAAAATCATCATTTACGCGATCTTCGCGCTGAGTCTGGAGCTACTGGTCGGCACGACCGGTTTGATCAGCCTCGGTCATGCCGCGTTTTTCGGCATCGCCGCCTATGTCACAGCTTTGCTGATTCCCGATAATGGCGCAGGCAGCATCTGGCTGATGCTGCCTGCAGCGATGCTGGCAGCCGGCGTCTATGCCCTGTTCGTCGGCGCGCTGAGCCTGCGAACCAAGGGCGTTTATTTCATCATGGTGACGCTGGCATTTGCACAGATGGCATTTTTCATTTTCCATGACACGAATATCGGCGGCGGCAGTGACGGTATTTACCTGACTAGCCGTCCGGCGCTGAGCCTTGCAGGCGTGACACTGGTGAACCTGGAATTGCCGCAGCATTTTTACTTTTTTGCGCTCGCGAGCCTGGTCGCGACCTATGCGCTGCTGGCGGTACTGCAGCGCTCGCGTTTCGGCCGCGCGCTGGCCGGTATCCGCACCAATGAGCAGCGCATGCGCGCAGTCGGTTTTCGCACCTATGGCTACAAGCTCGCAGCGTTCGTTATCGCCGGCATGCTCGCCGGCCTGGCGGGCTTCCTGATGGCGGCGCGCACGGGCGTCGTCAATCCTGAAATCCTGTCCTGGCATGAATCGGGCGGTGTGCTACTGATGATTATCCTGGGCGGACTCGGCAGCCTGCGCGGTGCCGTCATTGGCGCCGTCGCGTTCATCCTGCTCAAGGAATTTTATGCCTCGGAAGCGATCTTCGGCGCGCTCGCGCTGCACTGGCAAATGACGCTGGGCGTGACCATGATCCTGTTCGTGGCCCTCCTACCGAATGGCTTGATCGGTCTGGCTGCGTTCGGCGCAGGCGCGCGCCGCATGGGCTTACGCGCAAAGAAAAAGCAGTCGCAGGAGAGTTCACATGCGTAACACGCAAAAATCCGCCCTGCCCTCCCAGCCCTTGTTGCGCGCCGTTGGGCTGTCGCGCCGCTTTGGCGGACTCACGGCCGTCAATGACGTCTCCGTCGATTTGCACATCGGTGAAGTCCACGGTGTGATCGGCACGAATGGCGCCGGCAAATCCACGCTGATCAATATGCTCTCCGGCGAAATGCCGCCCTCGGACGGCGCGATCCTGTACGACGGCATCGATATCAGCGGCTGGTCGCAGCCGAAGCGCGCGCGTGCCGGTGTCGGCCGCAGCTATCAGCGCACCACGATATTCCAGGGCTTCAGCGTGTTTGAAAATTGTCGCCTCGCTGCGCAGGCCGCCTTGCAGCGGCCATGGGCGCTGTGGGAGTCGGCTGCGACTTGCGCCGCCAGTGTCGGCATTGCCCACGAAGCGATCGCGACAGCCGGCTTGAGCGCGGCTTCCAAGGTCACGGCCGGCAGCATGAGTCACGGCCAGCAGCGCCAGCTTGAAATTGCGATGTGCCTCGCGACGCGGCCACGCGTCTTGCTGCTCGATGAACCGCTGGCTGGCATGGGTGCGGAAGAAACCGAACGCATGCTGGCAATGCTGGAGCGGCTAAAGCAAGCACACGCCGTCCTCCTCGTCGAACACGACATGGACGCCGTTTTTCGCGTAGCCGACCGCATCACGGTCATGGTCAATGGCCAGGTCATCGCCAGCGATGCACCTGAGGCCATCCGTAACAATCCTGAAGTGCAAGTCGCCTATCTCGGCGACGCGCACACTAGCTGAGGCCGGCCATGCTGCAGATCCGTTCACTCAATACCTATTACGGCGAAAGCCACATCCTGCAGGGCGTGGACCTGCACATCCAGGCAGGCCAGTCGGTCGGCCTGCTCGGCCGCAATGGCATGGGCAAGACTACCTTGATCCGCTCGCTGATGGGCTATGTACCGGCAGCCTCGGGCCAGGTCATCTGGTGCGGCAAGGATGTCACGGGACAGGCGCCCGAGCGCATGGCGCGTCTTGGCATCGGCTATGTACCGGAAGGACGCGGCGTGTTTCCCAATCTCTCGGTGCGCGAAAACCTGATCATGAGCGCGCGCACCGGCGTCAATGGCCGCAAGGACTGGACATATGAGCGCGTGCTCGAGACCTTCCCGCGCCTGAAAGAGCGGCTCGACAATGGCGGGCACCAGCTCTCCGGCGGCGAGCAGCAAATGGTCGCGATCGGCCGCGCGCTAATGACGAACCCCGAATTGATGGTGCTCGACGAAGCCACTGAAGGACTGGCGCCCCTGATCGTCAAGGAAATCTGGCGCGTCATCCGGCAGATCAGTGAAACCGGCATCAGCACCCTGATCGTGGACAGGAACTTCCGCGAAGTGCTGGCGCATACGGACCAGGCGCTCGTGATGGAAAAAGGGCGCATTGTGCTGGCGGGCGAATCGGCGGAACTGGTTAATGCTGAAGAAGACTTGAAACGATATTTGGGCGTTTGAGACCAGCCTGACAGTCGCGGCACTACCCTCGGCAAGTGTATGGGGTTTTTCTCGCGGCTTCGCGATTTTGAATTGCATGCCGATGAGGCGCTGCGCTGGCTTCGGCATTTTGCATTCATGAATTCAAATTTGGATGCAATGATGGGGAATGTCAAAGTAAGCAATTAGGCTGTAAAAAACAAAACCCGCATGAGCGCTGGGGCCGGTGCAGGTTTGCTGGACTTCATGATGCCTTTTAAAACTAATTCTTGGCGGGGCAAAACATACTTCATCACAAAACGCCTAAGTTTTTAATGGGTAAGCACATCAATCACTTGGGATCCGTTTCCTCATTCTCAATGTTGAGACGGCTAATTGGAACGATCATTAATTCGTTGATTGCTACGACGAATTGTTGGCAAAACCTGAGATTCAGCTATAGCCGCTTGAAGGCTAGGCAATAAGCGCCTGGCCGTAAGCTCTCCAGATTTGCGCGCATTTTCAAAAAATGCTGATGTTGGTACTGTCCCGAATCCAAGATCAGGGTGAATCACAAAGTCAGCATCCATCAATTCAGGATCTATTCTTGCCCGCCGCTTCGCTTCCCGCTCAAGTCTGGAAGCTGATGTGTCTGCTGGAGCAGTCCCAGGTACAGGTGTCACATCAACCGCAATCACAAATTTTGCCCCTGCTTGCCTTGCCGCACGAACAGCAACAGGCAGGGATTCATCGCCATCCTCGTATTCAACACCTTGTATGCCCACCGGGGAGATGATTTGGCTCACGGCACTTGAGGCCCTGACGGCGACACCTGGATTGCCAGACTGAAAAAATACAGGCTGCTTGTCACTCAAACGCGTGGCCGCTGCTATGAATTTCCTGGGCATTAACTCGATACGCTGACTACCCAGACGATCGTTGACAAAGTCCTGAAGCCTTTGTCCACGGATCCACCCTCGATCGGCAAACAAGGAAAAGTCAAAAACAGTCAACGGTCCCCCTTGTTGGGACAGATCGTCTATTTCAGCGACTGAGTAGCCGCTCGCCCAAAATGCGCCGATCAAAGAGCCTACGCTGGATCCCACCACCAGGTCGTATTCAATGCCTGCATCTTCGAGGACTTTCATGACGCCGATGTGGGCATAGCCACGCGGTCCGCCGCTGCCTAAGACCAATGCGACTTGAGGTCTTGGATTCAAGATCGGCACGGATGCCAAAGCAATTGGACTATCCGCTTGCGTGTAGTTGAAACTGGCACACCCGGCTAATTGGACGAGTGCAAATGGCAAGGCTGCCCTCTTGATCACTAGCCAAAGACGATCACACCACATGGTTCATGAACTCCTCTGACTTGCCCGACGCCAATGCGGACTGGATCATGCACATCATGAAATCTTTGGAGTGCGCTTGGACTCCCTTTGAAAGTACCAAGTGCTGCATGACATTTGACTGTTCTATGGTCGCCAACCCATGCAAGGCCGACCAGATAAACATGGCTTCGAGTTCTGCCTGTTTTTTGGCATTCTTTTGATGACCATGTTTTTTGAGTAGATTTTGCCTGAGGACATCAAAGGCGTGAACCGCGTGTTTGACCAGTTCAGGATGCGCAGCGGGTTCTGGCCAAGGCGTTCCAAACATCAAACGATATTCCAGTGGCTTTTGGGCGGCGTAGCCCATATATGCATCCCCCATACCGCGAAGCGCATCCTCAGAATGATTTTTTGCGCTCATATCTAGGAAATTTGCAAAGTCCTCAAAGCACCTTCGCATGATCTCGGCGAGTAAGTGGTCTCGACTTGGAAAATGCCTGTAAGGCGCTTGATGCGAAATATCCAATCTCCTGGCCACATCTCGCATGCTCAGGCCCTCGACACCTTGTTCGGCAATGACCTCCCTGGCAGCCTGGACACAGGCCTCTTTCAGTTCCAAATCGTTGATTGTTTTGGCCATGTGTGATTCCTATGTCAATGCGATAGGTGCTTGGTCATGGAACCCATGATCGCACTCATGATTTTGACCCTCAGTACACGCGGCGCAGTGGACAAGGCCAAATTCATGCATTTGGCGAGCCACCCAGGATGAATCATTTGTTGCCTACCCAAGGCTTTCAAAGACTGACTTGCTACAACCTGAGGCGTTGCAGCCTTTCCGAGTTGCATTTTGGATCTTTGAGCAAAGCCGGTATTGACGGGTCCCGGAGCCACAATCAATAAATCCAGTTCACTGTCAAGCCATTCTTGCTGCAGGCCCTCGCCCAATGTATGCACATATGCCTTCGTCGCTGCGTAGTGGGCAGACCTAGCGACACCTTGCGTCGCCAAGATTGAGCTCAGCAAAATCAAGCCACCAACGCCTTTTGTTTTGAATTTCAATCCGAAGTGATGGGCCAGCTTGGTGAGCGCAGTGCAATTGACATTGAGCATGTTCAATTCGCTTTCAATGTCGGCGTCTAAGAAGTTGCCAGCTGTTCCGAAACCTGCGTTGCAGACCACAAGACCAATGTCCAGCTTCTCAGTCATCTCAATCAACTCACTCAACTGCTCTGTGCTTGAAAGATCCGCTGCGATGACAGGGCACATGATTTTGTATTTGCCCTCCAGTTCCTGTGCCAATGCGTTCAATCGATCTTGTCGACGCGCTACGAGCACCACGTTCATACCTGCCTTTGCCAACTCCTCCGCAAAGCTCTGCCCGATACCCTCTGACGCACCCGTCACCAAGGCGTAGGCACCATATCTTTTGGGAAAGTCAGTTAAGAGATCATTTTGCATGAGACATCCTCATTTGTTGACAGCGTCTACATCTTAGATCAATATAGATGACAGTGTCAACAAATGAGATTTCCAGTGCAAGAAAATAACTTTGTTCCTCCGTCCGCGTGGCCAAACATTGATTTGGCAACCCTGTCTTTGGCATCTCAGTTTTTGATGCTCTACGGCGCATTGATGTGGCTGGCTTTTGGTCTCACCTTCATCTTGTCGCTTAACGATGCACGCACCCTGCGTGAGGTGGGCATTTGGGTCAAGCCCATGAAATTTATGGCAGCCACTGCATTGTTTTCGTGGACTACCGTGTGGGTTGCCGAAATAGCTAATTCGACTCTTACGCATGGGCAAGCCTACCAAGGCATCTGCTCTTTACTCGTGATCACGTCCTTGTTTGAGGTGGTGTACATCACCTACCAGGCCTCCCAAGGCGAAGCATCCCACTACAATACCCGCGACTCTTGGCACGCATTCATGTTTGGACTCATGGCCATTGCGGCGCTTGGGCTGACCGCGTCACAAGCATGGTTGGCTTGGGAGTTATGGCAAGTAAGAGATACAGGCCCATTGTCGGCATCAACTTGGGGGGTGATCATTGGCTTGACGCTCACCTTCATACTCTCCACCATCAGCGGGTTTATGTTGGGAGGTAACCAACCGCCAGCGGGAACGGGAATGCCCCTTGTCGGTTGGCACCTTTACAAAGACATTCGCCCATCCCATTTTCTGGGGGTACATGCCCAGCAACTCATTCCACTTTGGGGCATTACAGTTGAACGATTCTTTGGTAACTATTCCACACCGGCACTTACCGCTGGATGTAGCTTGTATGTCGTGGTGTGGGGTTTTCTGACTTGGACAAGCCTGAGTAATTGAGCAGGTTTGAAGTCCTGGTTTTGGGAGGCAACTGCCCACAAAACATCGTTCAATCAGTACGATTCAAATTTAGGTTCTTAATGCGCTAAGTCAAGAGGATTTGAGCAAAACGCCGTCTCAACAGTTCGAATACCCCATCAAAGGGTGACTCTCGTCAAGATCAGGGGAAGCTTTGGAAGAAAAATTCAATCAGATCAGTTGCTTGCAAACAAGCGTTTGTAGGATTGAAATATTGAAAGAAGTTACTGGCGGAAGCGGTGAGATTCGAACTCACGAACAGTTTAACCCGTCGCCAGTTTTCAAGACTGGTGCCTTCAACCACTCGGCCACACTTCCGTTTTTCTTGCAGATACACATTCGGGTTGAGCGAAGTGCGGTGCGAATTCTAACATGAACTTTGCAGATTTTGCGCGCCAGACTTAATCAATCAAAAACATCTGCTGCAAATCATTCAGAAAACGACCGCCCAGCTCAGTGGGCTTGATGATCTTGTGATCGCGATACAGCAAGCCTTTTGCCTCTGCCGCATCGAGCGCCTTCGTGACTGTGTTGAGCGTCATGCCGGTGCGCTCGGCAAACAGGTTCACCTCAAATCCTTCTGTCAGACGCAAGGCATTGAGCATGAATTCAAAGCCCAGCTCGCCGCGACTGATTTCCATTTCTTCCTGTACCGGATTCCCGGCGCGCATCTGCTCCATGTAGGTCTTGGGCTGCTTGTATCGCGCCTGGCGCACGACACGGTGCGGGAATGACAGCTTGGTATGCGCACCGGCGCCAATGCCGAGGTAATCACCGAATTGCCAGTAATTGAGGTTATGCCGCGCCTGCCGACCTGCCTGCGCATAGGCCGAGACTTCGTAATGCCCGTAACCGGCAGCCGCCGTGTCGGCGCTGATCATGTCCTGCATCTCGGCACTGGCATCGTCGTCCGGCACGACCGGCGGAAATTTTGCGAAATAGGTATTCGGTTCCAGCGTCAAGTGATACAGCGACAGATGCGGCGGCGCGCAGCTGATCGCGGTGGCCAGGTCTTGCTGCGCTTGTACCAGCGTTTGCGAGGGCAAGGCATACATCAGGTCGAGATTGAAGTTATCGAAATTCGCCTGGGCGATGTCGACGGCGCGACGCGCTTCATCGCCGTCATGGATACGACCGAGCGCCTTTAAATGCTGCGAATTGAAACTCTGGATGCCGATCGACAGACGGTTAATGCCGCTGGCACGATAAGCGCGGAATTTCTCCGCTTCGAAAGTACCTGGATTGGCTTCCATCGTGATCTCGGCAGCACCGTCCAGCGGCAGCAAAGTCCGAATATCCGACAGCAGGCGATCGAGTCCGGCTGCCGACATCAGGCTGGGCGTGCCGCCACCGATGAAGATCGTATAAATCTTGCGGCCCCAGATCAGCGGCAAGGCGCTTTCAAGATCGGCGCGCAAGGCATCGAGGTATTCTGTTTCGGGAAAGCTGCCAGTGGCTTCGTGCGAATTAAAATCGCAGTACGGACATTTTTTTACGCACCAGGGAAAATGCACATACAGCGAAAGCGGCGGCAAAATGCCAAGGTTGAGCGTGCCCGGCTTCATGAACGCCGCGACCGCATCGAGCGGTGTGCCAGTGATGACGGGTGCTGCGCCGACAGGTTTGATCGGGATCATCGTAATTTCTTTACCAGTTCGCGCAATGCCTGCCCCCGATGCGAGCGGCTGTTCTTTTCGGCAGCGCTAAGTTCGGCGCAGGTCTTGCCCGCTTCAGCCAGCCAGAAATGCGGATCATAACCAAAACCGCCCTGCCCGCTAGCCTCTGCGATAATTTCACCATCCCAGCGACCTTCAGCGATCACCGGCTGCGGATCATCCGCATGGCGCACGAAGACCAGCACGCAAAAATAATACGCGGATTTGTCGGCATGCGTAGCTAGGTCGACAACGAGCTTGGCGCTATTTCGCGCATCCGATTTCGGCTCACCCGCATAGCGCGCTGAAAACACGCCAGGTGCACCGCCCAGCGCATTGGCGCACACGCCGGAGTCATCAGCCAGCGCCGGCAAGCCGGTCAGGCGCGATGCATGGCGCGCCTTGGCTAGCGCGTTTTCAACAAAGGTCAGATGCGGCTCTTCGGCTTCAGGGACATTGAATTCGCCCTGCGTATGCAAGTCGAAGCCGAGCGGCGCAAGCAGCTCCGCAAACTCCTTGAGTTTGCCGGCGTTGTTCGAGGCCAGGATCAATGGTGTCGACATCGTCTTCAGTCTGCCAGACCCAGCGCCTGCTTTTGCAGGATGATCAGCTCGCTGATGCCTTTTTGCGCATGATCAAGCAAATGGTTCATCGTCGCGCGATCAAAGGCGGCGCCTTCAGCGGTGCCCTGCACTTCAATGAAATGACCGTCTTCGGTCATGACCACATTCATGTCGGTGTCGCAGTTCGAATCTTCCGCGTAATCGAGATCGAGCACGGGCGTGCCCTGATACACGCCGACCGAAATGGCCGCGACGAAATGGCGCACCGGCACGGCGGGAATCACGCCGGCTTGCACGAGTTTGGCAAAGGCGTCGTAGGCTGCGACCATCGCGCCCGTGATCGATGCCGTGCGCGTGCCGCCATCGGCCTGAATCACGTCACAGTCGATTTGCAGTGTGCGCTCGCCGAACGCTTCGAGATCAAATGCGGCGCGCAGCGAGCGGCCGATCAGGCGCTGGATTTCCTGGGTCCGGCCGGACTGTTTGCCGCGCGCGGCTTCGCGGTCCATGCGCGTATTCGTCGAGCGCGGCAGCATGCCGTATTCCGCAGTCAGCCAACCCTGGCCTTTACCGCGCAGGAAACCCGGCACCTTGTCTTCAATGCTGGCGGTACAGATGACCTTGGTATCGCCACATTCGATGAGTACCGAACCTTCAGCATGTTTGGTGTAATTGCGGTGTAAGGCGATAGCGCGCAAGGCATCAGTGCGGCGCCCGCTAGGACGGTGTTCAGACGACATGTGGTGGACCTAATCTTTTAAGGTTATTCGGGCAGTTTTTTCAATCGCGCTGCGGATTTCGTCGATGGACTGTTCGATCTCGCCCTCATTGAAACGCTCGAACTGGTCGAGATCATCATGGCGCTGCGCCAGAATCGTCGTGGTCACGGCACCAGCCGGCAGGCTGCAGGTGGAGATCGGGTGGGCAAGTTCATTGTCTTCCCATGTGACGCCCAGCGCGGTAACATTATCACCGTTCTTGCCGGCGATGTGTATCGCACTGGCGATTAATTCCGGAATGCTCTGCATGATGTCAGCCTCAAACAGGCGCGTGACGAGTTGCTCGTCAGGCAGGACTGACCAAAGGCCATCCGAACACAGCAGCAGCACATCACCGGAGCGCAGGGTCGCGCGCGCGGCAATTTCGACGATCGGCAAATGCGGCCCACCTATGCAATTGAACAGCTTGTTTCGATCCGGATGTGTGGCGCGCTCGGCTGGCAATGCCCGGCCCTGGGCGATCAAGGTTTCGATGCGCGAATGGTCACGGGTACGCGCAAGTATTTGTCGCTCGCGCAACCAGTACAGTCGCGAATCGCCGCAATGCGCCCAATATGCGCTGCCATGCTGCAGCAGGCAGGCTACGACCGTAGTGCGTGGCGAATCAGGTAAATTTTTTTGGGCACGGTAGCGGTGGATGGCGAAATGCGCGGCACACAGGCTACTGTCGAGGAATTGACGCGGATTTTTGATGAAGGGCTGAGCTTCCTTCTGAAACAGCGCGCCCACAGTCTGCAGGGTAATCGTCGCGGCGACGTCACCGCCAATATGGCCACCCATGCCGTCTGCCAGCAAGAGCAGGACAGCGTCACGCGTGAAGCAATATCCCATGCGATCCTGATTGGTGCGCCGACCGCCGATCTGACTTTCCTGATACACAGAGAATCGCATCGTCGCCTCCTCTTTCTTATTTCAGCCAGCCGAGTCGTCGACAGAAAACCTGCGCCTGGCGTTTCACGCCAGACCAGAACCTGGGCTGCTGCGGCGACTCCGCAGGTCGTGTGGCGCGCAGCGCCTGTTGCATCTCGAATACGCTCTGCGGCCGGGCCAAAGGGTCCAGCTTCAGGCTCCAGCGGATCAGCGCCAGCAAGCCTTCCGAGTACATGCCGGCGAAGCGTTGCAACTGCTCATCGACACGGTCATTGACTTTGCGCTGATCTGCCGCAGGTGGCGGCAAGCCGGCAATGCAGGCAAACATTGCCGCCCCCAGGCCGTAGATATCGGTCCATGGTCCCAGTTTCGCATTCCTGACATACAGTTCGGGGGCAGCGAACCCAGGCGTGTACATCGGATAAAACTTGGCAATGTCCGACTTCAAGGTTTGCCGCGCCGCGCCGAAATCGAGCAGCAAGGGCGTGCCGTCAACGCGCAAATAAATGTTGGCCGGTTTCAGATCCAGATGTAAAAGCTTGTGCGTATGCACTTCACGCAAGCCATTCATGACCTGGCTGAAGATGGCGCGGATGGATTGTTCAGAAATGAGTGGTCTGGTCTTGCGCTCGCGCCGCTGCAAGATGAAGTCCTGCAGCGTGCGGCCGGACTCATAGGCCATGACCATGTAGACGGTTTCATGGGCGCGAAAAAAATTGACCACGCTGACGACATTCGGATGCGCAATGCTCGCCAGCGCGCGGCCCTCTTCAAAAAAACATTTCAGGCCGATGCGATAAATCGGCAGATGGTTTGTCGAAATGGCGGGTACAAGTTCGCCTTCCTTGCGCACCGCCAGCGTGCTCGGCAAGTACTCCTTGATCGCCACGGCATTGCCCTCTTCATCATGGGCAAGGTAGACGATACTGAACCCGCCAGACGCAATTTTCTTTACAATGCGGTACCCGGCGATGACCAGCCCGTCCGGCAGTGGAGCATTGTTTTGCGCGGCCATGGATTGTGCATGCCTATGGGAGATTGTCTTCTCATGATTGTGGGAAGCATTGGTTTTTTTGTAAAGAAGCAAGGACGATATTTTGACTATTTGCAGCATGACCGGCTATGCCGTTACCACACGCGAAACGGCAATCGGCACGGTGACCATTGAACTCAAGAGCGTGAACTCGCGCTTTCTTGATCTGCAATTCCGCGTCAATGATGAATTGCGCGCGCTGGAACCGCTGCTGCGCGAAGCGATCATGGGCCGCGTTACCCGTGGCAAGGTCGAATGTCGCCTCAGCTTTGGTCGCAAGCTTGCCAGTGGCAACAGCCAGTCGCTCAATGCGGCACTGCTGCAATCGATCGCCTCCATGCAGGATCAGGTGCGCGGCCATTTTGCCGATGCGCGCCCATTGTCAGTGAACGAACTGCTGCGCTGGCCGGGCATGATCGAAGAAGCTGAAATTGGCCAGGATACGCTGCAGGCCGAAGTCGCTGCGGCCATGGACAACACCATGCATACCTTCATCGACAGCCGCGCGCGTGAAGGTGCGGCACTGGAAGCGATGCTGCTGGCGCGCATCTCTGACATGGATGTAATTGTTAAACAGATTGCACCGCTGATCCCGCGCGTCATCGCCCAGTTCCAGCAAAAAGCCACCGACCGCATGCGTGAAGCGCTCGGCCTGGCGCAGCAGGACAAGACCGGCACGATGCTGGTGTCGCAGGATGAGGCGCTGGAGCGCATACGCCAGGAAGTCACCTTGTACGGCATTCGTATCGACGTCGCCGAAGAACTCACGCGCCTCGCGACGCACCTCGATGAAACCCGCCATATCCTGAAAAAAGGTGGTCAGGTCGGCAAGCGGCTCGACTTCATGATGCAGGAACTAAATCGCGAAGCCAACACCGTCGGCTCGAAAGCGGCAGTGAAGGAATTATCGGACGCCGCAATGGCACTGAAACTGCTGATCGAGCAAATGCGCGAGCAGGTACAGAACCTCGAATAATCGCTCTAACCGCCATCGTTGACAGTGTCGTATCGATGCCGGTGCTTTAAAATACGGTTTTACGATGTTACTCAGGGATGTTTATGTCTGAAGCTTCTGCCGGCAGCCTGTTCATGGTGGTCGCACCTTCCGGTGCAGGAAAATCAACGCTGGTCAATGCACTGCTGGCGCAAGAACCGGCGATCAAATTGTCGATTTCCTACACGACGCGCGCGCCACGGCCAAAGGAAGAACATGGTCGCGAATATTATTTCACCTCCGTCGAGGATTTCCTGAAGCGTAAAGCCGATGGAGAATTCCTTGAATCTGCCGAAGTCCACGGCAATTACTACGGCACTTCGCGCCTTCTGATCGCTGACCAGATCAATGCCGGCACCGATGTACTGCTCGAAATCGACTGGCAAGGCGCGCAGCAAGTCAAGAAACGCTTCCCGCAGGCGGTCGGCATTTTCATCCTGCCGCCCTCGATCGCCGCACTCGAAGAGCGCCTGAAAAAGCGCGGACAGGACGAGCCGCAGATCATCACGCGCCGCATCCTGGCAGCCGGCGGCGAAATCGCGCACGCGCCCGAGTTCGAATATGTTATTATTAATCAAGAGTTTGCGTCTGCTTTGACTGAATTAAACTCTATCGTCAGAGCGACACGTTGCCGGTTCTCGCAACAGGCTGCACGAAACGCTTCCTTGTTCGCCCAATTTGGCATCCATGCCAACCCCAGCTGAAACTGCGCGGAATCGACGCGACACCCCGATCATTTATCGTTCTTGAATTTTAGGAGTTACCATGGCCCGTATCACGATTGAAGACTGCCTCAAGCATATCCCTAACCGCTTTCAACTGACGCTCGCCGCGACTTATCGCGCACGCCAGCTCCTGCAAGGCCACACACCAAAAGTCGACGCGAAAGATAAACCAACTGTCGTGGCACTGAAAGAAATTGCCTCAGGTAAAGTTGGAATTGAAATGCTCAAAAAGGTGCCAAGCTAGTTGACACGACCGTCATGCAGCTGATATTCATAAGCAATGAACTCGATTCCATCCGACGCGAACTTATCAGCTGTACCTGGCACACGGGCGGTTAATGACCGCCCGTTTTCACGCGCCTCCGTTTTACGTACCGACCCCGGCCCCGCACCTGCCGCAAGTCCGGTCGCTTCAGTCACCCATCTCAATAACAAGCTCGCCAACTATCTCAGCGCAAACGACCTGAAAAAGGTCAAGGAAGCGTACCGTTTTTCCGACGAAATGCACCTCGGGCAAATGCGCAAATCGGGCGAGCCCTACATCTCGCATCCGATCGCCGTGGCCGAAATCTGCGCCGACTGGAAGCTTGATGTGCAGGCGATCATGGCCGCACTGCTGCATGATGTGATGGAAGACCAGGACGTCAAGAAGGACGAACTGATCGAACGTTTCGGCGCACCGGTGGCAGCGCTCGTCGATGGCCTATCGAAGCTCGAAAAAATCGAATTCCAGAGCCAGATCGAAGCGCAGGCGGAAAACTTCCGCAAGATGTTGCTGGCCATGGCGCGCGATGTACGCGTGATCCTCATCAAGCTGGCCGATCGTTTGCACAATATGCGCACGCTCGACTCGATGTCGTCGGAAAAGAAACGCCGCATCGCCCGCGAGACCATGGAAGTGTATGTGCCGATCGCGCATCGTTTAGGCCTGAACAATATTTATCGCGAATTGCAGGACCTGTCCTTCGCTCATTTGTATCCGATGCGCTACAAGACGCTCGGCAAGGCTGTGAAGGCAGCGCGCGGCAATCGCCGCGAAGTCGTTTCCAAAATCCTCGAGGCGGTCAAGAATTCGCTCGCCGCCGCCGGCATCACGGCGCGCGTCGATGGCCGTGAAAAAAACCTGTTCGGCATTTACCGCAAGATGCGCAACAAGCATCTGTCGTTCTCGCAGGTGCTCGATGTGTATGGCTTTCGCATCGTCGTCGACAGTTTCTCCAGCTGCTACCTCGCGCTGGGGACGCTGCATGCGCTGTACAAGCCCATGCCGGGCAAATTCAAGGACTACATTGCGATTTCCAAGCTCAACGGCTACCAGTCGCTACACACGACCCTGATCGGCCCGTATGGCACGCCTGTGGAGTTCCAGATCCGTACCGAAGCCATGCATTGCGTCGCTGAATCCGGTGTGGCCGCGCATTGGCTCTACAAGGATGGCGAGGGCAATCTGACCGACCTGCAGCAGCGCACCCATGCCTGGCTGCAGTCGCTGCTCGATATCCAGAAACAGACCGGCGACTCGGCCGAATTCCTGGAACATGTGAAGGTCGACCTGTTCCCGGATTCGGTCTATGTCTTCACGCCGAAATCAAAAATCATTGCCCTGCCGCGCGGCGCCACGGCGCTCGATTTCGCTTACACGATTCATACCGATGTCGGCGATCATACGATTGCTGCGAAAATCAACCATGAACAGGCGCCCTTGCGCACCGAGCTGCACAATGGCGATATCGTCGAGATCATTACTTCGCCTACCGCACGCCCCAGTCCGAACTGGCTGACCTTCGTCCGTACCGGCAAATCACGCTCGGCTATCCGTCACCATCTGCGCACGATCAATTTGCAAGAATCGATCGAACTTGGCCGGCGTTTGCTGGGACAGGCGCTGGTGGCACTGAAACTCGATGCTGATTTGCCGACGCAGCTGGCTGATCGCCTGCTCAATGAATCCAGTGCGAAATCACTCGACGAGCTTTGTGCCGACATTGGCGTCGGTACGCGCATGGCGGCGCTGGTGGCGCGCCATGTTCTTGAACTGGTTGAATCAGATGGCACGCATCCACATGTGCCGGTACCGCGTGTGACTGGCAAGGGCAAGCTCGATCCGGTCATCATTTATGGCAGTGAAGGCGTGTCCGTACATCTTGCGCCATGCTGTCAGCCGATTCCGGGTGACGACATCATCGGCCAGCTCAAGCGCGACCAGGGCATCACCGTACACACGGCCGACTGCGAGCTGGCGAAACGTCAGCGCAGCAAGGAACGCGAACGCTGGATTGATGTGATCTGGGGTCAGGAATTGAACCGGCGCTTCGATTGCCATATCTCGCTCCTGGTACGTGACGAGCGCGGCAGCTTGGCGCGCATTGCAGCCGAAATTGCCGAGTCGGATTCGAATATCGTCTCGGTCGCCATGGAAGAAAGCAAGGAAGACTTGCCGATGACGCAGATGCGCTTTACGGTGCAGGTGGAAGACCGCATCCACCTTGCGCGCCTGATGCGCAATGTGCGGCGCATCCCGGGCGTGGCGCGCATCATGCGCGTGCGGGTTTAATCCGCCAGCGGCGCCGGATATGTCACTGAGAGTATCTCCAGCTCTTCCACGCCGCCCGGCGTATTGAGGATGACGGCGTCGCCGACGCGCGCCTTCGTCAGCGCCCGGGCGACGGGCGAGACCCAGCTGATCTGGCCATTCAGGGGATCGATCTCGTCGATGCCGACGATGGTCACGGTATGCGCCTGGCCATGCTGGTTTTCATAGGCGACGGTCGCGCCAAAAAATATCTGTTCACTGCCATGATGCACAGCCGGGTCGACGACCTCGGCGGTGTCCATACGCTTGGTCAGGAAGCGGATGCGTTTGTCGATCTCGCGCAGCCGGCGTTTGCCGTAGATGTAGTCACCGTTCTCGGAGCGGTCGCCGTTCGAGGCCGCCCAATGCACGATGCGCACTACTTCAGGCCGGTCGACATCGATCAGATGAAACAGCTCGTCCTTGATGCGGGCATAGCCTTGCGGCCGGATGTAATTCTTGCTGCCCGCGGGAATAGCCGGCAAGGCAGCCTCGTCATCATCCTCATCCGACACATTCACGAATACTTTGCTCATGATCTTGAATGCCTGATCTCAGTCATACAGCGTCGCAGCTCAATTCGCCTTGCGCACCTTGGGCGCAGGCATGGTGCTCGCGCCTGAGGCCAGCGTGAAAGTCGCGCCGCTATCCTGCCCCAGTGCCGACACGAGGAAAGGCATCAGCTCGCGCAGCATCGGCTCCAGCGTCCAAGGCGGGTTAATGATGAACATGCCGCTGCTACGCAGGCCGAAGCCATCCGGAGATGGCGCGCTCACTGAGAGCGTGACGTCAAGCCAGCCATTCGATGGCAGGCGCTTGAGCTTGTCGGGCATCTGACGCGACTCCATGCGCTGCAGGAAGGGATACCAGACGGCGTAAGTACCGGTCGGGAAGCGGCCGATCGCTTCTTCGAGTGTATCCTTGACGCGCTTGTAATCGGTCTTTTCTTCATACGGCGGATCCATCAGCACAAGGCCACGCCGCGAAACTGGTGGCAGCAAGGCTTTCAGCGCCATGAAGCCATCGCCACGCGCGACGATGATACGTTTGCCACGCGTGGTCGTGCGGCGGCCCTGCTCGGCTTCATGGGCTTCGATCTTGCGGAAATTTTCATCGAGGATGCGTACCTCGCTTGGATGCAATTCAAACAGGCGCAGACGATCCGCTTCGCGCATGATCTTGTCGGCCACATAGGGCGAACCGGGGTAATAGCGCATCTTGCCGCTCGGATTCATGCCTTTGATCAGCGCCACATATTCGGCCACGGCCGGCGGCAAATCCTTGCGGTCCCACAGGCGGCTGATGCCGGTCTCGTATTCGGCATTCTTCGACGCATAGCCGCCATCGAGCGCATACACGCCGGCACCGGCATGGGTATCGATGTACATATAGGGCGTATCTTTTTGATTCATGTACTGCAAAAGCTGAATTTGCACGATGTGCTTGAGGACATCGGCGTGGTTCCCCGCATGGAAGGCGTGGCGGTAACTGAGAGACATAGTGGAGACTATCCTGGTGAATGCGCTGTGGTCGACTCGTTCCGGCGCGACGGACGCAGCAGAAGAGGAAAGCCGCATTTTAACAAGTCCCGGCGACTATCCCTAATCCGCAGGGAATCGATGGAACTTGAATCGAAAATAAAAAAACCGCAGCCTTGTGGACTGCGGTTTTTAGTATCCGGTGAAGTGATGCCTCACCAGATTGACGGCTGCGTGTTGCGCAAGCCGGATTTAAGCAACTTTTTTATCAAAAAATTGTTCATCTTCAGTCGAGCCGTGCAGCGCAGTCGTCGACGACTGGCCCTGCTGGATCACCTGGGTGACGGCGTCGAAGTAACCGGTACCGACTTCACGCTGATGCTTAACCGCGGTGAAGCCTTTGTCGGCAGCAGCGAATTCTGCTTCCTGCAATTCAACGAAGGCTGACATCTGATTACGGGCATAGCCGTGCGCCAGGTTGAACATCGAGTAGTTCAGTGCATGGAAGCCGGCCAGGGTGATGAACTGGAACTTGTAACCCATGGCGCCGAGTTCCTTCTGGAATTTCGCGATGGTTGCATCGTCGAGGTTCTTCTTCCAGTTGAACGATGGCGAGCAGTTATAGGCCAGCATCTTGCCCGGGAATTTTGCATGCACGGCTTCAGCGAATTTCTTCGCGAAAGCCAGATCCGGTTTGCCAGTTTCGCACCAGACGAGATCGGCTACTGGCGAGTACGCCAAGGCGCGCGAAATCGACTGCTCGATACCTGGACGGACCTTGAAGAAACCTTCAACTGTGCGCTCGCCAGTGAGGAAAGGCTTGTCATTGTCGTCCACGTCCGAAGTCAGCAAATCAGCCGCTTCCGCATCGGTACGGGCGATCACCAGTGTCGATGTACCCATCACGTCAGCTGCCAGACGGGCTGCGCTCAATTTTTCAACGGCTTCACGTGTTGGTACCAACACCTTGCCGCCCATGTGGCCGCATTTCTTCACCGATGCCAATTGATCTTCGAAGTGAACGCCAGCTGCGCCGGCATCGATCATCGACTTCATCAGTTCATACGCATTCAGGACACCACCGAAACCGGCTTCTGCATCGGCCACGATTGGTGCGAAGAAGTCGATATCGCCCTTGCCTTCCGACCATTGGATCTGGTCGGCGCGCTGGAAGGTATTGTTGATGCGCTTGACGACCATTGGTACCGAATTAGCTGGATACAGCGATTGGTCAGGATACATTTCGCCAGCCAGGTTGGCATCGCCGGCGACTTGCCAGCCGGAGAGGTAAATCGCTTTCAGGCCGGCTTTAACTTGCTGCATGGCCTGGTTACCTGTCAGGGCGCCAAGCGCATTGACGAAAGGCTCGTTATTGACAAGATCCCACAGCTTTTCCGCGCCGCGCTTGGCCAGCGTATGCTCGATTTGCAGGGAGCCGCGCAGGCGCACCACGTCTTCTGCCGAGTAAGTGCGTGTAACGCCCTTCCAACGTGGATTCTCTGCCCATTCTGTTGCCAGTGCCTGAATTTGCTGTTCGCGAGTTGCCATGATGATTCTCCTGTGATGAGCTGCTTGTGGATGAGTATGTTCGAAAGCTGATGACTCAATCATAGGGAATTTTTTGCATGGCAACAAGGTCTTATATAAGACATATAAGTAAATTAAAATCGTTTATTTTCATAAGCTTAAATATATTTTCTCGCGATGCGGAATGAAATTCCTTAAAATGAAATCGAAATATGCGGCGACGCGCTGAGTTTTTTTCATAATATGAAACGTCACTGCCAGTTGTGAAATTTGCGCTGAGAATGTCGGCATGTAACTCGACAAAATGGCGTAAAAAACGCGGCAGCCCGTCAAGGCTTGCCGCGTTTCCCTGTTTAAAGACTTGCCTTATTGGGATGGCGCTTCTGCCTCGGCTTCCTGCGCCACCTTGCTGAATGCCAGATGACTGCCTTCGACACCGATCGCAATGATATCTTTCGGACCAAAGCGACCTTCGAGGATCATTTTCGACAGCGGATTTTCAATCTGCTGCTGGATCGCGCGTTTCAGCGGCCGTGCGCCATATACCGGATCGAAGCCTGCCTCTGCCAGTTTTTGCAAGGCTGCGGCAGAAATTTCCAGGCCCATATCCATGTGCGTGAGGCGATCTTCGAGCGACTTCAGCTGGATCTTGGCGATCGCGCCGATGTTCTTTTCGTCGAGCGCATGGAAGACCACGATATCGTCGATGCGATTGATGAACTCCGGCCGGAAATGCCCGCGCACCTCGGCCATGACCGCCATCTTCACCACCTCGGGATCGGAATCTTCCATGCTCTGGATCTTGTGCGAACCGAGATTGGACGTCATCACGATGACCGTGTTCTTGAAATCGACCGTACGTCCCTGACCATCAGTCATGCGGCCGTCATCGAGTACCTGTAGCAGCACATTGAAGACATCCGGATGCGCCTTTTCGATTTCATCGAGCAGGATCACGCTATACGGTTTGCGTCGCACGGCTTCAGTCAGGTAGCCGCCCTCTTCATAGCCGACATAGCCCGGGGGCGCGCCAATCATGCGTGCCACCGAATGCTTCTCCATGAATTCACTCATGTCGATGCGGATCAGCGAATCTTCAGTATCGAACAGGAAGCCGGCCAGCGCCTTGCATAACTCGGTCTTGCCCACGCCGGTCGGTCCGAGGAACATGAATGAGCCGTATGGACGGCTAGGGTCACCCAGACCGGCGCGCGAACGGCGGATCGCATCCGATACGGCGACGATGGCTTCTTCCTGGCCGACCACACGTTCATGCAGAGCTTGCTCCATATGCAGCAGCTTGTCGCGCTCGCCTTGCATCATGCGCGAGACCGGAATGCCGGTGGCGCGCGAAACGACTTCGGCGATTTCTTCGGCGCCGACTTGTGTGCGCAAGAGCTTGGGCCGGGCCGATTTTTGCGCGCCGATATCGGCTTGCTTTAACTGCGCTTCCAGTTCCGGCATGCGGCCATACTGCAGTTCCGACATGCGCTGCCAGTTACCGGAGCGGCGCGCATCTTCCATTTGCAGGCGGACTTTTTCGATTTCTTCCTTGATGTGCTGGCTGCCTTGCACGGCGGCCTTTTCCGACTTCCAGATTTCTTCGAGGTCGGCGTATTCGCGCTCGAGGCGCACGATTTCTTCCTCGATCAGGCCGAGGCGTTTGCGCGAGGATTCATCCTTTTCGCGCTTCACGGCTTCGCGCTCGATCTTCAGCTGGATCATGCGACGTTCGAGCTTGTCCATGACTTCGGGTTTGGAGTCGATCTCGATCTTGATCTTCGAGGCGGCTTCATCGATGAGGTCAATCGCCTTGTCCGGCAGGAAACGGTCAGTGATGTAGCGATGCGACAGCTCTGCGGCAGCGACGATGGCCGGATCGGTGATGTCGACGCCATGGTGGACTTCGTATTTTTCCTGCAGGCCGCGCAGGATCGCGATGGTCGCTTCGACGCTAGGCTCGTCGACGATGATTTTCTGGAAGCGGCGCTCGAGCGCGGCGTCCTTTTCGATATATTTGCGATATTCGTCGAGCGTGGTCGCACCGACGCAATGCAGCTCGCCGCGGGCCAGCGCAGGTTTGAGCATATTCCCCGCATCCATGGCGCCCTCAGCCTTGCCGGCGCCGACCATGGTGTGGATTTCATCGATGAAAACGATGGTCTGACCTTCGTCGAGCGCGATTTCCTTCAACACGGCTTTGAGGCGTTCTTCGAATTCGCCGCGGAATTTTGCACCAGCCAGCAAGGCCGCCATATCCAGCGACAGCACGCGCTTGGACTTCAGGCTATCCGGCACTTCGCCATTGACGATGCGTTGCGCCAGGCCTTCGACGATGGCCGTCTTGCCCACGCCCGGCTCGCCTATCAGTACGGGATTATTCTTCGTGCGGCGTTGCAGGACCTGAATGGCGCGGCGGATTTCGTCATCGCGGCCGATCACCGGATCAAGCTTGCCCATGCGTGCGCGTTCGGTCAAATCCAGCGTATATTTTTTCAAGGCTTCGCGCTGGCCTTCGCCTTCTTGCGAATTGAGCTTGGAGCCGCCACGAACGGCATCGATCGCCGCCTCGAGCGCCTTGCGCGTCAAGCCGTTCTCGCGCGCCTGACGACCGGCATCGGATTTATCATCGGCCAAGGCCAGCAGCAGCATTTCCGCGCCGACGAACTGATCGCTGCGCTTTTGCGCTTCACGATCAGCGAGATTAAGCAGCGCCGACAGCTCACGGCCGACCTGGACTTCGCCGCCATGGCCGGAAACCTTGGCGAGACGCTCGAGCGCGCTTTTCAGTGCACCATTCAAGCCGTTAATATTGACACCGGCACGCTGCAGCAGCGAGCGTGCACCGTTATCTTCCTGGTTCAATAGTGCAATTAACACATGCACTGGCTCGATATATTGATTATCATTGCCAACTGCGAGACTCTGGGCGTCAGATAAGACTTCTTGCAATTTTGTCGTGAGTTTGTCGAGGCGCATCGTTTGCTCCAAATGGTTCAATGTTCACTATAAAATGGGGCATTACCGGCAGTTTTCAAGTGAAGATTATTCGAATGCAAAACGGACCGTTTTCGTTACGCAGTTTTTCTTACTAAATTCAATTTAATTGCCATTCAGGCATCAAAAAATCATGGTCTTACACCAGTGCCAATTAACTTATATCCCTGAGGAAGACCGCATTGTGATGCGCGCCTCATTCATGCATGGCGAAGACGAGCTGCATGAATTACGTGCCTGGCTGACGCGCCGCATCGTGAAGCTCTTGTGGCCAACGCTGCAAAAAGCCATGCAGACGCAAGTCACCCTGGATCAGCCAGCGGCTTCCCATGCCAAAGCCGAAATGGTCAACATGACGCATCAGGCGTCGGTCATGGAGTTAGCCGCGCAAGGTAAATTCGGTAAGCCTTATGATATGGAAGCGACACATTACCCGCTGGGCGAAACACCTTTCCTGGTGCATAACGCGCAGTTCAACATCGCGCGTAATTCGCCGATGCGGATCATTTTTGCGCCGGAGACGGGGGCAGGATTCGAAATTGCCTTTACGCCGCAAATCCTGCACGGCTTCTTCAGCCTCATGCCGACGGCGGTGGCCCAGGCAGAATGGGATATGGAGCTGTTCCTGCCTAGCGATGACGAGCGCGACGACGAGACGCCGCGGGTATTGAATTAATCAAGTGTGAGAGGGGCGCAAACCATGCGCCCCTTTTTTTCAAGCGCTCAGTGCGCGATACGCCGCAAATCCGGCAATGCAGCAGGCGATCGAGCCAAGCAGATGCAAGCCCGAATGCAGCATCACCCAGGCGTAGTCGCCGCGCTGCAGCAGCAGCATCGCCTCCGCCGAAAAGGTAGAAAACGTCGTCAGCCCACCCAGAAATCCGGTCACCACGAGCAGCCGCCATTCCGGCGACAAAGCGGGGTTGGCGCTGAAAAATCCCACCGCAATACCGATCAGGAAGCCACCGCCAAGGTTCGCGGCCAATGTCCCAAGAGGCAGCTGGCTGTGCAAGCTGTTGAGCAGCAGTCCCAAGCCCCAACGCAGCCATGCGCCAACGGTCGCGCCCACACCGATCGCGATCCAGCTCATGCTGCTGCTCCTGAGGACGTTTTCCATTTCAGCAGCGCCTGGTCGTCCGTGCTACGCGCATCGACCCAACGTGCACCCGCAGGCGTCTGCTCTTTCTTCCAGAATGGCGCGTCGGTCTTGAGATAATCAATGATGAATTCGCAGGCGGCAAACGCTTCGCCGCGATGCGCCGAGGTGACCGCGACGAGGACGATCTGCGCCATGGGCTCGAGTGGCCCGACGCGATGGATCACGAGCGCGTCGATGATTTGCCAGCGTTGACTGGCCTGGGCGACGATGTCGGTCAAGGCCTTTTCGGTCATGCCGGGATAATGTTCCAGCTCCATGGACGAAACATTTTCACCCTCGTTCATGTCGCGCACGGTGCCGACAAAGGTAACGATGGCGCCGACACCGGGGTTCGCTGCGCGCAGCTGCGCTACCTCAGTGCTCAAATCAAAATCTTCGGTCTGGACTTGTACGGGCATCGCCGGCGCTTTCAAAAATCTGGTTCAGCCGCCAGTGACCGGCGGGAAAAAGGCGAGCTCACCACCATCGGCCAACGGAGCCGTCGCCTCGACCATATTCTGGTCATAGGCCATGCGCAAGGCGCGCCCTTCGGCCAGTACTTCGGCCCAGACGCCGCCGCGTGCGCGCAAGAGCGACAGTACATCACCGACTGTTTTCACATCCGGCGGCACAACGAGCGTTTCCTGACCGGTCCCGAGTTTTTCACGCACGCTGGCGAAGAAACGTAACTGGATTTGCATGGGCATCAATTCTGCAAGGCCGAAAAAGGCAGGAAGCGCACGATGTCACCGGCGACGATCGCCTGCCCCGGCGGATTATCGATCAGGCCGTCGCCCCACACAGTCGAGGTCAGTACGCCCGAGCCCTGGTTTGCAAACAGGTCAAGCCCGCCGTGGGCATTGAGACGCGCGCGCAGGAATTCATTGCGCCGGTCGGCCTTGGGCCAGTTGAAATCGGCACGCAGTGCAAATGCCTGCGGCGCAACATCGGCCACACCCTGCAGGCGCAAAATGAAAGGTCGCACCAGCAGCAGGAAGGTGACGAAGCTCGATACGGGATTGCCGGGCAAGCCGATGAAAAATGCCGGCGCCTTGGCGGCACGGTCGATCTCGCCAAAGGCCAGCGGTTTGCCCGGCTTGATCGCGATCTGCCACATGTTCAAGCGCCCTTCCGCTTCGACGGCCGGCTTGATGTGATCTTCTTCGCCGACTGACACCCCGCCGGAAGTAATGATCAAGTCATGCTCAGTCGCTGCCTCGCGCAAGGTCGCGCGTGTAGCGGCTAGCTGATCAGGCACGATGCCGAAATCGGTGACGTCGCAGCCAAGGTTTTGCAATAGCCCGCGCAAGGTAAAACGGTTCGAATTGTAGATCGCGCCGGGCTTGAGCGACTCGCCCGGCATGGCCAATTCATCGCCGGTAAAAAAGACGGCGACGCGCGGCTTGCGCAAGACGGGCAAAGTGGCCAGACCGACTGAGGCGGCCAAACCGAGTTCTTGCGCGCGCAGACGCGTACCGGCTGCGAGTATAGTGCTGCCGGCGAGGATATCTTCTCCGGCGCGGCGTATCCATTCGCCGGATTGCGGCTGGTGCGCGATGGTGACCTGGTCGCCCTCGGCCGTGCATTGCTCCTGCATGACGACGGCGTCGGCCCCGGCGGGAATCATCGCGCCAGTGAAAATACGCGCGACACTACCCTCTGCCAAAGGCTGCGGCACATGACCGGCCGGAATGCGCTGCGATACCGTCAGCGGTAATCCCGCCGCACAGTCTGCTGCGCGCACGGCGTAGCCATCCATCTGCGTATTGTCCATCGGCGGAACATCGATCAGCGAGGACTGATCCGCAGCGAGCACGCGCCCGTTCGCGTCTATCGTCGCGACCTCTTCCATATCCGCTAAGGGCTTGGCCGCAGCGAGCAGGAAATCCAGCGCCTGCGGCAGGGTCAACATCGGCTTTTTTTCGCTCATGGCATCAGAGTCCTGTATGGCGTGCGATGAAGTCCTTCATCAGCGCGACATCGGCATGCATCACCTCAAAACGCTGCGGCAATGCTTCGATGTTTTCAAAGCCGGCCGGACGGTCGGCATCGCGTTTCAAGGCTTCGACGATGGTTTCATTGAACTTTGCCGGCAAAGCGGTCTCGAGCACGATCATCGTCACGCCCGGCGTCAAATGCTCGCGCGCGACTTTCACGCCATCGGCGGTATGCGTATCGAGAATCACGCCATGGTGTTGCGCCACATCGCGTATCGTCGCCAGCCGATCGGTATGCACCGATTTGCCGGAACAGAAACCATATTGCGCCACCTTGGCGAATTCATCACCATCGCTGCCCGGCTTGCCCGACAAATCGAAGCCGCCTTCGGTCTCGACTTTATGGAACAGCGCGCGCAGGCGCTCGCTGTCGCGGCCGAGCAAATCGAACATGAAGCGCTCGAAGTTCGACGCCTTGCTGATGTCCATGCTCGGGCTGGAGGTATGGTAAGTCTCGGCCGACTTGCGCACTCGGTAAATGCCGGTGCGAAAAAACTCGTCGAGCACGTCATTCTCATTCGTCGCGGCGACCAGCTTATCGATCGGCAGACCCATCATGCGCGCGATGTGGCCGGCGCAGATATTGCCGAAGTTACCGGACGGGACCGTGAACGAGACTTTCTGCTCGTTGCTCGTGGTCGCCGCGAGATAGCCACGGAAGTAGTAGACGACTTGCGCCACGACGCGCGCCCAATTGATCGAATTAACCGTGCCGATTTTCTGACGCGCCTTGAATTCGAGATCATTCGAAACGGCCTTGACCATGTCCTGGCAATCGTCGAAGACGCCCTCGACGGCAATATTGAAGATGTTCGGGTCTTGCAGGCTGAACATTTGCGCGGTCTGGAAGGCGCTCATTTTCTTGTGCGGCGAGAGCATGAAGACGCGAATGCCGCGCTTGCCGCGCATCGCGTATTCGGCAGCGCTGCCGGTGTCGCCGGAGGTCGCACCGAAAATATTCAGTTCCGCATGATTTTTTGCGAGCGTGTATTCGAACAGGTTACCGATCAACTGCATCGCCATGTCCTTGAAGGCCAGCGTCGGGCCGTTCGACAGGGCTTGCAGCATCACGGTGGTGCCGTCGCGCTGCTCGAGTACGCGAAGTGGCGTGATCTCAGCAGCGGATTCGCCGGCGCGCACGTTGCGGTAGACCTCAGCGGTGTAGGTCTTTTTAACGAGCGCCTGCAGGTCGGCTACGGGAATGTCGGTCGCAAATTTCTTCAGGACTTCGAGTGCCAGATCGGCGTAGCTGAGCTTGCGCCAGGCATCAAGTTCCGCGCCGCTGACTTGTGGATAGGTCTCAGGCAGATACAAACCGCCATCGGGCGCGAGGCCTCCTAGCAGGATTTCAGAGAATGGCAGTGCTGCGGACTGGCCGCGGGTGGAGACATAGTGCATGGGCGCGAAAATGGATGGATTGCTGGGAGGTGCCTATTATAAAGCAGTGCCTCCTGTCCATCACATGGCGATTTCGACCACAGGGTGCGTTTCTTGCCGGGCAGCGCCCGGGCAAGAAAGCAGATCAACTCAGCTCAATTCTTCGAGGCGGATCTTGGTGACATTTCCAACGACTGTCGCCAGCTGCTCAATCTTCGCGATTGCCGCTTCGATGCTCATTTCCTGGGTCTGGTGCGTGAGCATGATGATGTCGGTCTGTGTCACGCCATCGGCAGGCTCCTTCTGCAACATCGCATCGATCGAAATCGATGAATCCGCGAGAATGCGCGTCACGTCTGCCAGTACGCCAGGCTGATCCGCCACCTGCATGCGCAGGTAGTAGCTGGTCGTGATTTCCGACATCGGCAAAATCTGCAGATTACTCATCGAATCCGGCTGGAAGGCCAGATGCGGTACGCGGTGTTCCGGATCGGCGGTAGCGAGTCGCGTGATGTCGACGAGATCAGCGATCACGGCAGACGCGGTCGGCTCAGCGCCGGCGCCCTTGCCGTAGTAAAGCGTCGCGCCCACGGCGTCGCCCTGCACCAGCACCGCATTCATGGCGCCTTCGACATTGGCGATCAGACGCTTGGCCGGGATCAGCGTCGGATGCACGCGCAGCTCAATGCCTTTGTCCGTGCGCTTGGCGATGCCGAGCAGCTTGATGCGGTAGCCGAGTTGCTCGGCATAGGTGATGTCGGTAGCCTGCAATTTAGTGATGCCTTCGACGTGCGCCTTGTCGAATTGGATCGGTATACCGAAGGCGATCGAGGCCATCAACGTCGCCTTGTGCGCGGCGTCGACGCCTTCGATGTCGAAGGTCGGATCGGCTTCAGCGTAGCCCAGGCGTTGCGCTTCGGCGAGTACGCTACCGAAATCGAGACCCTTGTCGCGCATTTCCGAGAGGATGAAATTGGTCGTGCCATTGATGATGCCGGCGACCCACTGGATGCGGTTCGCGGTCAGGCCTTCGCGCAGTGCCTTGATGATCGGGATGCCACCGGCGACGGCAGCTTCAAATGCGACCATCACGCCCTTGTCCTGCGCAGCCTTGAAAATTTCATTACCATGCGTGGCCAGCAAGGCCTTGTTGGCAGTAACGACATGCTTGCCGTTGGCAATGGCTTTCATGACGAGGTCTTTGGCGATGCCGTAGCCGCCGATGAGTTCAATGACGATATCGATGTCGGGATGATTGACGACGAGATTGCCATCGCTGACGACTTCGCATTCACCGTTGGTCAACTCGCGCGCGCGCTCGACATTGAGGTCAGCCACCATCACGATTTCAATCGCCCGACCAGCGCGAGCGCGGATTTCCTGCTGATTGCGCTTGAGGACGTTGAAGGTGCCGGCGCCGACAGTGCCGATGCCAAGGAGGCCAACTTTGATAGGTTTCATATTTTTGGGTTCAGTAAGAATGGTGCAGGAAGGTCAAGTCCGGATTGTAGCCGATCACCAGCCGATTATTAGCCGATAACCAATGGTTACCGGCAGGCAGATCAAACCTCAGGCCGTCGGATTACGGCGATAGCGCTCAAGGAAACGCGCAATGCGGTTCATCGCATCAGTGAGGTCATCCGAATTCGGCAGGAAGACCACACGGAAATGCGCTGTGTCAGGACAGTTGAAGCCGCTGCCCTGTACGATCAGCACGCGCTCATCTGCCAGCAGCTGATAGGCAAACTGCTGGTCATCTGCGATCGGATACATTTTCGGATCGAGTCGCGGGAACATGTACAAGGCCGACTTCGGCTTGACGCAGGTAACACCCGGAATATCAGTCAGCATCTTGTGCGCGATATCGCGCTGGCGCAGCAAACGCCCGCCGGGGCCGACCAGATCGTTGATGCTTTGCCGCCCACCGAGCGCAGTCTGGATCGCATATTGGCCCGGCGCATTCGCGCACAGACGCATCGAGGCGAGCATGTTCAAGCCTTCGATGTAATCCTTGGCGTGACGCTTTTCGCCGGATACGACCATCCAGCCGGCGCGGTAGCCGCAGGAACGGTAATTCTTCGACAGGCCGTTGAAGGTGATGAAGAGAATATCGTCCGCCAGCGCCGCCATCGAGGTATGCGTATTGCCGTCGTAAAGTACCTTGTCGTAAATCTCGTCGGCAAAAATGATCAGCTGGTGCTGGCGCGCGAGCTCGATAATCTGCAGCAGTACTTCGTCCGGATACAAAGCGCCGGTCGGGTTATTCGGATTGATGACGACGATGGCCTTGGTATTGCTGTTGATTTTGCGGCGCATGTCCTCGATGTCGGGCATCCAGTCGGACTGCTCGTCGCAGACGTAATGCACGGGCATGCCGCCGGACAGGCTCACGGCCGCGGTCCACAGCGGATAGTCGGGTGACGGGACCAATACTTCGTCGCCCGTATTGAGCAGTGCATTCATGCTCATGACGATCAGTTCCGAGGCGCCATTGCCGAGGTAGATGTCGTCAATGGTCACATTTCGCACATTCTTTTGCTGCGTGTAGTGCATGACGGCCTTGCGCGGCGCGAACATGCCCTTGGAATCGGTGTAACCGGAGGCGTTGCCGAGATTGCGGATCATGTCCTGCACGATTTCATCCGGCGCATCGAAACCGAACGCGGCCAGATTGCCGATGTTGAGCTTGATGATCTTGTGGCCGTCTTCTTCCATTTGCCGGGCTTTTTCCAGCACCGGTCCGCGTATGTCGTAACAAACGTCTGCCAGTTTCTGGGATTTCTGAATCGGTCGCACTGCGCCATCCTTCCTTGTTGAATCCTGCTTATTCAAGATGCCAGCGGCAATGCTGCGCCGCGAGAACCGCCCATTCTGCCGAAAGCGATTCGTTTTATCAATGGATATCGAAAAACGCTACAATGCCGCTTCCGTCCTTTCAAATTGACCAGAGCCTGCCTCGCAAGAGCGCCGGTCATTCGCCAATGAAGCTGCACAATACCATTACCCAGCAATATCAAACCATTACGGCCTATGACGATGCTGGTGTTGAAATCAATGCCGTCGGCTACCAACATAGCCTCGTCGTCTTACCCGAGCTCGCGCCAGTCGTCTGGCCTGTGAACAGCTTCGATGCCTTGAGTGTTGAGCATTTCGCGCAGATCGACGCGCTGAAACCCGATGTCGTCATCCTTGGCACTGGCGCACGCCAACGCTTTGTCCATCCGCGCCTGATTGCTGCGCTCACGGCGCGCCGCGTCGGCGTCGAATCCATGGATAATCAGGCGGCTTGCCGAACCTATAACATCCTGATGGCCGAAGGCCGCAAAGCGGCGCTGGCGCTGATTTTCGATACGCCAGCCCAGCCATGATGAACGAGCATCAAACCCGGCGCATAATCTGGCCGCTACTCATTTTCTTTTGTGTGATCTGGTTCTATGCGCTCGGCGCTCGCACACTGGTTCCCACCGACGAAGGCCGCTATGCCGAAATGGCGCGCGAGATGGTCGCCACAGGCGACTGGATCACGCCGCGCCTGAACGCAATCAAATATTTCGAGAAGCCGCCATTGCAAGTCTGGATGACGGCGCTGACATTCAAGTTCTTCGGTCTGGGCGACTGGCAGGCGCGGCTGTGGACCGGCTTGTGCGGTTTATTCGGCATTGCCCTGACTGCTTACACCGGCCGCAAGGTTTTCAGTGAACGCGTCGGTCTGACGGCGGGTCTGGTGCTGGCCTCGAGCTTTTTGTGGGCGGGACTCGGACATATTAATACTCTCGACATGGGACTGTCGGGCATGATGACGCTGGCACTGTGCAGCCTGCTGCTGGGCCAAAGCGCCAAGGAGGCGATCGCGCGACGGCGCTGGATGCTCTGGTGTTGGGCGGGCATGGCCTTGTCGGTGATGTCGAAAGGCTTGATCGGCCTGGTCTTGCCGGGCGCCGTGCTGGTGCTGTACACCTTTTTTTCGCGCGACTGGGCCATCTGGAAGCGTTTGCAGCTGCTGCCGGGCTTACTGGTATTTTTTGCGATCACCACGCCATGGTTCGTGCTCGTGTCACTGCAAAATCCGGAGTTTCCGCATTTCTTTTTCATCCACGAACATTTTCAGCGCTTCACGAGCAAGATTCACCGTCGTGAAGGACCGTGGTATTACTTCGTTCCTATCCTCGTGCTGGGCGTCTTGCCATGGCTGACGGTCACGGCGCAAAGCCTGTGGCACAGTGCGCGCCGCGAGCGCAGCGGTTTCCAGCCGCAAAAGCTGCTGCTGGTCTGGGTCGTCTTCATCTTTTTCTTTTTCAGCATTTCGCGCTCCAAGCTGCCCTCGTATATCCTGCCGATTTTCCCGGCGCTGGCGCTGCTGATCGCGCTGCATCTAGAAAACGCCGGTCGCAAGACCTGGCTGGCAGCGGCAGGTTTCACGACGCTGCTCGGCGCAGTTGGACTCGCGCTCGTGCCCATGATCGCCGGCTGGACCAAAGAGCCGCTGGATCTTGAACATTATCGCGCGGCGCAGCCCTGGGCGCTGGCAGCGGCCGTGGTCTTGCTAGCATCTGGCGCGACCCTACTATGGTCGATGCGACAGGGCCGACAACACGATGTATTGCCGGCGACGCTGAAGCTGGCCATCGGCGGCTTCCTCGCAGGCCAGCTGGCGATGCTTGCCACTGAACCATACGGAAATTATCGCTCCGGCCTGCCGATGGTCGCGGCGATTCAAGCGGAGCTGACGCCGCAAATGACCATTTACAGCGTCGGTATGTATGACCAAACCCTACCCTATTACCTGCGCCGGACAATGACGCTGGTACAGCATCCGGATGAACTCGAATTCGGTCTCGAGCAGGAACCACAGCTGTGGCTGCCGACGATCGATGCCTTCCTCGTCAAATGGGCCAATGGCACGAAAGCCATCGCCATCACGCGCCCGGAAGTCTATGCCGAGCTGCAGCAGCGCGGTGTCGCCATGCGCGTGGTGACGCGCGACTCGCGTCGAGTCGTGCTGGCCAACGACCTTAAACAATAACAAAAAGAACACAATGAACCTGACGACTTTTGCCTTCCTTTTTTCCGGCGTCTGCCTCAATGCCGCCGCGCAGCTCTTGCTCAAGGCCGGCACAAATGCCGTCGGCGCCATCCATTTGACTTCCTCGAACTGGTTCGCGACCGGCATCAAGCTCGCCACGCAATTGCCGATACTCGGTGGCCTGGCCTGCTACGGCATTTCGCTGGTGGTCTGGATCGTCGGCCTGTCGCGCGTCGATGTCAGCCTGGCCTATCCCTTGCTCTCGCTGGGCTATGTCATGGGCACCTTTGGCGCCTGGTACTTCCTCGGCGAAGTCGTCTCGCCACAGCGCATGATCGCCATAGGCGTGATCATCATCGGCGTGGTCTTGCTCACGCGAAGCTGAAATCCGCGCGCGGCTATTGCCAAACTGGAGATATCCAGCCTCGCCCGTGTCTTGTATCATTGCCAGCAATTCAAAGTGCCATGAGTTCGCCCCTTAACTGACTGTTCATCCCATGACTTTAGCCTTCCTGCCCTTTACGAAACCCTCGATAGACGAAGCTACGATCGCCGCCGTTGGCGACGTCATGCGTTCAGGCTGGATGACCAGCGGCCCGCGCGTGAAGGAATTTGAAGAAACGCTATCCGCCTACTTTGACGGCCGGCCTGTGCGCACCTTCAATTCCGGCACTGCCACGATGGAAATCGGACTGCGTGTGGCAGGCATCGGCCCTGGCGACGAAGTCATCACGACACCGAACTCGTGGGTCGCGACCTCGAATGTGATCATTGCCGTGGGCGCCACGCCCGTGTTCGCCGACATCGATGCAGCCACGCGCAATATCGATCTCGATTTGCTCGAAGCGGCGATCACGCCGCGCACGAAGGCGCTGATGCCCGTCTTCATGGCCGGCATGCCGGTGGACATGGACCGCCTGTACGCGATCGCCAAAAAGCACCATCTGCGCGTCATCGAAGATGCGGCGCAAGCTATCGGTTCGAGCTGGAATGGCAAGCGCATCGGTTCCTTCGGCGACATGGTGTCGTTCAGCTTCCAGGTCAACAAGAACATCACGACCTCCGAAGGCGGCTGCCTCGTGCTCAACAATGCAGAAGAGGCGAAGCTCGCCGAAAAATACCGTTTGCAAGGCGTCAGCCGCAGCGGCCACGACGGCATTGACGTCGATGTCCTCGGTGGCAAATTCAACATGACCGATATTGCCGCCGCGATCGGACTGGGTCAGTTCAAGCATCTCGACGAATTCAATGCGAAGCGCCAAGCACTCGCACACCACTATTTCGCGCAATTCGGCGAGAACGTCGAGGCCGACTATGGGATCGAGCTGCCATTGGCGAATTTCACGGACACGAACTGGCATATGTTCCAGATCGTGCTGCCCGCCTCGATCACGCGCCACGACTTCATGGAACAGATGATGCAAAAGCAGATCGGCATCGGCTTTCACTATGCACCCATCCATCTATTCAGCCTCTACCGCGCGCGCGGCTTCAAGGAAGGCATGTTCCCAGTCGCCGAACGCATCGGCCGCCAGATCGTCACGCTGCCACTATTTGCCAGCATGACCACGACTGATGTCGAGCGCGTCGTCGACGCGGTAAAATCCGTGCTGCAAAAAAAATAGAATGAGCCAGATGAAACCAGAACTCTCCGTCGTCATTCCCGTATATAACGAAGAAGCAGGCCTCGAGCAGCTGTTCCTGCGCCTGTATCCGGCGCTCGACGCACTTGGCTATTCCTATGAAATCGTCTTCGTCAACGACGGCAGCCGCGACCGCACGGCGCACATGTTGGCCGATCAATTCCGCTTGCGCCCCGATGTCACGCGCGCCGTGCTCTTCAATGGCAATTACGGACAGCACATGGCGATCCTGGCGGGCTTCCAGGCGACCCGCGGCGAAATCGTCGTCACGCTCGACGCCGACCTGCAAAACCCGCCAGAGGAAATCGGTAATCTCGTCGCCAAGATGCGCGAAGGCTACGACTATGTCGGCTCGATCCGCCGCCTGCGCCAGGATTCGGCATGGCGCACCTATGCCTCGAAACTGATGAACCGCCTGCGTGAAAAAATCACGCACATCAAGATGACCGACCAGGGCAATATGCTGCGCGCGTATGGCCGCAATGTGATCGACCTGATCAATCAATGCAGTGAAATGAATACCTTCGTACCCGCGCTGGCCTACACCTTTGCGCGCAAGCCGACTGAAATCATCGTCGAGCATGAAGAACGCGCTGCCGGTGAATCGAAGTATTCGCTCTACAGCCTGATCCGTCTCAATTTCGATCTCGTCACCGGCTTTTCGCTGATGCCTCTGCAGTTCTTCTCGATGCTGGGCATTGGCCTGTCGTTTGTCTCGGCGGCACTATTCGTGCTGCTGCTGATACGGCGCTTCGTACTGGGCTCGGAGGTCGAGGGGGTCTTTACGCTGTTTGCGATCGCCTTCTTCCTGATGGGCGTGATCCTGTTCGGCATCGGCATCGTCGGTGAATACGTGGGCAGGATTTACCTGCAGGTGCGCGGCCGGCCACGCTATGTCGTGCAAGCCATCCTCGAGCAGCAGGAAACGGAGCAGACCCTCTGATGCGCGCCGTCGTTTTTGCCTATCACAGCGTCGGTGTGCGCTGCCTGAAAGTGCTGCTCGCGCGCGGCATCGAGGTCGCGCTCGTGGTCACGCATGAAGACAATCCGAACGAGACGATCTGGTTCGATTCAGTCGCCGCGCTCTGTGCCGAACACGGCATTGCGACCATCACGCCAGCGGATGCGAATGCGCCGGAACTGCAGGCGCAAATCGCCGCGCTCGCGCCCGACTTCATCTTCAGTTTTTATTATCGCAATATGCTGCCGGTGGCGCTGCTGGCCCTGGCCAAACACGGCGCCTACAATCTGCATGGCTCGCTGCTGCCCAAATACCGCGGCCGTGTACCCGTCAATTGGGCCGTGCTGCACGGTGAGACCGAAACGGGGGCAACGCTGCACGAGATGGCCGCCAAGCCCGACGCCGGCGCCATCGTCGCGCAAACGGCCGTGCCCATCCTGCCAGACGACACCGCCTTCGAAGTCTTCGGCAAGCTCACCGTGGCCGCGGAACAGACGCTCTGGTATGCGCTGCCGCTGATGCTGGCCGGGCAAACACCGCGCCTGCCCAATGAGCTCGCCAAAGGCAGTTATTTCGGCGGGCGCAAACCCGAAGACGGCCGCATCGACTGGACGCAGCCGGCCCAGACCGTCTATAACCTGCATCGCGCCGTCGCACCGCCCTACCCTGGCGCCTGGACTGTGCTCGATGGCAAAACCTACATCATCGTCAAAGCCCGCTTATTGTCAAAAGATGCAGCGCAAAGTACGATCAATTTGCCCACAGGCTTGGCAGTGAGTGATAATCGCATCCTTGGCGTATGCGGCGATGGTCGTGCGCTGCGCATTGAGGCATTATCTGCGGATGGAAAACCGGTAACGCCGGCAGAATTACAGCAAACCCTTACAGCAAGTCCTGCCCGGCACGGCTGAACAGATCACCCATATTTAATAAAGAACCCACATGAAAAAAGTCCTCATCCTTGGCGTCAACGGCTTCATCGGCCATCACCTGTCCAAGCGCATCCTCGAAACCACGGACTGGCATGTTTATGGCATGGACATGATGACCGACCGTATCACCGACCTGCTCGACAATGAGGCCTACAAATCGCGCATGCACTTCTTTGAAGGCGACATCACGATCAACAAGGAATGGGTCGAGTACCACGTCAAGAAATGCGATGTGATCCTGCCACTGGTGGCGATCGCGACGCCGTCGACCTATGTCAAAAAGCCACTGCGCGTCTTCGAGCTCGACTTTGAAGCGAACCTGCCGATCGTGCGCTCAGCTGCGAAATATGGCAAACATCTGGTCTTCCCGTCGACTTCGGAAGTGTATGGCATGTGCCATGACGACGAATTCGATCCGGAAGAGTCCGAACTGATCTGCGGTCCGATCAACAAGCCGCGCTGGATCTACTCCTGTGCGAAGCAATTGATGGATCGCGTGATCTGGGGCTACGGCATGGAAGATAACCTGAACTTCACGCTGTTCCGTCCGTTTAACTGGATTGGCGCCGGCCTGGATTCGATCCATACGCCGAAAGAAGGCAGCTCGCGCGTGGTCACGCAATTCTTCGGCCATATCGTACGCGGCGAAAATATCTCGCTGGTCGACGGCGGCCAGCAAAAGCGCGCCTTCACTTACATCGATGACGGTATCGATGCGCTCATCAAGATCATCGCCAACAAGGATGGCATCGCCACCGGCAAGATCTACAACATCGGTAATCCGGTCAATAATTATTCGATCGCCGATTTGGCCAGCATGATGCTCAAGCTCGCGGCCGACTATCCGGAATATGCCGAGTCCGCCAAGAGCGTGCAGATCACGCACACGACCTCGGCCGAGTACTATGGCAAGGGCTACCAGGACGTGCAGAACCGCGTACCGAAGATCACGAATACCTGCGAAGAACTGGACTGGCATCCGACGACGACGATGGCCGATACCTTGCGCAATATTTTTGACGCCTATCGCGGCCAGGTCGGCGAAGCCCGCGCCTTGATGGACTAATCGCTACGTGCCAGCCATTACCTTAAAAATCGATGTAGACACCTACCGCGGTACGCGCGAAGGTGCACTGAACCTGGTGCGCCTGCTGCAAAAGCACCAGGCAGGCGCGACCTTCCTGTTTTCACTCGGGCCCGATCATACGGGCTGGGCGTTGCGCCGCGCCTTTCGGCCAGGCTTTTTCAGCAAGGTCTCGCGTACGTCCGTGGTCGAGCATTACGGTATCAAGACGCTGATGTATGGCGTGCTGCTGCCGGCGCCCGACATTGGCGCCGACTGCGCTGCTGAAATGCGCAGCGTACGCGACGCCGGCTTTGAATGCGGCATCCATACCTGGGACCATGTGGTCTGGCAGGACAATGTGCGCAGCAGCGATGCGACGTGGACGGCTGCGAACATGCAGCGCGCCCATGCGCGCTACACCGATATTTTTGGCGAGGCGCCACATACGCACGGTGCCGCTGGCTGGCAGATGAATGCACATGCCTTCCGCCAGCTAGACGCGTTCGGCATTCAGTATGCGTCCGATGGACGCTGCCAGCTCGATGACCGCGGCGCCTTGATCGATCCTGAGGCAGGCCCGTATCGCCTCGCAGTCGATGGCCAGACGCTGGACTGCATACAGATGCCGACCACGCTTCCTACGCTGGACGAACTGCTGGGTCGCGACATCGAAGGCAGCGAAATCACGCTCGCTAATATCGCCGCCGCCATCCTCAAGTTGACAGCAAAGCCGCGTGACCATGTCTTTACGCTGCATGCGGAACTGGAAGGCCAGAAACTCGCCCCCATCTTCGAACAATTACTGACCGGCTGGCGCGCCCAGGGTTACAAGCTGGTTTCGATGGCCGGACAATACGCCGCGCTGAAGGATCAGCCATTGCCCACGCGCCCCATGCACTGGGGGGCCCTACCAGGTCGCTCAGGCGAACTGATCGTGCAATAAGAATGACATCCGTCCAGGAGAACCTCATGGCAGAACGACCATCCGCACTGAATATGCAAGTCCCGGAATTTTCCGCCGCGATGACCGGCGAGCAGACCTTCACGCTGGCTGATTACCAGGGCAAGAAGCTGGTTCTGTTTTTTTACCCGAAAGACAATACGCCCGGCTGCACCATGGAGAGCCTGAGCTTTCGCGATTTGCATGCGCAATTCGCGGCAGCACACTGCGCTGTTTTCGGCATCAGCCGTGACAGCATGCGCTCGCATGAGAGCTTCAAGGCCAAGCTCGGCCTGCCATTCGAATTAATCTCCGACCCCGAAGAAATCCTGTGCGCGCTGTTTGACGTCATGAAAATGAAGAACATGTACGGCAAACAGGTGCGCGGTATCGAACGCTCGACTTTTGTGATTGACGCATCGGGGTCATTGGTGAAAGAATGGCGTGGAGTGAAAGTTCCCGGTCACGTTGATGCAGTGCTGGAGTATGTCCAAACTCTGGCTTGATGCGAGCATGAAAATATATTGAACCTGATAATTACGCCATTTTTAAAAAAGCCGTTCCAGGAAGAGGCAAGCCGTCTTCCGGAACGGCTTTTTTATTTTGGGATCGCCGCACGAACGACGATCTCGTGTTGAAGTAGTTGAAGGCAATCGACCCCCCCGCCACCCTTTAGATGAGGTTCTGATGCCCCTGCCAAAACCCCCGACCAAGCCCGCCACCTTGCTGTCGCAAAAAGATTATCCCAAAGCGGAAAAAGGCAAACCCGTAAAACCCGTTATCGCGTTGGTCGCGACGACGCCTGCTGTCGTAATGCGTAGCCAGCCGGTTGTGGCAGTCCCTGTAAAAGTCGTGGCGCCTGCGCCGGTAGCGCGCGCGAAATCCAAAGAAAAAGCGGCACCCGCCGCAAAAGCCAGCGAAGTCCCGGCCAAGGCTGCACCACTGAAGTCAACCACGAGCCGCGTGGCCGATAAATCGGGCGTGAAGAAATTATTCGTGCTCGACACAAACGTGCTCATGCATGATCCATCGTCGCTATTCCGTTTTGAAGAGCATGATGTCTACCTGCCAATGGTGACGCTCGAAGAACTCGATAATCACAAAAAAGGCATGTCCGAAGTCGCGCGTAATGCGCGTCAGGTATCACGTTCGCTCGATGCGCTGGTCGCCGGTGTCGATGATGCCGGCACCGAAGCTGGCATACCGCTCTCCAAGCTGGGTAACAAGGAAGCCAAGGGTCGCCTGCTGTTCCAGACCAAGCTGCAAAACGTCACGCTGCCGGAAGGTCTGCCGATTGGTAAAGCCGATAACCAGATCCTCGGCGTCGTGCGCGCACTCGAAGACCAGTATCCGGGTCGTCCTATCGTGCTGGTCTCGAAAGACATCAACATGCGCATCAAGGCGCGCGCGATGGGCTTGCCGGCCGAAGAGTATTTCAATGACCATGTGCTCGAAGATACCGACCTGCTCTACTCCGGCATCCTGCAGCTGCCAGATGATTTCTGGAGCAAGCATGGCAAGGGCATGGAGTCCTGGCAGGAAAACAAGAACGGCACCGGCTATACGTATTACCGCGTCACCGGTCCGGCCGTGCCAAGCTTCCTGGTCAATCAATTCGTCTTCCTCGAGCCGAACAATGGCGAGGCGCCGCTGTATGGCCAGGTCACGCAGATCAATGGCAAGACCGCCGTCATCCAGACCCTGCGCGATTATGGTCACACCAAGAACAGCGTCTGGGGCATCACGGCGCGCAATCGCGAGCAGAATTTCGCGCTGAATCTGCTGATGAATCCGGAATGCGATTTCGTCTCGCTGCTGGGTCAGGCAGGGACAGGCAAAACCTTGCTCGCGCTCGCCGCCGGTCTGGCGCAGGTACTCGAGACCAAGCTGTATAACGAAATCATCGTCACACGCGTGACAGTGCCGGTAGGCGAAGACATCGGTTTCCTGCCGGGGACCGAAGAAGAGAAAATGTCGCCATGGATGGGCGCCTTCGACGATAACCTCGAAGTGCTCAACAAATCCGATTCCGACGCCGGTGAATGGGGCCGTGCGGCGACGCAAGACCTGATCCGCTCACGCATCAAGATCAAGTCACTGAACTTCATGCGCGGACGTACCTTCGTGAACAAGTTCCTAATCATAGACGAGGCGCAGAACCTGACGCCGAAGCAGATCAAGACCCTGGTCACGCGCGCCGGTCCGGGCACGAAGATCGTCTGCCTCGGTAACATCGCGCAGATCGATACGCCTTACCTCACCGAAGGCTCAAGCGGCCTGACGTATGTGGTCGACCGCTTCAAGGGTTGGGCGCATGGCGGGCATGTGACGTTAGCGCGCGGTGAACGTTCGCGTTTGGCGGATCATGCGAGTGAAGTTTTGTAACCTGAAAATCACCTCTGCAAAAGAGAAAGCCCGCTGAAACTAGCGGGCTTTTTTACGTCGCGAACTTCAGGGTAAATGCCCCAAAATTGATTTTCGAATCACGATTCTTTTCACTGTCGACAAGGCCTTATGCGACTTTTCTGGTTCGACCGCCGCCACCGGCGACACTGCAGCAGTATCGCGCTCGATGCCATACGTCTTCACGAGATAATCAACGATGGCCGGTATCTCTTCATCGGGAATCGGCGCACCAAAGGGCTTCTTCATTTTGCGCACCGTCGCGTCCCAGTATGCGCGCGGCGAAGTCGGTGGCTGGGTCTGGACATAATGCGCGGAATGACAGGTGAGGCAATTACGCAGCACCATTGGATACCCGGGCAGCTGGCTGGGCCGGTAGCTGATGGTTTCCGGCGGCAGTGCAATATCGAGCGCGAAGGCGCTGCCTGCGGTCAAGGCACTGCCGGCAAAAAGTACGCGCAGGATGAAATTTTTTGAGTTGGTCATCACTGCTCCTTATGCCGCCACGACGCGCAGCGACTCGACCACATTGCGCATATAACCCATCGGATTCCACAAAGCCGTCAGCGGCTGGGTCTGGCCATTGCGGTTCGTTGCACGCGCGAGCAGGTCGTAGCGGCCCTTGCGCGGCGGTTTGAATGACACCGTCCATTCACGGAAAGAGTAGCGTCCAAGCTCCTTGCCGAGCCGCGTCGACTGCCAGCTTTGCCCGCCATCCACCGAAAACGCGACTTCAGCAATGCCGGAACCGCCATCAAAAGCGATGCCCCGCACGATGGTCTCCTGCCCAACACGCAGCTGCGCACCGTCGGCAATGCTGGTGATGAAGGAGCGCACATTGAGATGGCTGATCGGCGTCGTCCTCGTCACCGGGCTGCCGGGCGCAACGCAGGCACAGCTGTTATCGGGGACGCGATACGCAGCACTCATCCAGAAGCCGTCAAATGGCTTGTCAATGACGCGGATATCGCTCACATGCTTGACCCAATAAGTACCGTAGTAGCCGGGCACGATCAGACGCACAGGGTAACCGTTGAGCATGGGCAGGTCGGCGTTATTCATTTGCCAGGCCAGCATGACTTCGCCATCGAGCGCGTGATCCACATCGAGGGCCTTGACGAAGTCGGGTCCGTCGCCGATCGGCGGCTTGTCGAGCCCATTGAATGCGACCTGCAGCGAGCCGGCTTTGATGCCGGCTTTTTCCAGTACTTTCTTCAGGGGCACACCGGTCCAGTGGGCATTGCCCATCGCGCCGTTAGAGAGTTGACCGCCAGTGGCGCGCGGGACGAAATGGCCGCGGCTGTTTCCTGAACATTGATTGACTGCGATCAGTTCGACCGGATCGGCAATTTTCTTGAGCTCGGCCAGCGACAGATCGAGCGGCGTATTGACGTTGCCAGTGACGCTGAGACGGTAACTTTGCGCATCGATGGACGTCGGAATGCCGCTCCAGTGGTAACGCACGAAGAAGGCATCGTTCGGGGTCAGCAAGCCTTCATTGAAGACGCTAAAGGGCGTTTCAAGCTGCGGCGGGCGCGCTGTCAACATGATGAGCGGCCGCTTCTGCGGGTAGGCCACGAGTTCGCGCTCACCGTTTTCGAAAGGCAGTGCAATGTGCGAGGATTCTGCCGAAAATGCCGTGCTGCTGCTCAGGACAGATGCCACGCCGAGTGTACCGGCTTGCCTGAGGAAGTCGCGCCGCGTGAGCGCGCCTGAGGGGACCGGCAGTAGTTTTTTCATCGTGCGCCTCCTTGATATTGTCAGCCCTGATCGCCTTGCCGCTAGAAAAACGAGCACATGCCCGAGCTATGCTGACATACGAAATATTGCAAATACAAAATTTATTCCTGGGTGTCGACAGTAGCCGACAAGCAATTCCGCGTTGTCTTTAAGCGTGGGACGCAAAAAAAATGCCCGCTGAGGGAGCGGGCATTTTTTGGTTCATGGCAGCATTAAAGTATGTGCTTGCCTATCCACCAGGCGATCGCCGCGACGAAGGCCGAAGCCGGTATCGTCAGGACCCAGGCCCAGACAATATTGCCGGCCACGCCCCAGCGAACCGCGGAGACGCGATGCGATGCGCCCACGCCGACGATGGCGCCGGTGATGGTATGCGTGGTCGAGACAGGCACGCCAATTGCCGTTGCGATGAACAAGGTGATGGCGCCGCCGGTTTCCGCGCAAAAGCCACCGACCGGCTTGAGCTTGGTGATTTTCTGGCCCATGGTCTTGACGATGCGCCAGCCACCGAACAGCGTACCCAGACTAATGGCTGTGTAGCAGCAGATGATGACCCAGGTCGGTAAATGCTCATCGGCGGTCGAATATCCAGCTGAAATCAGCAGCATCCAGATAATCCCCATGGTCTTTTGCGCGTCATTACCGCCGTGGCCAAGGCTGTACATTGAAGCCGACACCAGTTGGGCACGACGAAACCATTTATCGACCCGTCTGGGGGTGGATCGCACAAACAGCCAGGAGACAAGCACCATCATGATCGAGCCGAACAGGAAGCCGAGTGCTGGCGACAGTACGATGAAAATAATGGTTTTGATCAGGCCCGAGCCGATCAACGCGCCGGTCCCGGCTTTAGCCACTGCAGCGCCGACCAGGCCGCCGATCAGTGCATGCGAGGACGACGATGGAATGCCGTAATACCAGGTCAGTAAATTCCAGAAGATTGCGCCCACAAGCGCACCGAAGACCACGTAATGGTCGACTACCATGGGATCGATGGTGCCCTTGCCGACAGTCGTGGCGACCTTCAGCTGGAACACGAAGACCGCGACGAAATTGAAAAATGCCGCCATCGCGACCGCAGTTTGCGGCTTCATCACGCCAGTCGAAACGACCGTCGCAATCGCATTCGCCGCATCATGGAAGCCGTTCATGAAATCGAACAGCAAAGCCAGGGCGACGAGGAAAGCCAGTGAGTAAATACTGATTTGCAGGGTCATGTTTTATTATTGCTCTTGTTTGTTACGGTTACGAGGATGCCGCAGGATATGCCGGCATCGGATGGCCAATCGCTCAGGCGTTTTCGACAAGGATGCCTTCGATGATATTGGCGACATCTTCGCAACGGTCGGTCACGGTCTCGAGAATCTCGTAAATCGCTTTCAGCTTGATCAGGTTACGCACGTCCGGCTCGTCGCGGAACAGCTTAGACATCGCTGCACGCATGACATGGTCGGCATCCGATTCAAGTCGGTCGATCTCGGCACACATGGCGAGGATCTCTTGCGAGTTATCCATGTTATGCAAAAGACGGACAGCGGAAGATACTTTTTCAGCGCACGCGAGGCAGAGTTCAGCGAGACGCTTGGCTTCCGGCGTGATGGCCTTAATGTCGTAGAGCGAAATCGTCTGGCCTGCGTCCTCAAGCAAATCGAGAATATCATCCATGCGCGTAATCAGCTGATGGATGTCATCGCGATCGATCGGCGTAATGAAGGTCTTGTGCAGCAGGTCGATGGTCTGGTGCGTGACTTTGTCGGCCTGCTTTTCAATCGCTTCAATGGCATGTACGCGGATCTCGAGATCATCGAAATTCGTCATCAGCGCGACCATTTCCTTGGCACCCTTGACACATAAGTCTGCATGCTCGTTGAACAGATCAAAGAATTTGCCCTCGGTCGGCATTAGTCGTCCAAACATGGTGTTTCCTTTTTTATAGTCGAATGATGTGTCTAGATCAGTCACCCTGGTACAGCGCCGCGTTACCAGTGTAATTTTCAAATTTCGTGTATTGCCCCTGGAAGGTCAGACGCACCGAACCGATCGGGCCGTTACGCTGCTTGCCGATGATGATTTCGGCCGTGCCCTTGTCGGGCGAATCAGGGTTATAGACTTCGTCGCGGTAAATAAACAGGATCACGTCGGCGTCCTGCTCGATGGCGCCGGATTCGCGCAGATCGGACATGACCGGGCGCTTGTTTGGTCGCTGCTCGAGTGAGCGGTTCAACTGCGACAGCGCGATCACCGGGCAATTCAGTTCTTTCGCGAGGCCCTTCAAGTTACGCGAGATTTCGGAAATCTCGGTGGCGCGGTTCTCGCCGCTCGAATTGGCCGACATCAGCTGCAGGTAATCGATGATGATCAGGCCAAGCTTGCCGCACTGGCGCGACAGGCGGCGCGAACGGGCGCGCAATTCAATTGACGACAGGGCCGGCGTTTCATCGATGTAGAGCTGTGCATCGTTCATTTTCTGGATCGCATGCGTCAAACGCGGCCAGTCTTCATCGGCCAGACGGCCGGTACGCAAACGATGCTGATCGAGACGACCGACGGAGCCGAGCATACGCATGGCCAGCTGCGTGCCGCCCATCTCCATGGAGAAAATCGCCACGGGCAAACCGCTCTCGATGGCGACGTTTTCACCGATATTGACCGAGAACGCGGTCTTACCCATTGATGGACGACCCGCGACGATGACGAGGTCGCCCGGCTGCAGACCCGAGGTCATGCGGTCGAGATCGGCAAAGCCAGTCGGCACACCGGTAATGTCGGAGGTGTTATCGCGGTTATATAGCTCGTCGATGCGCTCGACGACTTGCGTGAGCAGCGGCTGGATTTCCTGGAAGCCTTGCGCGCCGCGCGAGCCTTCTTCGGCGATGGCGAAGATTTTCGATTCCGCCTCGTCCAGCATCTGCTTGACTTCCTTGCCTTGCGGGCTGAACGCCTGGCCGGAGATTTCATCGGCCACGGTGATCAGCTTGCGCAGCACGCCACGGTCACGCACGATTTCTGCATAGCGGCGGATGTTGGCTGCCGACGGCGTGTTTTGCGCCAGCGCGTTCAGGTAAGACAGGCCGCCGACTTCTTCGGCCTTGCCGGTACTGGTCATGGATTCGAACACGGTAATGACGTCGGCCGGGCGCGAATTATTGATCAGCTTGACGATGTGCTGAAAAATGATGCGGTGGTCGTAGCGGTAGAAATCATCCTCACGCACGAAATCGGCAATCCGGTCCCATGCCGCATTGTCGAGCAACAGTCCGCCAAGGACAGATTGTTCAGCTTCAATTGAATGTGGAGGGACCCGGAGAGAGTCAATTTGCGGGTCGGAGCGTGAGTTCATGGCGCGAATTATACCTGCTGAAAACCATCAACCGGATTGAGCATCTTGTAAATTTAGCGTGCTTTTTTCATGCATTGACAAAGGCATCATGAATCGACAGGCACACCATCATCCTGCCTTCGCTGCCAGGACACCTACTGCCTTGACAATAACTGCCTAGGCAAGTATATTTTACAACTTCCCATTGCTCAATTTAAACAGGCAAGACTATGTCAGGTGTATATAGACAAGAAAATTTTAGCCCTAGTGACAATATTGGCTACCTGCTCAAGCGCTGCGGCACGCAATTGAGTTTATCGGTCGACCGCGCGCTCGCCGAATTCGACATGACGCATGCGCAGCTCGGCATTTTCCTGCGCTTGTTGAATGGCTCGGCCAATACGGCATCCGACCTCGCGCGCGAGCTGATGACCGATACCGGCGCCATGACGCGCATGCTCGACCGCCTCGAAGACAAGGCCTTCATCGAGCGCAGCCGTGATGGCGACGACCGGCGCGTGGTGCAAGTGAAACTGACGAGCAAGGGTAAAGACCTCGCGGACCAGATGACGCAAGCCACGATTAGCTGCCTGAATCACTATTTGCGCGGCTTTTCCGCCACTGAAGTGGCGCAGTTCAATGCATTTTTACAGCGCATGATCGCCAACGCATGAGCTTAATCCCATCAAAAAAAACCGGAGTCCTCATGCGGTCCAAGGCATCACCACGTAGCATCACCCTGCCCGCGCTCACCGTCCTCGCCAGCGTCCTGCTGCTGGCCGGCTGCGCGAGTTTCGAAGGTATACATCAGACGGCACAGCCCATCACGAAGTTGACGAGCGGCGCTGTTGACGCCACGGCCAATGCCGATATCCAGTGGCCGCTGGCGCAGTGGTGGCGCAGCTTTGGCGACAGCCAGCTTGACGCGCTGATTGAACGTGCCTTGCAAAACAGTCCGACGCTGGCCACGGCACAGTCACGCCTGGCACGCGCGCAAGCTGCGGCCGGTCTCGCCAACGCGAATCGGGCGCCGCAGGTCAATGGCGCGGTGGATGCGACTTACGGACGGTTTTCAGAAAATTATCAGCTGCCGAAACCGCCGTTCGGCATAGGCGGCGAATATGCCAGCCAGGGTCAAGCCGCGCTCGACTTTCATTACGACCTCGACCTGTGGGGCAAGAACGCCGCGCTGATCCGGTCCGCCAATGCGCAAGTCAAGGCAGCCGAATTTGACCATGCGGCCGCCACGCTGGCGCTGACGACGGCGATCGTGCGCAGCACCGTGCAATTAGCGATGCAACATGAATTGCACGACATCTTGCAGGCAATGCAAAAACAGCGTGTCGCCATCCGTGAGTTGAGCCGCCAGCGCGTCAGCAGTGGCCTCGATACCCGCGTAGAGCTGCTGCAGTCGAGCGCAAATGAAGCTGCGTTACGCGCTGAAATCGTGCAGCTGGAAACGGCACAGGCCGTCAGCCGCCTGCAATTGGCCGCGCTCGCCGGCGATATGCCGGATGCGGCTAATGCCCTGCGTCGCCCGCATCTGTCGCTGTCAACAATGAACCTTCCTGCCAGCCTGCCGCTGGACCTGCTCGGCCGTCGCCCGGAACTGGCGGCGCAAAGTGCGCGCATCGCTGTCGCCATTGGTGAGGCTGAATCGGCGAAGGCGCTTTTCTATCCGAACATTAATCTCAGCGGCGTGATCGGCCTGCAATCCATCGGGCTCGATAATTTACTCAAGGCAGGCAGCACGATGAGCAGCGTCGGCCCGGCAATCCGCTTGCCGCTGTTTGAAGCCGGCCGCCTGCGCGCAAATTACGCCATCAAGACGGCTGACATCGACGCCGCCATCGGTCAATACAATCAGTCTGTCATTACGGCGACACAGGAGGTTGGCGAACAACTCGCCAGAGCTGCCGCATTGTCGCAGGAAGAACAGGCCAATGACGCGGCATTGCAAGCCATCGAAGAAGCCTACCGTCTGGCCATGCTGCGCTATCAAGGCGGTCTGTCGCCTTATCTCAGCGCGCTGTCGGTCGAAGGCCAGCTGCTGGCGCAGCGTCGTGCGGCACTTGAGCTGAGGACACGGCGACAAGACATTCAGGTCAGCCTGATCCGCGCCCTCGGCGGCGGCTTCCATAGCGCGCCCCTGAGCGTCGCCGGCAGCACCAAGAATCCACAATAAATACAAAGCATCCAAGGAAAAATCATGACTGCAGCAGACAATACCCCGACCAGCGCCCCGTCGAAAAAAGCCCCGAAGCGCAAAAAAATCCTGCTCGTCATCGGCAGCGTATTCGCGCTCGTCGGCGCCGCGTATCTGGTGGAATGGGTCGTCGTCGGACGCTTTAGCGAGGAGACCGAGAATGCCTACGTACAAGGCAATGTGGTGCAGGTCACGCCACAGATCGCCGGCACCGTCACGAAGATTTATGTCGATGACACCAATGTCGTCAAAGCCGGCCAGCCGCTGGTCAGCCTTGATGGGGCCGACGCCGACATCGCGCTCGCGCAAGCCGAAGCGCAGCTGGCGCAAACGGTACGCGAAGTACGCACGCTCTACACGAATCAATCGCAGGCACAGGCCAATTTGACGCTGCGCCAGACCGATCTGGCGCGCGCCATGGAAGACATGAACCGCCGCAAAGCATTGGCTGGCTCGGGCGCCGTCTCGGCGGAAGAAATCCGCCATGCTGAAAACACCGTCACTTCGGCGCAAGCTGCCATCGACGTCGCGCAGGAACAGCTGGCATCTGGCCGCGCTCTCACGGATGGCACCACAGTGCAGCAGCATCCGAATGTCTTGCGCGCCGCCGCACGCGTGCAGGAAGTCTTGCTGGCACAAACGCGCACGACGCTGTTTGCCCCAGTCGCCGGCGAAATCGCCAAACGCAATGTGCAAGTCGGCCAGCGCATCAATCCGGGCGCGCCCTTGATGGCCATCGTGCCGCTGGAGCAGCTGTGGGTCGATGCGAATTTCAAGGAATCGCAATTGGGTAAAATCCGCGTCGGCCAATCAGCCACGCTGGTCGCCGATTTATATGGCAGCAAGGTGCAGTACAAGGGCAAGGTCGTCGGCATGGCCGCCGGCACAGGTTCCGCCTTCGCGCTGCTGCCGGCGCAAAACGCGACCGGTAACTGGATCAAGGTCGTCCAGCGCGTACCTGTTCGCATCGCGCTTGACCCGAAGCAGCTGGCCGAACACCCGCTGCGCGTGGGCCTGTCGATCCATGCAGATATCGATTTGCATGACCAGAGCGGCGCCGCCATTGGCGAAAATGTGAGCAAGGCTGTCGTCATGAGCGCCTTCAGCGAAGTGGCCGCACCAGCCGATGCGAAGACCAAAGCGCGCATCGACGCCATCATCGCCGCCAACCTGAAATAAGCACCCATGTCCATCCCCAACGCGCCTGCCGCCCTGCCGCCATTGAAAGGCGGCGCCCTGGCCCTGCTGACCTTTGCAGCGGCCCTGTCGACGTTCATGGAAATCCTCGACATCACGATCGCCAATGTGTCGATCCCGACGATTGCCGGCGCGCTCGGCGTGTCGACCAGTCAGGGTACCTGGATCATCAGCGCCTATTCCGTGGCTGCTGCGATCGCCGTACCGCTCACCGGCTGGCTCGCGCGGCGCGTCGGTGAAGTCAAGCTATTCGTGATTTCCGTGCTGGCCTTTACGCTGATGTCGGCAATCGCCGCCTTCTCGCCGAACCTGACGACGCTGGTGATTTTCCGTGTGCTGCAAGGCCTCGTTTCCGGCCCGATGGTGCCTTTATCACAGGTACTACTGGTGCGAAATTTTCCGCCTGAAAAACGCGGTGCGGCGCTCGGGCTATGGGCCATGACCATCATTCTCGCGCCGATCTGCGGCCCGCTGCTGGGCGGCTATATCAGCGATAATTTTCATTGGTCGTGGATTTTCCTCATCAATATCCCGATCGGCCTGTTTTGCGGCGGGACGATCTGGACGCTGATGCGCAAACGCGATTCGGTCACAAGCAAGGTACCGCTCGATATCATTGGCCTCGTGCTGATGGTCGTCGGTGTCGGCAGCCTGCAGCTGATGCTCGAGATCGGCAAGGAAAACGACTGGTTCGCATCAAACTTCATCGTCGCGCTGGCCGTCACCGCGGTCGTGGCACTGAGCTTTTTTGTGGCCTGGGTGCTGACTTCGCACCAGCCTATCGTGGAACTGCATCTGTTCCAGGACGTGAATTTCCGTTACGGCGTGATCCTGCTGTCGATCGGCTTCATGACTTACTTCGGTTCGGTCGTAGTGTTTCCGCTGTGGCTGCAAACGGTGATGGGCTATACCTCCGCGCAAGCCGGTGTGGCGATGGCGCCGATTGGCATCTTCACGCTGATCCTGTCACCCATCATCGGCAAGAACATTACGAAGCTGAACCTGCGCGCACTGGCGACATTTTCCTTCCTGCTCATGGGCGCGGTGTCTTTCTGGAACAGCTTCATGTCGCTCGATGTCGACTTCTGGACTATCGTCAATCCGCGCATCGTGCATGGCATCGGCATGGCCTGTTTCTTCATGCCGGTACAGTCGCTGATGCTGTCCAATATCTCGCCTGACCGAATGGCCGCCGCATCAGGTCTGTCGAACTTCTTGCGCACGTTAGGCGCGGCGATGGGTACGGCAATCAGCGTGACCATGTGGGAGCATCTGGCCACGAGCCACCATGCGCGCCTGGCGGAAAACGTGACCGTGTTTTCGGCGTCAAGCAGCGAATACCTGAGCGGCTTGCAGGCGGCAGGACTGTCGCAGGAGCAGACCTATGGCGTGATTGAACGCATGGTCAATGCGCAGAGTTACATGCTGGCGACGAATGAATTCTTCCTGTATTCGGCGTTTGCGTTTTTCTCGTTGACGGGACTGGTGTGGCTGACGAAGCCGAAGAAGATGATGGCGCCGGTGGCGGGGCATTGAAACGCGTTTGATAGACGATGCATCCGTCCACCCATCACCGTGATTTTCGTTCATTGATGCGCACTCCCGGTGCGGCACAGGGATGTCCACCGGGTCCATAGACCGGACCCTGACTGGAGGTCACCCCTGTGCCGCACCCGGAGCGCTTGATACGGTCATATTGGCATCACCCTTAATCTGACCAGGGTCTTCGTCGAAGGGCTGAAATCAAAAGCAATAGACGTAAAAAAGGCCGGAAATTCCGGCCTTTCTATTTACTGCCCGAGTCGCTATTAAGCGTGCTCGCCTACAACGGCAACGATGATGTCAACAACGACGTCAGTGTGCAACGAGACCGAAACAGCGTGCTCGCCAGCGATCTTCAGCGGGCCAACTGGCAGGCGAACCTGCGATTTTTCGACTGCAAAGCCTTGCTTGCTCAGCGCTTCAGCGATGTCATGGTTCGTGACCGAACCAAACAAACGACCGTCAACGCCAGATTTTTGCGAAATCGTCACGGTCAGACCGCTCAGTTTTTCGCCAGCAGCCTGACACTCAGCCAGCTTAGCTGCAGCGGCTTTCTCGAGGTCAGCGCGCTTCGCTTCGAATTCAGCAACAGCGGCAGTCGTTGCACGACGAGCCATGCGTTGCGGGATCAGGAAGTTACGTGCGTAACCGTCTTTAACGCGAACAACTTCACCGAGGTTGCCGAGGTTAACGACTTTTTCTAACAGAATAATTTGCATATTTTTCTCCAGTTTTTACCAAGTCACCGGCTATTAAGCCGTGTGCAGATCTGTGTACGGCAGTAGCGCGAGGTAACGTGCGCGCTTGATTGCTGTGTCCACTTGACGCTGATAGATCGCTTTCGTACCTGTCAGGCGTGCTGGCATGATCTTGCCGTTTTCCTGAACAAAATCCTTCAGTGTATCGACGTCTTTGTAGTCGACCTGCTCAACGTGTGCTGCTGTGAAACGGCAGAACTTCTTACGCTTGAACAGTGGATTTTGCTGTTGACGCTTGTTCTTGAGCTTGCTTTTATCGAACTTTTTACCGAATGCCATGATGGCTCCTTCTATGTTTGATTAGTCGCCGTGGAAAGTTGAACTTCCTCAGCCATTAACAAAAAATCTGCAATGTGAAATACCAGGGCTTTGCTATTACGATTCTTGCGTGTCAAAAAACCCGTGAACTGATAGATCCTGCCTAATTCGGCCTGACTGAATCGACCTGAAATTTCGCCCGCGGCGAGCGCAGACATTTCAAATTCGACCTGCCGCTGGATCCCGGCTTCCATTTGCTGCGAGCGGTGCAACAGTGTTGCTGTCACGATCGGCATTCCTGCCGGGGTGTAGCGCAATATTTCGCGCTCCGCAATGCTCGCTGTAATTTGAAGCTCGTTTTTCAGTTGAGTCACGCGCCTGACTTCGCGCAATTACGCAGCTGGCGCCTCGGTACGATGGCTCTTTGCAGCGTCTTCTTTCTGCACGGCCTTCATCATTGGCGACGGTGAAGTCTCAGCCTTCTTCATTTTGACAGTCAGATGACGCAGAACTGCATCATTGAACTTGAAGCCAGTTTCGATTTCGGCCAGCGTTTCGCTGTCGCATTCGATATTGAGGCAAACATAGTGGGCTTTAGCGAGCTTTTGAATCATGTAAGCCATCTGACGACGGCCCCAGTCTTCAACGCGATGCATTTTACCGCCACGGGTAGTGACGATGCCTTTGTAGCGCTCGATCATTGCAGGCACTTGCTCGCTCTGATCAGGGTGCACGATAAATACGATTTCATAATGACGCATGTAATCTCCTTTTGGACAGATTGCAGAATAGCCCACCTCGGCGTCAAGACGAGTGTGGGAAGAGGAAAAGCCCGCAACTATACCGCGGTTTTGCTGATTACTCAACGGATTCAGTCACTTAAACGAAATCAGCTGTGAAATCGCGCTTGAAATAGTTTGCGTCCGCCCGTGAATCCGCTTGCGTTTGCAGAAATACTGTATAAAAATACAGACTGTTTGCATACACAGTCCCGGACCCCGACATGATCAAGCTTACCGCCCGCCAGGAACAAATCCTGAACCTGATTCGCGATGCGATCGAGAACACCGGCTTTCCCCCGACACGGGCAGAAATCGCCACCGAACTTGGCTTTCGCTCTGCCAACGCCGCGGAAGAACATTTGCAGGCATTAGCGCGTAAGGGCGCGATCGAAATTTCGCCGGGCACATCACGCGGCATTCGCCTGCTCGACATAGGCGCAGGTAATGCCTACGAGCGTCGACCTGCAGCACAGATGACCCTGCCCCACCCCGCCTTACTGCAAATGAGCCTGCCACTGGTCGGTCGCGTCGCTGCCGGCTCGCCCATGCTCGCACAGGAACATGTCGAAGCGACCTACCAGGTCGACCCGGCCATGTTCAGCGCCAAACCCGACTACCTGCTGAAGGTACGCGGCATGTCGATGCGCGACGCCGGTATCCTCGAGGGCGATTTACTGGCTGTCAAAAAAGTAGACTCCGCCAAAAATGGCCAGATTGTGATCGCCCGCCTTGGTGACGATGTGACGGTCAAGCGTTATCGCAAGACAGGGTCGCTGATCGAGCTGCTGCCGGAAAATCCTGATTTCAAGATTATCCAGGTGGATCTGGAGCGGGATGAATTTGCGCTGGAAGGTTTGGCGGTCGGATTGGTGCGGGCCTGGCACTAAATACCTGGGTAGCATTCATTGGATGCCACCTCGACCGTATAAAGCAGATCGGGTGGGGCACAGGGTTGACCACCAGTCAGGGTCCGGTCTATGGACCCGGTGGGCTGCCCTGTGCGCCGCCCGAGCTGCGCATCGCTGCACGCAAAACTACAGCGCATCACAGAACGACACGGCTAGTCTATTTTTTAGCCAGTATGTGCTTGGCAATCCCCCGCAAAACATTCACCTCCTCAGTCTCAAGCTGGGTGCGTGAAAACATACGCTTCAGCCGCGACATCAGCTTCTTCGGATTGGCCGGATCAAGGAAGTCGATCTCGACCAAAGCCTGCTCCAGATGCGCATACATGCCTTCGATCTGCATCACGCTGGCGGCGTCTCCCGTGAAGCCTATGCCCTCGGTCATTGGCGCATCACCCAGCACGGCCACGCGGCATTCATAACTCAATACTTGCACGGCTTGCGCCAGATTCAGCGACGAGTAATCGGGATTGGCCGGTATGTTAATTAGTGCATTGCATTTTTGGACAGCTTCGTTTGGCAAACCAAAACGCTCGTTACCAAACATCAGCGCCGCCTGATAATCGGCCTGCGCCAGCTGCGCCGCCAGCTGCCTTGGCGCGACGATGGGCGGGGAAAATTCACGCAGGCGGGCACTCACGGCGGCGACGAAATGGCAATCTGCCAGCGCCTCGTCGATCGAGCCGACCACGCGCGCCGCCTGCAGCACATCTTGCGCACCACTAGCAAAAGCGACCGCTTCTTCATGCAGCTGCGCGCCCTGCACCTTGGGATTGACCAGCACCAGATCGGAAAATCCCATGGTCTTCATGGCGCGCGCCGCGGCACCGATATTGCCCGGGCGGCTGGTCTCGACGAGGATGAAACGCAAACGTTTGAAAAGAGAACTGCTGATTTCTGGCTGCTTCATTTAAAATAGCGACACTGCGCGGTAAAGGATGGCTGAAGCTAGCGTTCGACCGCATCGCTCATTAATTCATTTTATGTGGTCCGTTCTCCTGCGCCGGCATTCGCCTGAGCTGATGAAAACGGTCGCTCATTCTAACGGAACCTCTATGCATCCAATGCTCAACACGGCAATCAAAGCCGCTCGCCGCGGCGCCGCCGTCATCAATCGCGCTTCGTTTGATCTCGACCGCGTGACAGTCACAGAAAAAAAGCATAACGACTTCGTCACCGACGTCGACCAGGCTGCTGAAGCAGCGATCATCGAGGTTCTGCACAAAGCTTACCCTGACCACGCCTTCCTCGCTGAAGAGTCTGGTGCATCCGCCAACCTGCACGACGAAAACGAATACGTCTGGATCATCGACCCGCTCGACGGCACGACCAATTTTATCCACGGCTTTCCGCAATATGCGGTCTCGATCGCGCTGCAGCACCGCGGCCAGATCACACAGGCTCTGGTCTACGATCCGACCCGCAATGAATTGTTCACCGCGACCAAGGGCGCCGGCGCCTACCTCAACGACAAACGCATCCGCGTGACCAAACGCGACAAACTCGCCGACAGCCTGATCGGTACCGGCTTCGCCTTCCGTGGCGGCGACGACATCGAGACTTACATCAAGATGTTCCGCATCATGACGGAAAAATCCGCCGGCCTGCGTCGCCCGGGCGCCGCTGCGCTGGATCTGGCCTATGTCGCCTGCGGCCGTCTTGACGGCTTCTTTGAGCGCGGCCTGCAGCCCTGGGATATCGCTGGCGGCTCGCTGCTGGTGACTGAAGCGGGTGGCTTGATGGGCACCTTCAAGGGCGACTCTGATTACCTGTACAAAGGTGACGTCATCGCCGGCACGCCGAAAGTCTTTGCGCAGATGGTCAGCCATTTGACTGAATTCGGTAAATAACAGATTTGCCCCCAGGCTCGCCCACTCAAGCAGGGTGACAAGGTCATCTTGTCGCCCTTGGGTGAGCTTGGCGCAGCGCGCGCCGATGCGGTCTTCACCGCATGCGCAACAGCTCGGATGCTGCCACGCCGCCGCGCCATTATGCGCACTCGCTGCGCTGTACGGCGGACTTCAGGCGAAAATTGACAGGCGTGATTTGACGAGCATGCGATTACGCCATGGCTTATTTGAGAGCATAAAACGCTAACTTACAAACATCGTAACGAACCAATAGTAGCCCCAGAAGCCAATACAATTCATGCATATCAACGGCCGCCCCCACACTGGAACCCAAAGGCAAAAAGCCGATATTGGGATCAAAGATGCCCGCTTGATCCCTCGATAGATCCAGGACAATGGCGTGGCCACTCATTCCTCCAGCAGTCCCCGTCGCTATCACAGCTTCGTTCACTAGATTAAAATTTATCAGCACGTAGGGTTCTTCCGGATTGCTCAGGATTAGATGACGCAGCGCCTGAAAATCCGTCTGATATTTTTTTAAATCCGATTTAATGAGGCGTATATCTTCAGAGTCCGATTGCGACTCATCAGCCGCATTGCTCGTTGACAGATGAAACTGGCCAAGGGCAGGATTGGAATTTGAACTTGAACTGGATGAAGCATCGCTGGAAGAAGCTGATCGCGATTCAGCAACGGCATAAGGACGCATGGCCGGAATGCTTGCCCTGCCAGGCGGTCGCAAGGCCTCCAGTGTTTCCAGACTGAAGTCGAATCGTACTACCATGCCAACAAAGTCGAGGCGTTTCTTTGCAATCGAAATAGGGTATTCATGACCTTGGAGCAGACTGTCATGTACATCATTGAAAGTAGCAACGAACATTTTCCCCACCTTCCTCTCGCGTTCGGCAAACAAGGTGGCTGAAAAAAGGCGATCCCTTGCGGGGTAAGACACGCGGCCCTTGTCGATCCACTGCAACTTTTTAAAATCTTCATAGTAATTCGCTTGCATCCGCCCCATCCTGCCTTGTGTTGCGTCTGCTTTGAACAATTCGAGGATCGCAGCGGGCGAGATCTTGATGCGCCGCCAGTGGATATATTCCAGACAAAATGGGGTACAGAGTCCGCGTACATGCCAGTTCGCTAATGTTTGCACATGGAGACGATGCTGGGATTGCGAAAATTGATAGCACCGGTATCGAACAAGACTCGCAATAGATGTTTGTAGCTGAGTCCTGATTGTGGCTAAACTCGAGCCGAAGTCGTCAGGGAGCGTCCTCGCCGTATTTAAAGCTACATGTTTTTCGATGTATTCCCTCTGTAAATCACGATTGTCCAGATAGTCAGCCACTGATCGGGTAATATTTTTCGCGTCCTCCCATGCGCTTACCGGATCGGAGGTGGGGCCAGAAGGAAGGACACGATCGAGTTCCCCGGCCCAGTATTGCATTTTCAAGCGAACCTTGGACTGGTCAAATTCGTAAGGAGCGGGTTTGCCCTTCTGCTGCTCAAGCGAGTTAACGGCATGTTGCGCAGATTGAACTGCCTTCAGCTTGTTCGAACATGGACGAACATAAAATTGCCACCGAGTCAGCGTACGAGCCTCAGCTGCCTGCGGTACTTGCACTTGCACTTGCACAGCCCTGCCCTTTTTTTCTTCATTCCCGCCCTGCTGTTCGCTATCCTCGCGTTCGCGTTTTTTCGATGGGCTGGGCTTGGGCGGCGGCATGGACACGATGAAATCTCCCGAGGATGATCGTACTCAATGGTTCAGCTATGGGTGAAGACAAACGAACTGCCTTCCAACATACCAGAGGCGCAAGCCATCTCCGTCAAATTGGGTGAGCAAAAATGACGCAACAAAGTCGAATGCGACACCTGCCACGGACTTGAACCTTCATGCAATTGCCCGGCGATGCGCATTGATTTACGATAGCAAAGCCGAAACCGCTGTTATACTTCGGCCACGCGGCACATAGTCCAGTCATCTTGCCGCTGTCTCTTCTGACCTCCCAATCCGTTTGCCTGCGACTGGCGCATTCAATTGCGACAGGCCGAACCTTTTCTAAAGTTCTTATGTCATTTGCTCAACTCGGCTTGTCCGATGCAATCGTGCGCGCTGTTACCGATCATGGTTACACCGTCCCTACCCCAATTCAAGCGCAGGCAATTCCCGCCGTGCTGGCTGGCGGTGACCTGCTCGCAGGCGCACAGACCGGTACCGGCAAGACCGCCGGCTTCACGCTGCCGCTGCTGCACCGCCTCTCGACCGGCAGCAATGCGCCGGCCACGAATACCCAGACCCGCCCTATCCGCGCCCTGATCCTGACTCCGACGCGCGAACTCGCAGCGCAGGTCGAAGAAAGTGTGCGCACTTACGGTAAATACCTGAAACTGACTTCCACCGTGATCTTCGGTGGCGTGGGCATCAATCCGCAAATCAAGATGCTCAAGCATGGCGTCGACATTCTGGTCGCCACACCAGGACGCCTGCTCGACCATATGCAGCAAGGCACCGTCAACCTGAACCACGTTGAAATTCTGATCCTCGACGAAGCCGACCGCATGCTCGACATGGGCTTCATCAAGGATATCCGCAAGGTCCTGGCAGTACTGCCGAAGAAACGCCAGAACCTGCTGTTCTCGGCGACCTTCTCGGAAGAAATCAAGACGCTGGCTGATGGTCTCCTGAATGCGCCGGCCATGATCGAAGTCGCGCGGCGCAATTCGACCGTCGAAATCATTGCGCAGAAAATCCATCCGGTTGACCGCGACAAGAAGCACCCTTTGCTGTCGCATCTGATCACGACCAATAAATGGTCGCAGGTCCTGGTCTTCACGCGCACCAAGCATGGCGCCAATAAACTCGTCGAGCAGCTCGGTCGCGACGGCATCACCGGCATGGCGATCCACGGTAACAAGAGCCAGTCCGCGCGCACCAAGGCGCTGGCTGAATTCAAGGATGGCGCATTGCAGGTTCTGGTCGCAACAGACATCGCCGCGCGCGGTATCGACATCGACCAGCTGCCGCATGTGGTCAATTACGATTTGCCGAATGTGCCGGAAGATTACGTCCACCGCATCGGCCGTACCGGTCGCGCTGGCGCCACGGGTGAAGCCGTGTCACTGGTCTGCGTCGATGAACTCGACATGCTCAAGGATATCCAGAAGCTGATCAAGCGCCAGCTGCCTAGCGAAATCGTGGCTGGGTTCGAGCCGGATCCAAATGCCAAGCCGCAGCCTATCCAGCTGCGCAGCCAGGGTCATCCGGGCGGCGGTGGTCGTGGCAGCCAACAGCGCAGCAAGCCTGCTGGCGGCGGCGCGGCGCGCAGCAGCGCACCGGGCGCACGCACAGGCGGCGCTCCGGCGAAATCCTTCGGCGGCGACCAGGGCGCTGGCCGTCCTGCGGCACCACGTCGCTCGGGCGGACGCGGAAGGTAATTTGTTGTAAGCTGCCTGCGGCGCCCCGAATGGGAGCGCCGCAGCGCACCTCCCTGCACTACAATTCCAGCTATCGATCATCGATTGATGCGTGCCTCAATTCGCCGCATCGACACTGTATTACCCTCAATTTGCCGTTACCGAAAGAGACTTGAATGGCCTCCAGATCCACCGCGAAATTCGATGCTGACAAAGACACCGGACTCGCCGGCGCCAGCAATGAAAAACACACGCCGATGATGCAACAGTATCTGGGCCTGAAAGCTGGTCATCCGGATACGCTGCTGTTCTATCGCATGGGTGATTTCTACGAGCTTTTCTTCGAAGACGCCGAGAAAGCCTCGCGCCTGCTCGGCATCACGCTCACGCAACGCGGCGCGTCCAACGGCAATCCGATCAAGATGTGCGGCGTGCCCTTCCATTCAGTCGAACAATACCTCGTCAAGCTCATCAAGCTCGGCGAATCCGCGGCCATCTGCGAACAGATCGGCGACCCGGCCACGAGCAAGGGGCCGGTCGAACGCAAGGTCATGCGCGTCATTACGCCAGGCACCTTGACCGACGCCGACCTGCTGCCGGAAAAATCCGAACGCCCGCTACTGGCCTTATGCGTAACCACGCAGCGCAAGAATGTCACCGTCGGTCTGGCTTGGCTGTCGCTGGCCAGCGGCGCCCTGAAGCTGATGGAATTTTCTGCCGAGGCCAAAGCGCTCGATGCGAGACTCAAGCAAGAACTCGAACGCATCGCGCCCGCAGAAATCCTCGTCTCGGCCAGCCCCGACGAATTATTTTCCAGTAGCGCCGTAGCAAAAGCGACGACGGTGCCGGCCTGGCATTTTGATCTGGGTCAAGGAGAGAAAGCACTGCTTGAACAATTGTCCGTGGCATCCCTCGGCGGCTTCGGCGCCGACAATTTATCGGCGGCCTATGGCGCGGCCGGCGCGCTGCTGCGTTATGCGCAGTCGACCCAAGGCAAGGGCTTGCAGCATGTACGCGCGCTCGCGCTCGAGTCCGAAAATGAATTCATCGGCCTTGATGCCGCGACACGTCGCAATCTTGAACTGACCGAAACCATACGCAGCCAGGATGCAGCGACCGGCCCGACATTGTTTTCCCTGCTCGACCATTGCCGCACCGCGATGGGTTCGCGCCTGCTGCGTCACTGGCTGCATCACGCGCGTCGCGATCAGGCCATCGCCCAAGCCCGCCATGCCGCGATCAATGCGCTCATGCGCACAGACGCCTGCGCCGGCCTCTCCAGCACACTCGCAGCGGTTCCCGACATCGAACGCATCACCACGCGCATTGCGCTGCTGTCGGCACGTCCGCGCGATCTCGCGGGATTACGCAATGGCTTGCAGCAGCTGACGTCGCTGCGCAGTTATGTCGCCCTGTGCTGTGCCGACGCCGATGCGCCGCTTCTGAAAACCCTGCATGAAATCCTCGCCCCGCCGCTCGACTGCATCGACCTGCTCGAACGCGCGATCGCCTTGGAGCCTGCAGCGATGGTGCGCGACGGCGGCGTGATCGCGCGCGGCTTTGATGCCGAACTCGATGAATTGCGCGGCCTGTCGGAAAACGCCGGACAGTATCTGGTCGACCTCGAGACGCGCGAACGTGCCCGCACCGGCATTGCAAACCTGCGCGTGGAGTACAACAAGGTGCATGGCTTTTACATCGAAGTCACGCATGGCCAGACTGAAAAAGTCCCCGACGATTATCGCCGGCGCCAGACCCTGAAAAACGCCGAGCGCTACATCACGCCGGAATTGAAAGCTTTCGAAGACAAGGCGCTGTCGGCGCAAGACCGCGCACTGTCACGCGAAAAGATCCTTTACGAACAGCTACTGCGCGATCTAGCGCCGCAGATCGGCACGCTGCAGGCGATCGCGCAATCCATCGCGCAAATCGATACGCTCGTAGCTCTCGCGAACCATGCATTGCGCCATAACTGGTGCGCGCCACAGCTCGTCAGCGAGCCTTGCATCCGCATCGACCAGGGTCGTCATCCGGTCGTCGAAAATCATATCGAACGCTTCATTGCAAATGACTGCGAGCTGCACAGCGAACGTAAATTATTGCTGATCACCGGCCCGAACATGGGCGGCAAATCGACCTTCATGCGCCAGGTCGCCTTGATCACGCTGCTGGCCTATGTCGGTAGCTTCGTGCCGGCGACCTCGGCTGTGATCGGCCCGATCGACCGCATCTTTACGCGTATCGGTGCTGCCGATGACCTCGCCGGCGGACGCTCGACCTTCATGGTCGAGATGACCGAATCAGCCGCGATCCTCAACGGCGCGACCGAAAATTCACTGGTGCTGATGGATGAAGTCGGCCGTGGCACATCGACCTTCGACGGCTTGGCACTAGCCTGGGCGATTGCGCGTCACCTGATCGAGCAGACGCGCAGCTTCACGCTTTTTGCGACGCATTATTTCGAACTCACGCAATTGCCAGAGACGCACTGCAGCGCCGCGAATGTGCATCTGTCGGCCGTCGAGCACAAGGACAGCATCGTGTTCCTGCACGCGGTGCAGGCCGGCCCGGCATCGCAGAGTTACGGCTTGCAGGTCGCGCAGCTGGCCGGTGTACCGAACGCGGTGATCCGCGCCGCGCGCAAGCATCTGGGCACGCTCGAAGCGCATTCGATCACGTCCACGCCGCAATTCGATTTGTTTGCCGCGCCCGCGCATGTCAACGACATGATCGAAGACGCCGAGCCTGATGCACTGCGCCTGGCGCTGGATGACATCGATCCCGATGCGCTGTCGCCGCGTGAAGCACTGGATGCACTGTATCGTTTGAAGAAACTGCAGGCCGCATGACGCAACGCGCCATTACTGCAATGCTGCACGTGGTACTCGCAGGACTGTGCAGCCTGCAGCCCTTCGCCGCCATGGCCAAGACCGGCGACATCAATATCGCCGTCATCGCCCATGCCTCGCGCAATGACCCTGGCCAGCTGCGCGAAGTGCTAGGCGCGACCGATTACGAGCGCGTCGCCTTCATACTCGTCAATGGCATCAAGCAGGCCAGCGAATCCTGCCATGATGAACTCTACCTGCAACGCAAGGCGCTGCTCGACAATGCCAGAAGCAGCGTAGTCGTATCCCTTGCTGCCAGCGACTGGACGACCTGCCTGAACGGACAAAATAATCCGGCAGCGGTCGAACGCCTGAACCGCCTGCGTGAAGTATTCTTCAATGAAGAGGCCGCGCCCGAACGCAATAGATTGCAGAAGCTGCATCAGTCCGATAGCGCGAAGTTCCATAACTTCATTGAAAACGCGCGCTGGCAAATTCACGGCATTCAGTTCGCTACCGTGAACCTCCCCGCCGACAATAATCATTATCTGTCTGAAGCCGGCCGTAACAGTGAATTTGAAGACCGCCTGATCGCCACCAACGACTGGCTGCAGCGCATCGTCAGTACCGCCAGCCGCAATAAATCGCCGCTGATCGTGCTGTTTAGTGATGGTAATCCGATGGCCGCAGCTGCGCCTGAACCGCTATTTGGCAGTCCGTCGCGACGTGATGGATTTCGTGAAGTCAGACGAAAAATCACCGCACTGGCGGCGACCTATAAAGGCAAGATCCTGATCGTGCATGGACAGGCTGGAGACGCTGCTGCGAAGCCTGCAACGATCGTATGGCAGAAAAATATTGGCTCGCTGGCAGCAGGACAAGGCAGCGCCAGCGCATGGATGAAATTGACTGTGAATCCTGCCGCAGCCAACCCGTTTCGCGTGACGAACGAAGCTGTGACTGCAGCCGGCGACAAAGAACGGGGTAAGTCCGCCAGTAACTAAACTCGTCACCAAGCACTCTACCCCGAGCGCCGATTAATGAATCGGATGGCTGCGGAAATGATCGCCAGCGCTTTCATCGTCGTCATGATCATGATCATGACCATGTGCGTCGTGCTCGCCATGGTGATGGCCGTGTTCGCCATGTACGTGACCGTGGGTGATTTCTTCATCGCTGGCTTCACGCACGTCTTGGACATGCAAGGTAAAGCGCAGGGCTGTGCCGGCCAGTGGATGATTACCGTCGAGGACGACTTTGTCGTCAGCGATATCGGTGACCGTAAAAATCAAGGCATCTTCATCATCATCCGTACCGTCGGGCATACCTTCAAATTGCATGCCGACTTCGAGCGGTGTCGGCAGGCGATTGCGTGGCTCGACCTTGACCAGTGAAGCGTCATACTCGCCGAAGGCATCGTCCGGTTCAACCTGGATCGTGACATCGTAGCCTTTGATCTGGCCATCGAGCGCTTCTTCAATTTTCGGCAGGGTATTTTCATAGCCGCCATGCAGGTAGACCATAGGCTCGCGGCCATCCTCGATCAGATTGCCTTGGGTATCTGACAGTGAATATTTGACGGTGACGACGGTGTTCTTGGCAATCTTCATAATGATTCCTTTCGTTTGAATATGGCGGCAATTATACCGTTTGCGCTCTGGCCTTGCGACTCTTGCGCCTTAGCTGGCACCTTAGCGACTTTGACTGGCACAGCCTATAATGTCGACATGAAAAAACTGACACTGCTGGGCGACATCACGCCCGAACAATTCCTGCGCGACTACTGGCATAAAAAGCCGCTGCTGATTCGCCAAGCCATTCCTGGCTTCAAGCCACTGCTTGATCGCACCGAACTCTTTGCGCTGGCGGCACGCGCGGACGTCGAGTCCCGCCTGGTGAGCTATTTCGACGAACAATGGAAAATGCAAAATGGACCGCTCACGAAGCTGCCCTCACTGAAGAAAAAACAGTGGACCATGCTCGTGCAAGGCGTGAATCTGCATGACGATGCAGCCGACGCCTTGCTGCGCAACTTCCGCTTCCTGCCCGATGCGCGGCTCGATGACCTGATGATCAGTTATGCCAGCGAGGCCGGCGGCGTCGGTCCGCATTTTGATTCCTATGACGTCTTCCTGCTGCAGGCACAGGGTCAGCGCCAATGGCGTATCGGCGCGCAAAAAGACCTGAGCTTGGTTGAAGGCGTACCGCTGAAAATTCTCGCCGACTTCAAGGCCGAAGAAGAATTCATACTCGAGCCGGGTGACATGCTTTACCTGCCGCCGCATTACGCGCATGACGGTGTGGCGCTCGGCGAATGCATGACTTACTCGATCGGCTTTCGCGCGCCGTCTTATCAGGAACTCGGCGAAGCCTTCCTGCAGTTCATGGGCGACTCAATCGACCTGCCCGGTCGCTATGAGGACCGCGACCTCGTGCCGACGACCCATGCCGCCGAAATCAGCAAGGCCATGCTCGCGCGCGTGGCAGAACAATTACAGAAGGTCAGCTTTACGGAAGATGACATCGCCATCTTCCTCGGCGAATATTTGTCCGAACCGAAAGCCAGCGTCGCCTTCGATGAACGGGTACGTGACCTCAGCCCGGCGAAATTCAGCGAGTCTGCACTGAAAAAAGGCGTGAAATTATCGCGCAAGACGCAGATGCTCTATCGCGGCAAACATGTGTTCATCAATGGTGAGTCCTTCAGCGTCAGCGTCAAGGATCGCAAGAGCCTCAGTCTGCTGGCAGATGAGCGCCAGCTCGATGGCAGTGCCGTAGCGGAGGTCTCGATCGATGTGATGGAAGCCTTGTACACCTGGTACCAGGATGGCTGGCTCAAATTGGGGCAGAATGCGGCAAAATTTTCCCTGTAAAGTCCTGCAGATTCTTACCGGATGCTTACCAAAAAATTAATGCTAGTGCCTTATTGCAAAAATGGCGCTATAATCTCGCGCTAGGAAGGTTTCGTTACGCCGATACGCATCTTCGGATACGAAGGCAAAGGCGAAAACGCCCTAATGTAGAGCGATAATTACCGGTAATTATTCATCGCAATATTTTTGAACATATTTTAAGGAATACCATGAAAAAAACTCTGTTGATCGCTTCCCTGTTGGCTGTTGCCTTGGCTGCTTGCGGTAAGAAAGAAGAAGCTGCTGCTCCTGCTCCAGCGCCAGTCGTTGCTCCAGCACCAGCACCAGAAGCGTCGGCACCAGCTGCTGCTCCTGCCGCTCCAGCTGCAGAAGCTCCAGCTGCTGCACCTGCTGCCGCTGCTCCAGCTGCATCCAAGTAATCGTTAGATTATTTGTTAAAAAGCCGACCTTCGGGTCGGCTTTTTTTATAGGCGCTCAGTTTTAATAATGATTAAACAAGCTTAAGCCTGCTCTCCTCTTGCTCGAGTCGCTCGGCGAGCTGGACTTCGAAATTCATCGCTTGGTATTCGCCCGAGTACGCGGTATTTTTCAAGCGCACTTTGCAGCCAATGTGAACAGACCCTGCTGGCGAATTCGTCCGATCAATCGTCCTGACGACCAGGCTGCACGGCACAACGCGCACATTTTCACCTTGCCGTAAGGTGCAATCGAGCAAGACTGTACCGACAGCGACATCGATCGCACCATCGGGAACTTCAAGGCAGACACCGCCAGCACTCATATCGAGGGCCTTGGCAACGATCTTTCGCCCTCCCGTTGGACGAACCTCGCAATATACGGACCTGGGGCCGCTTGGGATCGCACGAAATTCTTCGCGCCGATTAATACGCCAGATTTGTTGGGGAAAACTACAGTCGAAATAGATCCCTGGCGTCTGCTTCGTGACGTTGTTGCCGGGAAGGCTGACGTGACGCGTGATACTCGGAATTTTGAATTGTATTTTATAGCGACCATGAAAGCCGACAAAAAAGCCGTTTCCTGCTTCAAGCCGCCTACACGCTTCCGGATCGTCATCGTTAGCAAATAACTGAAACCCGTTTGATGTCACATGGCGGATTTTCACCGACAAGGGCTGAGTATCAGCGCCTTCGGGAAACACCACAGCCGGCGTAATGCTGTCAGCAATTTTGGCAAGCAGGAATGAAGTCTGGCACGGATCGCTCAAACAGGGCTCGAGGAGTTTTTGATTCAATTCAGGCTGAAGTGCCTTGCGTGGCATGAAAAATCTCCCGTAAGTAGTTTCTGCGTTATTCCGACAGTGGCGGCCAACATGCGACCTATCCCTTGTTCAAATTATGGTGTGAATTTCATAATTATTCTAACGCTAAACATAGGCAGTATGCCAATCAATTTAGTATGAATAAAATTAGGTTATGTGTCAACATTCGCCCCGGGTCTCATCGACACGCTCGCCTCAGGCACCCGCCAGCGCAATCCAGTCAAACCCTTCGTCCTGACAGGCGATCATCACCCTCACCGCAGTGTCGCCGACAACGCCGCAAATCGCTGCACGCGCCAATTCGGGCGTATTGTTCTGTTTGCTCAAGTGCGCGCCGACCACCGTCTTCAGGCGTGAGCGATCAAGCGCATCGAGGATTTCCGCTGAAGTGACATTTGCCAGATGGCCGTAAGCCCCGCCAATGCGCTGCTTCAGTGATGGCGGATAAGCGGAATTGGCGAGCATGTCGCGATCGTGATTACATTCGAGCATGAGCGCATCGCAACCACCGAGCGCCTCGACCAGATGTGCGGTCGCGTGTCCCGCATCAGTGAGCACGCCGAGCCGGTATTTTCCGTCGTCGGCTACATACTGGATTGGTTCGCGCGCGTCATGCGGCACGGTATAGGGACGCAATTCAAGTGCACCGATCTGCAGGCGGTCGCCATCGCGACAGAATCGCACATCGACATCCTTGCAATCGCGCTGGACGGCCTGGTAGGTGCCAAAGCTGAGCCACACCGGAATCTTGTGCCGCCGCGCGAACTTGAAGACGCCGCCGACGTGGTCGCCATGCTCATGTGTGACGACGATGCCATGCAGGTCGGCGGGCAGCAATCCCAGACGGGCGAGACGCCGTTCCGTTTCGCGTATGCCAAAGCCGCAGTCCAGCATCACGGTCGTCGCAGCAGCCTCCACACCGCTGGAAATGAGCAAGGCATTACCTTCACTACCACTGCCTAGACTGGCAAATTTCACGATGACGACCTCATTTACACCTGCTTAAAAAACGACCGGCGCTGGCCTGTAAGGGCGAGCGCCGGTCATGGTCATGCTGGAACCAGATTACTTCAGCTGGTCATTGAGCAGCGTGAGGATCTTGTCGGCGGTCTTGGAACTGTCCGCCTTGCCTTCGCCATTGAGGACGATGACCTTGCTGACGTTGCCATTACCCTTGACGGAAATACGGTATTTCTCGGCTTTGGATTTATCGCCGCCGTCATACGTGAACAGGCGCGAAAAGAATCCACGCTGCGCTTCTGCATTCATGGTCGCGTCGTCGATGTAACGCACGAAATACAGACCCAGCGTGCGGTCGCGGTCTTCTACCGTGAAGCCGACCCGATCCAGTGCCAAGCCAACACGGCGCCAGGCGCGCTCGAACTCTTCATCGACTTCGACGAATTCGCCGTCAGTACCCTTGACCAGTTTGGCGCGTTGCTGCGGCATGGCAGCCTTGGCCACGGTTTCCTTGGCTTGCACGGCGTCGGTACCGAGGCGCGTCATCAGGCGTGCGAGGAACTCCGCTTCAAGCTCCGGATCGGAAGCACGCGACGTCCAGATCGTGCCATCCTTTTGCTGGCCGGTCAGGACTTCCTGGGCGCCGCGATGGCTGATATAGATTTCAGTCGAGCCATCTGCCGCGCGCTCAAGGCGGGTACGGAACTTGTCGCGCTCACCGGTCGAATACAGAGAATCAAGGACCTTGCCGATCGTATTACGCAGCAAATCCTGTGGAATCTTGGCGCGGTTCTCGGCCCAGTCGGTTTCCATCACGCCGGCTTCAGGCTTCTCGATGTTGATCAAAAAGCCAAGCTCCTGCCAGAAATCCTTCAGCTGCGGCCAGAGGGCTTCCGGCGACTGCTTGATGACTAGGTAACGCTGATTACCGACACGCTCAACACGGATGTCGTTGCTGGCTTTTGGCGCGACGAGTGCAACAGCGCCCGGCGTCGCATTTGCAGCTGCCTGCTTACCTTGCAGATTGAAAGTCGAAGCAGTGACGCTGCCGGCAGCATCGGGAATCGCATAGCGATTATCACGGCGCAGCTGGGTCAGGTCCGGCGGGATATCGAGCGACTTGGTCGCGACCTTGCCGGCACTTTTATAGTCGACGCTGGCGTCACTGAGTGAGAATGAGCTGCATCCTGCCAGGCTGGTTAGCGCGACCGCACAGAGCAGTCCACGTTGAACGAGAGCGCGTTGAGCCATGTGATGATTCTTCCGATTTATCATGTCGATTCTGGATAACAAATTTACGTCAATAACGTAAGGGAATGCGTAAAAGAGCGCGCTTATTGTAATACACCCGACTCGCGCATGGCGGCGCGCACAGTCGCATGGAATTCCGCGGCCAGCGGAACCAGCGGCAAGCGTATGCCCGGCGCCATCTTGTGCATTTCTGCCAGCGCCCATTTAACCGGCACCGGATTCGGTTCGGCAAACAGTTTGTCGTGCAACGGCGCAAGTCGGTTATTGATCGCGATCGCTTCAGCGACCCGGCCATGACGGGCGGCCACGCACAGCTCATGCATGGCGCGCGGCGCGACGTTGGCCGTGACCGAAATATTGCCCTTGGCGCCGCAGAACATCAATGCCATCGCCGTCGCGTCATCGCCCGAGTACACGGCAAACGAAGCTGGCGCGAGGCGCATCAGTTCAATGCCGCGACCAATGTTACCCGTCGCATCCTTGACGCCGATGATGCCGGGCACGGACGCCAGGCGCAGCATGGTCGCATTCGACATATCGGCCACGGTGCGACCCGGGACGTTGTAGAGAATGACCGGCAGGTCGACCGATTCGGCGATCTTCTTGAAATGCTGGACCATGCCTTCTTGCGTCGGACGGTTATAGTAAGGCACGACTTGTAGGGAGGCATCCGCGCCGACCTTGCGCGCATATTCCGTCAGTTCGATCGCTTCGGCCGTGGAATTGCCACCGGTGCCGGCGATGATGGGAATGCGCTTGGCGGTATGGTCGACGGCGACCTTGATCAGCTCGCAATGTTCGTCAACGCTGACCGTCGGCGATTCGCCGGTCGTGCCGACGATGACGATGCCGTCTGTGCCTTCGGCGATATGCCAGTCGATCAATGAGCGCAGGCCGGGCAAATCGAGGCTGCCATCTGCGTGCATGGGCGTGACAATTGCAACTAAGCTGCCTTGGATCATGATGATGTTAGTAGGTAAAGTGATGAAACGGTGATTGTAGCGGATCGACCGTCAGTCTGTCCGGGATTCTGTAAGCGTCAATCCAGCGCAAAATCGCGCATGACTGTCTCTGGACTGGCATTCAAACCCGCCTTGCGCACGCAAATTCGCTGCACCATGGCGGGCTTGGGCAAATCGGTATAACCGTCCTCAAATGCGAGCACATGCATCGGCGCATCGACCGATTCGGTCAGCCTCAGTAATTCACCGGGCGCGAGCAAAAAATCCGGATTCGACGGTTTGCCGAATTGCGCATTACCGCTCGCGAAGGTCTCATAAATCAAGACGCCACCAGGTGCCAGACTCGCCAGTATTTCCGGAAACAGCGGTCGATGCAGGTAATTCGTGACGACGATGCCGGCAAAGCGCCCTGCTGCAAATGGCCAGTCTGCGCCACCTTCGAGGTCGGCTTCGAGCGTGACAATATCCGCCCCTGCTGCCCGCTGTAATGCCGCCGGATCACGGTCGACCGCGAGCACCGACCAGCCGCGCGCAGCCAACCAGCGTGCGTGACGACCGCCACCACAAGCCAGATCCAGGACTTCACCGACCGGAATGCGTGCGGCATGGCGCGCGACCCAGGCCGAGGGCGCATCCTGCATGAGATGAGGCAGACTAGTCATCCTTAGCTGTAGCTCAGGCCCATAGCTTCACGTACGTCGCGCATGGTTTCCTGCGCCAGCTTGCGCGCCTTGTCATTGCCATCGGCGACGATGGCGCGTACCAGCGAAGGATCATCGAGGTATTGCTGCGCACGTTCATGCATCGGCTCTTGTTCCTTGATGATGGCGTCGATCACTGGCTGCTTGCATTCGAGGCAGCCTATGCCGGCCGATGTACAGCCTTTTTGTACCCATTGCTTGGTCTTATCATCGGAATAGACGACATGGAATTGCCAGACCGGGCACTTCGCGGGCGTACCGGGATCGGTGCGACGCACGCGCGCCGGATCGGTCGGCATGGTGCGGATTTTTTTCGTCAGTGAATCCTTGTCTTCGCGCAGCGCGATCGAATTGCCATAGCTCTTGGACATTTTCTGGCCATCGAGTCCCGGCAGGCGCGAGGCTTCCGTCAGGCGTGCCTGCGGCTCGACCAGGATCAACTTACGGCTGCCTTCGAGGTAGCCGAACAGCCGTTCTCGATCGATGTTCGAGAGGTTTTGCGCGTCGTCGAGCATGGCCTTGGCCTGCTCCAGCGATTCCACGATGCCCTGCTCCTGATACGCGGTGCGCAATTCCATGTAGATCTTGGCGCGTTTGCCGCCGAGCTTCTTGACGGCGTCGCGGGCTTTTTCTTCGAAGCCTTTTTCCTTGCCGTAGATGTGATTGAAGCGCCGCGCAATCTCGCGCATCATTTCCACGTGCGGCACCTGATCGTCACCGACCGGCACCAGCGTCGCGCGATAAATCAGCACATCAGCTGCCTGCAGCAGCGGATAGCCAAGGAAGCCATAAGTGGCGAGATCGCGCTCTTTCAGCTTTTCCTGCTGGTCCTTGTAGGTCGGCACGCGCTCGAGCCAGCCCAAGGGCGTAGCCATCGACAGCAGCAAATGCAGTTCGGCGTGTTCGGGCACCTTGGACTGGATGAACAGGGTCGACTGCGATGGATCAACACCGGACGCCAGCCAGTCAACGAGCATGTCCCAGGTGCTGGTCTCGATGATGCTCGGGTCGTCGTAATGGGTCGTCAGCGCATGCCAGTCAGCGACGAAAAACAGGCAGGGCAATTCGGATTGCATCCTGATCCAGTTTTTCAGGGCGCCGTGGTAATGGCCAAGATGCATGGCGCCAGTCGGGCGCATACCGGAGACAACGCGATCGGGATACATAGTCGTTCAGTTCAAAAAGAGTGTAAGGGGGGAAACCAGTAACTGCAGTGCGGTACTCGCCAGCATCATGACCGGCGTCATCCAGAAATACAGGACTTTCATCACGACCAGAAACATCACAATAAAGAATCCATAAGGCTCGATTTGGGCAAACCTGTAGGCCAGCCGGTTCGGCAAAATACTGGTCATGATGCGACCACCGTCGAGCGGCGGAATCGGAAACAGGTTAAACGCAAACATCACGAGGTTAGTCAATACGCCGCCGCGCGCCATGGCGATGAAAAATTCTTCATGGACCTGCGCCACCGTAAGTGCGACCGAGGCCAGCAGCCACAGAAAGGCCATCACAAAATTCGCCATGGGTCCGGCCAGCGCGACCCAGGCCATCTGCTTTTTGGGATTGCGCAAGGCGCCGAAATTAATCGGCACCGGCTTGGCATAACCGAACAGGAAGGCGCCGCCGGTGGCAATGTAGAGCACTACGGGAATGACGATCGTGCCCAATGGATCGATGTGTTTTAGGGGATTAAGGCTCATGCGGCCTTGCGCATACGCAGTGTTATCGCCGAAATACTTCGCGGCGTAAGCATGTGCGGCTTCGTGCAGCGTGATCGCGAACAGCACCGGCAGTGCGTAGACCGCGATCGTTTGGATAATATCGTTCATGGGGGCGATTCTAGCAGAGCGAACGCGGCATGCTGCAGTAATCGTACGCCGTCGCCCCGGCCACCCTGTGTATGCGGCTCACAGCCCGAACAAGGCTGCATCGCCCCGGCCCTGGCGGATCAGCAGCGGCTCATCCGTGGTCAGGTCGATCACCGTAGTCGGCACGAGACTGCAGGCGCCGCCATCGATGACGAGGTCAATCAGCTTTTCGAGCCGCGCGCGGATTTCTTCGGCGTCAGTCAGCGGCTCTTCTTCGTCGGGCAAGATCAGCGTAGTGCCAAGCAAGGGCTGCCCCAATTCTTCGAGCAAGGCATGGGTAATCGCGTTTTCCGGGACGCGCAGGCCGATGGTCTTGCGCGAGGGATGGCTGAGGCGGCGCGGCACTTCTTTGGTCGCCTCAAGGATCACCGTGTAAGGACCCGGCGTGGCCGCTTTCAGCATGCGGTACTGTCGATTATCGACGCGCGCATACAGCGCGATTTCGCTGAGGTCGCGACACAAGAGCGTCAGATGGTGCTTATCATCGACCCCACGGATGCGGCGCAGGCGTTCGACCGCGGCCTTGTCGTCAAGATGGCAGACCAGCGCATAACAGGAGTCGGTCGGCACCGCAATGATGCCGCCGCCATGGATGATCTGTGCGGCTTGCTTGATCAGGCGCAGCTGCGGATTGTCGGGATGGATGTGAAAAAATTGGCTCATAAATATCGGCGCTGAGCTCGTAGCCCGGCGCCCTTACCGTCTTTCTTGAATTAACGCGCGTTCATCAGGGCTGCGATGCGCTTCTCAATCGGTGGATGGCTGGAAAACAGGTCCATGAAACCCGGCGCATCATTGATGCCCGCTGCTGCCAGTGACTGCGGCAAGGCGCCCGGCGTCAAACCGCCAAGCCGCGCCAGCGCATGCACCATCGGCTGCGGTGAGCCAAGCAAATGCGCCGAACCGGCATCAGCACGGTATTCACGATGACGCGAGAACCAGGCCACGATCATCGAAGCACCGATGCCAAAAACAATTTGCGACACCATTACGGCGACGGTATAGCCGATGCCGGGTCCCTCATTATCGTTACGCGACAAGGCCCGGTCGACCGCATAGCCGACAATACGCGAGAGGAATACCACGAAGGTATTCACGACGCCCTGGATCAAGGTCATCGTCACCATGTCGCCATTGGCCACATGCGCGATTTCATGGCCGAGCACGGCTTCGATTTCTTCCTTGTTCATGGATTCGAGCAAACCCGTCGAGACCGCCACCAGTGCCGAATTTTTGAATGCGCCCGTGGCAAAGGCATTCGCCTCCCCTTCATACAGCGCGACTTCCGGCATCTCAATACCAGCGCTGGCAGCCAGCTTGCGTACGGTGTCGACCAGCCATAGTTCAGTCGAGGAGGATGGCGCATCGAGCACGCGCGCACCGGTCGACCATTTCGCCATGGGCTTGCTGATCAAAAGCGAGAAGATCGCGCCGGTAAAGCCGACCACGAGGGAGAACACCATCAACATGGGCAGGTTCAAGCCACTGGCTGTCAGGAAGCGATTCACGCCGAGCAGCGACAGCACGATCGTCATGACCGCGACGACGGCAAGATTGGTGGCAATAAAGAGGAAAATTCGCTTCATGCAGGGGCTCCCGGATCAATGTGGCATTGGCTGACAAACTTGAAATGGTGTCAATTGTGCCAATTTCAAGTCCCGCTCAAAAGCCCCAGTCATGCCAGACCGGCGTCAAACCGGCCGGCAGCGGTGGCAATTTACCCAGGTCGATGCGCGATTCATGCGGATCATGGAAGTCGGAGCCGCAGGAAGCGAGGAAGCCATGGCGTTTGGCGACCTGTGTATAAGTCGCGTATTGCTCGACCGAGTGACTGCCGGTCAGAACTTCAATGGCCGTGCCACCGAGCTGCTTGAATTCACTGAAAAATTCACCGAAAGCGAGCTCGCTGAATTTATAGCGTCCCGGATGCGCAACGACAGCAACGCCGCCGGCCGCGCGTATCCAGCTGACGGCTTGCGCCAGCGTCGCCCAGCGATGTGGCACATAGCCGGGCTTGCCCTCGGCGAGGTAATGGCGGAACACGCTGCTGATATCGGGCTGTATGCCCAGCTCGTGGATGTAACGCGCAAAATGCGTACGCGAAATCAGATCGGGATTGCCGACATATTTGAGCGCGCCGGCATAGGCATCGGGGATGCCGACGGTGGCCAGCTGCGCAGCGATTTCATGGGCGCGCAGTTCGCGCCCCGAGCGAGTTGCGCGCAAGCCCTCAATCAGTGCTGTATTGGTTTCATCGATTTGCACGCCGACGATATGAACCGTCTCACCAGCCCAGGTGATTGAAATTTCCACGCCGGGAACGTACACCATGTCGAGTGCTTCGGCTGCGGCGCGCGCAGCCGGGATGCCATCGATCTCATCATGATCGGTCAGGGCCCAGACATCCACGCCATTCGCCTTGGCGCGGGCAGCCACTTCAGACGGCGCAAGCGTACCGTCGGACATATTCGAATGACAATGTAAATCTACGTTCAACATGAAATTCAACCTGCAAAAGCCAAGCATCACTCGAGCTACACCCGAGACAGACTCAATTGTACGCTGCCTGCCAAAGTACGGTTCACGAGCGCGGCTCAAGAGCGCGGCTCAGCGCCGGCTAATGAGTGAGGAATTGCTCAATCAGCACAGCCAGTTTTTCGGGCTGATCGTGATGCAACATATGCCCGGCATCTTCAATTAATTCGCGGCGCACATTCGGGATATGAGCAATGCGTCGATCGATTTCGACGCGCGCCTGCTCTTTCGGCCCCATCCAGCGCCAGACATCGGTGTCGTCCGCTTCGACCCACAATACAGGCGCGGTGATGGCCTGCCAGCAGGCGATGACTTCTTCAATCCGGTACAGAATCGGACTGGAGCGCTTATGCGCCGCATCGCCGAGGATTTCCCAGCCGCCGTCAGCATTTTGCGCTGCCCAATGACCGGACAAATAAGCTGCGCGCGCATTGCTCAAGCGACGATTCGTTTTTTGTAAACGGCCGGCAACCTCACTCTGGCTGTCATACACGCGCAACTGCGCCGGCTCGCGCAAGTCATCCAGCCATTTGGCGTAACGCGCGGGCGCCTGCTCGGGGCGGGTCGCCGGCATGCCGAAGCCTTCGAGATTGATCAGTCGCCGTATCCGCTCAGGGCGCGTGCCGGCGTACAGCATAACGACATTAGCGCCCATGCTGTGACCGAGCAGATTGACCGGCTGCTGCGGCGAATAATGTGCAAGCACAGCATCGAGGTCGCCGACGTAATCAAGGAACCAGTAACTGTCGCTGCCACCGTTATCGCTGCGGCCAAAGCCACGCCAGTCGGGCGCGATCACATGCCAATCCTGCTGCAGGCAATCGACGACAAACTGGAAGGAAGCCGACACATCCATCCAGCCGTGCGCCATGAATAATTTCGGCGCATTCTCATTGCCCCAGTGACGAATATGGTACTGAAGGCCACGGACCGTGATAAATTCTGAACGACAAGGCTGCATTGAATATCCTGAGCACAAAAAAATTGAATAGAACGACCGTTCGCTAATTATACCGGAGGCTGCATGACGCCCGCGTTTGATTTACCTGCTGCTGATTCCACGCTGGACACCGCGTTTGATCAATACGATGAGCTGTATCAGCAATTTCGCTGGCATGTGCCCGAGCATTTCAATATCGCCGAGGTCTGCTGCCAGCGATGGTCGCATGACAAGACGCGCACTGCCATCCTGTATGAAGACGATGCCGGACATACGGCCAGCCTCAGCTATGCGAATCTGCAGGCGCAGGCGAATCGCCTCTCGAATGTCTTGCGCGGACTCGGCGTGCGCCGTGGCGAACGCATCGCGATCATCTTGCCGCAGCGCCCGGAGACCGCCATCGCCATGATGGCCTGCTTCCAGCTCGGCGCGGTGGCCATGCCGATGTCCATCCTGTTCGGCCCCGAAGCACTTGAATACCGATTGCAAAACAGCGGCGCCGTGGTCGCCATCGCCGATGAAGGCGCCATCGCCAGCCTCAGTGAGGTGCGTCCGCGCTGCCACGATCTTGAACATGTCATCGCAGTCGACTGCGATGGCCGTGTCACGCTCGACTGGTATGCCGAACTCGCGCGCGCCAGCGCCAGCTTCATTCCGGTCAAGACGCTGGCCAATGAAGCGGCGATCCTGATTTACACCAGCGGCACCACCGGCGCGCCGAAAGGCGCCCTGCTGCCACATTCGGCGATGATCGGCAATCTGACCGGTTTCGTCGCTTCACAAAACTGGTTCCCGAAAATGGGCGATGTGTTCTGGTCGCCGGCCGACTGGGCCTGGACCGGCGGCTTGATGGATGCGCTGCTGCCGACGCTGTATTTCGGTAAACCCATCGTCGGCTATCGCGGCCGCTTCAGTGCCGAGACGGCCTTCCGCCTGCTGGAAAAATACGCGGTCACGAATACCTTCCTGTTCCCGACCGCACTGAAAATCATGATGAAGGCCTATCCTGCTCCGCATGAGCATTTCACGCTCAAGCTGCGCGCCATCATGAGCGCCGGCGAAGCGGTCGGCGACGCGGTCTTCAGCTGGAGCGCGAGTGCCCTGGGCGTGATCATCAATGAAATGTTCGGCCAGACGGAAATGAATTACATCGTCGGTAACAGCGCGCAAAAATGGCCGGCCAAAGCCGGCAGCATGGGCCGCCCCTACCCCGGCCACCAGGTCGCACTGATCGATGAACTGGGCCACCCGGTCGCGCCCGGCACGATCGGTGAAGTCGCCATGCATCGCAATGACATCCACGGCGCTCCCGATCCGGTCTTCTTCCTCGGCTACTGGAAAAATGCGCAGGGCACGGCCGATAAATTCACCGGCGACTGGTGCCGCACGGGCGACCTCGCCATCGCCGATGAAGCCGGCTATCTCTGGTATCAGGGACGCGCCGACGACATGTTCAAGGCCGCGGGCTATCGCATCGGCCCGTCTGAAATTGAAAATTGCTTGCTCAAGCATCGCGCAGTGGCCAATGCCGCCGTGGTGCCAAAGCCCGACGTCGAGCGCGGCAATCTCGTTAAAGCCTTCATCGTTTTGCTACCCACCGTCAAACGCAGCCGCGCCGCCGACGACAAGCTGATCGCCGAATTGCAAAGCCATGTACGCGGCCAGCTCGCGCATTACGAATATCCGAAGGAAATCGAATTCATTGAAGAGTTACCGATGACGACCACGGGCAAAGTGCAACGGCGCGTCTTGCGCCTGCTGGAAGAAGAGCGCGCGCAAGAACGCCGCGCCGTCAAACCAGCATGAAGCGAATGTTGCCTCACTGAGTCGCCGATCAGCATGTGGCCCTACCCGAAAATCATCGCCCATCGCGGCGGCGGCACGCTGGCACCGGAAAACACACTGGCGGCACTGCGCTGCGGCCTGGCGCATGGCTTTCAGGCCGTTGAATTCGACGTCATGCTGGCGGCAGACGGCGTGCCGGTGCTGATGCATGATGCGCAGCTAGGCCGCACCATTGCCGGACGCGGCGCCATCTCATCCCTGAGTTCACAGGAACTCGCGCTGCGCGATGCCGGCGCCTGGTTCAGTGCGGCGTTTGCCGGCGAGCCCGTGCCGACCCTGGCGGACGTGGTCGCATTCTGCATGGCGCAGCGCATCTGGATGAATATTGAAATCAAGCCGGCGCCGGGCTTTGAAGTCGCCACCGGCGCCGCCGTCGCGCGTTTGCTGCGCGAGACTATTGCCGTCCATGGCGATCAGGGACTGGTGCCCTTGCTGTCCTCGTTTTCAATCGATGCATTGCTGGCCGCCAGAGACATCGCACCTGCGATCCCGCGCGGCTGGCTTTGCAAGGCCGTCCCCAGCGCCTGGCGCGCACAAATGCTGGCGCTGGATGCGGTCTCACTGCATGTCAGTCACCAGCATCTGACACAGGCGCAGGTCGCCGCCGTCCACGACGCCGGCTATGGCGTATTTTGTTATACGGTCAATACGCCAGAGCGCGCACGCGAACTGCTGGCCTGGGGTGTCGATGCGTTTTGCACCGATCGCCTCGATCTTCTCGGTGCGGATTTCGCCGCTTAAATCGAAGGCGGATCGGTCGAATTGATGCTCGCATCACCACTCTAACTTCGCTTTAGTGCACTTTTCCCGACACCTTGAATTGCCATAAAAATAATACGCTCACGGGAATAGTTATTTTGATAACATTTCAATTTGATTGCCTTTATTGCAATCAAGATCACGCGACTGATTCACGAAGCGCTACCTGACGCTGCGTATCGATAATCAAATTGAGAATGAAGGAGCAAGGTATGAGCATCAAAATCGACTATTCAAGCAAGGTGTACCAGGCCGAGGACAGGAACGGCGACTACTATCCCGTCACCTACCATATCGCCGATATCACCGGGGACGATTCTGGCAATAACATTGATGGCCTGCTCACACTCAGGTACATGCGGTGCGAAGATGTGACAATTCATGGCGGCGCTGGCAATGACACCATCGGCGGCACTGCGGAGGAATACTGCCAGGTCGATGGCGGTAGCGGCGATGACCTGATCTTCATCGACACTCGCCAAAATCGCGATTTTTATTCAGCTGTCACAGGCGGCGAGGGGATTGATACGTTCGCATTCAAGCCACCTTCAAACGGTGGCATCAGTGCGAATCTGGCTACGTGCTATGCAACGGCAGGCTGGGCCATTCACGTTCATATTTACGACATAGAAAACATCAAGGGGGCGGACTTTAATGACACCCTGACAGGTAACCAATTTGCCAATCAAATCAACGGCGGCACGGGCAATGACTGGATCGACGGCGGTGCGGGTAGTGACTCCCTGTTCGGCGATGCCGGTAATGACACGATGATTGGTGGCGGTGGTAGTGACCAACTCTTCGGTGGCGCAGGCGATGATCGCTTTATCGCTGGTACTGACAACGCCAGCTTCGATGGCGGTAGCGGGCGGGATACACTTGACTACAGCCAAAACGACAATCTGAATCTGAATGTCGATCTCGCCAGCGGGATCGTGACCAGGATGCAGAATGGCGCTTTCGTCGGAATCGACACTGTCAATGATATTGAAAACATCATCGGCGCTGGGGGTAGTGACCTTATGCTCGGCACACTTCCTAATGACAAACTGTATGGCAATGCCGGCAACGATACCATCAAGGGCATGGCCGGTAACGATATCTTGATCGGCGGTGAGGGCAATGACATCGTCACTGGCGGCGCGGGCAATGATGTGATCGGTCTTGATGGTGGCGGGGACGACGTCTTCATTTTTGATCGCAGTCTTGGCCGGGATCTCATCATCAATCTCAGCAGTGCCAATGCGAGTGGCTTTGATGTCGTCCAGTTCAATGACGTCAGCACGAACGAGATTGTGTTCCAGCGCGCGGGCAAGGATTTACAAATCGCCATCGCCGATAACAGCAAAGCGATCACGATCGTGAACTGGTTCAGCATAGTGTCCGATGCGACGCACCCCAATGCGCTGGCGATCGATCAATTCGCGGCGGGGGATGTCGTATTGGATGCAGATATCGTCAATGTCGCATTGGCGATCATCGGCGAGCATCCCGTTTCAATGGCCAGCCTGTTGCCTGCCAGCGTCGTGTAAATCACCGTTGGCGCTACGCTCCAGCGCCGCCAGCTCCGGCTGCGTAAATCCCGCGGCCAATCGCGCCGCGAGATTGAACGGCCCGCGCGGCGTCGGCGCCTTGTGTTGCCGCGCCAGCGCCGCATAGGTCGCCAAGGGTTCCAGTCCACGCTGCACGCACAGCCAGTTGAACCAGTGATTGCCGACCGCGACATGGCCGATCTCATCGCGCAAGATGATGTCAAGGATGGCCGCGGCTTGCGGGTCGCCGGCTTGGGCTAGCTTGGCGCGCATCTGCGGCGAGGCATCGAGGCCGCGCGCCTCCATCGTGCGCGGTACCAGCGCCATGCGCGCCAGTACATCATCGGTAGTTTTCTCGACCATGTCCCACAGGCTGTTATGCGCATCGAAATCACCATACGCAAAACCCAGGGACTCCATATGCTCACGCAGCAGCGAAAAATGCAGTGACTCTTCTGCCGCCACATTGAGCCAGTCGGCGTAATAGGCATCGGGCATGTCGGCAAAGCGCCAGATCGCATCCAGTGCCAGATTGATTGCATTGAATTCGATGTGCGCCAGCGCATGGATCATCGCTGCACGGCCTTCGACGGTGCGCATCGAGCGGCGCTCGACTTCGCGCGGCGACACCATGAGGGGGCGCGCGGGACGGCCGGGCAAGGCGCGATCCGGCTGCAAGAATGGCGCGGATGCGAGCGCGATTTGGCCGTCATTGAACTGCTGTGCCATCGTCCTGACGCCGTCGGCTTTCATGATCGGATCGGATATGAGGAGCCAGTGCAGCGCTGCCTCGCGTAGTTCGGTGGGGGTCTTGTCGTGCGCTTGAGTTGGATTCATGCAGAGGCGGTAAAATGGTGGTTTCCCCATTCTACAAAAATTCCATGGCCATCTACCAATTGGGTGAATTTATCCCCGACATCGATCCGACAGCTTACATCGCCGATTCCGCCAATGTGATCGGCAAGGCCCGCGTCGAAGCTGGCGCCAGCGTCTGGTTCGACGTCACCATCCGTGGCGACAATGAACTGATCACGGTAGGCGAGAACAGCAATGTCCAGGAAGGTGTGATCCTGCATACCGACATGGGCTGCCCGCTCACCATCGGCAAAAACGTCACGATCGGCCATCAAGCCATGCTGCACGGCTGCACCATCGGCGACGGCGCCCTGATCGGCATCCAGGCCGTGATTCTCAATAACGCGAAGATCGGCAAGAACTGCCTCGTCGGCGCCGGTGCGCTTGTCACCGAAGGCAAGGAATTCCCGGATAACAGCCTCATCATCGGTTCGCCAGCCAAAGCCGTGCGCACGCTGAACCCGCAGGAAATCGAAGGCATACAGCGCAATAACCGCAATTACGTCGAGCGCGCGCAAGACTTCAAAGTCAATTTGAAACGGATAGGATGATGACGGACACGCTGCAAAAATTCATGTTCGAAGGTGCACCGGTACGCGGCGAACTGGTCGAACTGTCAGACACATGGCGTCACGTACAGTCACATAGCAATTACCCGCTGGTGGTGCGCCGCCTGCTCGGCGAAATGCTCGCCGCAGCGGCTCTGCTGTCGGCGAACCTGAAGTTCAATGGCGCCATCATCATGCAAATCCATGGCGACGGCCCGCTGCGCCTTCTGGTCGTCGAATGCGACTCCGAACTGCACCTGCGCGCCACGGCAAAATTAGCGCCCGACGTCGTCATCAGCGATGATGCCACACTGGCCTCGCTGGTCAATGTACATGGCAAGGGTCGCTTCGTGATCACGCTCGACCCGAAAGACAAACTGCCAGGCCAGCAAGCTTATCAGGGCATCGTGCCGCTCGATGGCGACACCGTCGCCGAAGTCATCGAGAGTTACATGCTGCGCTCGGAACAGCTCGACACGAAACTCTGGCTGGCTGCCGACGGTGAAGTCTCGCGCGGTCTGCTGCTGCAGAAATTGCCACGTGAAGGCGGCATCGATGCGCCAGTCAATGATGATCTCGAAACCTGGAACCGCGTCGTCATGCTCGGACAAACCTTGCGCGCGGAAGAACTGCTGACGACCGATATCGAGACGCTGATGCGGCGCTTGTTTTGGGAAGAGACGATCCGCGTATTCGATCCGCGCAGCCCGAGTTTTCAATGCAGCTGTAATCGCGTCAAGGTCGGCAATATGCTGATGATGCTGGGACGGCAGGAAGTGGAAACGGCCATCGCCGAGTTAGGATTGCTGGCGATCGACTGTGATTTTTGCGGCCAGCATTACGAGTTCGACAAGGTCGATTGCGCGCAGCTGTTTGCGACGGAAACGACTGTCGAAGCGCTGTCGATGCCGAGCCTGAGCAAGCATTAAAGCGCACTAAGGCGCGCAGGCCCGAGAGCCTACCAATTCGAGAAATCCGGGTGATGCGTCGGGCGCAGCCCGAATGCGCGCTCAAAGCCCGGAATGGCGCCGAGGATGCCATCGCTAATGAAGGACCGGCAAAAATTACAATGCACCTCGCTGTAAGCGAAGCCATTTAGCGCCAATATATTCAGCACCCAGGACAGTCGTGGCGGACTCATGAAACCGCGGTTCCTGATGGTGATGATATCCATCGGAATGCGGGTCCCCGTCTGTTCCAACTTCTCCAATTGCTTGCGCTCCCTTTTGATCGTCGAAGGCGTGGTGCCCCGCGCAGGCGACTCGACGCGTCCCTTGACGTCGGCGAATTGACTGGCCAGGCGCTCGGGCGACTTAAGGATCATCTCGTAATCTTCTCGAACATGATTGTGGCGGTTCGTCGCGGAATTCTGGTACTTCGCAAGGATGTAATCGTGGCTACGCCTTGCCGGCAGTGTCTCCACGATCGGGATGGCGCCGTTGAGAATGGCATCGAGTCAAGGATCAGACAGGATGTAACCATGCGGACAGTAGTAATGCAGGCGCACATCGGCAGGTGCCTGATTCATGCCGCTCATGCAGGTGCTTAATCCATGGGCAGTGATCATGGCGGCATTTCTGCTTTTGCCGGTGGGGCTACTGGTCCAGACGTAAATTTGCTTGCCGACGGCATGACGAAAGAGTGGCATTGCATGCTCCGGCTATTGTCATTAGAAAATATCATCACCGAATCGATTCATGAATGCATGGAATATCTGATGCTTGTCGCATGGAAGTGAATTGATACAAGCGCAATGCATTGCGCTGCGATCCTTCAAGGAACATTTGCGTTCATCGAGACATTGATGGCATGCGGCGCGATTTATTGCGCCCCACCCTTTCGCTCACGATACGCAGCGGTGATTAATGCCTGACCGGTTTGGCGGCTGCGGGTTTTGGCGCGGCGGCAGGCTGAGGTGCTGCGGGTGCCGGGATCGATTCCTCGGTCGGCTTGACCACGCGTGGATCAAGAATCTGCACGAAAACTTCGTTTTCCTTGATCATGCCGAGTTCATAGCGCGCGCGTTCTTCAACGGCGCCCGTGCCTTCTTTCAGATCCTGCACTTCGGAATTGAGCTTGGCATTGCGCGCCTTTAATTCATCATTCTTCTTTTGCGCGGCGATGACCTGTTTGTCCAGATCCCAGACGCGCAGCCACCCGCCCTTACCCAGCCACAAAGGGTACTGGATTAGCAAGAGCAAAAGAACTAAACAGATGAGGATCAGGCGCATTGAGCGTCAGGCAAGGCCGGCGGCATTGCGCCGCCGGCCATCGGCCTTACTTCAAATTGTAGAACGCATTACGACCCGCATAGCTGGCGATGTCGCCGAGGTCTTCTTCAATGCGCAGCAATTGATTGTATTTCGCCATGCGATCCGAACGCGACATCGAGCCGGTCTTGATCTGCAGTGCATTCATGCCCACGGCGATATCGGCGATCGTCGAATCTTCAGTCTCGCCTGAACGGTGCGAAATCACTGCAGTGTAACCGGCGCGTTTGGCCATTTCGATGGCGGCAAAGGTTTCAGTCAGGGTGCCGATTTGATTGATCTTGATCAGGATCGAATTCGCCACGCCTTTGTGGATGCCTTCGCGCAGAATTTTTGTGTTCGTCACGAACAGGTCGTCACCGACGAGCTGGACTGTCTTGCCCAATTCCTGCGTCAGGATCGACCAGCCTTCCCAGTCGCCTTCCGCCATCGCATCTTCGATCGAGATGATCGGATACTTGCTGCACCATGTGGCCAGCAGATGCGTGAATTCGGTCGCGGTCAGCGACATGCCTTCGCCTGCAAGTTGGTATTTACCATCCTTGTAGAATTCGCTGGCGGCGCAGTCGAGGCCGAGCGCGATTTGCGTGCCTGGCTCATAGCCAGCTTCTTCGATCGCCTGGATGATCAGCTTGATCGCTTCTTCGTGGCTCGCCAGCGATGGCGCAAAACCGCCTTCATCACCGACCGCTGTCGTCAAACCGCGATCGTGCAGGATACGCTTCAGGGTGTGGAAGACCTCGGCACCGTAACGAATCGCTTCGCGAAAGCTTGGCGCGCCGACCGGAATGATCATGAATTCCTGGATGTCGAGATTATTGTCAGCATGTGCGCCGCCATTAATCACGTTCATCATCGGCACTGGCATCTGCATCGCGCCGGAGCCGCCGAAATAGCGATACAGCGGCAGACCGGATTCTTCGGCAGCGGCTTTTGCCACGGCCATGGAGACAGCCAGCATCGCATTCGCGCCAAGGCGGCCCTTGTTTTCCGTACCGTCGAGGTCGATCAGCGTGCGGTCAAGGAAAGCCTGCTCATTGGCGTCGAGGCCCATGATGGCTTCAGAAATTTCAGTGTTGATGTTTTCGCAGGCTTGCAATACGCCCTTGCCGAAATAACGGCTCTTGTCACCATCGCGCAGTTCGATCGCTTCGCGTGAACCGGTCGACGCGCCAGACGGCACGGACGCGCGGCCCATGACGCCGGACTCCAGCAAGACGTCGCATTCGACCGTAGGATTGCCGCGTGAATCGATGATTTCGCGTCCGATGATGTCAACAATAGCACTCATTCATATCTCCAAAATTTAAGCAAATTCTTGTTTGGGCCGGCTCATGCTGGCGCTTACTTTAATGATCGCGTCACCCTGCTTGCAGCGTACAGGGGTCAGGCAAAGTCCGTCTCGAGGAAGACGCCTTTTTTGACCACGCGATCGAGATCGATCAGCGTGGACAGTAATTCTTTCATGCGCTTCAAGGGTACGGCGTTCGGGCCATCCGACATTGCGGTAGCCGGGTCCGGATGCGTTTCCATGAACAAGCCGGCGATACCGACGGCGACAGCAGCGCGCGCCAGCACCGGCACGAATTCGCGCTGTCCACCCGAGGTCGAGCCCTGCCCGCCCGGCAATTGCACCGAATGCGTGGCATCAAAGACGACCGGACAATGGGTCTCGCGCATGATCGCCAGTGAGCGCATGTCAGACACCAGATTGTTGTAGCCAAATGAGGCACCGCGTTCGCACGCCATGAAATTATCTTCCGGCAGGCCGGCCGCTTTCGCCGCAGCGCGTGCCTTGGCGATCACATGCACCATATCGTGCGGCGCGAGGAACTGGCCCTTCTTGATATTGACCGGCCGCCCCGAGCGGCCGCAGGCTTCAATGAAGTCTGTCTGGCGGCACAGGAAAGCGGGCGTCTGCAAGACATCCACGACTGCCGATACCGCTTCAATTTCATCAATGCTGTGGATATCGGTCAGGACCGGCACGCCGATTTGCTGGCGTACCTTGGCGAGAATTTCCAGACCCTTGTCCATGCCCAGGCCACGAAAC